>NZ_JASGDO010000053.1:0-45602 GCF_047607225.1 Microbacterium sp. | reverse complement strand
GGATGGACCCGCGTCCCCGGACTACTCGACATCCCCGCCCACACCACCCGCATCACCATCCTCGAAGCCCACACCGCCCTCGTCCAACACACCTGCCACGAAACCCCCCACGCCCCCGGCTGCTAACCACCAACGGGAGCCGCCACGAAGGTTCCCCGGCCGCCCTCTCATAGAGTCGAGGGAATGGATGACGTGACGGGGCCGACGGGCAGCGCCTTCTCGCGCGGAACGCGGCGGCAGCTTGCCGATGACGCGTCGTGCCCGTGCGGTGGCGGCCGGTTCGGCGACTGCTGCGGACCGTGGCTGCGGGGTGCGGACGCGCCGTCGGCCGAGACGCTGATGAGGTCGCGGTACTCTGCGTTCGCGCTTCGCGACCGAGACCACCTCCTCCGAACCTGGCACCCAGCGACCCGGCCCGTACGGCTCGAACTCGACGACCACCTGGTCTGGGAAGGGCTCATCGTCGACACGCTGGAAGGTGGCTCGCCGGGGGACCGACGAGGAGTCGTCGCCTTTCGCGCACGTTGGCGCGACGCCGCGGATGGATCGCGGGGAGAGCTCGTCGAACGCAGCAGGTTCCGCTCCGACGGTGTCCGCTGGTGGTATCTCGACGGTCAGTCGCAGCCGCCGTCGACCGCGTGAGGGACGAGCCTCCGCCGCCGGCGTTCGGTCTTGCCTGGCGGGGGAGCGGTTCTGATACCCTGGAGTGTCACGCTTGTGGTGATTTCGCCATGCGTCCGTGACACGCAAATCCCATTCACACCGCTGCTGCCGTGCTTCGCTCGTCCACGAGGGAGGAAGAAGCGTCCGCTTCGGGGCCGCAGCCCGACACCCAACCCAACAAGGACAACCCACTACATGACTACCGCAACGACCGCCCCGGCCACCAAGCAGGTCGCTATCAACGACATCGGATCTGCTGAGGACTTCCTGGCCGCGGTCGAGAAGACCCTGAAGTTCTTCAACGACGGCGACCTCATCGAAGGCACCGTGGTGAAGATCGACCGCGACGAGGTGCTCCTCGACGTCGGCTACAAGACCGAGGGCGTCATCCCCTCGCGTGAGCTCTCCATCAAGCACGACGTAGACCCGAACGAGGTCGTCAAGGTCGGCGACGAGGTCGAGGCCCTGGTTCTCCAGAAGGAGGACAAGGAAGGCCGTCTCATCCTGTCCAAGAAGCGTGCTCAGTACGAGCGCGCGTGGGGCGATGTCGAGAAGATCAAGGAGAACGACGGCGTCGTCACCGGATCGGTCATCGAGGTCGTCAAGGGTGGCCTCATCGTCGACATCGGCCTCCGCGGCTTCCTTCCCGCCTCGCTCATCGAGCTGCGTCGTGTGCGCGACCTCACCCCGTACCTCGGCCAGGAGATCGAGGCGAAGATCCTCGAGCTCGACAAGAACCGCAACAACGTGGTCCTCTCGCGTCGCGCGCTCCTCGAGCAGACGCAGTCCGAGTCGCGCACCACGTTCCTCAACAACCTGCACAAGGGTCAGGTTCGCAAGGGTGTCGTGTCGTCGATCGTCAACTTCGGTGCGTTCGTCGACCTCGGCGGTGTCGACGGTCTCGTCCACGTCTCCGAGCTCTCGTGGAAGCACATCGAGCACGCCTCTGAGGTCGTCGAGGTGGGCCAGGAGGTCACCGTCGAGATCCTCGAGGTCGACCTCGACCGCGAGCGCGTTTCGCTGTCGCTGAAGGCGACGCAGGAGGACCCGTGGCAGGTCTTCGCCCGTACCCACGCGATCGGTCAGGTCGCTCCGGGCAAGGTCACCAAGCTGGTCCCGTTCGGTGCATTCGTCCGCGTCGCCGACGGCATCGAGGGCCTCGTGCACATCTCGGAGCTCTCGGGCAAGCACGTCGAGCTCGCCGAGCAGGTCGTCTCCGTCGGTGAAGAGGTCTTCGTCAAGATCATCGACATCGACCTCGAGCGCCGCCGCATCTCGCTCTCGCTGAAGCAGGCGAACGAGTCGGTCGACCCGAACGGCACCGAGTTCGACCCGGCCCTCTACGGCATGGCGACCGAGTACGACGAGAACGGCGAGTACAAGTACCCCGAGGGCTTCGACCCCGAGTCGGGCGCCTGGCTCGAGGGCTTCGACGCTCAGCGCGAGAAGTGGGAGCAGGAGTACGCCGCTGCCCAGGCTCGCTGGGAGCAGCACAAGGCCGCCGTCGCGAAGGCGCTCGAGGCCGAGGCAGCTGCTCCGGCCGAGACCGGCGGATCCTCGTTCTCGTCCGACTCCTCGAACGCCGGCGGAACGCTCGCCGACGACGAGGCGCTGGCCGCACTGCGTGAGAAGCTCTCCGGTCGCTGATCGGACACGCTCAATGGGGGCCGCGACCAATTGGTCGCGGCCCCTTCCTCGTCTGGCCCGGCGGTTGGCTGTAACGTCAGAAGGTGATCATCAGCGCGGCAGCGAGCCCGACCGGCATCATCGGCCGCGGACGCGATCGATCGCTGTTGCTCAACCAGGTGCTCCTCGGTTCGGTGGTCTTGCTGGCGGCCATCCTCGTCGTGATCTTCGACGCCGTTGCCGACGGAATCCTGCTCATCCTGGGCGTGACCGTGGTGTTCGTCGCCACAGGGGCCGCGTTCGTCCTTCCGTGGAACCGTTTTCCCGCGCTCGCGATGCTCGTGCTTCCCCTCGCCGACATCGGGGCGATCGTCCTCATGCGTGGAGCCGCGCCCGATGCGGCGCTCGGGCTCATGTGGGCCTTTCCTGCCATCTGGATCGCCTCCGCCTTCGGCGGCTGGGGAGCGCTCCTCGGCAGCGGTCTGATCACGATCGCCTACTGGGCTCAGAACCTCGCGGCCCCGGCCCAGACGATCAATCCGGGCACGTTCCTGTTCCCGGTCATGATCGCCGGACTTGCCACCATCGCCGCGATCGGGTCGCGCCGTGCGATGGCTCAACGCACCCTCCTCGATAAGCAGTCCCTGTTCCTGCAGCGTTCCGTCGACCGCGCGCGGCGGCAGGAGGACCTCGTGACCGAGGTGCTGCAGGCGGTCGACTTCGGCGTGATCCGCTTGACCCCCGACGGGTCGATGGTCGTCACCAACGAGGCGCACGGTCGACTGCAGCGTGCCAGAGCGGATACGTCGCGCGCGTATGCGGCGGATGGCATATCGCCTCTCGACGACGAGGATCTGCCGCTGGCTCGTGCCCGGCGGGGAGAGGTGTTCGAGAACGCCTTGGTCTGGCACGGCGACCCCGGTGACGAGAGCCGACGCGCGCTGCGCTCTACGGCTCGGAGGCTCGTCGACAAGGATCTCTCGGACGCGGGCATGGTGATCGTCACGCTCGATGTCACCGCCGAAGAGCTCGCTCTGCGGGCACGGGCGGACCTGATCGCATCGGTGTCCCACGAGCTTCGTACCCCTCTCACCTCCATCACGGGCTACGTCGAGCTCGCCCTCGACGATCCCACGCTCTCGCCCGTGAGTCGTCGGAGCCTCGAGGTGGTGGAGCGAAACGCCGGTCGTCTCCTGGACATCGTCGCCGACCTCCTCACTGCATCGGCTGCCTCTCATCAGGGCGTCGAACTCACCCTCCGCACCGTTCCCACCGATCTGTCCGCCGTCGTCGAGGCGGCGGTGGAAGCGGCCCTCCCGCGTGCGCAGGAACGACGGGTGCAGATCGACACGTCCGCCGTGGAATCGGTCCACGCGATCGCCGATCCTCACCGGATGCGCCAGGTCGTGGACAACCTCCTCTCCAACGCCATCAAGTACAACCACGTTGGCGGCCGCGTGGAGGTCGGACTCACGGGTGATGCGAGCCACGTCTGGCTCGCCGTCGGCGACAACGGGCCCGGGATCGCCGAGTCGGAGCTTCCGAGGCTGTTCGAGCGCTTCTTCCGCTCCGGCCTCGTGCGCAACTCCACGACGCACGGGAGCGGTCTCGGTCTCGCGATCAGCCGCGAGATCGTCCGCGCGCACGGCGGTGACATCACCGTTCGCACCGTTCTGCATGAAGGAGCCATGTTCATCGTTCGTCTGCCGGCCCTGACGACGAGGGAGGGGAAGCGATCGTGATCGACCTCTTCACCGTGAACGTCATCGTGGCGGTCGTGACGATCACAGCGGGAGTGCTGTACCTGGTCGAGACGATCCTGCGTCGAGAAGTGGGCGCGGGACGGGTGTGGGCGCTCGCGTTCCTGGGTGGAATGCTCACCGTCGTCGCGTACCTGGTGTGGCAACAGGCGTCGGAGCCATGGATCGCGATCGCCATCGGCAATGCGTCGCTCGTGGCCACTTCCGGCTGCTTCTGGCTCGGGTGTCGCACCTTCAATGGCCGTGCGACGAGGCTCCCGGGAGCCGCTGTGGTCTCCGTGGCCGTGGTGACGATGCTGTCCGCGCTCTTCGCGGGCCCGCGTGGCGGAGAGTGGGCGGGGTCCGAACTGATGTTCCTCGGCATCGCGGTGTTCGCCGCGCTCGGTTCCTTCGAGTCCCGGCGGGGCGCCATGGGAGCGATGTGGAGCTCGCTCGGTTTTACGATCGTGCTCGCTTTCGTGGCTGTGTTCTACTTCGCTCGGGCCGTGGTGCTGGCCGTCCTTGGACCCGACAGCGACCTCTTCCGAACGTGGCTCAACTCGAGCATCACCGGCATCGTGTCCATCGTCCTCACGTTGGTCGCGCTCACGACCGCCACGATGCTGCGCAGCGGCCGGGTCACCGTGCGGCAGGATCACGACGGTAACCTCCTCCGCGTCTCCCCGGAAGGGATCCTGGAGGAGACGTCGTTCCGAGCGGCGGTGCTGACGGTCGCCGCCCGGTCCGAAGCGGGGGGTCGCATCTTCGCCGTCGTGGCGATGCGCATGGACGACCTCGCCCAGATCAGCCTGGCGTTCGGAAGCACTGAAGAGGAGGCACTCCGCACGCAGTTCCGTGCCGGTGTCCGCCGGTTCGCTCCCACCTTCGCGCTCGTCGGGCACGGCGCCGACAACTCGATGGTGCTGGCATTCGAGCCCGATTCCGCCGCCGAAGCCGGCCGTGTCGCAAGCCGCATCCAACGTCGACTCCTCGACGGTTTCGCCGAGCGGGGGAGCGCGGTGATCCCGGTGCTGGGAGTCGGAGTGGCCGTCAGCCTCGATATGGGCTATGACGCCTTGATGCTTCAAGATGCGGCCAGCCTCGCTGCTCGTCGGTCGTCGACCAGCGTCGACGCATCGGTGATCTTCGCGGAGCCCCCCGGCGACCTCGCGGGTGGCGACACCGCCGTCGCAGGGGAGTAGCGCCGTCGTCCCACACCGGCGGCGGGGCCACGGATCCTGTCACAGGGTCAGCCGGTAACCGATCCCTCGCACGGTCTCGATCCATCGGGGATGCGTGGCGGACTCACCGAGCTTTCGACGCAGGTTGGCCACATGCACCTCGATGGCGCGCGTGTCGTGATCGCTGATGTACGAGACCCCGAGGTGGCTCTCGCCTCGCAGCATCAGCGCGAGCTCGCCCTTTCCCACCACGCGCCGGCCGGCCGCGAGAAGATCGTGGAGGATGTCGAACTCACTCCGGGTCAGATCCAGATCTGCTCCGTCGGCGCTGGCAACCCTCATGTCGGGGTGCAGGCGCAGCCCCTTGTGGTCGAGCCATCCGGCGCCGTCCGGCGCCGTCACGGCCGCCATCGGCCCGGTCGCAGTCGCATCGGTCGTCGTCGCCTCGCTTCCGAGCGTCCGCGGACGCCGCAGCATCGCCTCCACCCGCGCCCGGAGCTCTCGCGGGCGGAACGGCTTGGTGATGTAGTCGTCCGCTCCGGACTGGAGCCCTTGGAGAGTGTCGATCTCGTCGGCCCGCGCGGTCAGCATGACGATGTACGTGTCGCTGACGGCGCGAATACGGCGAGCGGTCTCGAACCCGTCCATTCCGGGGAGGCTGACATCGAGCGTGGTGACGATCGGCTGGTGGTCGCGGATCAACTCGAGCCCGTCAACTCCCGTCCCGGCGGGATGCACCGTGAATCCGGCCTGGTCGAGCACCTCGGAGATGAGCGATCGGATGTCGGGGTCGTCCTCGATGACGACGGCGACCTTCGAATCCGGCACCGGGGATACCTCCGTCTGCCGGTCGACGGTTCTGCGGAGGGGACCGGCACCGGCGATGATATCCCAGAAGGAGTGCCGGAACGGGACCGCGGCCGGTTGTGTCGGCGGGTTCATCCGCAGACCGCGCCCGTGGAAGAGCGGTCTTCGGTGACCTGGAAGTAGATCGAGCTGCTCTGTCCCCAGCCCCAGTTCGTGGGGGTCTTGGCGGTGAGCATGGGCAACTGGGCACAGGACCAGCCGTTGTTCGGGATGGCTTGTTGTGCCGGGGCGACGAGACCTGCGGTCGACCACGAGAACGGCCCACCCGCGGCGGAGAGATCGATCGTGAACTGGATGTAGCCGCCGCCGGCGTTCGAGTTGAACACGACCGAGTAGCCACGTGTGCGGGCGCCGGGGTTGCCCCATTCACCTTGGAGCTGGACCGAGGTCACCGAACAGCGCCCGCCCGGCTTGGGAGTGCCGTTCGGGTTCATCGCGGTGCAGCCGACCGCGGACACCGGAACCCATGAGCCGCCCGTCGCGACGACGGACGCCGATGTGCTGTCGGTCCACGCCGCCGAGGTGTTGCCGATCGACCCGGCGACACCGCCACCCGCGATGAGGCAGCCGAAAGCGATGAGGAGAGCCGTCACGCGCAGGCGTGTCATCTTCATGAGAGGTCCTCCCTCGCGTCAGCGGGCCGAGCGTGACGGCGTGTCGAGGCGAGGACGATGCCTCCGGCCATCAGCAGACCGCTCCCGATGAGGATCAGCAGGAGCGGAAGCTGAGCGCCGGTCGCGGGGAGTGCGGGTGCGACGGGATCCACGCCGCCGGTCGCGCCCGGCTCGGAGACGCTGCTGTCGACGTCTGCCTCGACCAGACGAATCACGCCGTCCGCGGAGATGTCTGTCGTGCTGGCGCTCTCGGAGAGCGTCAACCCGAGGACGAGGCGGTAGTCGCCGGAGTCGAGGGTCCGGCCCTTCAGGCCAGACAGATCCCGGCAGAGGCCCTTCGCGCTGCACACGGTGGCGCTCCAGGCGCCGTCGCCGTCCAGCAGGAACGTCGCGTCGAAGACCGTGGCGCGGTTGTCCACATGGAACGTGAGCTCGTGGGAGACCGTCTCGCCGGGCAGGAGGATACCGAAGTCGTGCGTCAGCGGGACGGACTGAGCGAGAGCAGGAGCGGGCTGCACGAGGGCGGCGACGCCTCCGGCGACGAGGATCAGGAGCCCGAGCGTCAGGATGCGGGTTCCGGTCATCGCTGGGCCAGCTCTCGCCATTGCGCGCGTGTCATCGTCAGCGCTGTCTCGGGCTCGGACCGGGGCGCCCCCGACGCCGCCGGTCCTTCCGCGCCCGAGGCGGCCACGGGGGCGGCAGTCCCCCCGACTGCTGTCCCCTGTTGTGCGTCGGCCGGGACCCCCCGTCCCTGTGAGGGCCGACGTGTCGGTGCCGGGAGCAACAGCGTGATGCCGAGCAGCGCGACCAGTCCGATCACCAAGGGGATCGCAACCCCCGGGGTCGTCAGGCGCTGGACAGCGGATCCCCATCCGCTGAGCTGCACGGCGGGCTGCCACACGCGGTCGCCGACGGTGTAGTCCAGCGCGTCGGACGCGGCGTTGTTGTCGCCCTTCATCGAGATCTGATACGTCCCGTCGCCGGTCGCGGCGACCTTCTCGATGCGGTGCGTCACGAGGTTGCCCGTGAGCTCGGACGGAAGGCTCACGACGTCACCCACACCGAGGCCCTCCGTCTCGACCGGGACATCGATCAGCAGGTCTCCCGTCATGATCTGGGGCTCCATCGACCCCGAGATCACGATCAGGGGCTTCACGAGGCCCATGGCGGTCGCTCCCCAGAGGACCGCGCAGAGCAGACCCACCGCGGCGAGCGTCCACAGCACGACTTCAGCGAGGCGGCGCAGCAGCTGCATCGTCATCCCTTTCTCGTGGTGTCGTTCGTCGCGGCGGGTCTGTGGAGTGTGCTTACGGGGCGACCGCGGTGCCGGTGACCGTGACGATGATGGTGCCCGACTTGCCCTGGTTGCTCGCGGCCCAGTTGCTGTCGGTGGTGACCTTCAGCTGGAACTGGTCGGAGGCTCCGGCGCCGGTCGCAGCCGTGAGCGAAGCCGACAGGCCCTCCACGGTGGCGCTCGGGTTGGCGGTGAAGGTGGAGGCGGGCGAGGCGGCCCATTCGACCGTCGGGGTCAGGGCGGCACCGACGCTGCCGAGGTTCTTCACCCACAGGTCGATGGTCCGGGATTCTCCCGGAACGAGGTTCTGAAGTGCCGTGGCGGGAACGATCAGCTGGATCGACCCCTTGGAGTCCGACTCCTGCCAGGTGGTCCCGTTGAGCGAACCCTGGAGGTTGAAGGTCGCCGCCTCCGCCTTGGCGGAGAAGAAGACGTTGTCGCTCCAGGCCGCGCTGGTCGCCGCGGCACCGATGCCGCCGACGGCGAGGGCTGCGAGCGTGAACGCGAGAACAGTGCGCCGCTTGCTCTTGCGCTGCGGCTGTTCGACGGACGTGGTGTTTTCGGGCGTGCTCATGACGTGCCTTTCGGGCTGAGAGCCGGGCGCCACGGCACGCCGACCGGCCCCCCGTTCCAACGAGCGGTTGCGCATGCTGGAACGGGGGATCAGGTCGGTCTGTTCGGGCAGACCGGACTGTTCGGGTAACCGAGTCGGGTTCGGGTCCAGCTCGGTGGGGGCTTCGTTTCGGGTTCGAAGCCAGCAAGGAACACGTTATGACCCGACTCTCAGGAAACCCTCAAGGCGGGCTCAAGCGTCGCTTGGCCTTGTCAGAGAACATCGTCAGCGCCGACGCATGGCATCCTCAGTGTCATGGCTCTCATCGCGCTCACCGGCGGAATCGCCTCGGGGAAGTCGACGATCGCGCACAGACTCAGGTCGCGCGGTGCTGTCGTCGTCGATGCGGATGCTGTCGTACGCGACGTCCAGAGGGCGGGTTCCCCTGTCCTTCGGGAGATCCGAGAGGAGTTCGGCGACGCTGTCGTCGGAGAAGACGGTGAGCTAGACCGCGCGGCGCTGGCCGCGATCGTCTTCGCGGACGAAGCGGCGCGCCAACGGCTCAACGCGATCGTCCATCCCGCGGTGCGGGCCGAATCGGCGCGGCGGTTCAAGGAAGCGTTCGCCAGCGATCCCGACGCGATCGTCGTCTACGACGTTCCGCTGCTCGTCGAGGCGCGTGCCGACGAACCGTGGGATCTCGTCGTGCTCGCCCACGCGCCGGCCGGGGTCCGTCGGGAGCGGCTCGTGAACCTGCGCGGCATGACCGACGAAGAGGCGCGAGCGCGCGTCGCCGCCCAGGCCAGCGACGCGCAACGCCTGGCGATCGCCGACGTCGTGATCGACACGGCGGGTTCGCTGGAGGAGACGCTCGATCAGACCGAAGCGCTGTGGCGTCGGTTGCGGAGTCAGTCCGATCCGTCCTGACCGGCGGCGGACTTCCGCCGCGCGGCGAGGGAGCGGCGTCGCCGCCGCACGACGAACACCGCCGCGACGATGAGTCCCGCGAGGAGAAGTCCGGCAAGGATCGGCACGAAGATCGCCGCGAGCGTCAATGCGAACGACGATGCGTCCTCCGCGGTGGACACGAGCGGTGCCGCGAGTCCCGCCGTCGCGAGGTTGGCGAGAGGGCGCGCCGCGGCCTTGACCGCGTGTACCGCGAGCGCAAGCAGAACCCCGATGAGCACCGGGACCCATGCGTTGTCAGCGAAGAAGGAGGCCGGGTCGTCGATGCGCACGGTCTCCGAGGCGGAGCCCGCGCCGAACACGATGCCGCCCGACGCGGGACGCACCACGGTCTGGATGATGTCGTTCACGGAATCCACGGCGGGGATCTTGTCCGCCACGATCTCGATGACGAGAAGGATCCCGGTGACCCACAGCGCGATGTCGCTGGAGATCCACGCCCAGGCCTCGGGAACGTGGACCGCCGGCACCACCCGGTCGGCGAGCCCGAGCACGAACAGGGGCATCCACGCGTTCAGTCCTGCCGCTGCGGCAAGGCCTGACCCCACGAGGAACTCGAGCATGTCGTCCACCCTACGGCGTCGCGACACTCTGAAACGGCGAGGCAATCCCTCGTTCATCTCTGCCGCGTATCGTGCGTGCACAGCGCTGAAGGAAGGAGATCGCCGATGCGACGGACAGACGACGACCACGAGTGGGACGACTTCGCCGTGGGCGACTTCGAGTCGGGCGAGGACGACGAGGTCTGAGCCTCGCCGAGCGCGAACACCGGTCCCGGTGTCGGAGCCCCGGCCTACGCTGGAGTAATGCAGACCACCCGATCCGTGCGCCCGTTCGAGGTCGTCAGCGAGTACTCGCCCAGCGGAGATCAGCCACAGGCCATCGCGGAGCTGGCGGCGCGCATCAACGCGGGCGAGACCGACGTCGTCCTGCTCGGCGCGACGGGCACGGGGAAGTCGGCCACCACGGCGTGGTTGATCGAACAGGTGCAGCGACCCACGCTCGTACTCGCGCACAACAAGACCCTCGCGGCCCAGCTGGCCAACGAGTTCCGTGACCTCATGCCCCACAACGCGGTCGAGTACTTCGTGAGCTACTACGACTACTACCAACCCGAGGCGTACGTCCCGCAGACAGACACCTTCATCGAGAAGGACTCCTCGATCAACGCCGAGGTCGAGCGGCTCCGGCACTCGACGACCAACTCGCTCCTGAGCCGCCGAGACGTCGTCGTGGTCTCCACGGTCTCGTGCATCTACGGCCTCGGCGCACCGGAGGAGTACCTCCGCGCGATGGTCGCTCTGCAGGTGGGGGAGCGGTACGACCGAGACGCGCTCATCCGCAAGTTCATCGCGATGCAGTACAACCGCAACGACGTCGACTTCTCACGAGGGAACTTCCGCGTGCGGGGAGACACCATCGAGATCATCCCGGTCTACGAGGAGTACGCCGTGCGCATCGAGCTCTTCGGCGACGAGATCGAGGCGCTCTACATGTTGCATCCGCTGACGGGCGAGGTCGTCCAGAAACTCGACAGCGTGCCGATCTTCCCGGCCTCGCATTACGTCGCGGGAACCGACACGGTGCAGCGAGCCATCGGAACGATCGAGACGGAGCTCGCCTCTCGACTGGCCGAGCTGGAGGGTCAGGGCAAGCTCCTCGAGGCCCAGCGGCTGCGGATGCGCACGACCTTCGATCTCGAGATGCTTCAGCAGCTCGGCTTCTGCTCCGGGATCGAGAACTACTCGCGTCACCTCGACGGACGTTCCGCGGGCGAGCCGCCGCACACCTTGCTCGACTTCTTCCCGGACGACTTCCTCCTCGTGATCGACGAGTCGCATGTCACCGTTCCGCAGATCGGTGCGATGTATGAGGGAGACGCGTCACGCAAGCGCACGCTCGTCGACCACGGCTTCCGGCTCCCCAGCGCGCTCGACAACCGCCCACTGCGCTTCGACGAGTTCAAACAGCGCATCGGTCAGACGGTCTATCTGTCGGCGACGCCCGGACGGTATGAGATGGGCATTGCCGACGGGGTCGTCGAGCAGATCATCCGCCCGACGGGCCTGGTCGATCCGCAGATCATCGTCAAGCCCTCCAAGGGGCAGATCGATGATCTGCTGGAAGAGATCCGCCTGCGGGTGGAGCGCGATGAGCGCGTCCTCGTCACGACGCTGACCAAGAAGATGGCGGAGGAGCTGACCGACTTCCTGGGTGAGCACGGGGTGCGTGTGCGGTACCTCCACTCCGACGTCGACACCCTCCGTCGTGTCGAGCTCCTCACCGAGCTCCGATCCGGCGTCTATGACGTGCTGGTGGGGATCAACCTGCTCCGCGAAGGTCTCGACCTGCCCGAGGTATCGCTCGTCGCCATCCTCGACGCGGATAAAGAGGGATTCCTGCGCTCGGGCACATCGTTGATCCAGACGATCGGTCGCGCGGCGCGCAACGTCTCCGGCGAGGTACACATGTACGCCGACAACATGACCGACTCGATGCGTTCGGCGATCGACGAGACGGAGCGTCGTCGCGAGCGGCAGCTCCAGTACAACGCGGAGAACGGCATTGATCCGCAGCCCCTGCGCAAGCGCATCGCCGACATCACCGATGTGCTGGCACGAGAGGCCTCGGACACGCAGGAGCTGCTGTCTCGCAAGAACGCCAGCGGCAAGGGCAAGAGCCCCACGCCGCGACTGCGGCGGGAAGGAATTGCCGCGGAGGGGGCCAACCAGCTCGAGGCGACGATCGCCGACCTGTCTGCACAGATGCTCGCTGCGGCCGGGGAGCTGAAGTTCGAGCTGGCGGCGCGGCTGCGCGACGAGGTTCAGGATCTCAAGAAGGAGCTGCGCGCGATGGAGCGGGCCGGGCACGCGTGACCGTTGCCGTTCGCGCTCGCCTCGTGTCGGTCGTCGTCCGCGCCGTCAGGGGCAGTGCATGAGTGGCTTCGGCCCGCTGCGGTCGAACGTGTGCTCCGACATCGGGTGACCGCACAGCGGACAAGCGCGACCGGCGCGCTCGGGCTCAGGCTCGGTGTCGTACGGACCGACGGAGGCCGGTCCGGCGAACCGGATGAGGCGACTGTTGAGGTACGCGTACCAGCCGCCCGCTTCGCGAACGCGTTGGCGAAGGGTCGAGTCCGGTTCGCTTCGTGTCATGATGATTAGTGTACTAAGGATTGGACGGGGTGGATGGACACGCGTGACGAGATGCTCGCTCTGGAGAGCCAACTGTGCTTCGCGCTGGTGACGGCCGCACGGAACGTGGTCTCCCTTTACCGGCCGATTCTCGAGCCGCTCGGGCTGACCCATCCGCAGTACCTCGTGATGCTCGCGCTCTGGGAGCAGTCGCCGCGGTCACTCGCCGACCTCGCAGACGCTCTGGCGATGGAGCCGGCCACCCTGTCTCCGCTCGTGAAGCGCTTGGAGGCTCAAGGCAGGGTCGAGCGTCGCCGCCGCTCCGATGACGAGCGCGTTCTCGACATCGCCCTCTCGGCCGACGGACGTGCATTGCGCGAACGGGCCCTCGAGGTGCCCGGGGCGGTCATGGAACGGGTGGGGATGGACATCGCCGACATCGTCGCGCTCCGCGAAGCGCTGGTCGGTTTCGCGGGCCCCCGGTCGCGTCCCGGCCGCTCCGGAGCCGATGTCGGAACCCCGACCTAGACTTGTGCGGTGCCCATCGTCCCCGTCGCTTCCCCGTCGAAACTGAGTGTCCGTGGCGCCCGCGTCCACAACCTGAAGGATGTCGATCTCGACATCCCGCGGGACGCGTTGGTCGTGTTCACCGGGCTCTCCGGGTCCGGAAAGTCGAGCCTCGCTTTCGACACGATCTTCGCCGAGGGGCAGCGCCGCTACGTCGAGTCCCTGAGCTCCTACGCGCGTCAGTTCCTCGGGCAGGTCGACCGTCCCGACGTCGACTTCATCGAGGGGCTGAGTCCTGCGGTCTCCATCGACCAGAAGTCCACCAACCGCAACCCGCGATCGACGGTCGGAACCATCACCGAGATCCACGACTACATGCGACTTCTGTGGGCGCGGATCGGGGTGCCACACTGCCCGACCTGCGGTGAGCGCATCCAGCGGCAGACCGTGCAGCAGATCGCCGATCAGCTCTCCGAGCTCCCTGAGCGCACCCGCTACCAGATCGTCGCGCCGGTCGTCTCGCAGAAGAAGGGCGAGTTCGTCGACCTCTTCAAAGAGCTGTCCGCCAAGGGCTATGCGCGCGCGGTGGTCGATGGCGAGCTCGTCCAGCTCGCAGAACCGCCGACACTCAAGAAGAGCTACAAGCACGACATCGCCGTCGTGGTCGATCGACTCGTCGCAGCCCCCGACCTCCTCGGGCGCATCACCGACTCGGTCGAGACCGCATTGGGACTCGCCGGCGGCGTCATGCAGGTCAACTTCGTCGATGCCGAGGGCGACGAGGCGTGGCAGAGCTACTCCGAGAAGCTGGCGTGCCCCAATGGGCATCCGCTCCAGCTGACGGAGATCGAGCCGCGCACGTTTTCGTTCAACGCACCGTTCGGCGCCTGCCCGGCCTGCTCCGGGCTCGGAACGCGCATGTCCGTCGACGTCGACCTCTTGCTGGGAGACGAGGAGCTCTCTATCAATCAGGGAGCGATCCTGCCCTGGACCACGCAGGGCAAGGGACTGTTCCAGTACTACGAACGGCTGCTCGTGGGCCTTGCCGACGACCTCGACTTCTCGCTGGACACACCGTGGCGTGACCTGCCCGACCGTGTGAAGGAAGCGGTGCTCCGCGGTGAGAACTTCAAGGTCACGGTCCGGTGGAAGAACCGCTACGGGCGTGAGATGCGCTACACCTCGGGCTTCGAGGGCGTGATCCCGTACATCGAGCGTCAGTACACGCAGGCGGAGTCCGACACACAGCGCCAGCGCTGGGCGGAGTACCTCCGAGAGGTCCCGTGCCCGGTATGCCAGGGCGACCGACTCAAGCCGGAGGTTCTCGCCGTCCGCGTCCACGGGCACTCGATCGCCGATGCATCGCGCATGAGCCTCGGAGAAGCGCAGGTCTACTTCGCGGAACTGCAATTGACCGATCGAGAGGCGCAGATCGCGGCGGCGGTGCTCCGTGAGATCCGCGCGCGGCTCGACTTCCTCATCCAGGTGGGACTGAACTACCTGAGCCTCGGCCGCTCCGCGGGGTCGCTCTCGGGAGGCGAGGCGCAGCGTATCCGGCTCGCGACGCAGATCGGCTCCGGACTCACGGGCGTGCTCTACGTCCTCGACGAGCCGTCGATCGGTCTGCATCAGCGCGACAACCGGCGCCTGATCGAGACGCTGGTGCGCCTGAAGAGCCTCGGTAACACGCTGATCGTCGTCGAGCACGACGAAGAGACGATCGACGCCGCCGACTGGGTCGTCGACATCGGACCCCGTGCCGGTGTGCACGGCGGCGAGGTCGTCCACTCCGGACCGCTCGCGTCGCTCCTAGAAGACGATCGGTCGGTGACGGGCGCCTACCTGAGCGGCCGGCGCCAGATCGAGACGCCCCGCAAGCGGAGGAAGATCGACAAGAAGCGTGTCGTCACCGTGGTGGGCGCGCGTGAGAACAACCTCAAGAACGTCACCGTCGACTTCCCGCTCGGCGTGCTGACGGCGGTCACCGGCGTCAGCGGCTCGGGGAAGTCGACCCTCGTGAACGGCATCCTCTATGAGGTGCTGGCTACGCGTCTGAACGGCGCGCGACGGGTGGCGGGCAAACACACTCGTGTCACGGGTCTGGAGAACCTCGACAAGGTCGTCCACGTCGACCAGGCGCCGATCGGACGGACGCCCCGATCCAACCCGGCGACCTACACCGGCGTGTTCGACCGTATCCGTACGTTGTTCAGCGAGACGCCCGAAGCCAAGGCGCGGGGGTATCAGCCGGGTCGATTCAGCTTCAACGTCAAGGGCGGACGGTGTGAAGCCTGTTCGGGCGACGGCACGATCAAGATCGAGATGAACTTCCTGCCCGACGTATACGTCGACTGCGAGGTGTGCCACGGTCAGCGGTACAACCGCGACACGCTCGCAGTCCACTACAAGGGCAAGAACATCGCTGAGGTGCTCGACATGCCGATCTCTGAGGCTGCAGAGTTCTTCGAGCCGATCCAGGCGATCCACCGTTACTTGCGGACTCTCGTCGACGTCGGCCTCGGCTACGTGCGCTTGGGGCAATCGGCAACGACCCTCTCCGGGGGCGAGGCACAACGTGTGAAGCTCGCGACCGAACTGCAGCGCCGCTCCAACGGACGCAGCGTGTATGTCCTGGACGAGCCGACGACCGGCCTCCATTTCGAGGATGTGCGCCGCCTTCTCGAGGTGCTGGGCGGTCTCGTCGACAAGGGGAACACCGTCATCGTCATCGAGCACAACCTCGACGTCATCAAATCCAGCGACTGGATCATCGATCTCGGTCCCGAGGGCGGCGCCGGGGGCGGACAGATCGTGGCGACCGGCACTCCCGAGCAGGTTGCCGCCGTCCCCGAGAGCCACACCGGCACCTTCTTGGCGGAGATCCTCCCGACCGGAACGGCAGCCACCGCGCGCAAGGCCGGCTGAGATGGCCTCTCCGCTGTCCTACCGCCCGAAGCCGGGCGAGATCCCCACTGATCCGGGTGTCTACCGATTCCGTGATGCGGATGGACGCGTCCTCTATGTCGGTAAGGCGAAGAACCTGCGTGCTCGGCTCTCCAACTACTTCGCTCCACTGCATACGCTCCATGAACGCACGCGGCGGATGGTCACGACCGCCGCCTCGGTGGAGTGGACCGTCGTCGCCACAGACGTCGACTCCCTGCAGCTGGAGTACATGTGGATCCAGGAGTTCTCGCCTCCGTTCAACGTCCGATACAAGGACGACAAGTCCTACCCCTACCTCGCGGTGACGTTGGCGGACGAAGCCCCACGCGTGATCGTCACCCGCAATCGCAAGATTCCGGGTGCGAAGTACTTCGGCCCCTATCCCAAGGTGTGGGCCGTCCACGACACGATCGACCTGATGATCAAGGTCTTCCCGATACGCACCTGTAGCGACGCCTCGTACAAGAAAGCGATGGCCACCGGGAGGCCGTGCTTTCCGGGCCAGATCGGGCGGTGCGGCGGACCGTGCTCGATGAAGGTGACGATCGAGGAGCATCGCGCCATCGTCGAGGACTTCATCGCGTTCCTGTCCGGGGGTGACCAGCGGTTCACGCGCGAGCTCACGGCGCGGATGAGGGAAGCCGCAGCCGCCCTGGACTATGAGTCCGCTGCCGTCTATCGCGACAAGCTGACCGCGATCGATGCCGTGCTCAACAAGAGCGCCCTGGTTCTCGCCTCCGACACCGACGCCGACCTCTTCGGAGTAGCGGAGGACGAGCTGTCAGCTGCCGTCCAGCACTTCGTCGTGCGCGGTGGGCGCGTGCGGGGAGTGCGGGCGATGACCATCGACAAGGAGCTCGACATCACGAGTGCCGAACTGATCGACCAGGTCCTCCAGCGCACCTACGGGGATGCCGTCGCCGCTGACATCCCGAGGCAGGTGCTCGTACCGCGTCTTCCCGACGACGCCACCGAGCTGGAGGCGTGGCTGCAGGCCCGCCGCGGGAAGCGCGTGTCGATCCAGGTCGCGCAGCGGGGGCGCAAGGCCGAGCTCATGAAGACGGCCATGCTCAATGCCCAGCAGGCCCTGATGCTGCACAAGACGCGTCGGACCAGCGACTACACCGCCCGTACCCGCGCGCTGACCGACCTGCAGGAGGCGCTGGGGATGACCGAGGCGCCGCTGCGAATCGAGTGCTTCGACGTGTCGCATCTGTCCGGCACGAACGTCGTCGCTTCGATGGTGGTCTTCGAAGACGGACTCGCCCGCAAGGATCAGTACCGCTCGTTCTCCGTTGCGGAGACGACCGACGACACCGACTCCCTCTACCAAGTCCTCCGCAGGCGCCTCGCTCATGTCGATTCCGACGAGGCCGCAGAGACCGACGTCGGCGACGCAGGGGTGACGGGTGATGAGGTGGTCACGGACTCGACGGTGGACAGCGACGATGAGGCGCTGGTCGTCACTGCCCGGAAGCGCCCTCGCTTCGCGTATCGTCCTCAGCTTCTCGTCGTCGACGGTGGGAAGCCGCAGGTCGAAGCGGCGGCCCGCGCGCTGCGCGACGCCGGGCACGAGGAGATCGCCCTCTGTGGGATCGCGAAGCGACTCGAAGAGGTATGGCTTCCCGGCGAGGATTTCCCCGTGATCCTGCCGCGCACGTCCGAGGCGCTCTACCTTCTCCAACGCCTCCGTGACGAGGCCCACCGATTCGCGATCACTCATCAGCGCAAGCGCCGTAAGCGCGACATCTCGTCGGTGCTGAGCGAAGTGCCGGGCCTCGGTGATGCGCGCATCAAAGCGCTGCTGCGTCATTTCGGGTCAGTGTCGGCCTTGCGCGCGGCGCCGCCGGAGGAGATCACTCAGGTCCCGGGGGTCGGCCCTGCCTTGGCCGCCGCCGTTCACGCACACCTCTCGGCATCCTGACCGGGCGCTCGTCTCTCGCCGACCGGGTATCGATAGGCTGAGACACAGCAAGGGACGGGGGAACACGTGGCAGGCGCGGCAGGCGAGGTCCTGATCGTCACCGGCATGTCCGGCGCGGGGAGGACGACGGCTGCCAACGCTCTCGAAGACATGGGCTGGTACGTCGTCGACAACCTCCCTCCGCAGATGTTGCGCCCGCTCCTGGAGATCTCGGAGGCCGCGGCGGGCGCCCTTCCCAAGGTCGCTGCCGTGGTCGATGTGCGAGGTCGGGACCTCTTCGGAGCGCTCCCCGCGGTGACGCAGGCCTTGCGGGGCGGCCGACCATTGCGTGTGCTCTTCCTCGACGCCTCCGATGACGTGCTCGTGCGGCGGTTCGAGTCGGTGAGGCGCCCGCACCCGCTGCAGGACGACGGCACCCTGTTGGACGGCATTCACCGCGAGCGCGAGCGGCTCTCGGCCATTCGCGAGGGCGCCGACGTGATCCTGGACACCAGCTCGCTGAACATCCACCAGCTGGCCACGCGCGTGACCGACCTCTTCCGCGAGGAGGGCGACGCCCGGCACACCCTGACCGTCATGAGCTTCGGCTTCAAGTACGGGCTGCCGACCGATGTCGACCTCGTCGCTGACATGCGCTTCCTCCCGAACCCCTTCTGGATCCCCGAGCTGAAGGCGCACACGGGGGAGGAGCCCCAGGTGCGGGACTACGTCCTGTCGCAACAGGGCGCGCTCGAGTTCATCGACACCTACGCGCGCGCCCTCCGGCCCGTGTTGGAGGGGTACCAGCGCGAGAACAAGCAGCATTCCGTCGTGGCCGTCGGGTGTACCGGGGGCAAGCACCGCTCCGTCGTGACGGCCCTGGAACTGGCGCGCCGGCTGAGCTCCGTGCCCGGTGTCGCCGTGCGCGTGAAACACCGCGACCTCGGTCGCGAGTAGGCTGGATGTTTGCCGCGGAGACCCCGCACCCCGGACAGGAACGAAGGACCGCCGTGTCGTTGACCGCAGACGTGAAGGCCGAACTTGCAACCGTCCGCGACCCTCGCCCCACGGCGCGTGTCGCGGAGCTGACCGCGATTCTGCGCTTCTCGGGCGGCCTCCATTCGATCGCCGGGCGAGTCGCCGTCGAAGCGGAGTTGGAATCCGACGTCCTTGCCCGTCGGGCGGCTCGGGAGATCATGGAGATCTACGGCGTCCGGCCAGAGCTCGTGCACGTGCAGGCCTCCGGCGGCCGTGCCGGCGGCCATTTCGCCGTCCGGGTCATCGAGGGCGGTGAGACGCTCGCCCGTCAGACGGGTCTGTTGGATCAGCGGCGACGCCCCGTGCGCGGGCTTCCCAACCGTCTCACCACGGGATCGCGCGGCGATCTCGCTGCGATCTGGCGAGGCGCCTTCCTTGCGTCCGGAGCCCTGTCAGACCCCGGCCGGTCGGCGGCGCTGGAGATCTCCTGCCCCTCTCCGGAGGCCGCGATGGCCCTCGTGGGTGCGGGCCACCGGCTCGGCATCGCCGCGAAGGCCCGCGAGGTCCGTGGTGCTCCCCGGGTGGTCGTCCGCGACGGTGAGGCGATTCGCGCCGCCTTGGCCGAGATGGGCGCTGTCCGCACAGCGCGCGCGTGGGAGGAGCTGCGACAGCGTCGCGAGGTGAGGGCGGGCGTCAACCGGCTGGTGAACTTCGACGACGCGAACCTGCGCCGATCTGCCCAGGCCGCCGTGGCCGCCTGCGCGCGTGTGGAACGCGCCCTCGAGATCCTCGGCGACGACGTGCCCGAGCACCTCCGTCAAGCGGGCGACCTGCGGCTCGCCCACCGCGACGCCAGTCTCGACGAACTCGGCCATCACGCGGATCCGCCGATGACGAAGGACGCCGTGGCCGGTCGGATCCGCCGCCTCCTGGCCATGGCCGACAAGAAGGCGGCCGCCGAGGGGATCCCCGACACCGAGTCCGCCGTTCCTGCCGGCCTCGATGATTGACCGCACGATATCGGCAGAACATCTCCGCATCGGGAAGCAACCCCCTGGTGCGGTTGTTGACCACCAATAGACTGGAAAACAGTCCGTTCCGACAGGCCCGCAGCCCGTGCGGCGGGACCTGTCAGATTCCCTGACACGTCACTCGTCGCCGTCGCGCGACACGACAGGAAGAAGAGAACATGGCCACGTACACGCTCCCCGAGCTCCCTTACGACTACTCGGCTCTCGAGCCGAGCATCAGCGGCAAGATCATGGAGCTTCACCACTCCAAGCACCACCAGGCGTACGTGACGGGAGCCAACACGGCGCTCGAGCAGCTGGCCGAGGCGCGCGAGAGCGGCAACCTCGCGAACGTGAACAAGCTCGAGAAGGACCTGGCGTTCAACCTCGGCGGTCACGTCAACCACTCGATCTTCTGGACCAACCTCGCCCCGGCGGGCAACGGCGGCGGCGGCGAGCCCGAAGGCGAGCTGCGCGCAGCGATCGATGAGTTCTTCGGTGGGTTCGACAAGTTCCAGGCGCACTTCACGGCTGCGGCCACGGGGATCCAGGGATCCGGCTGGGCCGTGCTGAGCTGGGACCCGATCGGGCAGCGTCTGATCATCCAGCAGATGTTCGACCAGCAGGCCAACACCGCGATGGGCACCGTGCCGCTGTTCCAGCTCGACATGTGGGAGCACGCCTTCTACCTCGACTACCTCAACGTCAAGGCCGACTACGTGAAGGCGGCGTGGAACATCGCCAACTGGGGCAACGTGCAGGCCCGCTTTGACACGGCTCGCGAGAAGACCAAGGGGCTGCTGGTACTGTCATGATCGTCATGGTCATCCCTCAGAGATGACCTGGCTGGACGCCGTTGTCCACTGTTCGAAACCGCAACAATCGCGCATTCGCGCACGACACACTCAGGAGAATTTCCGTGGCTGTCAAGATCGGAATCAACGGCTTCGGCCGCATCGGACGCAACTTCCTCCGCGCCGCGCTGGAGCAGGGTGCGGACCTCGACATCGTGGCGGTGAACGACCTCACCGACAACAAGACGCTGGCCCACCTGCTCAAGTACGACTCCGTCGGCGGTCGCTTGGACGCTGACGTCTCGTACGACGCGGACTCGATCACCGTCAACGGCAAGGCCATCAAGGTCTTCGAAGAGCGTGACCCTGCGAACCTTCCCTGGGGTGAGCTCGGTGTCGACATCGTCATCGAGTCGACCGGTCGCTTCACCAAGGCTGTCGACGCCAAGAAGCACATCGCGGGCGGAGCGAAGAAGGTCATCATCTCGGCGCCGGGCACCGACGTCGACGGCACTTTCGTCATGGGCGTCAACGACGGCGAGTACGACTCGGCGACGATGCACGTGATCTCGAACGCGTCGTGCACCACCAACTGCCTCGCGCCGCTGGCGAAGGTGTTCAACGACAACTTCGGGATCGAGCGCGGCTTCATGATGACCGCGCACGCCTACACGGCCGACCAGAACCTGCAGGACGGCCCGCACAGCGACCTGCACCGCGCGCGCGCCGCCGCGATCAACATCGTTCCGGCCTCCACGGGTGCCGCCAAGGCGATCGGCCTGGTCCTGCCCGAGCTCAACGGCAAGCTGAGCGGATCGTCGTACCGCGTGCCGGTTCCCACCGGCTCGATCGTCGACCTCACGATCATCACCCCCACCGAGGGCCTGACCGCCGAGACGATCAACGCGGCGTACAAGAAGGCGGCGGAGGAGGGTGAGCTGGTCGGGTACCTCAAGTACAACGACGACGCCATCGTCTCCAGCGACATCCAGCTCGACCCGCACTCGTCGGTGTTCGACGCCGGGCAGACCAACGTCAGCGGCAACCTCGTCAAGGTGTCGTCGTGGTACGACAACGAGTGGGGCTACTCCAACCGCCTCGTCGACCTCACCGAGCTCGTCGCCGAGAAGCTCTGAGGTAGCTCCATGGCGCTGCGCACCCTCGATTCCCTGGGTTCGCTGGCCGGAAAGCGCGTCATCGTCCGTGTTGACTTCAACGTTCCTCTCAAGGACGGCGTCATCACGGACGATGGGCGTGTCCGGGCGGCTCTTCCGACCCTGAACCACCTCATCAACCAGGGCGCGCGCGTCATCGCGTGCTCGCATCTGGGCCGGCCGGACGGAGCCCCCGACGCCCGCTACAGCCTCGAGCCGGTCGCTCAACGGCTCTCCGAGCTTCTCGGCAAGCCGGTCGCGTTCGCCCGGGACACCGTCGGCCCGTCGGCGCGCGACGCGGTCGGCGCCCTCGAGGACGGCGACATCGCTGTGATCGAGAACCTCCGATTCAACGCCGGCGAGACGGCCAAGGACGAGGCCACGCGCCGCGCGTTCGCGCAGGAGCTCGCCGAGCTCGGAGACGTCCTCGTCTCCGACGGCTTCGGCGTCGTGCACCGCAAGCAGGCGTCGGTCTATGACCTCGCGGAACTGCTGCCGTCCGCGGCGGGCTACCTGATCGAGAAGGAAGTCGACGTGCTCGACCGCCTGACCGAGAAGCCGGAGCGCCCGTACGCCGTTGTGCTCGGCGGCTCGAAGGTCAGTGACAAACTCGGCGTCATCGAGCACTTGCTGCCGCGCGCCGACAAGATCCTCGTGGGCGGTGGGATGTTGTTCACCTTCCTCGCCGCGCAGGGCTACAAGGTCGGCAAGAGCCTCCTCGAGACCGATCAGCTCGAGACGGTCAAGGGCTACATCGCCACGGCGAAGGAGAAGGGCGTGGAGCTCGTGCTCCCCGTCGACGCCGTCATGGCCTCCGCTTTCTCAGCCGATGCTGACCACGTCGTCGCCGATGCGGACGCGCTGGAGGACACCGCGTTCGGTGCCGAGGGGATGGGCTTGGACATCGGGCCGCGGACGGCGGAGATCTTCGCCGAAGCCATTCGCACCTCGCGCACGGTGTTCTGGAACGGCCCCATGGGAGTGTTCGAGATGCCGGCGTTCGCGGCCGGCACGAAGACCGTGGCGGCAGCGCTGACCGAGGTCGACGGGCTGTCCGTCGTCGGCGGCGGTGACTCGGCCGCGGCGGTCCGCCAGCTGGGGTTCGACGACGACCGTTTCGGACACATCTCGACGGGCGGGGGCGCGAGCCTCGAGTTCCTCGAAGGCAAGAAGCTCCCCGGATTGGAGATCCTCGGATGGCAGTGACCCGCAAGCCCCTCATCGCCGGCAACTGGAAGATGAACCTCGACCACCTGCAGGCGGTCGCCTTCGTCCAAAAGCTGCACTGGACATTGAAGGATGCCAAGCACGAGGACGACTCGGTGGAGGTGGCGATCTTCCCGCCGTTCACCGACATCCGTACCGTGCAGACACTTCTCGACGCCGACAAGATCCCGTTCGCGCTCGGTGCGCAGGATCTGTCGACCCAGGATTCGGGTGCCTACACCGGCGAGATCTCGGGCGCGTTCTTGAAGAAGCTCGACTGCGCCTACGTCATCATCGGCCACTCCGAGCGTCGTGAGTACCATCACGAGACCGACGCCACGGTCGCCGCAAAGGTCCAGGCTGCGCTGCGGCACGGTCTCGTCCCGGTGATCTGCGTGGGAGAGACGCTGGAGCAGCGCGAGGAGTCCGGACCCACGGCGGTGTCGGTCGCGCAGCTGCAGGCGGCTCTCGACGGAGTTCCCGCCGATGCCGATGTCGTCGTGGCGTATGAGCCCGTGTGGGCGATCGGCACCGGTCAGGTGGCCTCGCCCGAGCAGGCGCAGGAAGTCTGTGTCGCTTTGCGGGCCGTCGTTGCCGACACGCTCGGTGCGGAGGCTGCCGAGAGCACGCGTGTGCTCTATGGCGGGTCGGTGAAGTCGGGCAACATCGCGAGCTTCATGCGCGAGCCCGACGTCGACGGTGCCCTCGTGGGCGGCGCGAGCCTGCTCGCCGACGAGTTCGCGGCGATCATCCGCTATCAGAAGCACGTCGGCGTCTGACGCACCGCCCCGCAAGACCCCGGCTGGCGCGACGCCGTCTCGTGTCGCGCCAGCCGGTATACTCAACCCTTGTGCGCCCGGTTTGGTCGGCGCCGCGAAAGGCTTCATCGACTGTGGATATCATCGCGCTCGTGCTGCAGGTGCTGCTGGGCATCACCAGCCTCCTTCTCACGCTCCTGATCCTGCTGCACAAGGGACGGGGTGGCGGCCTCTCCGACATGTTCGGAGGAGGCATGAGCTCGGCGCTCGGATCGTCGGGTCTGGCCGAACGCAATCTCAACCGATTCACGATCGTGCTCGCGCTGGTGTGGTTCGTCACGATCGTCGCGCTCGGGCTCATCACGAAGTTCCAGGGGATCTGATGGCAACCGGAGGAAATGCGATTCGCGGGACCCGCGTCGGCGCGGGACCCATGGGGGAGCAGGATCACGGACACCACGCCGACCGCGTCGCCGTGTCGTACTGGGACGCCCTGGGCAACGAGACGGTTCGCTACTTCGCCGCGGGGATCACCGAAGAGGAGATCCCCGACGTCATCGACTCGCCTCACTCCGGGCTCCCGGCCGGCCGCGACAAGGAGAATCCTCCTGCCCTGGCGAAGACCGAGCCCTACAAGACGCACCTCGCCTACGTGAAGGAACGTCGGACCGAGGAAGAAGCCGAAGCTCTGCTCGGCGATGCGCTTCAGCAGCTGCGCGAGCGTCGCGGCCAGGACTGAGGCGACTCTCTGCCAACGAACTCCCGTCCGGATCGGATGAGGAGCTTGGTGGTCCGGCGAGTGACGCTCGCCTCGCGGATCAGAAGTCGCGGTCGATGAGGTCGGCGGGCACCTGCTTGGCGGCGTCCTCGTCGACGAACAAGACGGTACGCTTCACGCCTTTGGCCCCCGCCGCCGGAACGCTGTCGTAGCTCGCGCCGGCCAACGCCAGTCCGAGGGCCGCCGCTTTATCCTCTCCCGACAGCACCATCCAGACGCATCGGGCCGAGTTGAGGACCGGACGGGTGAGGGTCAACCGGTCCGCGGGCGGCTTGGGCGCCTCGTGAACCGGAAGGACCGCTCGGTCGGTCACCTGGATCTCCCCGCGGTCCGGGAAGAGCGATGCGATGTGCCCGTCCGCCCCGACGCCGAGGAAACAGATGTAGAAGCGCGGCCACTCCTGCCCGTCGTCGGCGAAACGAGCCAGTTCGTCGGCATAGGACAAGGCGGCATCGTCGAGGGAGATCCCGTCGTCGGGGGAGGCCATGGCGTGGACGTTCTCCGACGGCACGTCGATGCGCTCGAGGAGGGCGTGACGAGCGCCCCGCTCATTGCGGTCCGGGTCGGATCGCGGCACGAACCTCTCATCGCCCCACCAGAAGTGCACCCGCGTCCAGTCGACCTGCGTGCGCCGCGGGTCTGCGCCGGCGGCCTTCAGCACCTCGGTGCCGATCGCTCCGCCGGTCAGGGCGATGTGGGTGACCTTTCCGGCCTCGGAGCGCTTGATCAGACGATCCAGGAATCGGCGGGCCACCGCGGCGGCCAGTGAGGGCGCGTCGGGACTGATCACGACGCGCTTCTCGGTGCCGAACTCTGCCATCGCCGCTCCTACTTCGTCGCCTGCGGCGGGCCGAGCAGTTCCCACCCCGTCGTGATCACTCGACCATACAGGAGGTCGGGATCGAGCCTGCGCAGCTCCTCTGCAAGGCACTCTCGGAGGGTGCGCCGCGGGAGGACGATGTCGTGCTCGGGCTGTCCCGGCTGGGTCAGAGTGGCATCGACGGGATTGCTCCGCTCCAGGACGATGTCGCCCGAGGCGCGCGTCAGACGCACCCGCTGAATGCCGTGCGGCCACTCCTCCTGCTGCGCATAGCGCCAGTCCACCGGTACGTCGAGCTTCAAGCGCAGCCAGGCGGCGAGAAGCCCCGTGGACGGTGAGGTGCCGCTCCCGACGATCTCCACCGCCGTGACCGGCTCGAACGGCGGCTGGTCGAGGACGGCGGCCAGTTGCTCACGCCAGTGGGTGAGACGCGTCCACGCGAGGTCGGTGTCGCCCGGCTCATGACACGTGCCGAGTGAGGCGAGGCGGTCTTTCGAGTACGGCTCGGTCGCCGCGTCGGTGATCCGGCGTTGCGCCATCCGCCCGATGGGCGATTGGCTAGGAACGGCCGGGGGGTTGTCGGGCCACCAGGCCACGACGGGGGCGTCGGGGAGGAGGAGTCCCGTGACCAGGCTCTCCTCATTGCTGGCCGCGCCGCCAGAGGCCCGCAGGACCACGACCTCGCTCGCGCCGGCGTCGCCGCCGACGCGGATCTGAGCGTCCAGCTTCGAGGGGCCCTCGGGAGTGGTCATGAGCACGATCACGCGCATCGGGTGTTCACGCGAGGCGTCGTTGGCGGCCTCGATCGCGTCCTCCTCCAGCCCGTGCGTCGTCACGATGACGAGGGTGAGGACGCGGCCGAGGGCCACGGCGCCGCCTTCCTCGCGGACGCTCACGAGCGACTTCGCGATCGTGGAAACGGTGGTGTCGGGCAGATCGACGATCATGGGCGCCTCCAGACGCGGCCGTCGCGGGCAAGGAGTTCGTCGGCGGACGAGGGGCCCCAGGACCCGGGGGAGTACTGCTCGAGGGGCTCGGACAGCCCGGCCCAGTACTCCTCGACAGGGTCGAGGATGCGCCAGGAGAGCTCCACCTCTTCATGTCGGGGGAACAGCGGCGGGTCGCCGAGGAGCACATCGAGGATGAGGCGCTCGTACGCCTCGGGGCTCGACTCCGTGAATGCATGGCCGTAGCCGAAGTCCATCGTGACGTCGCGCACCTCGGTGGCGGCACCGGGCACCTTCGACCCGAACCTGATGGTGACGCCCTCGTCGGGCTGGACGCGGATGACGAAGGCGTTCTGACCGAGCTCGGTGGTCTGGTTGCGGAGGAACAGGTGCTGCGGTGCGCGCTTGAAGACGACCGCGATCTCCGTCACACGTCGCCCCAGACGCTTCCCGGTGCGGAGGTAGAACGGCACACCGGACCATCGTCGCGTCGCGATCTCGAGCTTGATCGCCGCGTAGGTCTCCGTCGTCGACTGCGGGTTCATGCCGTCTTCGTCCAGGAAGCCGGTCACCTGCTCGCCGCCCTGCCAACCACCCGCGTACTGACCGCGGGCCGTCGCGAGCGAAAGGTCGTCGGGGAGACGCACGGCCGCCAGCACCTTCTCCTTCTCGGCGCGGAGGTCTTTTGCATCGAGCGAGATCGGCTCCTCCATCGCCGTGAGGGCGAGGAGCTGCAGGAGATGGTTCTGGATCACGTCGCGGGCAGCGCCGATGCCGTCGTAGTACCCCGCGCGCCCTCCGACGCCGATGTCCTCGGCCATCGTGATCTGCACGTGGTCGACGTAGTTCGCGTTCCAGATCGGCTCGTAGAGCTCGTTCGCAAAGCGCAGCGCGAGGATGTTCTGCACGGTCTCTTTGCCGAGGTAGTGGTCGATCCGGAAGATCGAGTCGGCGGGAAAAGCCACTTCCAGCGCGGCGTTGAGATCGCGCGCCGTCTGCAGATCGCTTCCGAACGGCTTTTCGATCACGACCCGGCGCCACGCGTCGGCACCGTTCTTGTCGTCGACCAGACCCGAGTCCTTCAGCTGCTTGGCGACGACGGGGAAGTCGCGCGGAGGGATGGACAGGTAGAACGCGTGGTTTCCCATCGTCCCGCGGTCGCGGTCGAGCGCCTCCACCGTCTCTCGCAGACGACGGAAGGCCTCTGCGTCACCGAACTCCCCAGAGACGAATCGGATGCCCTGGAGAAGCTGCTTCCAGGTCTCTTCGCGGAACGGGGTCCGGGCATGCTGGCGCACCGCGTCGTAGACGACCTGGGCGAAATCCTGGTCTTCCCAGTCGCGACGCGCGAAGCCGACGAGGGCGAAACCCGGAGGCAGGAGCCCACGGTTCGCCAGGTCGTAGACGGCCGGCATGAGCTTCTTGCGCGACAGGTCTCCTGTCACGCCGAAGATGACGAGCGCGCTCGGGCCGGCGATGCGGTTGAGCCGGCGGTCATCGGGGTCGCGCAGCGGATTGTGGCCGCGCGAGATCTCGGCATTCATCGGGGGTTGTGCTCCTACTGGGCCGCTTCGAACAGCGAGAGGACCTGGGTCTGAGGGTCGGTGAGGGTGAGGGTGACCACGGGGCGGCCGAGTGCGGTGAGCACCTGGGCGTCACCGGCAGCCTGTGCGCGGATCAGTTCGCCGAACGTGAAAGGACGCCCGGGGATCTCGAGGTCGACGTCCGTCGACTCGAGGATCTGCACGAAAACGCCTTCGGCCGGGCCGCCCTTGTGGAACTGTCCCGTCGAATGGAGGAATCGCGGGCCCCAGCCGAAAGTGGTCGGCCGGCCGCTCTCGGCGGCGACGAGCTCCCGCCAGCCGGCGAGTTGCGGCAGCGAGGTGCGATCGACGTAAGCCTGGATCGAGACGTATCCCGTGGAGGACAACCGCTGCCACAGGTCGCGCAGGACCCCGGCGAGAGTTCCCGACGACGCCAGCGACGGCTC
The DNA here is from genome assembly GCF_047607225.1 of Microbacterium sp. Taxonomy (GTDB): domain Bacteria; phylum Actinomycetota; class Actinomycetes; order Actinomycetales; family Microbacteriaceae; genus Microbacterium. Next base: position 17,174 of record NZ_JASGDO010000053.1, on the reverse strand, counting down.
GGACACGCGCACCTCGACTCCACCGTCGACGAAGGTCGGCGCGGTGGGTGCGGGACGTTCGGCCAGCAGGCCGCGCGTCGCGGTCTTGGCGGCCTCGACGTCGGGCTGGTCGAACGGATTGATCTCCAGCAGGAAGCCCGCGATCGCGGTGGCGTACTCCCACACCACGAACTGAGCCCCGAGCGATCCGCTGATCACGATCTCGTCGGGGTGCTGCTCCAGGATCTGGAAGTGGACGGCGTCGTCGACGATCCGGACGATCTGCATGTCCGCGGGAGTTTGGTCGACCTCAGGCGACAACGGCAAGAGGACCACGGGGAGGATCCCCGTGCCCTGCTTGCCGGTGGACTCGGCCACCAGCTGCTCCACCCAGTCGGGCAGACCCACGATGTGCGTTCTATCGCTGACGAGGCCGAGCTTGTCGCGGCGATGCGTGCCGTCGGTGCCCGCGATGGCCGCCGCCAGCACGAGCGCCGGATTGCGCTGGTCGTCGATCGCCACCTCGAGGAGCGTGGCCTCCGCCTCGTCGAGCAGTTCACCGATGTCGGCGCCCGCGAGGCCTGCGGGAACCAACCCGAAGGCGGTGAGGGCGGAGTAGCGTCCGCCCACGGTGGGGTCCGCAGTGAAGAGGTGGTATCCGGCGTCCCGCGCGACCCCCTCCAGGGGAGATCCCGGGTCGGTGACCACCACGGTTCGTTCTGCGGGGTCGATCCCGAGGTCGCGCCATGCGGCCTCGAAGGCCCGCAGCGCCGAGTCGGTCTCCACCGTGGAGCCGGACTTGGAGGCGACGACGAGAGCGGTGGCCGCGAGGCCCCCGTGCGCATCGCCGTCGATCGCCGCGAGGACCTGGCTCGGGGAGGTGGAGTCGAGGACGACCAAGGGGACTCCGGCCGTCTGGGTGATCACCTCCGGGGCCAGGGACGAGCCGCCCATGCCCGCCAGAACGACCCGCGTGATCCCGAGGGCACGGAGCCGCACGCGCAGGGTCTCGATCTCGCTCACCAGTGGCCGCGACACCGACACCGCCTGGACCCAGCCGAGGCGTCGCGCGGCTTCGGCTGCGGCCGCCGGACCCCACAGGTCCGCGTCCGCCGCCGTGATCCTGCTCGCGACGAGGTCATCGATCAGTCGGGGGACGGTCGCGTCGACCACGTGCGCCACGCGGCCGGAGACGTGGATCTCGAAGCTCAAGAGGCGCTCTCGGTCGACGCGGCCAGAGCGGCGCGCACGGTGTTCTGGAGGTCGTGCCACGAGACGATGAACTTCTCGACGCCCTCGTCCTCGAGCACCTGCGTGACGTCGGCGAAGTCCACGCCGACCGCGGCGAGGTTGTCGAAGACCTCGTGCGCTCCGGCGTAGGCGCCGGTGATCGTGTCCCCGGCGATCACGCCGTGATCGAAGGTCGCCTCGAGCGTCTTCTCGGGCATCGTGTTCACGGTGCCCGGCGCGACGAGCTCGGTCACGTAGAGCGTGTCGGGAAGCGAGGGGTCCTTCACTCCCGTCGACGCCCAAAGCGGACGCTGCACGTTCGCCCCGGCGGCCACGAGCTCCTGAGCGCGGTCCTGCGCGAACTTCTCCTCGTAGAGCTCGTACGCCAGGCGGGCGTTGGCGATGCCCGCGAGACCCTTGAGAGCGAGAGCGTCGTCGGTGCCGATGGCGGCGAGGCGCTTGTCGACCTCGGTGTCCACGCGGGAGACGAAGAACGACGCCACGGAGTGGATACCCGACAGATCGACGCCCGCGGCACGGGCTCCCTCGAGTCCGGCCAAGTAGGCCTCGATGACCTCCGCGTACCGCTCGAGCGAGAAGATCAAGGTGACATTGACCGAGATCCCTGCCGCGATCACCTCGGTGATGGCGGGAAGGCCGGCCTTGGTCGCGGGGATCTTGATGAGGGCGTTCTCGCGGTCGACGGTCGCCCACAGCTTCTTGGCCTCGGCGACGGTGGCCTCGGTGTCGTGCGCCAGATCGGGGGAGACCTCGATCGAGACGCGACCGTCGACGCCGCCGGTCTGGTCGTAGACGGGGCGGAAGATGTCGGCGGCGGCGCGGACGTCGTCGGTGGTCAGCGCGAAGATCGCGGCGTCGGCGTCGGCGCCGTCGGCGGCGAGCGCTTCGAGGGCGGACTGGTAGGAGTCGTCCGACGAGTTGCCGATGGCGGCCTGGAAGATCGACGGGTTCGTCGTCACCCCCGAGACCGTCCGGCTGGAGATCAGCTCGGCGAGGTTCCCGGAGGTGATCCGAGAACGCGAGAGGTCGTCGAGCCAGATGCTGACTCCCGCTTCGGACAGCTGCTGTGTGGGGGTGGTCATGCGTTCTCCTTGACAGTTGCGCGGGCCGCTTCCACGACCGCCTCGGCAGTGACGCCGAACTTCTCGAACAGGGTCTTGTAGTCGGCGGAGGCGCCGAAGTGGTCGATGCCGACCGAGCGTCCGGTGTCGCCGACGATGCTGCGCCACAGGGGTGTCGAGCCCGCCTCGACCGATACGCGGGCACGGACGTCGGCCGGAAGGACGCTCTCGCGGTAGGCGGCGTCCTGCTCCGCGAACCACTCGAGCGACGGAGCGGACACGACGCGGGCCTGCACGCCTTCGGCTGCGAGCGTCTCGCGAGCCGCGACGGCAAGCTGCACCTCCGAGCCCGTGGCGATGAGGATCACATCGGGCCGGCCGCCGTCGGCGTCGACGAGAACATACGCACCGCGCGCGACGCCGTCCGTCGTGGCGAAGCCGTCCTCACCGCGGGGGAACACCGGGATGTTCTGACGGGTGAGCGCGAGGCCGACGGGCCCGTCCTGACGCCGCACGATCTCCGCCCACGCGGCCGAGGTCTCGTTGGCGTCGGCGGGGCGGACGACGGTGAAGTTGGGGATCAGGCGCAGGGTGGCCAACTGCTCGATCGGCTGGTGAGTGGGGCCGTCTTCGCCCAGGGCGACGGAGTCGTGCGTCCACACGAAGATCGAGGGGATGTTCATCAGGGCCGCAAGGCGCACGGCGGGACGCATGTAGTCGCTGAAGATCAGGAACGTGCCGCCGAAGGGACGGGTCGGACCGTGCAGCTTGATGCCGTTGACGATGGCACCCATCGCGTGCTCCCGGATACCGAAGTGGAGAACGCGTCCGTACGGATCGCCGGACCATTCGTGCGTCGACCACTCGGCGGGGATGAAGCTCTTCGCATCCTTGATCGTGGTGAGGTTGGACTCCGCGAGGTCGGCCGACCCGCCCCACAGCTCGGGGAGCTGTGCGGCGAGTGCGTTGATGACCTGGCCGGAAGCCGCTCGGGTGGAGACGTCCTTGCCCGCCTCGAACGAGGGGGTGGAGAGGTCGGCGGGGAGCTCGCCTGCCTCGAGACGGTCCAGGAGCTCCTTGCGGTCGGGGTGAGCGGCGGCCCACGCGTCGAAGGACTCCTGCCACGCTGCGCGCTGCTCGGCTGCGCGGTCGGCGAGGGCGCGCGTGTGAGAGATCACGTCGTCGGCGACCACGAAGCTCTCGGAGGGGTCGAAGCCGAGCACCTCCTTGGTCGCGGCCAGCTCGTCGGCGCCGAGCGCCGAGCCGTGGATCTTGCCGGTGTTCTGCTTGCCCGGCGACGGCCAGCCGATGATCGTCTTGAGGATGATCAGCGAGGGCCTGTCGGTCTCGCCCTTGGCCGCCTCGATCGCGGCGAAGAGGGCGGGGACGTCCTCGACGTACTCGCCGGTCTGCTTCCAGTCGACCGTCTGCACGTGCCAGCCGTAGGCCTCGTAGCGCTTCTGGACGTCCTCGGTGAAGGCGACGTTCGTGTCGTCTTCGATGGAGATCTGGTTGGAGTCGTAGATCGCGATGAGGTTGCCCAGCTCCTGGTGACCGGCGAGCGAGCCGGCCTCGGCCGTGACACCCTCTTGCAGGTCGCCGTCGCCCGCGATGACGTAGACGAAGTGGTCGAAGGGGCTCGTCCCTGCCGGCGCGTCGGGGTCGAACAGGCCGCGCTCGTATCGGGCCGCGTAGGCGAAGCCGACGGCCGAGGCGAGACCCTGGCCCAGAGGGCCGGTCGTGATCTCGACGCCCTTGGTGTGCCCGTACTCGGGGTGACCCGGGGTGAGCGATCCCCAAGTGCGCAGCGCCTTGAGGTCGTCGAGCTCGAGACCGAAGCCACCGAGGTAGAGCTGGACGTACTGGGTCAGGGAGGAGTGGCCCGCCGACAGGATGAACCGGTCGCGCCCGAGCCAGTCGGTGTCGTGGGGATCGTGGCGCAGTACCCGCTGGTAGAGGAGATACGCCGCGGGCGCCAGGCTCATCGCCGTGCCGGGGTGGCCGTTGCCCACCTTCTCGACGGCGTCCGCCGCGAGGATGCGCGCCGTGTCCACCGCGCGCCGATCGATCTCATCCCATACCAGCTCTGACACCTGGTCGCCTTTCGTGAGGATGCGCCGGCAGCGGCCACGACCGCGATCGATTCCGAGCATCTCGGCCTCGACGGGGGAGTGGGCGGCACACGGGCGCGCGTAGGCTTTCAGCATATCGAAGCGGCATGCCCCGAGGTTCATCCGTTACGGCAGAGAAAGCCCCCGATCCGCAGGTGACCGGTCCCTTCTCCCGGAGGGAGGGAGCGGCCGCTTCGGGGATTCGATGCCATAGACTGTGCGGGACTTTTCCAACACCGGCGGGGGCGATGGACATCACGACGACGCACGGCGTCCGGCAATCCGAGGGGCGCCGCTCGACGGGTCGGACCGTACGCGCCTACGTGCAGCTCACCAAGCCCCGGGTGCTCGAGCTCCTTCTCGTGACGACCGTCCCGGTCATGATCCTGGCCCAGAACGGACTTCCCGACCTCTGGCTCGTCCTCGCCACCGTCGTCGGCGGGTCGCTGAGCGCAGGGTCGGCGGCCGCGTTCAACATGTATCTGGACCGCGACATCGACGCGCACATGCAGCGCACCGAGAACCGTCCTCTCGTCACCGGCGAGGTCTCGCCGCGCGGTGCCCTGGTCTTCGCGTGGACTTTGGCGATCGCGTCCACTGTGTGGCTGCTCGTCACGACGAACTGGCTCGCGGCCGCACTGAGCGCCTTCGCGATCTTCTTCTATGTCGTCGTCTACACGATCATCCTCAAGCGGCGCACGGAGCAGAACATCGTGTGGGGCGGGATCGCCGGGTGCTTCCCGGTGCTGATCGGTTGGTCCGCCGTCACCGGTTCGCTCACCTGGACGCCTTTCATCCTCTTCCTCCTCGTGTTCCTGTGGACGCCTCCGCACTACTGGCCGCTGTCGATGAAGTACAAGGGCGATTACGCGGATGTCGACGTCCCCATGCTCGGCGCGACGCGCGGTGGCACCCAGGTGGGGCTGCAGGTGATCCTGTACGCGTGGGCCACGGTCGCCTCGTCGCTGCTGCTGATCCCCGTCGCGCCGATGGGGATCGTCTACACGGTCTCGGCGCTCGTGTTCGGTGGCTGGTTCATCGTCGAGTCGCACGTCCTCTACAACCGTGCGGTGCGAGGTGAGCAGACGCGCCCCATGCGGGTCTTCCACGCCTCGATCACCTACCTGACGCTGTTGTTCGTCGCGATCGCCATCGATCCGCTGCTTCCCTTCTGATCGCCGCCCGTCGCCGGCGGAGAGGGCGAGATCCGGTTCCGATCGGACGGAGGGATGGTCCGCGTCAGCGCGAAGCAGCGCGATGGATCCGGTCGGCCAGGCGCGTGAGCGGACGGTACTTCGCCGAGAGTGCGACGACCGCTCGCCCCGTGTCGGGGGAGAGCGAGAGGTGTGCTTGCGAGCCCCACGTCCCGCCGTCGTGGTGAATGACCGGGCTTTCACGCCGGTGGTCGATGAACCAGCAGTAACCGACACCGAAACCCTTCGAGAGCTCGACGCGGGTCTGCAACGAGGCCCGCATCCCGGCGCCGATATCGGAGGGGCCATCGCCGAAGGCCGCGTCGACGAGACGGCGGAGGTCTGCCACATCTGTCGCGAGCATGCCGGCGGCGGGCATGTGGTCCTTCAGGTAGGGAGTCGGTCGTTCGCGCCGGTTGCGCCCGACGGTGACCCGATCGGCGGACTGCGCAGGTCGATCCGCCCCGGTGCGATCCATGCCGAGCGGCATCAGCACGCGCTCGCGCAGGAGACGCGCGTACGACCCGGCGCCCATCGCCGCGCTGAGTGCGTCGCCGAGGAGCCCCACCCCGAGGCTCGAGTACGCGAACGAGCGGCGTGGTCGCGCCCGGCTGATGCACTCCCGTCGGCCCGCGAGGAACTCGGCCGTGTCGATGTCGCGCCAGGGGTCGCGCGTACTGATCCCCAGCGCCACGGCGGCCTCGCGCCACCGCACGCGCGGCAACGTGTTCGGCAGTCCCGTGTGATGCGTGGCCGCATCGATGAGTCTCGGCCTCCCGAGAGGCGTGTCGCGCCACGGCAGTGGGGCTCCCAGTACGTCGTCGATCGGTTGCAGCGGATCGATGTCGCCGGCCTCGGCGAGTACGCCGAGGAGAACACCGGTCACCGCCTTGGTCACCGAGCCGATCTCATAACGCTGCGCCTGGGCGCCCACAGGGTGTCCCGCCGTCTCCCACGTTCCGTCCGGATGGCGCACGGCGACCGCGAGGGGTGCAGAGGAGTCGCCTGCCAGACTGATGGTCGCTGCAGAGAGATCGTGGACGGGGGTGGGACGGGTCACGGCAGCCTCGCGGATCGGAACGGTTAGGAGTCGATGTCGATCCTTCGCGTCATGTCGACGCGCCGCCTCCGCCCCGCGGGGGAGCCGGGTCCTCCTCCGGGTCCGATCTCGTCTCAGCGGGCCGCGTCGACCGCCGCCGGGTCCTTCGTCGCGTCGTAGCCGAGGTCGGCGTCGTACCCGAGTTCTTCGGCACCGGCGCGCGGTGCCGCCTCATCGGCATCGGACCACGTATCGGTGTCATCGGCGAGATCGTCGTCCGCAGCGGCCAGCTCTTCCGCGGTGGGCGCGGGAGCGAAGGAGCGCAGCGCGCCGAGAGTGAGGGCCAGGGCCAGGCCCACCAGGCCCGCGCCGATGAGCACCGTTCCCAAGACCGCCCAGATCTGACCGACGTAGACATCGTTCGTCGTCGCGGTGCCGTCGGTCAGGCGGGCGTCCATCCCCCCGAGCCGGTCGAGCAGGAGATAGGCGCCGGCCCCTGCCGAAGCCAGGGAACCGACGATCAGGACCCAGAACGGGACGCTACGCGTGAGACGGGGGGTGCGGGACATGAAAGCTCCTCGGGCGGGCTCAGGGGATTAGTCGCCGGCTGACGACCTCCGCCACTGTGCTCGGCCGACCCGAGGGGAGTCGATGGGGCGACTATGAAGCTGCTGTGTCCTGCGCGGGCCGACGAAGGCGGAGCACCACGACGGTCATCGTCGCGGCCGTCAGAGCGGCCAGGACCATGTGGACTCCCACGGCGAGTTCGGGGAGCCCGTTGCGGGCCTGGTAGAGCCCGACGGCGATCTGGACGATCTCGACCGCCAGGAGGGTCGTGACCCATCGGCGCGGGGGGAACCGGCCCACCCACGCGGTGACGGTCAGCACCAGAGTGAGGGCGAACAGCGCGTATCCGGGCCACGCGTGCACATGCTCGAGCAGTGTGGCGTCGAAGCCGTTGCGACCGGCCGTCGCATCTCCCGAGTGCGGCCCGGCGCCGGTCGTGAGCACACCGAACACGATCGTGAGCGCGAGGACGAGCGTCGTCACATGGGTGAGGATCCCGAACCATCGCGGGACCGCCGCCACGCGAGGTCCCGGGGGCGTCTGCAGTCGCACGAGGAGGGCGGCGGTCACGCAGACCAGGATGAGGGAGGCGACGTAATGGAACCCGACGATGAAGGGGTTCAGGCCCGTCCACACCGTGATCCCGCCGACGACCGCCTGCGCGACGATGCCCGCGAGCACGATCCAGGAGATCGCGAAGAGGTCGCGGCGATCCCGCCGCAACGGCCACACCAGCACGAGGAGAGCCAGCGCGAGCAGGCCCAGCAGCGGGCTCATGAGGCGGTTGCCGAACTCGATCAGAGAGTGGACCCCGTCATCGACGAGAGCAGGGGTCGGAACGAGGGAGTCGGCGGTGCACAGCGGCCACGTGGGACAGCCGAGACCGGATCCGGTCAGGCGGACGGCTCCGCCGGTGCCGATGATGATGACGTTGCCGAGGAAGTTCAGCCAGGCGATGACCCGCAGTGGCGTCCCGATCCGCGAGACGTTGACAGCCGGGGAACGACGGGAACGATCCGTCCGTCGATCGGCCTGGACCTCGGACATGGATCGCCTCCTGATATGCCGCCGGAAAGGGCGCTCGGCCACGCCACAGGGAAGGGGTTGCCTGTAGACTTGAGGGGTTGAGAGGTTCGCGCGCCGCGCGTTCTGCTCACCTCAAGTCTAGGCGCGATGAGAGCGCCGGCTGTGCCCGAGCAGTCGGGCCAGCGACAACACGACCGGCCCTGAAAGCGGCATCCCCTCCTCGCCCACTCCCGAGGGTGGGGGAATGCCGGAGCGGATGACACCGTTGCGGCCGAGAAGGAGGAAAAGCCATGTCGGATGTGCTCATCGACCGCCCAGAGCTCGAAGGGCTGGGGGTGTACGAGTTCGGATGGCACGACGCGGACGCCGCCGGAGCGAGTGCGCGACGCGGTCTCAGTGACGCCGTCGTGCGCGACATCTCCGCGCTGAAGTCGGAGCCCGAATGGATGCTCAAGACCCGGCTGAAGGGGCTGCAGCTGTTCGAACGCAAGCCCATGCCGACGTGGGGCGCCGATCTGTCCGACATCGACTTCGACAACATCAAGTACTTCGTCCGCTCCACCGAGAAGCAGGCGCAGTCGTGGGAGGACCTCCCCGAGGACATCCGCAACACGTACGAGAAGCTGGGCATCCCGGAGGCGGAGCGCCAGCGACTGGTCGCCGGTGTGGCCGCGCAGTACGAGTCGGAGGTCGTCTACCACCAGATCCGTGAAGACCTCGAGGCGCAGGGCGTCATCTTCATGGACACCGACACGGCGCTGCGGGAGCACCCCGAGTTCTTCGAGGAGTACTTCGGCACGGTGATCCCCGCCGGCGACAACAAGTTCGCCGCGCTGAACACCGCGGTGTGGTCGGGCGGTTCCTTCGTATACGTGCCGCCGGGTGTGCACGTCGAGATCCCGTTGCAGGCGTACTTCCGCATCAACACCGAGAACATGGGTCAGTTCGAGCGGACGCTGATCATCGCCGACGAGGACTCGTACGTCCACTACATCGAAGGCTGCACGGCGCCCATCTACAAGAGCGACTCCCTGCACTCCGCCGTCGTCGAGATCATCGTCAAGAAGAACGCCCGGGTGCGCTACACGACGATCCAGAACTGGTCGAACAACGTGTACAACCTCGTCACCAAGCGCGCCGTCGCCCACGAGGGCGCGACGATGGAGTGGGTGGACGGGAACATCGGCTCCAAGGTGACGATGAAGTACCCCTCGATCTACCTCATGGGCGAGCACGCCAAGGGTGAGACGCTCTCTGTGGCCTTCGCCGGCCCGGGCCAGCACCAGGACGCCGGCGCGAAGATGATCCACATGGCGCCGTACACCCAGTCCTCGATCGTCTCCAAGTCGATCGCCCGTGGTGGGGGCCGCGCCGGCTACCGTGGCGAGGTCCGCGTGGACGCCAACGCCCACCACTCGGCCAACACCGTCCGCTGCGACGCGCTCCTGGTCGACACGATCTCCCGCTCCGACACCTACCCGGCCATCGACATCCGCGTCGATGACGTCCAGCTGGGTCACGAGGCGACCGTCTCCAAGGTGAGCGAGGAGCAGCTCTTCTACCTCATGAGCCGGGGCATGCCCGAAGACGAGGCGATGGCGATGATCGTGCGCGGCTTCATCGAGCCGATCGCGCGCGAGCTGCCCATGGAGTACGCCCTCGAGCTCAACAAGCTCATCGAGATGGGCATGGAAGGATCCGTCGGCTGATGACCACAGCGACTCAGACCCCCGCCGCCGCGGAGGGTCACATCGACCCTGCCGCCTCGCTGACCTCCGGGTCGACCGTCCCGGTGCAGACACGGTCGGAGCGTCCCACGTCGTTCGACCCGTCCGATTTCCCGACGCCGACCGGCCGAGAGGTGAACTGGAAGCACACCCCGCTCTCGCTCGTGCGGGATCTGCTGCGCAACGAGCCCGGTCCGACCGGCGTCATCGCCGTCGACGTGTCTGCGCCCGCCGGCGTCGAGCAGCGCCGCCTCGCGATCGGTGAGGCACCCCGCGGTGAGGTCTTCCGTCCCGAGGACCTCCCGAGCGCCATCGCGTGGACGCAGGAGGCCGAGGCGCCACTCATCCGCATCCCCGCCGACACCGAGCTGGAGGAGCCGGTCATCGTCCGACTCACCGGGCAGGGCGGACTCGCGCACGCTCACGTCGTGATCGAGGCCGAGCGCGGCGCGCGCGGCACGGTCGTCCTTCAGCACGAAGGGCGGGCGCAGCAGGCGCAGAACGTGGAGATCATCGCCCGCGACGGGTCCGCGCTGACCGTGATCAGCCTGCAGCGGTGGGAGTCCGACGCCGTGCACCTCGCGGCGCACCAGGCCCGCGTGGAGCGCGATGCGCACCTCACCCATGTGGTGGTGACGCTCGGCGGCGGCGTCGTCCGGGTCAACCCGTCGGTCGAGCTGGCCGGTGCGGGAGCCGAGGGTCGCCTCTACGGGCTGTCCTTCGCCGATGCCGGCCAGCACTTCGAGAGCCAGGTGTACCTCCACCACAAGGGTGCTCACACGACCGGTGACGTCCTCTACAAGGGCGCCCTCCAGGGCAGTGACGCGCGGAGCGTGTGGATCGGGGATGTCCTGATCGGCCCCGACGCCACCGGCACCGACTCGTACGAGGCCAATCGCAATCTGGTGCTCACCGACGGTGCGCGTGCAGACTCGATCCCGAACCTGGAGATCGAGACCGGGGACATCGTGGGCGCCGGCCACGCGAGCGCGACCGGTCGATTCGACGATGAGCAGCTGTTCTATCTCCAGGCGCGCGGCATCTCCGAGGACGAGGCGCGACGTCTCGTCGTGCTCGGGTTCCTGGCCGAGATCGTGCAGAAGATCGACGTCCCCGGACTCCAGGACGAGCTGATCGCCGCGATCGAGGCCGAGCTCGCGCTCACCGACGGCGCGGGAGAGCAGGAATGACCGCCCAGAAGGTGCTCAAGCTCAGCGAGATGGAGCAGGACGCCGCCGTCCGCGTCGAGGTCGACGGCGTGCCGATCGCCGTGGTGCTCGACGCGCAGGGCGAGGTCCACGCGATCGGCGACCTGTGTACGCACGGAGACATCTCCCTCTCCGACGGGTTCGTCGAGGGAGAGACCCTCGAATGCTGGGCCCACGGATCGGCGTTCTCGCTGCGTACCGGTCGCCCCCTCAACCTTCCGGCCTACGAGCCGGTGCCCGTCTACGAAGTCACGATCGACGGCGACGATGTGCTCATCGATCCGTCCGTGACCAAAGAAGTGAACTGAAGAAGGTAATTGACATGGCTGTTCTCGAGATCCGCGACCTCCACGTGACGGTCGAGACGGATGCCGGCACGACCCCCATCCTCAACGGCGTCACCCTCACGGTGCGCACCGGTGAGACGCACGCGATCATGGGCCCCAACGGCTCGGGCAAGTCGACGCTCGCCTACACGATCGCCGGTCACCCGAAGTACACCGTCACGTCCGGCTCCATCACCCTCGACGGTGAAGACGTCCTGGCGATGTCGGTCGACGAGCGCGCCCGCGCGGGCCTGTTCCTCGCGATGCAGTACCCGGTGGAGATACCCGGGGTGACGGTGACGAACTTCCTGCGGACGGCGAAGACCGCGATCGACGGGGAGGCCCCCGCGATCCGTGCGTGGACCAAGGACGTCAAGGACGCGATGAAGAACCTTCGGATGGACCCGAAGTTCGCCGCGCGCAATGTCAACGAGGGGTTCTCCGGCGGCGAGAAGAAGCGCCACGAGATCCTCCAGCTCGAGCTTCTCCGGCCGGCGATCGCGGTGCTCGACGAGACCGACTCCGGTCTCGACGTCGACGCCCTGAAGATCGTCTCGGAGGGCGTCAACCGTGCGAAGGAGGCGACCGACCTCGGTGTTCTCCTCATCACCCACTACACGCGGATCCTTCGCTACATCAAGCCCGACTTCGTGCACGTGCTCGTCAAGGGCCGCGTCGCCGAAGAGGGCGGCCCCGAGCTCGCCGAGCGGCTCGAGAACGAGGGGTACGACCGTTACCTCGAGCCCACCGACGTGGTCGAGGCCTAGGATCGTCGCATGACCGCCACGCTCAGCCCCGAGAAGTACGACGAGGTGACCGAGTCCCTCAAGGACGTCATGGACCCCGAGCTCGGCATCAACGTCGTGGACCTCGGCCTGATCTACGACCTGAGCTGGGACGAGGAGAACGACGCTCTCGTCATCCACATGACGTTGACCTCGGCCGGTTGCCCGCTCACCGACGTCCTCGAGGAGCAGACGGCACAGGCATTGGACGACGTCGTGGAGAGATTCCGCATCAACTGGGTGTGGATGCCGCCGTGGGGTCCGGAGCGGATCACCGATGACGGACGCGACATGATGCGGGCGCTCGGCTTCGCCATCTGACGCCGCGTGACGCCGCTGCGCCTCGGCGGAACGAGTCTCGATAGGCTCGGACGGTGACTGCGGTTCCCCTCGAAGCCCTCCCTCTGGAGACCCTCCGACGCCGTTCGAGCTCCAAGTGGAGAACGTATCCCGACGATGTGCTCCCGCTCTTCGTGGCGGAGACCGACTTCCCCTTGGCGGAGGCGATCCGGACCCGACTGGCCGACGCGGTGGAGATCGGTGACACCGGGTACACGCCGGGCGATCCGGGCATCCGCGACGCGTACGTGGGCTTCGCCGCCCGCAGGTTCGGATGGACCGTTGACCCACGGCGGATCGTGACGACGGCCGATGTCATGATGGGAGTCGTCGAACTCCTCCGTGCCACGACCTCTCCCGGCGACAGGGTCGTCATCACGCCCCCGGTCTATCCGCCCTTCTGGATCTGCATCGACGAGGCCGGTGGCGTCGCAGAGGAGGTTCCGCTGCTGGACGACGGCCAGACGTGGCGACTCGACCTGGCGGGGATCGAAGCTTCCCTCGCCGACGGTGCGCGTGCCGTGCTGTTGTGCAATCCCCATAACCCCACCGGGTCGCTCCACGACGGTCAGACGCTCACCGCGCTCGCGGAGCTCGCCGATCGCTACGGAGCGATCGTCATCAGCGATGAGATCCACGCGCCGCTGGCGGCACCCGGCGCGGGCTTCACGCCTTTCCTCGCCGCTGGGCCGGCCGCCGAGCGCGTCGGCTTCGCGGTGACGAGCGCCTCGAAGGCGTTCAACCTCGCGGGCCTGAAGTGCGCTTTGATGATCGCCGCCGGCGACGAACGCGCCGCCGACCTGACGGGGTTGCCGCGGGAGGTCGCCTGGCGCACGGGACTGTTCGGCGCACTCGCGGGCATCGCCGCGTTCGAGCCCGAGTCCGACGGATGGTTGGACGCACTCTTGGCCCGGCTCGCCGAGAACCGGCGGCTTCTCGGGGAGCTCCTTGCCGAACACCTGCCGCAGGCCGTCTATCGAGCGCCCGACGTCGGGTTCCTCGCGTGGGTGGATCTGTCCGCCTATGGGTGGGGCGCCGACCCCGCCGCGACGATCCTCCGGGAATGCAGGGTCGCGTTCCACCACGGTCCGGAGTTCGGCACCGGGGGCGCCGGCCACGTGCGGATCAACGTCGGATGCGCCCCGGAGGTTCTGACCGACGCCGTACAGCGCGTCGCGGCCTTCGCCGCGTCGTGAGCGCGCCCGTCGTCTCGGTCTGGCACGCACGCTACGCGTGGGTGACCGCCGGCGCGGTGGCGATGATCTTCCTGGCCGCGACACAGGCGCTGGCGGTCACAACGGTGATGCCGGTCGTGAGCGCCGACCTCGATGGTGCCGGATTGTTCGCGGTGGCATTCTCCGGCACGCTCGCCACGAGCGTCATCGGAATGGTCGCCATCGGGGCGTGGTGTGATCGCGCCGCGCCGGCCTGGCCGCTGACGACGTCGGTGGCCCTCTTCGTCGCCGGCCTCGTGATCGCGGGAGGCGCACCCGACATGGTCGCTCTCGTGGTCGGGCGTCTCATCCAAGGGCTCGGGACCGGTGGACAGACCGTCGCGCTCTACGTCGTCGTCGCCCGCGTGTATCCGCCGGCCCTGCACGGCCGGGTGTTCGCGGCGTTCTCGGCGGCGTGGGTCGTCCCGTCGCTCGTGGGGCCGGTTCTCGCCGGTGCCGTCGCGGACTATCTGCACTGGCGCTGGGTCTTCCTGGGTGTGGCCGTGCTGACGACGCTCGCCTACGTCGTCGTGTACGCGCGGCTGCGCGGCTTCTCGATGACAGTGGACGGCGGGGGAGAGCGGGCGCCGATCGCGGGACGACTGGCCTGGTCGACCGTCGCCGCAGTCGCGGCCTTGACCCTCGGGCTGGCAGGCGAGTTCGGCGCCGTGGCGCCGCTCGTGGTCGGGGTCAGCGTCGTCGCGCTGGTCGTCGCGGCGCGGCCGCTCCTGCCTCGCGGGACGCTGCGCGCGCGGCGCGGCCTTCCGAGTGTCGTCCTCATGCGCGGCCTGATCGCCGGAGCGCTCTTCGGAGCGGAGATCTACGTGCCGTATCTGCTCATCTCCGACTACGGCTTCTCCTCGATGTGGGCGGGGCTCGGGCTGACGGGCGCCGCGCTCCTGTGGGCGCTCGGGGCCGAGGTGCAGGGCCGCTTCGGAGATCGTCTCGGGAACGTGCGCATCGCCGCGTGTGGCACGGCGCTCCTGGCCGCCGCCACGATCACCGCGGCCGCCTCCGCGATGGCGGGTCTCGCTGCGGGTGTCGTCATCGCCGGCTGGACGCTGGCGGGAGCCGGCATGGGCCTCATGTACCCGAGGCTCACGGTGTTGACCCTCGCGTACTCCACGCCGCACAACCAGGGATTCAACTCCGCCGCCCTGTCCATCTCTGACGCGATCGGCGCCGCCACGACCATCGCGGCGATGGGTCTCACCTTCTCCGCGCTGTCGGCCACCACGGCGGGATACCCGGTGGTGTTTCTCATCGGAACCGCGCTCGCCATCCTCGCGCTCGTGCCCGGTCTGCGTCTCGGTGATGCCCGCAGCGCCCCTGCGCCTGCGGTTTGAGCACAGCAGCAGGTAAGGCTAACCTAAGACCATGCCTTCCTCGTCGACCGCTGTTCGGCCTGCCTACCGACCGTACGCGGTCACCGTCTCATCTGTGACGCGGCTCTCCCCGCACTTCACACGGGTTGTGCTCACAGGCGTGGACCTGGAGTGGTTCGGAACCGGACGACTCGATCAGCGGATCAAGGTCGTCCTCCCGCTCGACGGCGGATACGCCGATTTCGGTCAAGAGGACGGCTCGGGCGACTGGTACGACCGGTGGCGTGCGCTCCCTTCGGCCGAGCGGAACCCCTTCCGGACGTATACGGTGCGGCGGATCGACCCCGCCGCGCGCGAGCTCACGGTGGACTTCGTCGTGCACCACGACGCGGGGCCGGCAGGTTCCTGGGCGGAGGCCGCCTCCGTCGGCGACGAGCTGATCGTCGTCGGTCCGGACGAACGGAGCCCGAACTCTCGGAGCGGCATCGACTGGCACCCGGGCACCGCACGCCGGTTCCTGCTCGCGGGAGACGAGACAGCGGCCCCGGCCATCTGCGCCATCGTCGAGTCGATGGATCCTCGCTGCGAGGCCGATGTCTTCATCGAGGTGCCTACCGCCGCAGATGCGCTGCCGGTCGACGCCGGATCCGCGGCCCGCGTGACATGGCTGCCGCGGGAGGACGCGCCGCACGGCGAGACGCTGATCCAGGCCGTCTCGGCGTGGTCGCAGGAACAGGACGAGCTGCTCACGCGCGCAGCCGCGCCCCGTCCGCAGGCCCTCGAGGAGATCGACGTGGACCGCGAGCTCCTCTGGGACAGCCCCGGCGATGGCGACGGCGAGTTCTATGCGTGGATGGCGGGGGAGGCGGCGACCATCAAGACACTGCGCCGACACCTGGTCTCGGGCTGCGGTGTCGACCGTAAGCGTGTGGCCTTCATGGGGTATTGGCGCAACGGGCAGGCGGAACGCACCGAATGAACGCGACGGCTCGCGCGCGCCGGGCGCGCGCCGTGCTGTGGACGTCGTTGCTGCTTCTGGCGGTCGCGATCGTGCTGAGTCTGACGGTCGGAGCACGAGCGATAGCCCCGGCGGAGGTGTGGGCGGCGCTCTCGGCACCGAACGCGTCCGACCCCGACCATGTCGTCGTGCTCGCCCAGCGCGTGCCACGGACCGTGATCGGCCTTCTGGCCGGAGCAGCCCTCGCCGTGGCGGGAGCGGTCATGCAGGGCCTCACGCGCAATCCGCTCGCCGATCCCGGGCTCCTCGGCGTGAACGCCGGCGCCTCGGTCGCGGTGCTGGCCGCGATCACTCTCCTGGGCATCGTCACGCCGTCCGGGTTCGTCTGGTTCGCTTTCGGGGGCGCGGCCCTCGCCGCGGTCCTCGTCGCGGTCGTGGGCTCGCGCGGCCCGGATGGAGCGCACCCCGCCAAGCTCGCCTTGACCGGCGCCGCGGTCACTGCCGGGCTCACCGCGGTGTCGTTCCTGATCCTCACGACGCAGCGCGTGGCTCTCGAGGTCTATCGGTACTGGTCCGTCGGAGCGTTGACATCCCGCGGCCTGGACACCGTCGTCCTCATCCTCGGCCCGCTTCTTCTCGGCCTCCTCCTCGCCGTCCTCTCCATGCGGGGGCTCAACCTGATCGCCTTGGGCGAGGACACGGCGCGAGGACTCGGACACGACGTCGCGCGCACTCGCGCCATCGGGATCACCGCGACGGTGCTCCTGTGCGGGGCCGCGACGGCGATCGCCGGACCCCTCGTCTTCCTCGGTCTCATGGTGCCCCACGCGCTGCGGGCGGTCGTCGGCGACGACTACCGCTGGTTGATCGTGATCGGTGCCCCGCTGGGCGCGAGCGTCCTCATCCTCGCCGACGTGCTCGGGCGCGTGATCGCGCTGCCCGGTGAGGTGCAGGCGGGTATCGTCGTCGCCTTCCTCGGTGCGCCGGTCCTCATCGCGCTGGTGCTCGGCAGACGGCCGGTGACGCTGTGAGCGGGGTCGGAGTCGTGCGCGCGGCCGCGCGCCG
>NZ_JASGDO010000052.1:0-17846 GCF_047607225.1 Microbacterium sp. | reverse complement strand
GACCCGAACGGCGGCCTCGGGGGCGCGACCGGCGGACGGGTCGAGCAACGCGGCCGCCGCGCGGGGACCGGCGGCCACGACGACACGACGGGCCCGCCATGTGGCACCGTCCACCTGCACCTCGACGCCGTCGGGGACGACCGTGAGGGAGCGGACCGGCGTCTGGTCCTGCAGCTGAGCACCCCGCGACACCGCGGCACGGCCGAGCGCATCGGCCAGACGCCACATGCCGCCCGCGATCCCCGCGACCGCGGCACCGGCTCGGCCGGGAGCGGCCACCGCGGCCGCCGCCGCGACGAGGGATCCACGCGCGCGGTACTCCCGCCACATCGCGGGGTGCGCACGGGAGAGGAAGAGCCGGGCGGCCGGCAACGAGTACACGCTCCGGCAGAGAGGATCCACGAGGCGACGCAGGAGCGTCTCACCGCACTGCGCGGAGACGAGGTCGGCGAGGGAGGGCTCAGGCCCTTCGCCCGCGGCACTGTCGATGATCTCGGCGGCGACGCGGCGCGCGCCCTCACGCCCGAGGATCCGCACGACGTCGTCCGCGTGAGGATCCGAGGGGATCCCGAGCACCGTGGCCCGCGGAAGCGCGGCGCGGAGGATCGTCGCCCCGGAGCGGGGATCACTGTCGTCGACGGCGGCGATGACCGCCCCGGCGGTGGCCGGCGAGACGATCGTGAGATCGAGGCCGGCGTCGGCGATCAGGTCGGCGACGCCGGTCGTGCGCGTCGCGAACGACTCCGCCCCGACGTCGATCGGAACTCCCGCGAGCTCGCGCGCACGCAGCAGACCTCCGGGCCTGCCCCCCGCGTCGAGGACCACTACCCGGTGGCCCGCTCGCGCGACCTCATGGGCGACGGTGAGCCCTGCGATCCCGGCGCCGACGACCACCAGGTCGACATCGGCGCGGCTCACGGTTGCTGCCCTCCCGCAGCGCGCCAGTCGTGCACGGCACGGACGACCGCTCCGATCGCATCGGGGTCGGCTTCCTTGGGCACGCCGTGGCCGAGGTTGAACACGTGGGCGCGGGCATGACGCCCCTCCTCGAGGATGCGATGCACCTGAGCGGTGCGCGCTTCCTCTGCGGCGAACAGCATCGCCGGATCGAGGTTGCCCTGGACGGTCAGATCGCGTCCCACGCGTCGGATCGCCTCATCGAGCGGAACCCGGTAGTCCACCCCGATGGCGTCGATGTCGGCGGAGGCCATGTCGGCCAGGAGCTCGCCGGTGCCGACGCCGAAATGCACCAGCGGAACCCGTCCGACACCGGCGGGCGACAGGGCGCGGACGCGGTCAAGCGCGGCACGAGAGGCCGGGAGGGCGCCCTCTCGATAGTCGCGAGGGGCCAACGCCCCCGCCCAGGAGTCGAACAGCTGCCCCGCGCTCGCGCCCGCGGTCACCTGGAGCGCGAGGAACTCGCCGCTCACCTCCGCGAGCCAGGCGGTCAGGTCGTGCCACGCCGCGGGGTCGTCGTGGAGGAGCCGACGCGCCGCGAGATGGTCTTTGGAGGGACCGCCCTCGACGAGATAGGCCGCCAGAGTGAACGGCGCCCCGGCGAAGCCGATGAGCGGGAGCGGCTCGCCGCGATCGACCGAAAGCTCGCCGAGCATCTCGGTCGTCGTGCGCACGGCGCTCGCGATGGCCTCGCCGCGTTCTCGGACGAGCCCGGGGTCGATCCGCACGGCGCGGGCGATCTCCGCCGCCGTCGAGAGCGGTCGGGCGAAGACGGGCCCGCGGCCTGGGGCGATCTCCACCTCCAGTCCCACCAGGGCCAGCGGCACGACGATGTCGCTGAAGAAGATCGCCGCGTCCACGCCGTGCCGGCGAACCGGCTGCAGGGTGATCTCGCTCGCCAGTGCGGGGTCGAGACACGCCTCGATCATGCTTCCCGTCGTACGGAGGGCGCGGTACTCGGGCAGGGATCGACCCGCCTGGCGCATGAACCACACCGGGGTGGCCTCGGGCCGCTCGCCGCGGAGGGCGCGCACGAGGCGTGATGAGGCGGTGTCGTGCGCGATGAGCGGATGGGAGCTGTCCGCCGCGTCAGGGGTCGTCGCCGAGGGCGAGGGCGTGGCGGAGGCAGGAGGGGTGGAGAGTGAGATGGTGCGGCTCCTCGATCGAGTTAATCGATATACTAGCCCGGATCCGAAAGGGGCCTCCGCACCGTGCTCGTCTGCCTCACCGCGCATCAGCGCACCACGCCACTCGACTCGCTCGAACGGCTCGCCGGCATCGGAGACGCGATCGCTCCCCGCCTCACCGCGGCCCACGAGGAGATCCGCGGCGCGGTCGTCCTGTCCACGTGCAATCGGTTCGAGGCCTACTTCGACCTCGACGACACCTCGCCGGTGCCGGCGATGGACGCCGCACTGGAGCAGCTGTCGGGGCTGAGCGACCTCCCGTTTCGGACGCTCCGTGACACCGTCGAGTTCACGCAGGGGCACGGTGTGGCCCAGCACCTCTTCTCGGTCGCGTCGGGACTGGACTCGGTCGCCCTCGGCGAGGACGAGATCGCCGGTCAGGTGCGGCGGGCACTGGAGTCGGCGCGCCGTGACGGCGTGACGACCGCTCCTCTCGAACACCTCTTCCAGCGGGCCACCGAGGCCTCGCGCTCGGTGCGCAACAGCACCCGACTGGGGGAATCGGGGCGGTCCCTCGTCCGCCTGGCGGTCGATCTCGCCGGCTCCCGTATCGACGACTGGTCCTCGGCGCGCGTGCTGCTGGTCGGCACAGGTCGTTACGCGGCGGTCGCCCTCGCGGCCCTGCGCGACACCGGCGCCCAGGACATCCGCGTCCACTCGCGCTCCGGACGCCGTCGCTTCGCTCATCGGGAGCACCTGGTCTCCGTGCCGCCCGAGGCCTACGCCGCGGAGGCGGCCGCCGCCGATGTCGTCGTCACGTGCACGACCACGACCGGCACCTACGCGATCGCCGCGGAGGACCACGCCGCCGCGCGAGCGGGCGCCGCCGGGCCGCAGGTGATCGTCGATCTGGGCCTCCCCCGCAACGTCGACCCGGGGGTGCGCAGCATTCCCGGCGTGGAGCTGCTCGACCTGGAGACGATCCGTGTGCACGCGCCGATCGACGAGAACGCGACGCTGGGTCACGCCCGCGAGATCGTCCGCGCGGCCGCCTCACGTCACGCCGTCTCCCACCGCGTCCACGAGGTGTCCCCCGCCGTCGTCGCGCTGCGTGAGCACGTCCGGGGCGTCCTGGAAAGCGAGATCGCGCGCGGGGTGAGCGCCGAGTCCGAGGCGGCTCTGCGCCACTTCTCGGGCGTTCTCCTGCACGGCCTCATCGCCCGGGGCCACTCGCTGGCCGCCGTCGGCGACGGCAGTGCGTGGGCGGACGCGGTGTCCACGGTCCTCCCCGACTTCCCGGAGGAGACGTGAGCGAGGCACGTGGGGTCACCCTCAAGGACATCGCCCTGCGCGCCGGGGTGTCCACCGCCGCGATCAGCCAGGCACTGAACGACCGCGGCAGCCTCCGGCCTGAGACCCGTGAGCGCATCAAGCTCATCGCGGCCGAGCTCGGCTATACGCCCAACAAGCACGCTGCCGCCCTGCGGAGCGGACGCACGATGTCGGTCGGATTCGTCATGGGTGACACGACCGACGGCGACGCACGTCGCGCCCTCCAGCGCACACGCCAGCTCAACGCCCTCGTGCGCGCCTCGGCGGCCCACGGGTTCACCGTGACGGTCCTCCCCGATGCTCGTCCCGACCTTCTGCCGGGCGCACAGATCGATCTGCTCTACTTCCCCGATCCCGCGGACGATCGCGCTGTCCTGCGCGAGGCGGCCGCTCGAGGCATCCCGGTCGTCGCGAACGACCTCTACATCGCGGGAGCGCCCGGGCTCAGCATCCGCACCGGCTACGACGCGGCCGTCCGCGCCGGCCTCGCGCACCTGGAGAGCGCGGGGGCCGAGCGCATCGGCTTCCTCGTCGACGAGAGCGAGGTCCCGCGCGATCAGATCGGCGAGAGCGCCTACCTCGCCTGGTCCGCCGTGCGCGGCCGCACGCCCCTGGTCGCCCGCGTGGACCCGGGACGCCGCCGCTTGGCCCGCGAGGTGCGCGACCTCCTCGAACGGGGGGCCGACGCCGTGTTCGCCTTCTGCGAGGAGGGACCGGAGATCTATCTCCAGCTGGAGGCCACGACGGCAGTCATCCCGCGCGATCTCCAGCTCGTCGCGCTGTGCACGAGCGAACCGGGAACCCGCGATTGCGCCCTCAACGAGCGCCTCGGCGTCACGCACGTGTGCGTCCATCCCGAGCGCGCCGCCGACGCGATGTTCGCCGCGATCGAGTCGCTCACCGGCACTCTCGTACCCGGCGACGTGCCGCAGGTCATCGACCTGCCCTGGGAGCTCGTCCGCGGATCCACGACCCGCTGATCCGCCCACGACGCGCGCGGGTCGGTGGCGTCGGCTAGTCGCCTGGCGTCGGGTCAGTGACGTCGGCGGCACCGAACAGCAAGCTGTCGACGACCTGGTTGCGCCGGGCCGGCCGCCCGGTGGTGTACCTCAGCAGATCTTCGAAGTGAGAGAACACGACGACCGCTTCTTCGAACTCTGGCTCGGAACCATGGACGACTGCTCCGTCGTCTCGCACCGCCAGGTACTCGTATCCGTTGCGAACGGAAAGCAGGATGGGTGCGTGGCGCCTCCAGAAACGGGAGACCGCGACCGCCTCATCATCCGTCGTCGCAGCCTGGATGCTCAGCAGTTCACACTCGTTCCACGCGAACGCTCCCTCCGCGCCGGTCGAGTAGTCGTCGCGGGACAAGAACCACACCGTCTCGTCTGAGCTCGACAGGAGTGAGAACGAGGACACCCAGCGGGTCACCGTTTCGGGTGCCGCGCGCAGCGGGGAGGGAACGCCGTTCTCCATCGAGGTCGGCGGCTCAAACGTCCACCCGGCTTCCTGCAAGCGTCCGGCGGCACTTCGGAAGAGTTCCGGCATGCACCCAGGCTACCGATCCGCCTGGCATAGGCAGGCGGTCACCAAGCCCAGGCCTCATCGGAGATCTCAGTACGCGACACGCTCCAAGCGTCACCCGCGCACCACGAATCAACCTCTTAGCAACACGCCCTAGCTGAAGGAGCCGTAGACCTCGAGCGTGTTGGCGGCGATCCGTGCGCAGAACTCGTCGAGGTCCAGGCCTCGCTCCTGTGCGAGGAAGCGCACCGTGAGCGGCACGAGATACGGCGCGTTCGGCCTCCCGCGCAGCGGGACCGGCGTCAGGAACGGCGCGTCGGTCTCGATCAGGACGCGATCCAGGGGCGTCACCGCGAACGCGTCGCGGAGGTTCTGGGCGTTCTTGAACGTCACGTTGCCGGCGAAGCTCAGCCAGTAGCCGCGGTCGGCGGCCAGGCGCGCCATGTCCGCGTCGCCCGAGAAGCAATGGAAGACGGTCCGCTCGGGCGCCCCCACGCGCTCCAGTGTCTCGAGCACGGCGTCGTGCGCATCGCGATCGTGGATCTGCATCGCCAGGTCGTGCTTCTTCGCCAGGGCGATGTGTGCCTCGAAGCTCTCGAACTGGGCCGGAAGGCCTTCCTCGCCGGTGCGGAAGAAGTCGAGCCCGGTCTCCCCGATCGCCCGCACGCGCGGTTGGGCGGCGAGGTCGTCGATCACGGCGATCGCCTCTGCCAGCCGTCCCTGCGCGGCGTAGGCGGGGGCCTCGTTGGGATGGATCGCGACGGCCGCGAGGACACCCGGATGGTTCGCCGCCGCCCACGCCGACCACCTGCTGGACTCGATGTCGCCGCCGGCCTGCACGACGCCGCCCACTCCCGCCGCAGCGGCGCGAGCGAGGTGCTCCACGAGGGGAAGCCCCTCACCGTCCTCGATCTCGAGGTGGGTGTGGTTGTCATAGACCGTGACGGCGAGGGGCTCGGGTGCGGGCGGATAGCTCACATCGCGGCTTCCCTTCTCCCGCACCCGGACGTAGCCCGACGGATCGGTCATGGCGTGTCGGCTTCTCCAGGGGTCAGGACGGGTCGACGCGGGGGAACAGGGGGGCGAGGCCGTTCACGCTGCCGCCGGGACGAAGCCCTCCCCACGTTCCCGCCTCACGCAACGGCTGGTCGACGAGTCGGCCCAGTGCGTCTGCGCCGAGCGCGACCCAGAGCTTCTCCGTCGATGCGGGCATGATCGGAGACAGCAGCACGGCGAGCGCGCGCAGTCCCTCGGCGGCGGTGTACAGCACCGTCCCGAGGCGCTCGCGCCCGCCTTCGTCCTTCGCAAGTACCCACGGTTCGTTCTCGGTGATGTAGCCGTTGAGGGCGTCGACGATCGTCCAGATCGCCGTGATCGCCTCGTCGGGCCGGAACCGCTCCATCGCCGCGTCGGCGGCCGCGGCCGCGTCGGCGACCGTACGATGGATGCGCTCGTCGGCCTCGGTGGTCTCTGCCGGGGGCGGCACCACACCCTCGAAGTAACGCTCGATCATCGCGACGGTGCGCGAGGCCAGGTTGCCGAACCCGTTGGCGAGCTCCGCCTGGTAGCGCGCCGACAGATCCTCCCAGGAGAACGACCCGTCCTGGCCGAACGCGATCGCCGAGAGGAAGTAGAAGCGGTACGCATCCGAGCCGAACACGTCGGTGATCTCCTGCGGCGCGATCCCCGTGAGCTTGGACTTGGACATCTTCTCGCCGCCCACGAGCAGCCACCCGTGCGCGAAGACACCGCGCGGCACGTCGAGACCGGCGGCCATCAGCATCGCGGGCCAGATCACAGCGTGGAAACGGAGGATGTCCTTGCCCACGACGTGATAAGCGGGCCACCGCCGCGCGAACTGCTCGGGATCGGTTCCGTAGCCCACCGCCGTCGCATAGTTCAGGAGCGCGTCGACCCACACGTAGATGACGTGGGTGTCGTCCCACGGCACACGGATGCCCCAGTCGAACGCGGAGCGCGAAATGGAGAGGTCCTTCAGGCCGCTGCGCACGAAGGAGACGACCTCGTTGCGCGCCGATTCGGGGCGCACGAAATCGGGCTCGTCGCGGTAGAGCTCCAGCAGCCGGTCCTGGAACTCGCTCAGCTTGAAGAAGTAGTTCTTCTCCTGCAGCAGCTCCAGCGGCTTGGAGTGGATCGCGCAGACCTTGAGCCCCTCGAACGGTCCCGTGCCGTCGACGATCTCCGCCTCGGGCTTGAACTCCTCGCACCCGACGCAATAGAGCGCCTCGTACTCCCCCGCATAGATGTACCCGCGGTCGTAGAGCGCCTGCACGAACTGCTGCACCCGCTCCTCGTGGCGGGGCTGCGTCGTGCGGATGAAGTCGTCGTTGGCGACGTCGAGGGTCTCCAGCAGCGGGAACCACGACTCCTGCACCAGCCGGTCGACCCATTCCTGCGGCGTGACGCCGTTGGCGGCCGCCGCGCGCAGCATCTTCTGACCGTGCTCGTCGGTGCCCGTCAGCATCCAGGTGTCGTCCCCTGCCTGCCGGTGCCAGCGCGCGAGGGCGTCGACGGCGACCGACGTGTACCCGTGACCGATGTGCGGAAGGTCGCTCGGGTAATAGATCGGCGTCGTGATGTAGAAGGAACGGCCGTTGCTCACCCCAGGATTCTAGTTGGGCGGGCGGGGCCGATCGCTCCGTATGACGGGTCAGGCCGTGTCGCGCACCACGAGCGTGGTCGGGAGCATCACCGGCTCGCGCGGCGTGCCCCCGATGACGTCGAGGACCATGTCGACCATCGTGCTGGAGATCTCCGACCACGGCTGGCGCACCGTGGTCAGCGGCGGCGTATGGAGCGCCGCCAGTCCGGAATCGTCGAAACCGGCGACGGCGACGTCCTCGGGGACGCGGCGACCGGCTCGACGAAGGGCCGCAATGGCTCCGACGGCCATCACGTCGGACGCCGCGAAGACGGCATCGATGTCGGGCGCACGCTCCAGCAAGCTCGTCATCGCGGCGTCTCCGGTGGCCTGCTCATAACTGCCCTGCTCGACCAGCGCGGGATCGAAGAGCTCCCCCATCTCCTCGCGGAAACCCACGAGGCGGAAGCGACCGCCGGGCGTGTCGTTCGGGCCGGTGATGAGGGCGATCCTGCGGTGCCCGCGGTCGAGCAGGTACCGGGTCATCATCCGGGCCGATCCGGCCTCGTCGACGGAGACGTGGGGGACGCCGGCGACCTCGCCCAAAGGGATACCGGTGCAGACGGTGGGAACGCCCGCCTCCACGAGCGCGGCCAGCAGCGAGTCGGACTCGTGCGAGGAGACCAGGAGGACGCCGTCCACGTGGCCGGCCCGGACGTAGCGTTCGACGTTGGCCTGTTCGGTGGCGGTGTCGGCGATCAGGAGCACGAGCGTCATCGACCGCTCGGCGAGGGCCTCGGTCGCCCCGCGGAGCAGGAGCGCGAAGGTCGGGTCGGCAAAGAGCAGGTGCTGGGGCTCGGTGAGCAGGAACGCGAGCGAGTTGGACCGCCCGGTCGCCAGGCTCCGCGCGGCATGGTTGGCGGTGTACCCGGTCTCCACGATCGCCGCCTCGACGGCGGCGCGGGCCTCGGGCGATACCCAGTGCCCCCCGTTGATGACGCGCGACACGGTGCCATACGAGACGCCGGCCACGGCCGCGACATCGCGGATGGTCGGTTTCCGGGGAGTCGGCGCCGCAGTCATCGACGCGACTCTACCCTGTCGTCTCGGCACGGTGCGGAGCCGGGGCCGGGAATCTGTAACCGGTCACAGTTGGGTAACGAACGACGGTGGCCTGCGGCGTCGGACGTACACTGATCGCGAGGCTGTGACCGGTCACAGTAACCCAGGACGATGAGGACCCGACTCGACATGCACGACCCCGCGCTTCCCGACACGCTCGGCGCCACCTCCGCGTGGCCCGCCCTCACGGGGATCGCCTACGGCGGCGACTACACGCCCGAGCAGTGGCCGCGCGAAGTCTGGGAGGAAGACGTCGCCCTCATGCGCGAAGCCGGCGTCAACCTCGTGAGCATCGGCATCTTCGCGTGGGCGCTACTGGAGGTGCGCGAGGGCGAGTTCGACTTCGGCTGGCTCGACGACGTGATCGACTTGCTCCACCGCAACGGCATCTCCGTCGATCTCGGCACTCCGACCGCTTCCCCGCCGGCGTGGTTCTTCGCCCAGCACCCCGACTCCCGTGCCGTCACGAGGGACGGTGTCCCGCTGGGGTTCGGCGCTCGCGGCATGGCCTCCCACTCCGCTCCGGCCTATCGCGAGGCCGCCGTGCGGATCGCCACGGAGCTGGCCCGCCGCTACGGTCGGCACCCCGCCGTCGTGCTGTGGCACGTGCACAACGAGTACGGAGTCCCCGTCGGCGAGGACTACTCCGTCCACTCGGTCCGGGAATGGCGGCGGTGGTTGCAGGGACGCTACGGCACGCTCGACGCGCTCAACGCCGCGTGGGGCACGGCGTTCTGGGGCCAGCACTACGGAGAGTGGGAGCACATCGGCGCCCCCGCCACCGCGCCCTCGGTCGTCAACCCTTCCCAGCGCCTCGACTTCGCCCGGTTCACCGACCACCAGTTGCGCGCGTGTTTCGTCGCTGAACGCGATGCGATCCGCGCGCACAGCGACCGGCCCATCACCACCAACTTCATGGCGAACCAGCACAACGGCTGCGATCTCTGGGCCTGGGCGCGGGAGGTCGACATCGTCTCCGACGACCACTACCTCTGGGCCGCCGACGAAGAAGGAGAGATCGGCCTCGCGATCGCCGCGGACCTGACGCGATCGGTCGGACGCGGAGCGCCCTGGATCCTCATGGAGCACTCGACGTCGGCGGTCAACTGGCAGCCGCGCAACGTCGCGAAGCGGCCCGGCGAGATGGCGCGCAACTCGCTGTCGCACTTCGGGCGCGGCGCCGACGGCATCCTGTTCTTCCAGTGGCGGGCGTCGCGGTCGGGCGCCGAGAAGTTCCATTCCGCGATGCTCCCGCACGCCGGCACCGCCTCCCGCGTCTGGCGTGAGGTCGTCGACCTGGGGGCGAAGCTGCGCGCTCTCGGCGAAGTGCGCGGCTCCCGCGTGCCCGCCGAGGTCGCCGTCCTCTGGGACTTCGAGTCGTTCTGGGCGCAAGACCTCGAGTGGCGTCCGTCCGAGGACGTGAGCCACGCCGAGCGCATCCGCGCGTTCTACGAGAAGCTGTGGCGCGATCAGATCACCGTCGACTTCGCCCTGCCGAGCCATGACCTCTCCGCGTACAAGCTCGTGATCGCTCCCGCGCAGTACATGCTGAGCGTGGCCGATGCCGAGAACCTGAACCGTTACGTCGCAGGCGGCGGCACGCTCGTCGTGTCCTTCTTCTCCGCCGTCGTCGACGAGCACGACGCCGTCCATGCCGGGGGTTTCGCGGCTCCGCTGGAGCCGTCGCTGGGGCTCCGTGTCGAGGAGCACCTCCCCCTGCGCGCGGGAGACGCCGCCGAGATCGTCTTCGGCGACACGCGCTACCCGGCCGACACCTGGCAGGAAGACCTCGTCCTCACCACCGCCGAGGCCCGCGCCACCTACCAGAGCGGACCCGCGTCGGGCAGACCCGCCGTCACCCGGAACGAGCACGGGGACGGCGTGGGCTGGTATCTCAGCACCCGCCCCGACGCAGAAGGGCTTGCTGCGGTGCTCGACGCGGCCTACGCCGACGCGGGCGTAACCCCCAGCGGCCTCCCCGCCGGAGTCGAAGCGGTCCGCCGCACCACCGATGAGGCCGAGTACCTCATCGCCATCAACCACGGAACCGAGACCGTTTCGTTGCAGACATCGGGCTTCGACCTGCTGACACAGGAGGAAGCACGAGGCACGCTGGTGCTGAGCGCGGGAGACGTCGCCGTCGTCCGCACACAGCGCACAGCCGAAGGGGGTGGTCGATGACCGACCCCACCACTGCGGGCCCGCCCGCGAACACGCACTGAACACACCGTCGCAGCATCCGTCTGCGACACCCCACCCGGTCGTGACGAGTCCCCGCAGGGGGACGAGCCTCGGCCATCCTTCGGAAGGAAAATCCATGCGCAAGATGGGCATCGCCGTCGCCGCCCTCGCGACGACCGGCATCCTGCTGGCCGGCTGCTCCAGCAACACCCCCACCACCCCGGCGCCGTCGGAGTCGTCGGCTGCCGCGATCGACGCGAGCGGCGTGACGCTGACGGTCTGGACCGACGCCAACCGCAAGCCGGCGATCGAGGCGGCGGCCAAGACCTTCGAGTCGGAGACCGGCGGCAAGATCGAGCTCGTCCAGAAGAACTTCGACGACATCCGCACCGACTTCACCAACCAGGTCCCCACCGGCGAAGGCCCCGACATCACGATCGGTGCCCACGACTGGCTCGGCGGACTCGTGCAGGCCGGCGTCGTCTCGCCGCTGGACCTCACCGACACCGCGAGCAACTTCGCGCCGGTGTCGCTGGACGCCTTCACCTACGACGGTCAGCTCTACGCCCTGCCCTACTCGCTGGAGACCATCGCTCT
Organism: Microbacterium sp.; assembly: GCF_047607225.1. Lineage (GTDB taxonomy): Bacteria > Actinomycetota > Actinomycetes > Actinomycetales > Microbacteriaceae > Microbacterium. The sequence continues at coordinate 6,404 of NZ_JASGDO010000052.1, read as the reverse complement.
GATCCAGAACACCGACCTCGTCGGCGAGGACGCTCCCGCGACCTGGGACGACATGATCGCGGCGGGTGAGAAGGCCGGAGTCGACCGCCCGGTCGTCATCAACACCGCCGGACAGACCGGTGACGCCTACACGATGTACGGCTTCCAGACCTCCTTCGGCGCCCCCGTCTTCCAGAGCGACGACAAGGGCTACACGACCGAGGTCGGCATGGGCGGCGACGCGGGCAAGGCGTTCGCCGAGTGGCTCGGAGCCAACGGTGAGAAGGGCGACGGCTACATCTCCACGACCGTCGACTACGACACCAACAACGAGCTGTTCGCCGATGGCAAGGCCGCCTACACCGTCCAGGGCCCCTGGGCGATCGCCGCACTCACCGAGAAGGGCGTGAAGGTCAAGGTCAACCCGATCCCGTCCGCCGGGGGCGAGACGGCATCGCCGTTCGTGGGTGTCCAGGGCTTCTACATCAGCTCGCAGAGCAAGAACGCGCTGGTCGCGCAGGAGTTCCTCACCAAGTACCTCGCCACCTACGAGGCACAGAAGGCGCTGTACGAGGCCGACCCCCGCATCCCCGCGTGGAACGACCTGGCCACCGAGGTCTCCTCCGACCCGGTCATCGCGGGCTTTGTGGCCTCGTCGAAGAACGGCGTCCCGATGCCGAACATCCCGGAGATGGGCTCGGTCTGGGACCTGTGGAACGCCGCGCAGGTGCAGATCATCAAGGGCGCCAACCCCGCCTCCACCTGGGACAAGATGGTCAGCGACCTCGAGGCGCTGATCGGCTGATTCCGCTCCGGGGCGGGTGCTCGCACCCGCCCCGGACCTCTCATCGAAGGAGATGCACATGTCGGTCCCGGTGGAATCCCCCGCGGAGCAGGCCTCACCCCCGCCCTCGCCGCCCCGCGGCGCGCGGACGACGGAACCGCACGGTCGCCGATGGAACGGGATCGGTTGGGGCTTCCTCGTCAAGCTCGCGATCCTGGGCGTCATCAACGCCTTCGGACTCATGGGCATCTTCGCGGCGGCCCAGGCCCAGTCGTGGCTGATCTGCGGCGCGGCCGTGGTGCTGCTCCTGGCCGCCGACATCATCTACTTCACGAAGCGAGCGCTGCCCCTCAAATACCTCCTGCCGGGGCTCGCGTTCCTCCTCATCTTCCAGGTCTTCATCTTCGGATACACGGCCTACATCGCCTTCACCAACTACGGCGCCGGCCACGTCGGATCTCAGGAGCAGGCCGTGCAGGCCGCCCTGAGCCAGGGCGAGCGCCGCGTGGAGGGGTCCCCCACCTTCCCCCTCGCCATCGTGGAGCAGAACGGCACACTCGGCTTCGCAATCGTCGAAGACGGCCAGATCAAAGCAGGCTCGGCCGAGAGCCCCCTGCAGACGGTGGGACCGGCCTCCGGCACCGGCGCCCCCACTGAGGTGCCCGGGTGGAACGTCGTCCCACGCAACGACATCATCGGGGACCAGACCCTTCAGCAGGAGGTCGTCGCCCTGCGCGTTCCCGTCTCCGACGACCCCAACGCCGGATCCGTCCGGACCAACGACGGGACGTCCGGCTCGATCTATCGCTCGACCCTGGAATGGGACGCCGCCGCCCAGACCATCACCGACACCGCCAACGGCACCGTCTACCGCGCGACCGACCGGGGGAACTTCGCGAGCGAGGACGGCACGACCCTCCCGACCGGCTGGACCGTCCACGTCGGGTTCGACAACTTCCTGCGCCTGTTCACCGATTCGTCGATGATCCAGCCGCTGGCGATGGTGACCGCGTGGACCTTCGCGTGGGCGCTGCTGTCGGTGATCGTGCCGTTCGCGATGGGACTCGTCCTCGCGATCATCTACAACGACGAACGGGTACGGGGCAGGAAGTTCCTGCGGACTCTCTTCATCCTCCCCTACGCCTTCCCCGCCTTCATGTCGGCGCTCCTGTTCCGAGGGATGTTCAACGCCGAGTTCGGCGTCATCAACGACTTCTTCTTCGGCGGAGCGCAGATCGACTGGCTCGGTGACCCGTGGCTCGCCCGGTTCGCCGTCCTCTTCGTGAACGTCTGGCTCACCTACCCCTATTACTTCCTGGTCTGCACGGGCGCGATCCAGGCGCTTCCCTCCGACGCGCTCGAGGCGGCCTCCATCGACGGCGCGGGACGCTTCCGGCAGTTGCGGTCGATCATCCTGCCGCTCGTGCTGGTGGCCACCGCTCCGCTGCTGATCTCGTCGTTCGCGTTCAGCTTCAACAACTTCACGATCATCTACATGTTCAACGACGGCGGGCCCGCCATCCCCGGCGCCCCCTACGCGCTCGGCGCGACGGACATCCTCATCTCCGCGATCTGGGACATCTCGGGGGTCAACGGCGGAAAGGCCGACTACGGCCTCGCGAGCGCCCTGTCGATCCTCGTCTTCATCGTCGTCGGCCTCATCTCCGCCCTGGCGTTCCGCCAGACCAAGAAGCTCGAGGAGTACCAGTGATGTCCACCGCGAACGAGACCCGCAGCGCGGCCCGCCGGGCCCGCGCCACCGTGACGCTCGACGCCGGACGCCGCGGAGCGGTGCGGCGCCGGTTCCTCCTCGAGGTCGGCTGGAAGTACCTGCTCGCCGCGGTCATCCTCTTCTACGCCGTCTTCCCGCTCGTCTACGTCGTGTCGGCGTCCCTCAACCCGGGCGGCAGCCTCGCCGCGAGCAATGCGCTGTTCTCCGCCTTCGACCTGGGCAACTACGCCGCCCTCGGCGGCACCCGGTACTGGACCTGGTACGCCAACACACTGCAGGTGGGGATCGCCGCCGCGGTCGGAGCCGTGCTCATGGGGGCAGCCGCCGCCTACGCCTTCTCGCGGTTCCGGTTCCGGGGTCGTCGCGCCGGCCTGACGACGCTGCTCATCATTCAGATGTTCCCCCAGGCGCTCGCCTTCGTCGCGATCTTCCTGATGCTGCTCGCCCTCGGCGAGGTCTTCCCCGCCCTCGGCCTCAACTCCAAGATCGCGCTGATCTGCGTGTACCTCGGCGGCGCGCTCGGGGTCAACACCTTCCTGATGTACGGGTTCTTCAACACGATCCCGATCGAGCTGGACGAGTCCGCGAAGATCGACGGGGCAACCCACGCGCAGATCTTCTGGACGATCATCATGCCGCTGGTGACCCCGATCCTCGCGGTCGTGGCGCTGCTGGCCTTCATCGCCTCGTTCGGGGACTACATCATCTCCAAGATCGTGCTGGTCTCGGAGGACAACTGGACCCTCGCGGTGGGCATGTTCCAGTGGGTGTCCAACCAGCTCTCCAGCAACTGGGGACTGTTCGCCGCGGGGGCGATCCTGGCCGCTGTTCCGGTCCTGACGCTCTTCCTCGCGCTGCAGCGCTACATCATCGGAGGGCTGACCGCCGGCTCGGTCAAGGGCTGAGGAGGCTCACCGCTGCGCGAGTGCGGCGCCGTAGAGGTCGCGCGAGGACCGGCCGGTCTGCGCGGCCACCTCGGCGGCCGCCTCCTTCAGCCGCATGCCCCCGGCCACGAGAGCGAGCACCTGGGCGACCGCGTCGGATTCGGAGACCTCCCGCACCGGGGCGCCGCCCACCACGACGACCAGCTCACCGCGCACGCCCTCGGCCGCCCAGCGTGCCAGCTCGGCGAGCGGGGCCCTCACGACCTCTTCATGGAGCTTGGTGAGCTCGCGGCAGACGGCGGCGGGACGGTCGGCGCCGAACGCGTCGGCCATCGCCTCCAGGGTCGCCGCGACCCGCGAGGGCGCCTCGAAGAAGACCATCGTCCGCGGCTCGGAGGCCAGCGCCAGGAGGGCGGAGCGCAGCTCGCCGGACTTGCGCGGCGGGAACCCCTCGAACGTGAAGCGGTCGGTCGGAAGCCCTGATACGGCCAGCGCCGTGACGACGGCCGAGGGACCGGGGATGACGGTGACCGGCACGCCGGCCGCCGCGGCCGTCGTCACCACGGCGAAACCGGGGTCGCTGACCGTCGGCATCCCGGCATCGCTCAGGACCAGGACGTCCTCGGTGCGCGCCCGCTCGACGAGCTCTCCGGCGCGCTGCTTCTCGTTGTGATCGTGCAGCGCGATCAGCTGCGGCCGATGCGCGATCCCGAGCCCCCGGAGGAGCCTGGCGGTCGTGCGCGTGTCCTCGGCGGCGACGACGGGGGCCGACTCCAGCGCGGCCACCAGCCGCGGCGAGGCGTCCTGCAGGTTGCCGATCGGCGTCGCGGCGAGGATGATCACCGCCCCAGCATAGGCTTGAGCGCGTGACGAACACGGTCGAGCCACTGCTGCCCGCGTCGCCTCCTACGTTCTCCGAGCGGTGGCAGGCGAGGCTGGCGACCGACCCCCGCATCCACCGACTGTGGGCGTGGATCGTGCCCGTCGCGGTCACCTTCGTGGCGCTCGTGCTCCGGGTGTGGAACCTCGGCCACCCGCGGGCGCTGGTGTTCGACGAGACCTATTACGTCAAGGATGCATGGACGCAGTGGGTCCTCGGCTACGCGGCGACGTGGCCCGACGACGCCAACGACCGCTTCGTCGCCGGGCAGGCGGACATCTTCGGCACGGACCCCAGCTTCGTCGTCCACCCGCCCCTCGGGAAGTTCCTCATCGGCGTCGGGATGTGGGCGTTCGGGCCGGAGTCGTCGTTCGGCTGGCGGATCTCCGCCGCCCTGTTCGGCACCGCGTGCGTGCTCGTCCTCTACCTCCTCGCCCGGAGTCTCACCGGCTCGATCGTTTTCGCGGGCATCGCCTCGTCCCTGCTGGCGGTCGACGGTCTCGGCATCGTCATGAGCCGGGTCTCGCTGCTCGACATCTTCCTCACGTTCTTCGTCCTGCTGGCGGTCTGGTTCGTCGTGCTCGATCGGCGGCGACACCTCGACCGGCTCGCCCGCGGTGTCGCGGCCGCGTCCCGACTCGGACAGCCCCCGACCTATGGGCCCGTGCTCTGGAACCGTCCCTGGGTGATCGCCGCCGGCGCGGCCGCGGGCGCGGCCTCCGCCGTCAAGTGGTCGGGGGTCTGGGTCCTCGCCGCGATCGGACTGTATCTCGTCGTCACCGACGCCCTGGAACGGTATCGACTCGGCGTGCGCGCCTGGATCCCGGATGCATTGCGCCAGGGGGTCGTCTCCTTCTTCCTGCTCGTTCCCGTGGCGTTCGTCGTCTACCTCGGCTCGTGGTCGGGATGGCTGCTCAGCGACGGCGGCTACGACCGGCATGCCGCCGACGCCGATCCCTCGACGAATCCCCTGTTCAGCTGGATCCCGCTGTCGCTGCAGAGCCTCTGGCGTTACCACCAGACGATCTACGACGCGATGCTGCGCATCACCTCGGGGCACGACTACATGAGCCCCGCCTGGCAGTGGCCGCTGCTGTGGCGCCCGACCTCCATGTACGCGCAGTCGACGGCGGGCGGCGAGTCCGGGTGCATCGGCGGCGACAACGGCTGCCTCCAGGTGCTCTACAGCATGCCCAACCCGCTGGTCTGGTACGCGAGCGTGCTGGCCGCGGCCTACCTGGTGTACCGATTCGCCCTCGACCGCGACTGGCGCCACGCGCTCGTGCTGGTCGGGATCGCCGCGACCTGGGTCCCCTGGCTCGTCTACCCCGAGCGCACGGTCTTCCAGTTCTACACGATCGTCATCTGGCCGTTCCTCCTGCTCGCCCTCACCTTCGCCCTGCAGGATCTCGCGCGCGGGCGGATGTGGCTGCCCCGCGCGACCGGTCGGCGCATCGTCATCGGGTTCCTCGTCGCGGGCGCCGTGCTGGCGGTGTTCTGGTATCCGCTCTGGTCGGCGATGCAGGTGCCGTACGAGTTCTACCGTCTCCACAACTGGCTGACGGGCTGGGTGTGAGGCCCCTCACGCTCCCGACCCGGCACGACGCGAGGGATGGCCGCGCGGCGCCCGCCGTTTAGGCTGGACCCGTGTTCACCTACGCCGTCTCCCGCGACCCCGCCGCCGCCGGATTCGTGCTGGTGTCCGACCGGTTCCTCGCCGTCGCGTCGGGCGAGTCGGACGGGGCCGCCACGCGCCTCTGGCGCCGCCTCGGAGAAGGCGGAGCGACCCTCGCCTCGGTCATCACCGCTCTGGACACGGACGCCGACGCGCCGGTGGACGTGGCGCTCGTGGAGTTGGTGGACGCGCCGTCGCGCACGGTCGAGATCGCCGTCCGGGGCCAGGCACGCGTCGAGCTCTCCGGCGGGCGCGATGTGCGCCTGGGTGGAGAGCAGGCACGGTGGGCGCAGAGCACCGCACGCGAAGTCGCGGGGATGGCGCTCGCCCTCCCCTCTTCCTCCCGGCGATCCTTGGGGTCCCTCCCCCTCGCGCGGGGTGTCGCGCGCTCCGACCTCCTGGAGTGGGGCACGCCGACGCCCCCGCCGGCCGCAGATCGGCCCGACCGAATACCGCCTGCTGCACTTCTT
>NZ_JASGDO010000051.1:0-14195 GCF_047607225.1 Microbacterium sp. | reverse complement strand
GTCGCTGTCGGCGCGGTCGGCGCGTCCGTCGCGTCGCGGCGGCGTCTCCCCAGCCCCGCGGTCGCCGCGAGGCCCACCGCGACGAATCCGGCCGCGGTGAAGGCCGTCCAGCGGGTTCCCTCCGAGAAGGCCTCACGTGCCGCGGTGGCCGCCTCGGCCGTCGCCGGGTTCTGCTCCAGTCCCGAGATCGCCGCCCCGGCGCTGTCGACGACGGCGCTCACGATGCTGTCGCGCTGGGCAGCGGGCATGCCCTGCTCGTCGAGGGTGGCACCGAGCGTGCCCGCCGTCGTGGTGAACAGCACCGTGCCGAGGATGGCGATGCCCAGTGCCGAGCCCACCTGCCGGGCGGTCGACTGGGTGCCCGATCCCTGGCCGGATTGCGCGACCGGCACGTCCTGGAGGATCACGCCGGTCAGCTGGGCCGTCGCCAGCCCCACGCCGACGCCGTAGACGAAGAGCCCCGGAAGCAGGAGGCCCCACGCGGTGTCCGGACCGATCACGACGGCCACGGCGACGATGCCCACGATCTCGGCGAGGAGACCCGCTCGCACCACCGCGACGGGAGAGACCTTGCCGCTGAGGGCTCCTGCGATCCCGCTCGCCACGAAGGAACCTCCCGCCAGCGCGAGGAGCACGAATCCCGTCTGGAGTGCGTCGAAGCCGAGCACGAACTGCAGCCACAGCGGCAGAGCGAGGATGAGCCCGAACTCGCCGAGGGCGACCACGAGCGCGGCCAGGTTCCCGGTGCGGAAGGTGGCGATCCGGAAGAGGGACAGATCGAGCAGGGTGGAGCGTCCGCGTCGACGCCGTGCGAGGGTCCAGGCGAGGAAGGCGGCCAGCGCGATCGCCGAGATCGCGAACGCGATCGGCACGGGCGAGAGCGTCCACGTCCAGGTCCACGACCCGAACTGCGGCTCCTTCTGCGTGAGCCACCAGCCGTAGGTGCGTCCCTCGATGAGTCCGAAGACGAGAGTGCCGAAGAGGATGACCGACAGCGCGGAGGCGACGACGTCGACCCGGCCGTATCCGGGTTCCTTCGATTCCGCCACTGCCCAGAGAACGCCCACCACGATGATGACGCCGAGCGGCACGTTGATGCCGAACGCCCATCGCCAGGAGAACGCTGTCGTCAGCCAGCCGCCGAGGAGCGGCCCGACCGCGGCCATGCCGCCGATCGTGGATCCCCAGACGGCGAACGCGATGCCGCGTTCTCGTCCGCGGAAGGTGGCGTTGAGGAGGGAGAGGGTGGTCGGGAGCATCATCGCCCCGCCGACGCCCTGCACGAGGCGGGCGCCGATGAGCAGTCCGCCCGAGGGGGCGAGCGCGGCCAGCACCGAGGCGAACGCGAACAGGCCCACGCCGGTGAGCAGCATCCGGCGGCGGCCGAAGCGGTCGCCGAGACTTCCGAACAGCAGCAGCAGGGAGGCGAAGACGAGCGTGTAGGCCTCCTGGACCCATTGCACCTCGGTGGAGGTGATCCCGAGGTCGTCGACGACGGCCGGGATGGCGACGTTGACGATGGTCGAATCGACGATGATGAGCGCGACGGCGAGGCTGATGAAGACCAGCCCGAACCATCGCCGCGATGTCCGATCCCTCATGAATCGCTAGCTTATCTAGCGAAATGCGAAAAGGCGAGGGGTGCTGTGCTCGTGGTGAGCGATGGGGGCGGCCCTAGACTCGCGACATGGCGACAACCGAGCGCACCTTCACCGACGCATACGGCATCGACATCTCTTTCGACGTGACCCCGGCGGCCACGACGCCACGCGGTGTCGTTCAGCTGCTCCACGGCGTGGGTGAGCACGCCGGTCGGTACGCCGCACTCACCGACGCGCTCGCCGCCGCCGGGTTCACCGTCTACGCCGACGACCACCGGGGTCACGGACGCACCGGCATGGCTCAGCACGGGGGCGACGCGACGCGCCTCGGGCGACTCGGCCCGGGAGGTCTGCGTGCGGCTGTGGCCGCCTGTGCCCAGCTGACCGGGATGATCCACGAGGAGAACCCCGGCCTTCCGCTCGTCCTCATCGGGCACTCGTGGGGCTCGTTCCTCGCGCAGATGCTGCTCGATCGCGCTCCGGACGCCTACGACGCGGTGGTGCTGTCGGGGTCGGCGCTCCGGTGGCCCGGATCCCTCAACTCCGGCGACCTCAACAAACCGTGGCGGGGTGCCACGGCGAACGGCACCGAATGGCTCGCGAGCGATCCTGCCGTCGGAACCGCCTTCCTCTCCGACCCGCTCACGACATCCACTCCGCTGCTGCGGCTGTTCGGCCCGATCGAGGCCGCGCGTCTGTTCGGCCGTCCGCGCAAGGACCTGGGGCGCGACGTCCCGGTGCTGTTGATGGTCGGCCAGCAGGACACCGTGGGCGGTCCGCGCAGCGTCCATCGCCTCGCCGACGCCTACCGCACCCGTTCGGCCCTCACCGATGTGACGACTCTCGTCTATCCGGGCGCCCGGCACGAGATCTTCAACGAGACGATGCAGGCCGACGTCCGTGCCGACCTCCTCGCCTGGCTCGACGCGCGCTTCCCCTCCCGCGACTGACCCGCCCAGTCCGCGCGGCTGGGCGGCTGGCACAACGGCGGGTGCGGCGGCCGACACGCCGTGGCCCGGGAAGGGTGGCGCGGCGTGTTGGTGCGGCGGTCCGCCGTTGTGCACAAGCCGGGCACAAGCCGGGCACAAGCAGGGCACGCGCAGGGTCGAGGCGCGGCGGGCCCCGGGCCGTAGGCTGGAGGCGTGCACGGTGAGTACAAGGTTCCCGGGGGAAAGCTCGTGGTCGTCGACCTCGAGGTGCAAGACGGCCGCATCGCCGATTTCCACCTCGCCGGAGACTTCTTCCTGGAACCCGACGACGCACTGCTCGACATCGATCGCGCCGTCACCGGGCTGCCGGTGGAGTCCGATGTCGCCACCATCGCGGCCGCCGTCCGTGCGGCCCTCCCCGAAGGCGCCCAGCTGCTCGGCTTCACCCCCGAGGCGGTCGGCACCGCGGTCCGGCGCGCCCTGGTGACTGCGCCCGGATGGAGCGACTTCGACTGGCAGATCGTCCACGACCCTGCGGTGTCGCCGCGGATGAACCTCGCCCTCGACGAGGTGCTCACCGCGCGCGTCGGCGACGGGCGCCGCTCGCCCACGCTCCGCATCTGGGAATGGGACGAGTCGGCCGTCGTGATCGGTTCGTTCCAGTCGTATCGCAACGAGGTCGATCCCGAGGGTGCGGCCCGGCACGGCTTCGACGTCGTGCGTCGGATCTCCGGCGGCGGGGCGATGCTCATGGGGGCAGGTTCCATCGTCACGTACTCGCTGTACGTCCCGGCCTCCCTCGTGGCGGGGATGACCTTCGCCGACTCCTACGCGTTCCTCGACGACTGGGTGCTCCACGCGCTGCGATCGCTCGGCATCGACGCCGTCTACCAGCCGCTCAACGACATCGCCTCGCCTCAGGGAAAGATCGGCGGCGCCGCTCAGAAGCGCCTCGCCAACGGCGGGGTGCTCCATCACGCCACCCTTTCGTACGACATGGACGGTGACGTGCTCACCGACGTCCTCCGCATCGGCCGGGAGAAGCTGAGCGACAAGGGCACCGTCTCGGCGGCCAAGCGTGTCGATCCCCTGCGGCGACAGACCGGGCTCCCGCGGGAGGCCATCATCGACCGCTTCATCGAGACCTTCGCGACCCTCTACGGCGCCGAGCCGGGGACGATCACGGCCGACGAGTACGCCGAAGCGGAGGCGCTCGTGGAGTCGAAGTTCGCCACCGAGGCGTGGCTGCACCGCGTTCCGTGAGTGGGGCCACACCGGGAGCCGTCGAGATCCGGCACGGCGACAACCTCGAGATCGCCGCTCACCTTCCCGACGCCTCCTTCACCCTGATCTATCTGGACCCGCCGTTCAACACCGGACGCACCCAGGGCAAGGCCGTCGAGAGTGCCGTCCGCGATGCCGTCACCGCGCAGGCGGCGGCCAGCGGCCCGGTCAAAGCGGGGTTCCGCGGCACGAGCTACGCGCGCACGTTCGGGGAGCGGCGCGCGTACTCCGACCGATTCGACGACTATCGGGACTTCCTCGCGCCGCGGTTGCGGGAGGCCCACCGCCTCCTCGCCGCCGACGGCACGCTCTACGTGCACCTGGACTACCGGGAGGCGCACTACGTCAAGGTGCTGCTCGACGAGCTGTTCGGGCGGGAGTGCTTCCTCAACGAGCTGATCTGGGCCTACGACTACGGCGCCAAGAGCCGTCGGCGCTGGCCGACGAAACACGACACGATCCTCGTCTACGTGAAGGATCCCGCCGCGTACTGGTTCGACTCCGAGGCCGTCGACCGTGAGCCGTACATGGCCCCGGGGCTGGTCACCCCCGAGAAGGCGGCGCGCGGAAAGCTCCCGACCGACGTCTGGTGGCACACCATCGTCCCGACGAGCGGACGGGAGAAGACCGGCTATCCGACCCAGAAGCCCGAGGGGATCCTGCGCCGGATCGTCCAGGCCTCGAGCCGCCCGGGCGATCGCGTGCTCGACCTGTTCGCCGGAAGCGGCACGACCGGAGCGGTCGCCTCGGCACTCGGGCGTGAGAGTGTCCTCGTGGACAGCAATCCGGAAGCCATCGCCGTGATGCGGCGCCGGATGCCGCACGCCGTGCTCGTCTGAGGGCGCCTCGTCGGCGCGGTCAGAGCCCTCGGTCGCCGAGGGCGGCGTCGGCCGTCGCGAGTTGCGCGAGCAGCGCGGTCCGCAGGAACGCCTCGCCCTCACGGTCGTCGCTGCGGCCGCGTGGCACCGCCTCCACGAGCATGATCGCGGACAGGTAGGCCTGATAGAGCGCGAGGCGCGCCCGCATCTCGGGAGTGAACGACAGCGGCTCGGCGGCGGTCTCCGCGTAGCCTTCCAGGAAGGGGAGATCGGCGGCCGGATCGGCGAACAGGCTCGTCGAGACGAGCTCTGCCAGCGGGTCGCCCCAGAACGCGCGCTCACCGTCGATGAGCCCTTCGATCGTCGCCCCGGAGGGGCCGCGCGTGATCAGCACGTTGCCGTCCCACAGGTCGAAGTGCACGAGCACGGGCGTCTGGACGGCATCGAGCAGGGGAGCAGCGCGCTCGCACAGGCCGAGGATCTCGGCGGCAGGGAGGTCCACGTTCCAGGTGGCGGCGTCGGTCAGGAGTGCGCGCCACATGAGTTCGAACGCCCCACGCCACGTGTCGGCGCTGAGGAGGTCGTGCGATCGCTGATAGCCGAACCTCGTCCCCGTCACCGCCCGCATGCTTCCCACGAGCCGCCCCAGCTGCCTGCGCACCTGCGCGCGCTCCGCGTCGGGGAGCTCGATCGAGACGAGCGACTCGCCGGGGACGAGCGTCATCGCGAAGGCCGGCCGTCCGCCGGCGACGGTCTGAGCGAGTGCTTCCGGCACCGGAAGCACGTTCTCCGTCCGGGCGTAGAAGTCGAACTCGGCGGCGATGAGGTCGCTCTCGTAGGTGAGGAGGGGCACGTCGTCTGGAGGGCCGACCTTCAGCACGGCGGCGCGGCCGTCGCGTGCCGTCGCGGCGTGGACGACGGCGAAGGTCCCGCCCTCGAACGCTGCGCCGACCTCCGCGAGATCGAGGTCGCGGCACAGCGCCTCGACGGTGGCGGGATCGAGGGGGATCTGGGTGGAGCTCATGCGGCGTGCTCCGTCGGGTCGGGCAGCATGCCCCTCATGTTAGCGAGGCGCCTCCGCGGCGCTCGCACCCGGCATCCCGTCCCGGTCCCGTCGCCCGGCGACGGCGGCGCCGATGGCGTCGTACGCGGTGAAGAGGACGCGGAGCGGACCGACCTCGAACGGACGGAAATCCCGCGTCGGCCGCAGCCGGAGGAAGAGCGTGGGCTGGCGCTCCCGCAGGTGACGTCGCGCGCGGCGAGCGTGGAACGTGTTGCTCGCGATCCGGATCGTGCGGGCCGTCTCCAGCCACGGCAATGAACGCGCCAGGTTCTCGCGCGTCGTCGTGGCGGTGCGCTCGCGCACGATCCGGTCGTCGGGGATCCCGTGACCACGCGCGAGGTCGGCCATCACGTCGGCCTCGGGAACGTCGGTCTGTACGGCCGCCCCGGTGAACACGAACAGCGCGCCCCGCGGTGCGGAGCGGAGGGCGACCCGGGTACGCCACCGCTGCACGAACCCGGGAGTGCCGTCGCGACGGGGAGGGAAGCCGAGCACGAGCACGACGTCTTCGCCGTCGGGTGGGCCCGACTCCGGACGCTCCGGGTAGTCCTGTCGGGAAGCCCGCCACGAGTACGCCTCCGCCCAGAGCACGGCGGCCGCAGCGACCACCACTCCGACCACCGCGAGTGCCGCGCCCCCGCGCCGCGCCCGGCCCGGCCGGGACCGTTTCCGCGCCGCCGTCACCCGTTCAGGAACGCCAGCAGCGCCTCGTTGACCTCGGCCCCGTGGGTCCACAGCAGTCCGTGGGGCGCCCCCTCGATCTCGACGTACGTGGCCTCCGGGACGAGCTCGGTGAACTTCCGCCCCGTCTTGTCGATGGGGAGGATGTTGTCCGCCGTGCCGTGGAGGATCAGCGCCGGCACCGTGATCGCGGCGAGGTCTGCGCGGAAATCGGTGGGCCAGGTCAGCGGAGCAGCCGCGATCGCGGTGTTGCCGGCGCGTCGGGCGGTGGCCACGGAGGCGTCCAGCGCCTCCTGCGAGATGCGTGACCCGAGGTTCTCGTCGAGGTTGTAGAAGTCGCGGAAGAACCCGGTGAGGAAGGCGTGCCGGTCCTCGCGCACCGATGCCGCGATGCCGTCGAAGAACTCCTGCGGGCCGGCGCCGTCGGGGTTGTCGTCGGTGATGAGCAGGAACGGCTCGAGGGAGCCGAGGAAGGCGACCTTGGCGATCCGCGATGCGCCGTACCGCGACAGGTAGCGTGCGATCTCTCCCGTGCCCATGGAGAAGCCGACGAGGATCGCGTCGTCGAGGTCGAGGTCTTCGATCAGAGCGTGGAGGTCGGCCGCGAAGGTGTCGTAGTCGTAACCCGATCCCGCCTTCGTGGAGGCGCCGAAGCCGCGCCGGTCGTACGCGATGACGCGGTAGCCGGCATCCAGGAGTGCCGCCTGCTGCTTGCCCCACGATTCGCCGTCCAGCGGGAATCCGTGGATGAGGACGACCGGCTGCCCGGTTCCCTGGTCGGTGTAGAAGAGCTCGATGTCGGCCGAGTTCTCGGTGCCGACGGTGATGTACGCCACGATGGCTCCTTCCGGGCGCGACGGTCGCCACGCCCGGTCACGACGCTACGACCCCGGCGCGGCAGGCGCCAGAGGTTGACACCCGTCGGTCAGTCGTTGTTCACGGGGCGGTCGCGGGCGCGGCATCGCGTGCGGCGCCGGCCGAGGGACGAACCGTGAACACGTGCGGCGCGGCGAATCCCGCCTCGGCGAACGCCCGCTCGACGACGGCGGCGACGTGCGGGACGAGCTCGCGGTCCACCAGGGCGATCGCGGCGCCGCCGAAGCCGCCGCCCGTCATCCGCGCCCCGATCGCGCCGGCGTTCCGGGCCGTGTCGACGGCCAGATCCAACTCCGGCACCGAGATCTCGAAGTCGTCGCGCATCGAGACGTGAGAGGCATCGAGCAGGCCCCCGATCGAACGCGGACCCTGCGAGCGCAGGGACGCCACGGCGTCGAGGACGCGCTGGTTCTCGGTGACGACGTGACGCACACGGCGGAAGGTGACCTCGTCCATCAACGTCTTGGCGCGCGGGAGATCGGTGACGGCCAGGTCACGCAGCGCACGCACGCCCATGATCTCCGCACCGCGTTCGCACGCCGCTCGGCGCTCGCCGTAGCCGCCGGTCGAGTGCGCGTGGGTGACACCGGTGTCCATGACGAGCAGTTCCAGACCCGCGTCGGAGAAGCCCAGGTGCACGACCTCGGTGTCCAGCGAGCGGCAGTCGAGGAAGATCCCCGCATCCGGCTCGCCGAGCATCGACGCCATCTGGTCCATGATCCCGGTGGGTGCTCCCACCGCTTCGTTCTCGGCGCGCCGGCCCACCTGGGCGAGGGCCACGCGGTCGAGCCCGAGCCCCCAGACCTCGTCGAGGGCGACGGCGGTCGCGCCCTCGATCGCGGCGGACGACGACAACCCGGCCCCCACCGGAACGTCGGAGGCGATCGCGAGGTCGACCCCCATGACGTCGGGGCCGGTCTGCCGCGCGCTCTCCAGGAGCGCCCACGCGACGCCGAGGGGATACCGGGCCCACTCGACGACCTCTTCGCGGCGAGCGGGGAACAACTCCGACAGCGCCGACAGCTCGACCTCGACGGGCGTGGGGTCGAAGCTCGACACGACGCGGATCCGGCGGTCGGCGCGGGGGGCGAGCGCGAGGTGCGTGCGGTGCTCGATCGCGAAGGGGAAGACGAACCCGTCGTTGTAGTCGGTGTGCTCGCCGATCAGGTTGACCCGTCCGGGGGCCGACCAGGTTCCCGCCGCAGGTGCGTCGGTCAGGGTCTCGAGGAGGGAGAGGGCGGTGTCGGCGGCGGTCACAGGTCGATTCCTTCGATAGCGGTGCGGAGACGCTCGGCGGCCGTCTCGGGCGGGACGTCGCCGATCCAGGCGCCCATCGCCGACTCCGAGCCGGCGAGGAACTTGAGCTTGTCGGCGGCTCGGCGGGGGCTCGTGAGCTGGAGGTGCAGGCGCACGGTGTCTCGTCCGACGTGGACGGGAGCCTGGTGCCACGCGGCGATGTACGGCGTCGGCGACTCGTACAGGGCATCCACCCCGCGCAGCAGCCGGAGGTACAGCGGGGCGAGTTCGTCGCGTTCGGCCGCATCCAGTGCCGCGAAGTCGGCGACCTGCCGGTGCGGCATCAGGTGGATCTCGATCGGCCAGCGCGCGGCGAACGGGACGAACGCGGTCCAGTGCTCCCCGCGCAGCAGCACGCGGGGGCCGGCCTGCTCGAAGGCGAGGATGCGGTCGAACAGGTCGGGGCTCGTCCGGTCGATCGAGTCGAGCAAGCGGGTCGTCCGCGGCGTGATGTAGGGGTAGGAGTAGATCTGACCGTGCGGGTGGTGCAGCGTCACCCCGATCGCCTCGCCGCGGTTCTCGAACGGGAAGACCTGCTGCACGCCCGGCAGCGCCGACAGGGCAGCCGTGCGATCGGCCCACGCCTCGATGACGGTGCGGGCGCGCGTGATCGAGAGGCTGCCGAAGGAACCGGCGTGTTCGGGCGAGAAGCACACCACTTCGCAGCGACCGACGCTCGTCCGCGTCCGACCGAGACCGAGGAAGGCGAGGTCGTCGAGGCCGCGAGGCGGGTCGGCGGCCTCGGGGGCATCGCCCGTCGCCTCGGCGAGGGCGGGGCCGAAGGAGGGCGACTTGTTCTCGAACACCGCGACGTCGTACATCGCGGGGATCTCCGACGGGTTGGTCGGGGTCTGCGGGGCGAGGGGGTCGAGCTCCGCCGGGGGGAGGAAGGCGCGGTTCTGGCGGGCCGCGGCCACCGACACCCAATCGCCCGTGAGGATGTCCTGGCGCATCGTCGCCGTCGCCGGTCGGGGATCGAGCTCGCGGGAGTCGACGGCGCGCTCGGGGCCGAGCGAGGTACCGGGGTCGTCGTAGTAGATGAGCTCGCGGCCGTCGGCCAGGCGCGTCGGGCGCTTCACCACGCCGGCTCCGAGGGGCTCGGCGGGCGGGATGTCTCTGCGCAACTCCGGCATGTTCACGATAACACGGTAGCGAGATCGCGTGTTATCGTCAACACAACACGAATCGCCGGAGTTCTGCAGGTGCGGGCGACGAGATTCCGGGACCACGGGGAGCGCGCGGATGCACAGGCGGGTATCGATGGGCGACGTCGCCGCCACGGCCAGGGTCTCCGCCCAGACCGTCTCGCGCGTCGTCAACGCCAGCGCTCGCGTCGATCCCGACACGCGCCGCCGCGTCGAGGAGGCGATGGCGAGTCTCGGCTATCAGGTCAACCGCACCGCGCGGGCGCTGCGCACCGGGCGCTTCCATACGATCGGCGTCGTCGTGGCGACCCTCGCGACGGTCGGCAACTCCCGCATGCTGGAGGGTGTGGCGGGCTCTGCGTCCGCGCGGGGGTACGGGCTGACGGTCGTCAAGCTCTCCGACCGCGCCGCGATCGACGACGCGTTCGCGCAGCTGCAGGAGCAGGGCGTCGACGGTGCCATCGTCGTCAACGAAGCCACCGCGATCGCACGGGGATCGGAGGCACCCCGCGGAATGAAGATCGTCGCGGTCGACTCCCCGCTTCCCGCTCCGTTCGCGACCGTCCAGTCCGACCACGCCGGCGGAGCCCTCGCCGCGACCTCGCATCTCCTGTCCCGCGGCCACGCCCGCGTGCACCACCTGGCGGGCCCGGCGACCTCGTTCGCTGCAGCCGAGCGTCAGCGCGGATGGGAGGAGGCGCTCGCCGCGGCGGGCGTCGTGCCCCCGGAGACGGTCCGTGGCGACTGGAGCGCCGCGTCCGGGTACGCCGCGGGCACGGCCTGGGCGTCCGATCCCGCCGTGACGGCGGTCTTCGCGGCGAACGACCAGATGGCGCTCGGGCTGATCCGCGCCCTGTCGGAGGCCGGGCGCTCGGTGGGGTCTGACGTGCACGTGATCGGCTTCGACGACGTGGCTGACGCGGCGGAGTTCCTTCCTCCGCTCACCACCGTCCGGCAGGACTTCGACGCGCTCGGCGAGGCCGCCGTGGACGCCCTGGTCGCCTCGATCGATGGTGCCGACCCGCAGCACGTGGTGCTGCCCACCCGCCTCATCCGTCGCGCCTCCGCCTGACCCGTCCACCCGTCCCGGTCCCCGCCCTCTGCCGAGAGCACATGCTCACGTCGAGCGCATACCTCACGGGCGCGAGTCGGATGTGCGCTCGGTGAGAGCATGTGCTCTCGACGGGACGGGTGGAAGACGGGGTGGGGCGGGTCAGGAGGCGGCGCGGCGGGCGTCCCAGCCGGAGCGGACCATCTCGTCGACGGAGTGCCGGTTCTGCCACTGCAGGTCGCGCGCGGCGAGCTCGCCCGTCGCGACGATGCGGTCGGGATCGCCGGGCCGCCGCGGGGCGATCTCGGGGGTGAAGTCGATACCGGTCACGCGCGCCATCGCATCCATGATCTGCCGCACCGACAGGCCGTTCTGCGAGCCCAGGTTGTAGGCCGGTTCCACCGGCTCCCCGGCCTCCAGGCGCTGCGCGGCGACGACGTGGGCAGCGGCGATGTCGCCCACATGCACGTAGTCGCGCACGTTCGTGCCGTCGGGGGTTCCGTAGTCGTCGCCGAAGATCTTGGGGGTCCGTCCCTCGAGCAGCGCCTCGAAGACGAGCGGGAACAGGTTGTGCGGGCTCGTGTCGTAGACCGAGGGGTCGCTCGAGCCGACGACGTTGAAGTACCGGAGCGATGTGTGACGCAGCGGCGCATCGGAATCCGCCGTCGCGCGGGCCTGATCGCGCAAGAGCCATTCACCGATGAGCTTGGACTCGCCGTAGGGCGAGGCGGGGGCCTTGGGCAGGTCTTCCGTGACGAGCTCGACATCGGGGGTGCCGTACACGGCGGCGCTGGAGGAGAAGACGATCCGGGACGCTCCGTGCTCGGCCATCGCGGCGAGGACGACGCGAGTGCCCTCGACGTTCTGCTCATACGTGTGCAGGGGGCGCTGCACCGAGACGCCCGCGTACTTGAAGCCCGCGACGTGGATGACGCCCTCGACGCCGTGGGTGCGCATCGTCTCGACGAGGAGGCCGTGGTCGAGGATCGAACCACGCACGAACGGCACGCCAGCGGGAACGAAGCCTTCCCGTCCGCTGGAGAGGTCGTCGATGACGACAGGGTCGAGCCCGGCTTCGGCCAGGGCTCGCACGACGTGCGCTCCGATGTATCCGGCGCCACCGGTGACGAGCCAGCTCATGAGTCCTCCTGGACGTTCGTGGCCGCCGGGGTCGCGGCCGGTTGGGAAAGCAAGGGGCGGTGCGCAGCCGGAGCGGCGTGCGGGCCTCGATAGGGGGCGGTGGAGGAACGCACGACCAGGTGCGTTCCGATCTTGCGCACGCCCGGTTCGAGCGTCCGTCCCTCGATCTGTTCGACGACGAGTGACACCGCGAGGGAGCCCGCGTCCTCGAAGTTCTGATGCACGGTCGTCAGCGGGGGCCAGAAGTGGGCGGCCTCGTGCATGTCGTCGAACCCGACGATGCTGACGTCTTCCGGTACGCGGAGGCCGCGCTCGTGCAGCGCGCGCATGGCGCCGAGGGCCATCTGGTCGTTCGCGACGAAGATCGCGGTCGCCTCTGCGACCTCGGCCAGCTCCATCCCGGCACGGTATCCGGCATCGGCGGTCCAGTCGCCGTAGATCGGCTCGTGGACCGTGCGTCCCTCCGCGCGCAGGACCTCGCGCCACGTCTCGGCGCGCTCGCGGGCGGAGTTGGACTCGGCGGGCCCGGCCACATGCCACACCGTGGGGTGTCCGAGCTCGAGCAGGTGCCGCACGGCCTGCTCGGTGCCCTGCGCCTGATCGGCGTTGACGGACGGGCGATCGGCGCGGGCGCCGGAGGCGACGATCACGTGCGGGATGCCTTCGGGGAACCGCAACGACGTGCGGGAGATCAGGTGCGACTCGATCACTACGATGATCCCGTCCACCGCGTCTTGGCTGAGCCGAGACAGCGCGGTGGTCACCGGGACCTCCGCGGTGAGGTCGCCGATCGTCGGCTCGACCTGGATCAGCTCCAGCGCGTAGTCGCGACGGGCGGCCTCGGCGCCGAGGCCCGCGAGCGTGCGGATGTTGCCGAGCATCCCGAGGCTGAACACCACGACGCCGATCGACCCGAAGGCGCCCCGGCGAAGCGCGCGCGCCGCCACGTTCGGCCGGTAGCCGAGCTCGTCCATGGCCGCGAGGACCTTCTGTCGAGTGGCCTCGGCGACGTTGGGCACGTTGTTGGCGACCCGCGACACCGTCTGCCCCGACACGCCGGCGCGCTGCGCCACCTCGCGCAGCGAGACGGACCTCGGGTGATCGTTCGCGAGGGTCATCAAGGTCACTCTATGCCTTCGGGCAGGTCGGGGGTTGACAGATGTTGACGTCAACATGCTACTCTCGCCGCAGTCGATGTTGACGTAAACATCGCGAACCGTGCGGCACCGCAGCCCGCACCCCGCATCGCCCGACCACGACGAAGAGGACGCAGACGAGGATGTCGACCATCGCTCCCGCGGCACCGCCGCCCGCTGCCCCCGCAGCGCCCCGCGACACATCGCGGCGCCGGCGTGGCATGCGCACGACCACCCGGCAGTGGGCGGGGCTCGGCTTCGTCGCCCCCTTCCTCGTCGTGTTCGCCTTGACCTTCCTCGCTCCGGTCGCCTACTCGATCTACCTCAGCCTGTTTCGCAACAAGCTGGTGGGCGGCAACTCCTTCGTCGGCATCGACAACTACCTCCAGGCCTTCACCGACCCGAAGTTCCTCGAGGGGGCCCTGCGCGTCTCGCTCTTCCTCGCCGTGCAGGTGCCGATCATGCTCGCCCTCGCCCTCGTGGCGGCCCTCGCGATCGACTCGCGGCGCCTGGCCGGATCCTCCCTCTTCCGCATCGGCCTGTTCCTGCCCTATGCGGTTCCCGGTGTCGTCGCGGTGCTCATGTGGGGGTTCATGTACTCCGAGCGCATGGGCCTCGCGGGCAACATCAACGACTTCCTGGGCTTCGACCTCGTCACCCCGTTCACGCAGCAGTGGATCCTCGTGGCCATCGGGAACATCGTCACGTGGGAGTTCGTGGGCTACAACATGCTCATCTTCTACTCGGCGCTGCGCTCGATCCCGGGTGACATCTACGAGGCGGCCGCCCTCGACGGCGCGGGCCAGTTCCGGATCATGTGGAGCATCAAGCTGCCCGCCCTGCGCGGAGCCATCGTCATCGCCACGATCTTCTCCATCATCGGCAGCTTCCAGCTGTTCAATGAGCCCAACATCCTGCGTCCGCTCGCCCAGAGCATCATCACGACGTACTTCACGCCCAACATGTACGCGTACAACCTCAGCTTCTTCGGGCAGCAAGTCAACTACGCCGCCACCGTCGCGATCGTGATGGGCGTCGTCACTGCCGTGATCGCCTACGTCGTGCAGCTGCGCGGCAACCGTCAGGAGCTGCGATGATCACCACCGCCGCCGTCACCACTGCCCGCGCCGCCGCCGCGGAGCGCCGCTCGTCGCGCCGGGCGGCCCGCCGCCTCG
>NZ_JASGDO010000050.1:0-14158 GCF_047607225.1 Microbacterium sp. | reverse complement strand
GGAGCCGACGGAGCATCCGGGCCCGACGGAGCATCCGGAGCCGACGGAGCATCCGGGCCCGACGGAGCATCCGGAGCCGACGGAGCATCCGGAGCCGACGGAGCATCCGGAGCCGACGGAGCATCCGGAGCCGACGGAGCATCCGGGCTCGACGGAGCATCCGGGCTCGACGGAGCATCCGGAGCCGACGGAGCATCCGGCGACGAGGCCGACGGACCGTCTCCGCCGAGGCTGGCAGGCAGGTCAGGCGTCTGCGACGACACGTCGATCGAGCCGCCGTCCCCTGCCGAGGAACCGCCGTCCGCGGTTCCGGCGCCCGGAGTGGGGCCGTCGTTGTTCACGGTGACGCCCGAGCCGTCGCCGACGGCGTTCGACGAGCCGCCCGAGGCCGCTCCCGGCGTCGGGCCGTCGGCGGTGACCGTCACGCCGCCGCCTCCCGATGCCGCAGCCGTACCGGATCCGCCCGCACCTCCCGCGCCGGGGATGTTCCCGAGACTGGGCGAACTGGGGGCGCCCGACCCGCCGCCGGTGGGCGTCGGACGGGCGCCGCCGGGCTTGCCCGCCATCGCGCCGCCCAAGAGCGAGCCGAGAACGACAGCCGACAGCGGGTTGAAGGGCGTGCCGTTGAGGCCGGATTCGGCTCCGGCGCTGACGAGGCCATCGACGGCGCCGCTTCCCATCTCCACGCCCACGTGCGTGACGCGCTGGAGGCCGGTGTTGGTCACTCGCGACGTCGCCGCGCCACCCACCCGAGACGCGAATCCGCCGGCGCCGCCGCCGGCCGTCGCGGCGAGTGCGGCGGTCAAGATGTTCTGCGGCTGGTACGAGGGATCGAGCGACCCACGCACCACGTTGAATCCGGTCGTCGTGATCGCCGAGGCGAGACCGGCCGACAGCGCCTCCTTGGCGACATGCACGCCGGCACGGATCGCCATGCGCGCGGCTCGGAGCGCGGCCATGATGAGCGTTCGGAGCTTCCGGCAGAGGTTCGCGATCTTGATCGCCCAGCGCATCACGGTGAACGCGATCTTGGCGGCCATCGCTGCGGCGCCGGCACCGAAGGTCACCGCACCGAGCAGAGCGCCGACACCGATCTCGATGGCGATCTCGACGGCCATCTGCGCGATGAACCAGCCGATCTCCTCCCAGGCCTTGTTGGTCTCGTCGATCATCGACCGCGCGAAGCCGCCCATGGAGGAAGCCGACTCGGAGAGACTGCGGAACGACTCCGACATCTTGGACTGGCACGCCAGGATGCTGGCCTGCTGCGGCAGAGTGGCCGAGGCGGTGTTCGTGAACGCCGAGTCGATCCGACCCTGCACGCGCGACATCGCGCCGGAGAGCTCGTTCCAGGCCGACTCGGCGCTGCCGAGCTTGCCGGTGTCGGCGTCGGGAAGACGCACGCCGATCTGAGCCAGGGCGTCCTGCAGGAACTCACCGAACTCGCCCAAGGGGGTCGTCGGCCCCGGGCCCAACGCAGAGGGGACGGAGACCGACACGCCGAACGGAACGGTTGTCTCCTCCGCGATGCTCGACTCGTCGGCGGAGCGGAAGGCCCCTACCAGCTGCGCGCCGTCGTAGGCGCGCCCCGTGTTCGCGAGTGCTGCGTCGAGTGTCTTGAGGGTGTTGGCGGCGTTGATGACGCCCTTCAGGACGTCGCGGGCGTAGCCGTCGTAGCCCGGCTCACCGTCCTGGCCGTGCGCGAAGACCTCCGCCGACTCCTCGTCACCGGCCATCCCCCCGGTCCCGCCGAGAGCGGACTGGCACGCCTGCGCGGCCTGCCACGCACTCTGCGCGATCGAGTGCAACGTGTTGCCGTCCGCGACGAGGCGGGCGGCATTCAACTCCACTGCGGGCATCGGTCCCGTCTCCCCTTCCGCCGCTCAGCCGAGCGACGATCTGATCTGGTTCCAGGCGCTGTCGAGAGACTCGATCGTCTGCTCGTAGGCCTGGCGTGCTCCGTCCACCTGGTCCTGCAGTCCTTCGGCGGCCGTGGTCAGCGCCTCGGCGCCGAGCTGCCACTTCTCGAACATCGCCAGGAAGTTCGCCATCGCAGGCCCCTGCCACTCCGCAGGCAGCATGTACGCGAATCCGCTGGCGCCCTGCTTGAGGGCGGTGCAGTAGTTGACCAGCTCCCCCAGCGCCTCGGCGAGTGCCTGGAGGTCGGCGGTGTCTGCCTTCTGCTGACCCATCAGTCCACCTTCCCGACGGCTGTCGCCAGGTCGTCGAGGCCACCGCTGAGCTGCGCGGCCGAAACGTTGCCCGCATCGACGCGGGCATCCACGGCGCCGATGGCGGCGCTGGAGCCGTCCACCTGCGCCTCGACCATGCCCGCATCCACGACGGGGGCGCCGTCGGGCACGAGAGCCGGATCGATGTCCACCTCGATCACCGCGTCGTCCTCGTCGGCGGGCGCCTCGCCCGCCCGCTGGCCGGAACTGGCCCGGACTCCGCCGCCGCCGACGAACGCGCCGCCGGCGGAATCCTCACCGCGACCGAAGAACTCCTCGATCAGCTCGGCGCGCTCCTCACCCGTGTCCACCCGCGCGTTGACGGTGCGAGCTGCTCCGCCGACGTTGCGCACCGAATCGATGCGGCCGGTGAAGCTGCGCTGCACCCCCGCCTCCGACTGCGTGTACGACCCGTCGGCGGCCACGAGGCCCGTCTGCAACGCCACGAGAGACTGCCGGACCGCCGCCGAGGTGGCCAGGAACGTGTCCCATCCCTCGGCGAACTTGTCGGCGTCCTCGCCCTGCCAGCTCACGTCGACTGTGCGCTTGACGTGCGAGTCGACCGCCGACAGGTTCGCGTCGAACGTCGCGATCACCGTTCCCAGCAGCGACGACACCTCGCTCAGCGACGAGGCCCGTACCCGGAATGTCACCATGGGTCACTCCCTCCCCCGGTGCGATGAGTGCCCGAGGCACTCCCGCGAACTGATCAGCCGTTGAAGGTCGAGGCGATGGCGTTCTCGCTGTCCTCGTAAGAGAGCGCAGCCTGGTTGAGGAGGTCGCTGATGCCCTGCAGCGACTCCTTCAGCTGGATGCCGGCCTGGTCCCACTGCGAGTAGAGCTCGTTGAAGGACTGCGAGGCGGTGCCGCCCCAGTCGCCGGAGATGAGTCCCTCGACGAGCGACTTCAGGTTGGACAGCTGCGACTCGATCGACTGCGAGCCGCTGGAAAGCTGCCCGGCGACGCCGGCGAGCGATTCTGACGTGACGCGGATCTCGGCCATGGGTACCCTCCCTGGGTGTTCTGTACGATCTCGGAGCCCGATCCGACATCGGGACCATCCGGTGGGTTCAGCCTAAACAGAGACCCCACCGAACCCCAATGGGGAGAACTCCCCACTCCGCCGAGCAGCCGAACCCGCCCCGGGACTCGGTTCAGTACCAGAAGCTCAGCCGCGGCGCGCTCGACGTGCGGAAGACGCGGTCGACGCGGTGGGGGTCGGCGGCGCGGAGCCGGCCGGCGCGGTCCAGGGTGAGAGCGCTGACCCCGCCCAGGAACAACGCCGACAGCTCTTCGATGCCGAGAGAGACGTCGGGCTGAGCGTCGGCGGGTGCCGGCGAGACGGCCGCGCTGCCGTCGCTCGCGATCTCGAGGACCACGGCGCCGCCGGTGATGCCGAGGGGGTCGTGCACGTCGAGAACCAGCGTGTCGGCGGCGTCGTAGCGTCGTCCGGCGAGAGCGGCTTGAACATCGAGGATGCGCACGTAATGGTGGTCGCGCACGGTGATGGTGACCGCTCGCTGGTCGGTGATCATCCACCACAGCGGCTCGTCCACAGCCAGCTCGCTCGCGCGGACGACACCGATCAGGTCCATCGAGAGAAGGAAGCGCCAGAGCGCGGCGTAAGCGTCGTCGGTCGCGGCGAGCAGCTGAACGACGTCGAGCGTCGAGGCGGCGAAATCGTCGTGGTTCTCCGAGACCCGGTACAGCGCGAGGCCGTCGACCGAGCCGTCCGCGCCCCGGTACTGGAGCACGCGCGTCTCCCCGGCCTTCTCGACGTCGGGACGCGTGCCGAAGAAGCGGTCCCAATGCCCACCCGGCATCTGCACCTCGCCGGCGCGAGCGCGACGGATCCTGTCGTGGAGGACGTCGACCAGGGCACGACCCTGCTCGCGGGTGAGGAAGTCGATGCGGCCGCCCGGGACCGGGCCCCGCCATCCTGCTCGGCGCGGGTCGATGCGCCATTGCGCCGCGGGAACGGCTGGAGCGAACCCGAAACGTCCGTA
Source organism: Microbacterium sp. (assembly GCF_047607225.1). Lineage (GTDB taxonomy): Bacteria > Actinomycetota > Actinomycetes > Actinomycetales > Microbacteriaceae > Microbacterium. The sequence goes on along the minus strand of NZ_JASGDO010000050.1, from coordinate 9,921 downwards.
GATCGACGACTCACTCACCGTGAGCGTGGCGACCGGGAGCCCCAGATCGGCGGCGGTGCGCAGCTCCCCCGACATCAAGGAGCGCAGCAGCCCCCTCCGGCGGTGAGTCGGTGCGACGGTGACGGAGCTGATCGCACACGCGGTCAGCCGGTCGCCGGGGGTGGTGAGCTCCGTCGTCCACGAGGCGAAGGTGGCAACGGGATGCTCGGGCACCGGGGCCGCATCGTCGTACACCCCGAGCTTCCGGCGATAGGCGGTCGCCGCGAAGAACGCGTCACGCTGCACGTCGGTGCGCTCGCCATCGAGGAAACCGCGCGAGACGACCTCCAGCCAGGTGTCGGTCTCGGCGCGCGAGCCATCGTCCACGCGCGCGGCTCGGAGCCCTTGATCGGACACCTCAGCGAGGAGGCGGGCGTCCAGCGGAGCGTCGTGGTGTCGGCCGTCGATCGAGGTCATGTCGCTCATCCTTCCGTCGAGACGATCCGGGCGCCGGGCACCGGACCGTGAGTGGCGATCGCGGTGTGGCCATCCCGGTTCAGGGCCTCCGCGAGGGAGGCGGCCGCCGCGGCGTCATCGGTCAGGAATCCCACGGTAGGCCCGGACCCCGACACGAGCGCCCCCCGCGCACCGATCGCCATGCCGGCCTCGATCACCTCGCCGAGCGAGGGCCGGCGAGCCAGGGCAACCGCCTGCAGGTCGTTGCGCATGGCGGCGGCCAACGCCGGGGCGTCTCCCGCACGGAGCGCCTGGAGCACCTCGGCGTCGACGGTCGGCACGGTGCGGCGCGGCGCGATGTCCATCCGCGCACGGAGCTCGTCGAGACCGGCATACGCCTCGGGCGTGGAGATGCCGTCTTCTTGGGTGACGAGCACCCAGTGGAACTTCCCGCGAACGAGTGCGGGAGCCAACTGCTCCCCCCGACCCGTGCCCACCGCCGTCCCGCCCAGGAGCGCGAAGGGCACGTCGGCGCCGAGCCCCGCGGCCAGTTCGTGCAGCTCGCTGGAGGACAGGCCGCCGTCGAGGAGCGCGTTCACCGCCACGAGCGTCGCCGCCGCATCAGCCGATCCGCCGCCCATGCCGCCGGCCACGGGGACGCCCTTGTGGAGGTGCAGACGCACGCCTCCGTCCCAGCCCACCGCGCGGGCGACCTCGCGTGCGGCGCGCACGGCGAGGTTCGATCCGTCGAGAGGGACGTCGGACACCTCGACGTCGCCGGTCACCGTGACGGAGAACTCGTCGTCGTGCGACGCCCAGACGTCCTCGAACAGGGCCAGCGCCTGATAGACCGACGCGACCGGGTGGTAACCGTCATCCTGCAGGTCGCCCACGTCGAAGAAGACGTTGACCTTGCCCGGCGCACGCACGTGGATGCGGCGTTCCTCCACTCGGCTGAGGCTCACGCGGTCGGCATCCAGAGCTCGCCGATCCCGGCGGCGATGACGTCGATCCGCTCCAGCTCCTCGGCGTCGAAGGCGGGCCCGGTCACCGCGGCGAGGTTCTCATCGATCTGCTCGGGGCGGGAGGCGCCGATGAGGGCCGAGGAGACGACCTCGTCGCGGAGCACCCATTGCAGGGCGAGTTGGGCAAGGCTCTGACCGCGATCTCGGGCGATCACATCGAGCGCACGCAGCGCACTCAGTGCGTCCGGTGTCAGCTGGGAGCCGCTCAGAGATGAGCGCTGCTGGGCGCGCGAGGCGGTGCCGTCCTCGAGGTAGCGACTCGTGAGCAGCCCCTGGGCGAGGGGCACGAAGGCGATCGCCCCCATCCCCTCCTGGCGCAGCACTCCCGTGAGGCCGTCCTCGATCCAACGATCCAGGATCGAGTACGAGGGCTGGTGGATCACCAGCGGGGTTCCCAGCGAACGGGCGATGGCCACGGCTTCCGCCGTCTGCTTCTCCCCGTAGGACGAGATGCCGACGTACAGCGCTTTGCCCTGACGCACGAGAGCGTCCAGCGCGCCGATCGTCTCTTCCAACGGAGTGACGGGATCGAACCGGTGCGAGTAGAAGACGTCGACATAGTCGATCCCCATCCGGGCGAGGGACTGCTCGGCGCTCGCGATCAGGTACTTCCGCGAGCCCCACTGGCCGTACGGACCGTCCCACATGTCGTACCCGGCCTTCGACGAGATGATCAGCTCGTCGCGGTAGGGAGCGAAGTCCTCCCGCATCATGCGACCGAAGTTGGTCTCGGCCGAGCCATAGGGCGGGCCGTAGTTGTTGGCGAGGTCGAAGTGAGTGATCCCGCGGTCGAATGCATGCCGCAGCAGGGCGCGCTGTCGGTCGAACGGGATGTTGTCACCGAAGTTCCACCACAGCCCCAGCGAGACGGGCGGCAGATACAGGCCGCTGCGTCCGACTTGCCGGTACGTCGTCCCCTCGTATCGATCGGGCGCGGCTGCGTAGGGGCGGTGGAGGTCTCCGCCGCGAGACGGCGGGAAGCGGTTCTCGGTCACTCCCCCAGGCTAGCGAGGCTCGCGCTCGCGTGGGCGACGGCGACGTAGTCGTCGATCGTCAGCTCCTCCCCACGAGCCGTGGGCGCCACTCCTGCCGCCTCGAGGATCGCGCTCGCCTGAGCGGCGGAGCCGCCAAGCACGCCCGCGAGCGCCTGGCGGAGCATCTTCCGGCGCTGTTGGAAGGCCGCGTCGACGATACGGAACGTGCGCCGTCTCTCGTTCTCGTCGCCGCGCGCAGTCGCGTCGCGGTCGAATGCCACCAGCACGCTGTCCACGTTGGGCACCGGCCAGAAGACCTGCCGGGACACGGTTCCCGCCAACCGCCACGCCCCGTACCAGGCTGCCTTGACGCTCGGAGCACCGTAGATCTTCGACCCCGCCGGCGCGGCCAGGCGTTCCCCCACCTCGGCCTGGACCATGACGACCCCTCGGCCGATCCCCGGGAAGTGCTCCATGAAGTGCAGCAGCACCGGGACGCTCACGTTGTAGGGGAGGTTGGCCACCAGCACGTCGGGCTCGCCCGGGAGATCGGTGACGGCGAGCGCATCGGCGGCCACGACCGTCAGGGCGCCGTCGGGCACGCCGTGAGCCCGCGCGGTCGCGTCGAGACGTGCAGCCAGGCGGCGATCGATCTCCACGGCTGTGACCCGGGCCCCGGTCTCGAGGATCGCGAGGGTGAGCGATCCCAGTCCCGGTCCCACTTCGACGACGCGATCGGCCGCCGTGACGCGGGCCACCGCGACGATCTTGCGGACGGTGTTGGCATCGACGACGAAGTTCTGCCCCAGTTTCTTGGTCGGGGTCACATCGAGGTCGGCAGCGAGAGCACGGATCTCCGCCGCACCGAGCAGAGACACGGTCATCCCCTCAGCCTACTCAGCGGTCGCCTGGCGGTCACGCGGCTGCGGCCGCCTCCGCCGCGCGGGGAAGGGCGGCCACGACCTCCGCGAGGACCGCGTCGTCGTGTGCGGCCGTGAGGAACCACGCCTCGAACGCGGACGGCGGCAAGGACACCCCTCCGGCGAGCATCGCGTGGAAGAAGCGGGCATAGGCGGCGGCGTCCTGACGCTGCGCCGTCGCGTAGTCGGGCACTCCGCCGGCGACCGCCTCGCCGAAGAACACGCTGAAGAGCGTTCCCGCCCGCTGCACGACGTGGGCAACGCCCGCCGCATCGAGCGCCGCATGGACTTCGGTGGCCACGAGGTCGGCGGCGCGCGCGATCCGTGCGTACACCTCTCCATCGGCCAGACGCAACGTCGCCAGGCCTGCCGCCACCGCGACCGGGTTCCCGCTCAGTGTGCCCGCCTGGTACACCGGTCCCGTCGGCGCCAGCAGATCCATGACGTCCGCACGCCCGCCGAGCGCGGCGACCGGGAGTCCGCCTCCGATCACCTTGCCGAAGGTCACGAGGTCGGGGCGAACCTCCTCGCCCTGTTCCCGGAGCACTTCGGCGTAGCCGCCGGGTGCCGCGCGGAATCCCGTGAGCACTTCGTCGCTGATGAGCAGAGCACCCTCGCGGCGGCAGGTCTCGGCGAGGAAGCTCGTGAAGCCGGACTCCGGTGGCACGACGCCCATGTTGGCCGCAGCGGCCTCGGTGATGACGGCCGCGATGCGCCCGGCGTGGGCGGCGAAGGCGGTGCGCACCGCCTCGCGATCGTTGTAGGGAAGGACGAGCGTCTGGGCCGCGACGGCGTCGGGAACCCCCGCGGATCCGGGGAGCGCGAAGGTCGCCAGGCCCGATCCGGCAGCGGCGAGCAGACCATCGGAATGGCCGTGGTAGTGCCCCGCGAACTTGATCAGCAGGTCGCGCCCGGTAGCGCCGCGCGCGAGACGGATGGCCGTCATCGTCGCTTCCGTGCCCGTCGACACCAGACGCACCTTCTCGACACCGGGCACCCGTCTCGCGATCTCCTCGGCCAGTTCCGCCTCGGCTGCCGTCGGTGCACCGAACGAGAGACCACGCCGAGCGGCCTCGACGACGGCCTCCACCACCTGCGGGTGCGCGTGCCCGAGGAGGGCCGGTCCCCAGCTCGCCACCAGGTCGACGTAGTGCCGGCCGTCGGCGTCGGTGACGCGAGCGCCCTCGGCGGAGGCGAGGAACAGAGGCGTCCCTCCCACCGAGCCGTAGGCGCGGACGGGAGAGTCCACACCGCCCGGGATCACCCGCAGCGCACGGGCGAAGAGCTCCTCATTGGCGGTCATGTCAGGTCCTCTCCGCGCGCCAGGCGTCGGGCCACCTCGACGGCCCAATAGGTCAGGATGGCATCGGCGCCGGCACGCCGGATACCGACGAGGGTCTCCCCGATGGCGCGGTCGCGATCGATGAGACCGGCGGCGGCCGCGTGCTCGATCAGCGCGTACTCGCCCGACACCTGATAGGCCCACACCGGCACGGGCGAGGCGTCGGCGACGCGCGCGAGCACATCGAGGTAGGGGCCAGCGGGCTTGACCATGACGATGTCGGCGCCCTCGGCGACGTCGGTGTCCGCTTCGCGCAGCCCCTCCCGCCCGTTCGCGGGGTCGAGTTGATACGTGCGGCGATCTCCGTCGAGCGTCGACTCCACCGCATCGCGGAACGGACCGTAGAAGGCCGACGCGTACTTGGCGGCGTAGGCGAGGAGCACGACGTCGGCGTGACCCGCCTCGTCGAGGGCGTGGCGGACGGCGGCGACCTGGCCGTCCATCATGCCCGACAGCCCCAACACGTCGGCCCCGGCACCGGCCTGAGCCACCGCCATCCGCCCGTACACCGCGAGGGTGGCGTCGTTGTCCACCCGGCCGCGATCGTCGAGGACACCGCAGTGACCGTGGTCGGTGAACTCGTCCAGGCACAGATCGGCCTGCACGGTGAGGCGTCCCCCGGCGGCGTCACGCGCCACGGCGATCGCACGGTTGAGGATGCCGTCGGCAGCGGTGGCCCCCGAGCCGATCGCGTCGCGGACGGCGGGGACGCCGAAGAGCATGATGCCGCCGATGCCTGACCGAGCGGCCTCATCGACGACGTCGGCGAGGCCGGCGAGGGGGTGCTGCGCGACCCCGGGCATGCTCGCGATGGGCTGAGCCTCGGCGATGCCCTCCTTCACGAAGACGGGGAGGATCAGACGCCGAGGCGTGAGGTCGTGTTCGGCGAACAGTCGCCGGTGGGCCGCGGTGGAGCGCAGCCGGCGCAGACGGCGATCGGGGAAGTCGGTCATCGGAAGGTCTCCGTTCCTCCGCCGGCGGTCGTCGTGCCTGCGGAGATCGTGTCGAGAGAGGTGGTCGTGAGGGAGTCGGGCCGCGCGTCGAGCTCGGCGATGAGCGCGTCGATGCTCTGGGTGCGAGCGGTGTGCGCCACCGTGAAGCCCAGACGCTCGGCGTCCCGTGTGGTGCCGGGGCCGATGGAGGCCACGAGCGTACGGGGCGCGAGGACGCCGACCTGGCGCCGGAGCTCCCGTCCGACGCTCAGGGAGGTGAGGAGGACGACCTCCATCTTGCCCTCGCGGAGATCCGCCGCGATCTCGGGCACGAGGTCGACACCGACGGTCCGGTAGCCGATGCAGACCTCGACCCCGAACCCGCGAACCTCGAGCTCATCCGAGACGACCGAGGTCGCAAGGTCAGAACGCACCACGAGCGATCGGCCGGTTCGACGGGGATCGCGCCCCGCGCACCACTGCGACACGAGCGCCCGGGCAGAGGCATGACCGACCGGGACGAAGGCGACCTCGTACCCGGCGGCGGCAGCGGCACGCGCTGTCGCCGTGCCGACGACCGCCACGCGCACCGTCGCGGGAAGGTGGACCTCCGCGCGACTCAGCTGCTCGACGGCGGCGGCGCTCGTCAGGAAGAGCCACTCGTACTCCCCCGCCGCCAGCGCCCGGAAGTGCCGGTCGCGCGTCGCGGTGTCTCGCGGGGGCACGGAGGCGATCAGGGGCGCCACGACGCCGATCGCTCCGCGGGCGTCGAGGTCGGCGCGAACGCGCTCACCCCAGCTCCCTCCGCGCGGGATCAACACCCGGGCGCCGTCCAGCGCACCCCGCTTCGATCTTCCGTGTGAGGTGATGCTCACGCCCCGCTCCCGGACAGATCGGCGAGCTCGCCGGCCCCCGCCCGCAGAAGCTCGTCGACCACGTCGACCGCAGCCGAGTGCCGCGCCTCTTCGGCGGCGAGCGCATCGGCGGGCAGGCGGCGGGTCACCCGCACGGCGCGGGAACCGTCCAGGGCGTAGACCTCCGCGAGGAGTTCCACGGTCTCTCCCTCCGAGCGTGCGCTGATCCCCACGGGTGCGGCGCAGCCGGCTTCCAGAAGGCGCAGGACCTCCCGCTCCCACAGCGCGTTGCGGGTCGACGCGGCGTCGCCGATGCGCGACACGACCTCAGCGAGACCGGGGTCGTCGGTCCGGACTTCCACCGCCAGTGCTCCCTGACCGGCCGAGGTGGGCCACTGCGCGAGAGCGAACCGGTCGGTCGCCTCGTCGGTCAGATTCATCCGCGTCAGCCCGGCCTCGGCGAGCACGGTCGCGTCGAACTCGCCGTCGCGGACCTTGCGCAGTCGGGTGTCCACATTGCCGCGGATGCCCCGAACGTCGAGATCGGGGCGGCGGCGGAGGAGCTGGGCCACCCGGCGGGGCGACCCGCTGCCGACGACCGCGCCCTGCGGCAGCGTGTCGAGGGTGAGCCCGTCCCGCGCGCAGAGGACGTCGTTCTGCGGAGCCCGCGGCGGCACAGCCCCGATGACGAGGCCGTCCACGGCTCCGGTGGGGAGATCTTTCATCGAGTGCACGACGAGATCGCACTCGCCACGCAGCAGCGCTTCGCGCAGTGCCGCCACGAACACGCCCGTTCCACCGAGCTGCGCGAGCGGCCCGGTGAGCACATCGCCGTCCGTCGTGATGGGGACGAGCTCGACGTCACGGCCGGTCGCGTCGCGGAGAGCGTCGGCGACGTGCCCGGACTGCGTCGTCGCGAGCACGCTCGCGCGCGTTCCCAGGCGCAGTGGCGTGCTCATGGCGCGATCCCGGCGAGGGCCGGCTGGAATCCGAGGCGCTTGTTCTCGCAGCATCCCGGACGGCACACGTCGTACCACGGACCCAGGTCGGTCAGATGGGGTCGCTCCTCGGCGGGTGTTCCCGCCAGGCGCTCTTCGATGAGGTCGACCAGGCCCGCCACGTAGGCGGGGTGGGTCCCCGGCGTGGCTGTGCGCACGGCGACCAGCCCGAGCTCCTCGGCGGTTTCGAGGGCTTCGGTGTCGAGATCCCAGAGCACCTCCATATGGTCGCTCACGAAGCCGAGCGGAACGATCAGGACCCCTCGGCGGCCGCGGGCGGGAAGCTCTCGCAGGGCGTCGTTGATGTCGGGCTCGAGCCACGGCACCTGTGGCGGGCCCGACCGGCTCTGGAACACGAGCTGCCACGAGCTGTCGATCCCGAGCTGCGACATGATCTGCGCCGCCACCGCCGTGTGCTGGGCGACGTAGGCGCCCCCCGCCCCGAAGTCGCGCTCGGGAGGTCCGGACCGGTCGGCGTCGGCGTCGGGGATGGAGTGGGTCGAGAACAGCACCTCGACCTCTCCGGCGAGGTCGGTGATCCCACGCTCGGCGAGCGCATCGATCCCGGCCCGGATCCCCTCGACGAAGGGCGTGACGAAACCGGGGTGGTCGAAGAACTGGCGCACCTTGTCGATCTCCACCTCGCCCGCCAGGTTCGTCGCCGCGACGGCGTCGGCCAGGTCCTCGCGGTACTGCCGGCACGAGGAATAGGACGAGTACGCGCTGGTGGCGATCGCGAGCAGGCGCCGGTGGCCCGCTGCGTGGGCGTCTCCGAGCGCGTCGGCCACATACGGCATCCAGTTGCGGTTGCCCCAGTACACCGGGATGTCCCGTCCTCGGCGGGCGAGCTCGGCGTCCAGCGCCGCCTTCAGCGCGCGGTTCTGGTCGTTGATGGGCGAGATCCCGCCGAAATGCCGGTAGTGGTGGGCGACCTCTTCCAGACGCTCGTCGGGGATGCCGCGACCGGCGGTCACGTTGCGGAGGAAGGGGATCACGTCGTCCTGCCCCTCGGGACCTCCGAATCCGAGCAGGAGCACACCGTCGTACGCGACGGCCTCCGTGGCATGCGGTTCACCCGCGCAGGTGGCAGCCGTCGCGGCGGGCACGCGGCACCCGGGCGGGCACTCCGGGGCCGCCTCGGCGCGCGGAGGCTTGGGACGGAACGGCTCGCGGATGATCTCGGCCATCAGGACAGCACCTCCGCGAGCTCGGCGATCTCCACGCGTCGTCCCGTGTAGAAGGGGACCTCCTCCCGCACGTGCCGACGCGCCTCGGTCGCACGCAGGTCGCGCATGAGGTCGACGAGGCTGAGGAGGTTGTCGCTCTCCAAAGGCAGCAGCCATTCGTAGTCGCTCAGCGCGAAGGTGGAGACGGTGTTGGCCACCACGTCGGTGAACCGCGCGCCTTGACGGCCGTGCTCGGCGAGCATCTGCGCCCGCTCCGCTTCCGGGAGGAGGTACCACTCGTAGCTGCGCACGAAGGGGTACACGCAGAGCCACTCCCGCGGCTCCTCGCCTCGCAGGTAGCCGGGAACGTGGCGCTTGTTGAACTCCGCCTCGCGGTGCACGCCCATCGCGCTCCACTCGCACGTGAAGTCCGCGAGCACCTCGGTGCGTCGCAGGGCCCGGAGCCCGTGTTGCAGGGCCGCGGCGTCCTCCCCGTGCAGCCACACCATGAGGTCGGCGTCCGCCCGCATCCCCGTCACGTCGTAGACGCCGCGAAGGGTCACCCCCTCCCCGGCGAGCTCGCCGATCCGCTGGCCGAGCGCACCGAGCGCCGATGCCGACGGGGCGGACGACCGGGGCCGCGGTCCGCGGAGGATCGCGAACAGCGTGTATCCGACGAGGTTCTCTTCGGTCATGGTGTTCTTCCTGTTCGAGGGATGGAGTCGGTGGTCGGTCACGGGGTCACCGTGACACCGGGCGAGGGGCGGCGAGCATGTCGCAGAGCTCGGCGGCGAGGCCGCGGGCGTGAGGAACGACCGACGCGAGACCGGTACCCGCGACGGCCGCGCCGGCGAGAACGACGCCGGCGTCGCGCCAGTGCTCACGGCGCTCGTCGGAGATCGCGAGCGCACCGGTCGCGTCGTCCCACTCCGCGCCGGTGACCTCGGTCACCCGGGCGGGATCGACCGGAACGCCGGTGAGGAGGGCGATCTCTCGGGCGATGTCGTCCCGATCGGCGAGGCGGCCGCTGCCGGGGTCGCGAAGCGAGAGTCGGAAGACGTGCGAGCCGGCAGGGACGGCGGCGGCGGCCCACGCCCACTTCGCCGTCACATGCGTCAGGGCCTTCGCGGCGGAAGGGACGTCGTGCGCCACGATGACACCGGAGCCGACCGGCTGCGCGTCGAAGGCGGGGTCGTCGACGCGCGCCGCGACGACCCGAACGGCGGCCTCGGGGGCGCGACCGGCGGACGGGTCGAGCAACGCGGCCGCCGCGCG
>NZ_JASGDO010000049.1:0-49261 GCF_047607225.1 Microbacterium sp. | reverse complement strand
CGCCGACGACGCGTGGCGCGCGCGACTGGTCGTGTGGGGGGTCATCGCCCTCGCGTCGGCGGCCTCGGCCGCCCTCCTCGCCGTGCTGGCCTCTGGGGGTATCGGACCGGAGCGGTTGCAGCAGGTCGGTCCCTCGGTCGGTGCGTTCGCGCTCGCGGTCGGCCTCGAAGTGGCGGTCGGTGCCGGTGCCGTCCTCTGGGCGCCTCGGAACGAGGACGATCCCGCGGCGCGTGTCACGCGGGAGAGCGCGCACCGTGACGCCGAGGACCACCGGGCCGATGCCCGCGCTGCCTCGGCGCATGCCGCGCAGGAGACCGAGGACCAGGAGACCGAGGACCTGGGGCCGGACCTCGGCCTGTTCCGCCCGGCCGAGCAGCGCCCGGCCCCGCCGGTAGACTGAGCGGGTGCTCACCCTCGCCGTCCTGATCTCGGGCGCCGGCTCCAACCTGCGTGCCCTCCTGGAGGCGACGCGCGAGGCCGACTATCCCGCGCGCGTGATCGTCGTGGGCGCCGACCGTGAGGCCGACGGGTTTGCCCACGCCGAGGCCTTCGGCATCCCGACGCTCCTGGTGCCCTTCCACGACTTCGCCTCCCGCGAGGAGTGGGGGGCGGAGCTCCACGCGCAGCTGTCGGTGTGGCAGCCCGATCTCCTCGTGCTGAGCGGCCTCATGCGGCTGCTCCCTGCCCCATTCGTCGATGCCTGGGCGCCGCGCATCATCAACACGCACCCCGCCTATCTGCCGGAGTTCCCCGGTGCGCACGGTGTCCGCGACGCGCTGGCCGCGGGGGTCGACCAGACCGGCGCGAGCGTCATCGTCGTCGACGGCGGGGTCGACACGGGGCCGATCCTCGCGCAGGAGCGCGTGGCGGTGCTGCCCGGCGACACGGAGCACACGCTCCACGATCGCATCAAGCCGGTCGAACGCCGCCTCCTCATCGACGTCGTGCGCCGGATCGCCCAGGGCGAGCTCGACCTGACCGCGGCCGCCCCCACCGCTTCCTCCCACTGAACGCTCACCACCCCTGACGACAGGAGCCCCCATGGCCGGTCCGACCATCGACCCTGCCCTCTACCGCGAGCGCGATCTCGTCCCGATCCGCCGCGCCCTGATCTCGGTCAGCGACAAGACCGACCTCCTGCCGCTTGCACGGGCCCTCGCCGATGCCGGTGTCGAGATCCTCTCCACGGGTGGATCGGCCTCCCTCCTCCGCGAGTCGGGGATCGCCGTCACCGACGTGTCTGAGATCACGGGGTTCCCCGAGTCGCTCGGCGGGCGGGTCAAGACGCTCCACCCGAGCGTGCATGCGGGCCTGCTCGCCGACCTCCGTCTCGAGGACCACGAGACCCAGCTGGGCGAGCTCGGCATCCTGCCGTTCGAGCTCGTCGTGGTCAATCTCTACCCGTTCAAGGAGACGGTCGCTTCGGGTGCCGTGGGTGACGCCGTCGTGGAGCAGATCGACATCGGCGGCCCCGCGATGGTACGTGCATCGGCGAAGAACTTCGCCAACGTCGCCATCGTCGTCTCCCCGGAGTCCTACCCCGCGATCATCGACGCGGTCGCAGCCGGGGGCACGAGCCTGGCGCAGCGTCGCGACCTCGCGGCGCGCGCCTTCGCCCACACGTTCGAGTACGACCGGGCCGTGGCCACGTGGTTCGCCGATCAGACCCTCTCCACGGACGAGCTGCCGCAGCACCTCACCATCACCGCCGAGCGGCTCGAGACGCTGCGCTACGGCGAGAACGCGCACCAGCGCGCGGCGATCTACACGCGCGCCGGCGGTCACGGCATCGCCCAGGCGACGCAGCTGCAGGGCAAGGAGATGTCGTACAACAACTACGTCGACGCCGACGCCGCCTTGCGCGCCGCGTTCGACCTGGTCAAGCCCGCCGTGGCGATCATCAAGCACGCCAACCCGTGCGGCATCGCGATCGGCGCCCCGAACGCCCTCGACCCGATCGCCTCGGCGCACCTGCGGGCCCACGAGTGCGACCCGGTGTCGGCCTTCGGCGGGGTCATCGCCGCCAACCGCACCGTGACGCTCAAGATGGCGGAGAACCTCCGCGACATCTTCACCGAGGTCATCGTCGCCCCCGGCTTCGAGCCGGAGGCCCTCGAGGTGTTCGCGCTCAAGAAGAACCTCCGCGTCTTGCGGCTGCCCGCCGACTGGAAGCAGGAGCGGATGGACGTGCGACTGGTCTCGGGCGGTCTGCTGCTGCAGGACGCCGACCGGTTCCCCGACGAGATCGAGTCGGTCGCCACCGATTGGCAGTTGGTCTCCGGCGACGCCCCCGCCCCGGAAGAGCTCGAGGGAATGATCTTCGCGTGGAAGGCATGCCGCGCCGTGAAGTCGAACGCGATCGTGCTGGCGCAGGGGTCGGCCACGGTGGGGATCGGGATGGGACAGGTCAACCGTGTCGACTCCTGCCGCCTCGCCGTCGAGCGGGCGGGCGACCGCGCCGCCGGTTCGGTGGCGGCCTCCGATGCCTTCTTCCCGTTCGCCGACGGGCCGCAGGTGCTCATCGACGCCGGCATCAAGACGATCATCCAGCCGGGCGGCTCGGTGCGCGACCAGGAGGTCATCGACGCGGCTCGGGCAGCGAACGTGACGATGTTCTTCACGGGGGAGCGTCACTTCTTCCACTGACCGACGCGTGGATCGGACCGGCACCACGATGTCCGATTTCCGCGAGTCGACACCGCCGTTCCGTGACACAGTGGAGTCATGTCCGTCACGAGCATGACCTTCGATGAGCGTTATCGCGCCATCGACGCACGTGATGCCCGCTTCGATGGACAGTTCGTCACGGCCGTGCGTTCGACGGGGATCTACTGCCGCCCGTCGTGTCCGGCTCGGACGCCCAAACCGGCCAACGTCACCTTCTACCCGACCTCGGCCGCCGCGCACGAGGCGGGATACCGCGCGTGCAAGCGCTGCCTGCCGGAAGCGGCGCCGGGGTCGCCGGAATGGAACCTGCGCGGCGACACCGCCGCCCGCGCCATGCGGCTGATCGCTGACGGGGTGGTGGAGCGGGAGGGGGTCCCCGGTCTCGCGGCACGACTCGGTTACTCCGCCCGCCACCTCAGCCGGCTTCTCGCAGCGGAGCTCGGCGCCGGGCCCCTCGCCCTCGCCCGCGCGCATCGAGCGCACACCGCCCGCATGCTGCTCGTCGGGACGGACCTGCCCGCCGCCGACGTCGCGTTCTCGGCCGGCTTTGCCAGCGTGCGCCAGTTCAACGACACGGTGCGCGAAGTCTTCGGGCTCACCCCTTCGGCGTTGCGTGCCCGGCGGGGAGCGCGCGCCGAGGCCGCCTCTCCGGGGGTGATCGAGCTCACTCTGGCCCATCGGGAGCCCTTCGACGCCGACGGGCTGTTCACCTGGATGGCGGCGCGTGCCGTGCCGGGCATGGAAGTGGCGACCTCGACCTCCTTCGCGCGCACCCTGCGGCTGGACGGAGGGCCGGCCTGGTTCGAACTGCGTCGCGACCGCGAGGGGCGGATGCGTCTGCGCGCGCGGCTCGCGCAGCTGCGCGACCTGACCCCGGTCGTGGCCCGCGCCCGGCGTCTGTTCGACCTCGACGCCGATCCCGTCGCCGTCGACGGCGCGCTCCGTTCATTCCCCCCGCTGGCGCCGCGCATCGACGCCGTCCCCGGCATCCGCGTCCCCGGCACGGCCGATCCCCACGAGATGCTGATCCGCGCCATGGTCGGCCAGCAGATCACTGTCGCCGCCGCGCGCACCGCCCTCACCGCTCTCACCCAGGCGCTGGGAGAGCCGGTGGCGGCCTTCGAGGGGACGGATCGGCTCTTTCCGACCATGCGGGCGATCGCCGAGCACGGCGACGAGGTGCTGCGGGGTCCGGCTGCACGGATCCGTGCCCTCACCTCCACCGCGGCGGCCCTCGCAGACGGCGACCTCGTCCTCTCATCCGGTGACGACGGCGCCGCCCAGCGCGAGGCCCTGATGGCTCGCTCCGGCATCGGAGCCTGGACGGCCGACTACGTGCGGATGCGCGTGCTGAACGATCCCGACGTCTTCCTCCCCGGCGATGTCGCGGTCCGCGCGGGCGCTGCCGCACTCGGCCTCCCCGCCGAGCCTCGGGCGCTGACCGAGTGGTCGGCGCGCGTGGCCCCGTGGCGCAGCTACCTCACGGCCCACTTCTGGCGGGCGGTGCCGCCTCGAGCGCCCGCTCCTCGGCGCGGGGCACCGCGCTCGCGCGCCGCTTCCGCCCCCGCCCTCGTCACCGACCCCTCTTCATCCCTGGGAGCATCATGACCGCCCTCCTGCACACTCTGGCCACACCCGACGGTCCCTTCACGATCCTCGCCGATGAGCGGCAGCGCGTCCTCGCCTCCGGGTGGACCGACGACCCGTCCGCGATCCTCGCGCGGCTGCGCGTGATGCCGGTCGAGGTGCGAGAGGGAGACGTTGACGCCGCGGCGGCCGTCGTCGCCTACTACGACGGCGATGTGCGTGCGATCGACGACGTGGTCGTCGCGCAGTCGGGCACCGCGCTGCAGGTGGAGGGGTGGGGTGCGCTCCGCCGCATCGCGCCCGGCGAGCCGCTGACCTACACCGGGTTCGCGACCTTGCTCGGGCGGCCGAGCGCGGTGCGAGCGGCGGCGTCGATCTGTGCCCGCAACGCTCCCGCGCTGTTCGTCCCCTGTCATCGGGTGCTGCGCGGTGACGGGACGCTCGGCGGGTTCGCGTGGGGAGTCGAGGTCAAGCGCAGCCTCCTCGCGCGCGAAGCGGCCTGAGTCGAACCCGACCAGTCGAGACGAAATCGGCGTTGCATTCAGGGAACACACAGATATAGTCTGGAGGGCTGTCGCGCCGGTGCTGGATGCGACAGCGTCCCTGTCACCGACCCGAGGAGGAAGCCATGTCCCAGGCCATCGTCATCACGAAGCCGCGTGTCCTCTTCGCCGTCGCCGGGCGCTCGTACCGCGGGTAGAACCGCTCCTCGCCTGAGGGGAAGCGTTCGTCCGCTCCCCGCGTTCGGTATCGGTGGGCCCACGCCTGACCGGTGATTCTCGCGCCCGTCGCTCTCTTGACCTCGCCGCCTCGGCATCCGCTCCACCCATTTCTCAAGGATCATGACCTCTTCCATCGAGAGCCCCACGCCCCATCTGTCCACTCCGCGGGCGCTCGCCCGCCTCTATCCGTTCGCGAAGCCGGTGCTGCCGCGCCTCGGCCTGGGAGCTGCCAGCGCGCTCGTGGCCAGCCTTCTCGCGCTGTCCATTCCGCTCGTCCTCGAGGCCGTCGTGCAGGGGCCCATCGCTTCGAGAGACCTCGGGCAGCTCGTCTGGGGCGCCGTGGCGATCCTCGTCCTGGGCCTGCTGGAAGCCCTGATGGTGTGGGCCCGACGCTTCTTCGTGATCGCGCCTTCCACCAAGGTCGAGTACGACCTCCGCACCGGGTTCTTCCAGCGCCTCCAGCGTCTCCCCGTCGCGTTCCACGATCGGTGGCAGTCGGGTCAGCTGCTCAGCCGCATGATGCAGGACATCAGCATGGTGCGCCGCTGGCTCGCCTTCGGTCTCGTGCTGCTGCTCGTCAACGCGATCACGATCGCCGTCGGCGCGGCGCTGCTGTTCCGCTGGCACTGGGCCCTCGGTGCCACATTCCTGATCGTCTGTGCGCCGCTGTGGATCGCCGGCTTCCGCTTCGAGAAGACGTACGGCACGCTCGCGCGGCAGAGCCAGGACCAGGCCGGTGACCTTGCCACCTCGGTCGAGGAGTCCGTGCACGGCATCCGCGTCCTCAAGGCGTTCGGGCGCGGCAAGCACGCGCTGCACAAGTTCACCCGGCAGGCGGAGACCCTCCGGGAGACGGAGCTGAGCAAGGCACGAGCGGTCGGCTGGATCTGGTTCTGGCTCGTACTGCTGCCCGACATCGCCTTCGCGCTGTGCCTGGGTGCGGGGATCGTCCTCACCCAGATGCAGCAGCTGACGATCGCGGAGCTCATCGCCTTCTTCGCGATGGCCACGGTGCTGCGGTGGCCGATGGAGTCCATCGGCTTCCTGTTCTCCTTCCTGCTGGATGCGCGCACGGCCACCGACCGCATCTTCGAGGTCTTCGACGAAGGCAACTCGATCGTCGACCCCGAGAACCCGGTCCGGCTGGCAGAACCCCGAGGAGCCTTGCGCTTCGAGGGCGTGCACTTCCGCTATCAGGATGCGGCGGAGAGCGAGCGCGACCTGCTGAACGGCATCGACCTCGAGCTCCAGCCCGGCGAGACGATGGCCCTCGTGGGCCTGACGGGATCGGGCAAGACGACCCTGACGACCCTCCCCGCGCGTCTCTACGACGTGACGGCCGGGCGGGTCACCCTCGACGGCGTCGACGTGCGCGACCTGACCCTGGCCGAACTGCGCACACACGTGGGCATGGCGTTCGAAGATGCGACGCTCTTCTCGCAGACGGTTCGCGAGAACGTGCTCCTCGGTCGTGAAGACCTCGTGCCGGGCAGCCCCGAGGCCGACGCGGTCCTGCGCGAAGCCTTGCAGGTGGCTCAGGCCGGATTCGTCGATCAGCTTCCGTCGGGTGCCGACACCGTCATCGGCGAAGAGGGGATGTCGCTGTCCGGCGGTCAGCGGCAGCGACTCGCGCTCGCGCGCGCGGTCGCGGCACGGCCGGCCGTCCTGGTCCTCGACGATCCGCTGTCGGCGCTCGACGTCGACACCGAGGCGCTCGTCGAGGATGCCCTCCGAGAGGTGCTCCACGCGACCACCGCGCTGATCGTGGCGCATCGTCCCTCGACGGTCACGCTGGCCGACCGGGTGGCGCTTCTCGAGGAGGGTCGGATCACCGCGGTCGGCACGCACTCGGAGCTGCTGCGCACGAGTGCCCACTACCGGCACGTGATCTCGAGTCTGGAAGACGAACAAACCCGCATGCGGGAGAGGGAGGTGAACCTGTGAGCACCACGGTCACCGGAACCAGCGGCGAAGACCGCTCCGACTATACGCGCGACGAGTCCCGCGCCATCCGCCAGCGCTCGCTGCGCCTGCTCGGCTCGCTGGTGGGGCCGCTTCGCCGGCAGATCATCCTGGCCGCGACCGTCCTCGTCATCTCGACAGCTCTGCGGGTGGCCGGGCCTGCGTTGATCGCGTTCGGGATCAACAACGCGCTGGAGACCGTCCTCGCCGACGGCGACTGGATGCCGACCATCCTGGTGGTCGCGATCTACCTCGTCGCGGGATTCGGAGGCGCGGCGCTGATCGGCTGGTACGCGGTCGTCGCCGCGCGGCTCACGCAGGCGGTGATGCTCGATCTCCGCAAGCGGATCTTCCTGCACACGCAGCGGCTGAGCCTGGAGTTCCACGAGTCGTACACGTCCGGCCGGATCATCTCGCGCCAGACGAGCGACCTCGACTCGATCCGCGAACTGCTCGACGGTGGTCTGAACGAGCTCGTCTCGGGCGTCCTCTACGGCGGGTTCACGCTCATCGCGCTCGTGCTCCTGGACTGGCAGTCGGGCATCATCCTTCTGGCCATGGGCATCCCGCTGTGGTTCATCATGCGCTGGTTCTACCTGAGCTCGCAGAAGGTGTACCGGGAGTCCCGCGTGATCAGCGCGAAGGTGATCGTGAAGTTCGTTGAGTCGATGACCGGCATCCGGGCCGTCAAGGCGTTCCGCAAGGAGGAGCGCAACGACGACGAGTTCGGAGACCTCTCCAGCCAGTACCGAGACGTGAACCTGCGCTCGATCCGCCTGTTCGGGGTCTTCGAGCCCGGCATGATGGCCGTCGCCGCGGTGTCGGTGGCGCTGGTCGTGCTGTGGGGCGGCTTGCGCGTGGCCGACGGCTCGATTCTCGTCGGCACGCTTCTGGCGGCCGTGCTGTACGTCCGGAACTTCTTCTCGCCGTTGCAGGAGATCGCGTTCTTCCTCAACTCCTACCAGTCGGCCACCGCCGCCCTGGAGAAGGTCTCGGGAGTGCTGGAGGAGGAGCCGACCGTACCCGACCCGGTCAACCCGATCGACCTCTGGTCGGCGCGCGGGCACGTCGAGTTCCGCGACGTCACCTTCGGGTACAGCGACGACCGCACGATCCTGCCGCACTTCTCCCTCGACATCCCGGCCGGACAGACCATTGCGCTCGTGGGGACGACAGGTGCAGGGAAGTCGACGCTCGCCAAGCTCGTCTCGCGGTTCTACGATCCGTCGCGCGGCGTCGTCGCCCTCGATGGCGTCGACCTCCGAGACCTGCATCCGAAGGATCTCCGGCGTGCGATCGTCATGGTCACTCAGGAGGCCTACCTGTTCAGTGGCACGGTGGCCGACAACATCGCGCTCGGCAAGCCCGACGCGACGATGGACGAGATCCGTGCCGCCGCGCGCGCGGTGGGGGCGCACGACTTCATCGAGCGCCTTCCCGATGGCTACGCGACCGACGTCAACAAGCGCGGTGGGCGCGTCTCGGCGGGGCAGCGGCAGCTGATCTCCTTCGCTCGCGCCTTCCTCGCCGACCCGGCGGTGCTGATCCTCGACGAGGCGACGGCGTCGCTCGACATCCCGTCGGAACGCCAGATCCAGGACGCGCTGCAGACCCTGCTCGCCGATCGCACGGCCATCATCATCGCGCACCGCCTGTCGACCGTCGCGATCGCCGATCGGGTGCTCGTGATGGAGCACGGACGGATCATCGAGGACGACACCCCCGAGACGCTCATCTCCGGCACCGGAAAGTTCGCCCAGCTGCACGCGGCCTGGCGTGAGTCGCTGGTCTGACGAGCCTCTACGCGCCCCGGGCCCCTCCTCCCGGGGCGCTTCGTCGTCTCCGGGTCAGCTCTGGGGGAGCGCGGCGTACAGGTCGATCGAGTTCCCATCCGGATCCAGTACGGTGGCGTAGCGCTGACCCCACGGTGCATCGAACGGGGCGACGTGGGCGGGATGGCCGGCGGCAGCCAGAGCCGTCACGGCGGCGTCGACCGCGGTGGGGCTTCCCTGGTCGAAGGCCAGAGCGATGCGGTGGCCGCCGTCCGCGGGAACGTAGGACGGGTCGAAGCTGAGGATCGTCTCGACGGTGTCCCCAGCGAGGGCGACCCCGCCGGGAAGGGTCGCATCCACGTGGGGGCTGGCGTCCTGGCCGTCGGCGATGTCGACACCCAGGGCGCGGTAGACGGCGAGTGAGGCCGCCATGTCGCGCGTGACGATGCCGATGAATCCGAGTGTGAGTGTCATGTCGCCACGCTACGCGGCGCGCCCGCACGGGGCGAGGGGTCCGCCGACGCACCGGCACGTGCGCTTCGCGCAGGGGCCCTATCCATGGGAGCGGTGCCACGCTACGATGCAGGCACATTCGCGTCGGCGACGACGCACCCCCTGGATGCGAGGTGTGGCAGTGAGCACGGAAGTACGGAGCACGGAAACACAGCAAGCGATCGCGATCCGCAGGCGCCGCCGCAAGGTGCGCGCGCTGCTGGCGGGCGGACTGGTCTTGGGAGTCGGCGGGGCGGTGGTCCTCGCGGCGTGGACGGACAACGAGTTCGTCACCGGGCTCTTCTCGGCGGGACAGTTCAACCTCGAGGGCTCGGTCGACGGCACGACGTATGCCGACCACGACTCGACGGGAAGCGCGGCGACGCTGAGCTTCTCCCTGCCGGTCGAGGAACTGGCCCCGGAAGAGACCGTCTATGCGGGTTTCTGGGTGCGGCTCGCCGCGGGGACCACCAACCCGGCCGACCTCTCCCTGGTCGAGCTCACGGGAACCGGCACCGCTGTCGCCGAGCTCGACTACGCGATCTATCCCATCGCCGCGGGCGCCACGTGTGGCGCGGCCACCGCGACCGGCACGCCGCTGGCGGCCGGCTCTCTCGACGACACGGCGGTCACCAGCACGAGCGTCGCGTTGTCCGCTCCCGTCGCGCCCGCCGCCGGGGCGGCCCAGCAACTGTGCTTCGCCGTCACCTCCAGCGCCGGGCTGGAGCAGGGCACCTCGGCGACCGGCGTCTGGCAGTTCACGGCCGAGTCGTCCTAGGAGCGGTCGTGTCCTCCGACGTCGATGTCGGGCGGCGCCGCGTCCCCCGACGCGGACGTCTGTTCCTGCGTGCGCGTGCGGTGCTGGCGGGGGCGATCGTGCTGGGGGTCGGTGCGGTGGCCACCCTCGCCGCCTGGACGGACAACGAGTTCGCCACCGCCACCGTCGGCTCGGGGCGGTTCGGGATCGTGGGGAGCATCAGCGACGGGGCCTTCACCGACCACGCGACCAGTCCCGGCGGCACGGTCACGTTCACGCCGACCCTGAGCGGGGTCTATCCCGGGTCTCCCGCCGGATTCACCACGGTGCGCATTCGCACGGCGACGGCGGCCACTGGCGGCTTCGACTCGGTGCCGGGTGTCGTGCGGATGCAGACGGCGACCTCGGCGTCGGGGGCCCTGGCCGCGGCCCTCGTCTACGCCGTACGTGTCGTGCCGTCGGGGGCGTCGTGCGCCGAAGCGCTCTTCTCGAACGCCTCGGCGCCGGTCATCGTTCCCAATGGCACGGCGCTCTCGACCGACGTCGCCACGACGCCCGACGCCCCGCAGGACCTGCAGGCGGCGGGGGCGAACACCGTGACGTACTGCATCCGCATCGCCCTCCCCTCGACCGCGGTCGACGGTGTCCAGAACCAGACCACGACGGTGACGTGGCGCTTCGCGGGGTCCACACCATGACTGCGCTTGCCGCGCTCGTCCTGTCGGGACTCCTCGTGGCGGGGCTCCCCGGCGTGTCCGCAGGGGAGCTCTTGGCGAGCGCAGCGCCTCCCGACGACCCCGACGTCGTCCATCTCGAGGCGGCGCTCGACCGCGACGCGGCGCGGCGGATGGAGCCCGGCGTCCCCGTCACGTGGGATATCGCCGTCTCCGCCTCCCGAGACGACGGGGTCATCGACGTGCGGTGGGCAGGCGACGATCCCACCGGGTCCTTCTCGGTCGAGGTCCGGGAGTGCGCCGTCGCGTGGACGGCTGCGGGATGCCGGACGGGGGAGCGTGCTCACCCGACCGTGTCCGCCGACGGCGCGGCTGCCATCGCGACCATGTCCTCCCGCGAGACCCGGTGGTATCGACTGCGGATCCGGCTGGCGGACACCGGCGGTGTGACTGGCGATCGCGTTGCGCGGCTCACCGTGCACGCGCGGGGCCAGGGGCGCGGGGACGAAGAAGGCCTGGCGCAGAGCGGCGGCCGCGTCGGGATGATGTTCCTGCCGGCGCTGGGGGCCGTCGGTGCGGGCCTGTTGTTGGCGCGCAGCGCCCGCGCGCGCCGGGAGGCCGCGCCGTGACTCGCCGAGCCGCTCGGCGGAGAGCCGGCTGGGGAGCGGCGGCGCTCGTGTGCATCCTGGGCCTGTCGTACACGGCCGCCGTTCCGCAGGCGGTGTCGGCCGCATGGACCGATCGGGAACTCGCCGTGGCGACCGTCGCCTCCACCGGGGTGGTGGCCCCGACCAAGAACGGGTGCTCGATCGTTCTCGGGCTCTCGGTGACCTACTCGTGGATCAATCCCACGACGGGTGCGCCGCGCACCGGGTATGTCCTGGAGATCCTCCGTCAGGGGGTCGTCCAGGCCTCCACCACCATCTCGGCCGGAGCGACCTCGGCCTCGACATCGGGGCTGCTGTCGACTCTTCTGGGCGGTGTCATCTACGACGTGCGGGTGCGCGCGGTATCGAGCTCGTGGAGTTCTCCGGCCGTCACCGGGACCTTCTCCACGACGCTCGCCGGGCTCATCACGGGTTGCACGTGGTGACCGTGTCGCCACGGCGCGGGCTCCGCCTCGTCGGCGAGACGCTCCTCAGCCTCCTCGCCCTCGGCGGGCTCGTCTGCCTCGCCCTCGTCGTCGCCGCCGTCGTGTTCCGCGTCACGATCATCATGTTCGCGACCGGATCGATGTCGCCGGCGATCCCGGCCGGGTCGATCGCCTTCGTCCGCGAGATCCCGGCCACCGAGATGACCGTCGGCGACGTCGTGACCGTCTCGCGCGATCCGGAGCTTCCGATCACCCATCGCGTCGTGGAGATCGAGTCGGTCGACGGGGAGCGGGTCACCTTCCGGATGAAGGGGGACGCGAACGCGGCGGAGGACCCCGTCCCGTACACCGCCACCACCGTGCGCCACGTGTGGTGGGCGATTCCGGGGGTGGCCGCCGGCGTCGCCTGGCTGCAGCAGCCCCTGGTGCTGGCGGCCGTGACGATCGGAGCGGCGATCCTCGTCACGTGGGCCTTCTGGCCGCGCCGGGAGGAGGGCGACGAGGCCTCGATGGGGGAGGGAGATACGAGACCTCGCCGCCGGTCACGGGCCCGCGGTCAATCCCGCGCGGGCGAGGGAGGAGGCGACGAGACGACGGCGGGGGATCAGAGCCTGACCTCGGCGACGACCTCGCCGAACTCGGTCTCACCCACCGGCGTGAACCCGACGCGCCGGAAGAACGCCTCGGGGCCCTCCTCTCCGGCTTCGTAGATGACGTTGACGTGGTCGACGCCCCGCGAGCGCGCCTCTTCCAGGAGCTTCTCAACGGCGAAGCGCCCGACCCCGCGACCCTGGTCGTCGGCATCGACGTTGATCCGCCACAGCACCGAGCGGAACTGCTCGTGCGGCGCCTCGGGGTCGAAGTTGGCGCTCACGAAGCCGACGACCTCGTTGTCGTCGAGGACGACGCGCTGCCACGCGGTGGCGGGGTTGACGACGGCAGCGGCCACGGCATAGCTGGTCGGCGCCAAGAACTGCTCCTGGCCCGGCTTGAGGGACATCGCGTTGACCGCGACGATCGTCGCAGCCGACAGTTCCACCAGGCGAAGCTCCGTCATGGCCCCAGGCTACTCGCCGGGCCGAGCCCGCGCATCCGTCTCCGGAGGGACATTGTGCGAGCGCCGGCAGATATCTCGACGTCAAGATAGTTTGGCTCGGTGCGATAGGCTGATCACCGATCCGCGACGCCCACCAGGAGAGATCAGACGTGCCTGAGTCCACCATCATCTACACCCACACCGACGAGGCTCCGGCGCTGGCCACGGCCTCCTTCCTGCCGATCGTCCGCGCCTTCGCCGGACAGGCCGGCGTCGAGCTCGAGACGCGCGACATCTCGCTCTCGGGGCGCATCCTCGCGGCGTTCCCGCAGCGTCTCACCCCCGACCAGCAGGTCGGCGACGCGCTCGCCGAGCTCGGCGGCCTCGCGACGCTTCCCGAGGCGAACATCATCAAGCTCCCCAACATCTCCGCGTCGATCCCGCAGCTGAAGGCCGCCATCGCCGAGCTGCAGGGCCAGGGTTACGACATCCCCGACTATCCCGATGATCCGACCACCGTCGAGGAGAAGGACGTCCGCGCGCGGTACGACCGCATCAAGGGCTCGGCCGTCAACCCTGTGCTGCGCGAGGGCAACAGCGACCGCCGCGCGCCCCTGTCGGTGAAGAACTATGCCCGCAAGCACCCCCACCGCAACAAGCCGTTCGCGGCGGGCTCGCGCACGCGCGTCGCCACGATGGGCCACGACGACTTCAAGAGCAACGAGAAGTCCTGGGTCGCCGCCCACGACGACGTCCTGAGCGTGCGCCACGTCGCCGAGGACGGCACGGTGACGGTGCTGAAGCCGGAACTCAAGGTCCTGCCGCGCGAGATCATCGACGCCACCTTCCTCTCGGCCGCCGCCCTCGACGCGTTCCTCGCCGAGACCCTGCGCGAGGCCCAGCAGGAGGGCGTGCTGTACTCCGTGCACCTGAAGGCGACCATGATGAAGGTCAGCGACCCGATCATCTTCGGCCACGTCGTCAAGGCCTACTTCGCCGACGTCTTCGCGCGCTACGGCGACCGCATCGCTGCGGCGGGCCTCACGCCCAACAACGGCCTCGGCTCGATCCTCGCGGGCCTCGCCGACGTCGACGGCGGGGACGAGATCATCGCCGCCTTCACGGACGCGCTCGAGCAGGGAGCCCGTCTGTCCTACGTCAACAGCGACAAGGGCATCACCAACCTCCACGTCCCCTCCGACGTGATCGTCGACGCCTCGATGCCGGCGCTCGTTCGCAACGGCGGCAAGCTCTGGGGTGCGGACGGCAGTGAGGACGACACCCTCGCCGTGATCCCCGACTCCTCCTACGCCGGCGTCTATCAGGCGGTCATCGACGACGTCATCGCGAACGGCCCGCTCGATCCTGCGACGATCGGCACGGTTCCCAACGTCGGGCTCATGGCGCAGGCGGCCGAGGAGTACGGCAGCCACGACAAGACGTTCGAGATCGCCGCGGCCGGAGTCGTACAGATCCTTGACGGCCAGGGCGAGGTCGTCATCGAGCACGAGGTGCAGGCCGGGGACATCTGGCGTGCCACCCAGACCAAGTACCTCCCGGTCGTCGACTGGGTGCGCCTCGCCGTCAGCCGCGCGCGTGCGACGGGTGCGCCGGCGGTGTTCTGGCTCGACGTCAACCGGTCGCACGATGCGCAGCTGATCGCCAAGGTCTACCAGGCGCTGGCGACGATGGACACCCACGACGTCCAGATCTCGATCCTCGCCCCCGCCGAGGCCACGCGATACACCCTGGCCCGCATGCGGCATGGCCTCGACACGATCTCGGTCACCGGCAACGTGCTGCGCGACTACCTCACCGACCTGTTCCCGATCCTGGAGGTCGGCACCAGCGCCAAGATGCTCTCGATCGTGCCGCTCCTGGCCGGGGGCGGGTTGTTCGAGACCGGTGCCGGAGGCTCCGCGCCCAAGCACGTCCAGCAGCTCGTGGAGGAGGACTACCTGCGGTGGGACTCGCTCGGCGAGTTCTTCGCGCTCGCCGCGTCGTTCGAGCACCTGGCCGACTACACCGGCAACGCCCGCGCGAAGGTGCTGGCCGACACCCTCGACGCGGCCACCGGCACCTTCCTCGAGGAGGACAAGTCGCCCGGTCGCGCTCTCGGCACGATCGACAACCGGGGGAGCCACTTCTACCTCGCGCTCTACTGGGCGCAGGAGCTGGCGGCTCAGACCGAGGACGCCGAGCTCGCCGCTGCCTTCGCTCCGGTGGCCCAGGAGCTGGCCGCCCAGGAGAAGACGATCGTCGACGAGCTCATCGCGGTGCAGGGCAAGCCCGCCGACATCGGCGGCTACTACCACCCCGACACCGCGAAGGTCGACGCGGTGATGCGTCCGTCAGCGACGCTCAACGCCATCGTCGACGGGATGTGACCTCGGCAGGTCGCCTCCCGCGGCTCACGCCTGCGCGAAGGCCAGTCGGGAGTACGGACCGCCTGCCGCGATGAGTTGAGCGTGGCGGCCCGACTCCACGACGCGGCCCTCGTCCACGACCACGATGAGGTCGGCTCGCTGTACGGTCGACAGGCGGTGGGCGACGATCAGCGTCGTCCGGCCACGCCTGGCCCGATCGAGCGCTTCCGTGACGCGCGCCTCGGACTCGGCGTCCAGTGCGCTGGTCGCCTCATCGAGCACGAGGATCCGCGGATCGCGCAAGAGCGCGCGTGCGATGGCGAGTCGCTGTCGCTGCCCGCCGGAGAGCCCCGAGCCGCGCTCGCCGACACGGGCGTCCAGCCCGACATCGTGGGGCTGGAGGAGGTCGAGTGCCTGTGCCTCGGTCAGGGCGGCGACCACATCGAGATCCGTCACCCCCGATGCGCCATACGCCACGTTGTCGCGTATCGTTCCTGCCAGCAGCACCGTCTCCTGAGGCACGATCGACACGAAGCGTCGCAGCGATCGGAGATCGAGGTCAGCGATGTCGGCCCCATCGATCAGCACACGACCCTCGATCGGGCGGACGAAACCCAGGATGGTGTTGAGAATCGTCGACTTTCCCGAGCCCGAGCGGCCCACGAAGGCCACGGTGTCCCCGGCCGCGATGGTGAGGTCGACGCCGTCGAGAGCGTTCGGTCCGCCGTCGTACTTCACGACCACGCCCTCCAGAGCGATGTCGCCCGCAACGGTCTGCACGATCCGCTTGCCGTCGTTGTCCTCGACATCGAGCTCCTCGGCGACCTCCGCGATCGAACGCAGGGCATCGAGCCCGCGGCTCAGTATCGGAGCGGCGTTCATCAGCATGACGATCGAGTTGGTGAGCATGCCGAAGTACGTGCTGAGAAGCACGACCTGTCCCGGAGTGATCGGCAGCAGGCCGCTGATCGCCAATGATGCCGACCCGACCAGGCACATCAATCCCAGTGCCTGGTACGAGATCCAGGACAGCGCGCCGAACCTGCCGTTGAGGACGTCGAGATCCCGCCCCGCCCGGCGCACCGAGTCCGCGCGCTCTGCCACACGGGCGGTGGCGATCTCTTCGAGGCCGTGACCGCGAGTGATGGGCAGGAGCGCGGCCATCTCCGAGACCTGGGCGGACAGAAGCTCCACTTCGCGTCGAAACGCTTCGTTGCGCGACGTCGCGCGCCGTCGGATGTAGACGATGAGGGCGGCGGCGACGGGGATCGTCACCGCGAACACGGCGACGAACGGGGGAACGTTCAGGGCGGTGATGACGAACGCGCCCACCAGGGTGGCGCACGCGGACACGATCGTCGGGAACAGCTGGGCGAGCATGAGCTCGATGTTCTCCACGTCCCGCACGATCTTGGTCTGGACCAGCGACGCGCTCTGACGGTTGTGGAAACCGATCGACAGCCGCTGCAGGCGTGCGGCCAAGCCGGTGCGGACGGTGTACGCGAGTGTGCGAGTCGCCGTGCTCGTCAGTCGAACGACGAGCATCTGGAAGGGATAGTTGAGGGCGACGAGGATAGCCGCGACGCCTCCCCAGATCCACACCCGCTCGATCGGCCCACCGAGCACCACGATGTCGATGATCGCCGCGGTCACCGGAGGCAGCACCCAGACGGGACTGTCCTTCACGACGAACGCGAAGACGGCGCCGATCATCCCGGCACGGTGTGGCCGGAGCAGTCGCAGGAGCGATCGCAGCGGCTGCGCCCGCCGGACGCTCTCGATCACCTGCGACTCGGGGTCGCCGCGCCGGGGGTCGTCCCTAGCCACTGGTCGCGATCTGTCGCGCGAACGGATGGCCGGCGCTGAGCGAAGCGAGTGTCTGCGCGCCGTCCACGCCGTCGCCGTGCGAGGGTTCGAGCGTGGCCTCGACGCCGGAGCGAAGGAGCTCGCTCGCGAAGGCCGCGCGCAACAGCGGAGAGCGGAAGACCCCGCCGACGGCGCAGACGCGCGCGGTCGTGTCGTCGTCTACCTCCACACGGCGCAACCCCGTCACCACGCTCAGAGCCAGCTCGTGCGCGGCGCGTTCGATGATCGACCCTGCGACCGCATCGCCGGCCTCTGCGTGCTCGCCGGCGGCGCGCGCGAAGGAAGCCACGCGCCGCACCCAGTCCCGCTCGGCCTGCAGTGCGATGTACGCGTCGGGCAGTGTGGGCCAGACCGCGAGGACTGCCTCGCTGAGGGAGGTGTGGGGACCCCGCCCGTCGTAGGCGCGCATGACGGCGCCGAGCACCTCGCGACCGATCCAGAACCCGCTGCCGGCATCGCCCATCGTGTGCCCCCATCCATCCACGCGCGCCACCTCGGTGCGTCCGACCGCGAGAGTGACGACCCCCGTGCCCGCTGCGACCACGGCCCCGCGACTGTCGCCGAGGGCCCCCAGGAAGGCGGTGGTCGAGTCGTGGGCGAGCAGCACCCGGCGGATCGGGGTGTCATCGAGGAGGAGCGCGAGGGCGTGAGCGTCCGCGTCGCGCTCGGTCAGCCCCGACACCCCGGCAGACAGGACGTCGGCGTCGATGCCGGACAGCGCGAGTGCCGTGCGAGCGACATCGGCGACCTGGGGCAGTAACGGCTCGCTGGTGCGGATGCCCGGCAGGTCCTCTTCGAAGAGCGACCCGCCGGCCGTGAGCCGTACTTTCATGCTGGTCTGTCCGGCATCGATGGCCAGGATCCCGCTCATCGGGCCGACTCCGTGCTCACGGCGCGGTAGTGCTCGCGAAGCCATGCTCCCGCGGGCTTGCCGAACGGGCAGTAGTCGTCGTTGGAGGCCGCGTCGGCTTCCGAGTAGAGTTCGGCGGGCCAGTCCCACAGCATGTGCCCCCCGACCCACTCGCGTCTCCGGCTGGCCTCGAACATCGCCCGATAGTAGTCGAGCTGCTCCTGTCCCGAGGGCTCACCAGGGAGCGCCCAGTCGTTGGGCAGACGAGACGATCCCGTCCGAGACGGACACCCCGCCTCCATGAAGAAGAACGGCTTTCCCGCCGTGGCGACGACCGGTTCGATGCGGTCCAGCTGCGCCTCCCACTGGTCGATCGGGTAGTAGCCGCTGGACGAGATCACATCGACCGCGTCCCACCAGGTGACGTGGTCCTCCTGGTATTTGTCGCAGTTGTAGGTCACGAGCCCGGAGTAGACCTCCCGGACGGCGGCGATGAGGCGCCGCCAGTGCGTCTCCTGAGCGTCCGCGCGGACCATCTCGCATCCGATGCACAGCATCTCGCAGGATTCGGCTTCGGCCAGCCGAGCAGCGGCCAGGATGAACTCCGAGTACGAGGCGAACCAGTCGCTCCAGCTCGGCTCATTCGGAACGTCCCAGTCGAAGAACCCGATGTGCGCGCGCCACGTGCCGTCGTGCACGTTGACGACGGGCTTCAGGCACACCTTCATGCCGAGAGAGCGGGCTTCGCGGATGGCCCAGACGATCTCATCGTCGGTCACCGTGGGCTGCAGGTCGCGGTCGATGCTCGTCGAGAAGACATGCTCCTGCTCCGAGGCATACGCGATAGCCGTCCAAGTGACGGCGTGATCGGCCATCGCCCGCATCGACTGCGCGGCGGCCGGGGTGGCCCATGTCCCGCGCACGCCGACCCATCCCCACGTCATGCCGCACACGGGTCCGCCGAGCCCGGTCATGCGGTCAC
This sequence comes from Microbacterium sp., assembly GCF_047607225.1. GTDB lineage: Bacteria > Actinomycetota > Actinomycetes > Actinomycetales > Microbacteriaceae > Microbacterium. The sequence goes on along the minus strand of NZ_JASGDO010000049.1, from coordinate 30,435 downwards.
CAGCTGGTTCGCCGAACGCACGACGCGAGGATCGGCCAAGGCCGCCGCATCGATGGTCGCGCCGTCGTGTCGCACGCGAATCACGACGCTCTCTCCCGGCAGCAGCGTGTGCAGCCCGCTGTCTGCCTGGGCATCCGGCGACACTTTGTCGACCAAGACCGTGACGTCCCGGGCGAATGCGCGTGCGGTGATCGTCACTTCGGTGCCGTCGGGGTGGGGGGCCGTCGCCACATCCAGATCATGGGACGGCAGCGTGCTGTCGCGTGGTTCCGTGAAGTACCACGTTCCCCGGGCGTCGTCGGCGTCCACGACCAGTACCTCGGCGGCCGCCTCTGTCGGCGTGCGGATCTCGGCGGGAAGCTCCACGCGGGACGTCGAGCGGGCCGGGACCGTGAAGGGGATCTCCACGCGCTGTTCACTGGTGCCGTCGAACCGCACGCGACGTGCCTGGAGGACGCCCTGCCAGGATGTCGAGGTGTCGTTGCCCACGACGGCGGCCAGTGCATCCCCATCGCCGAGGGGCTGCACCGTCACCACTCTCGGTGCGAAGGCGGCGGCGAGTGCATGGTAGAGCGGCTTGACGCGTTCGTCGCCGTCGATCGCCGCCCACGAGGTGACCGGCCAGCAGTCGTTGAGCTGCCACACGACGGCGCCGCTGTTGTGCGGTGCCAGGGCGCGGAACCAGTCGAGGGCGAAGCGGACGGCGTGCGCCTGGTTGAGCTGCATCGCCCAGTGCCACGTCTCCATGTCCTCGGGGACGCGGAAGTGTGACACGAGACCCGACGTCAGCTTGACGTTGCCCTCCATCGCCTTCTGGTGGACGACCATGCCCGGCGACTCGGGGGTCAGCGGGTCGTCGTCGAGCCATCGTGTGAGCGTGGTCCAGGTGGGAGGAGCCTGCCACCCGAACTCCGCGACGAACCGGGGGCGGTGGTCGCGGTAGGTCGGGTAGTCCTGCCGGTTCCACTGCTCCCACAGGTGCATCGTCCCGTGCTCTTCGGCGTTCGGGTGCTGGCCGGTCTGGCGACCACCACCGGGTCCGGTGACGTAAGGGCCCTCCCAGTCGCCGCCCGGCGAGAAAGGGCTGCCGGGGGAGTACGGCACCTGCGGTGCGAGTTCGGCGAGCACGCGCGGGAAGAGGTCGTAGTAGTAGTAGGCCCCCCATGTCTTGCCGTCGAGGCGTTCCTTCCACGCCCAGTCCTCGAAGCCCCAGAGGTTCTCGTTGTTTCCCGTGAGGAGGACGAGTGAGGGGTGGGATGCGAGACGGACCACATTCTCCCGCGCCTCGGCCTCGACCTCGGAGCGCAGCGGCTCCTCCTCGGGATACGCCGCGCAGGCGAAGAGGAAGTCCTGCCAGACCAACAGGCCGAGCTCGTCGCAGAGATCGTAGAAGTCGTCGGACTCGTACAGGCCCCCTCCCCAGACGCGGATGAGGTTCAGGTTCGCGTCCAGGGCCTGATGCAGTCTGCGGGAGAGTCGCTCCCGGTCGACGCGCACCGGGAGCGCGTCATCGGGGATCCAGTTGACGCCCTTCACATAGACGGGTTGATCGTTGACGACCAAGGTGAACGGCGTGCCCGCATCGTCGGGATCGACGCTCCAACGCACGTCCCGGAAGCCGATGCGCCGGCCGGTGCGATCCAACGTCGCCCCCTCGGCTGACAGCGAGACGTCCACGTCGTACCGCGGCTGTGCGCCGTAGCCGACCGGCCACCACCGATCCACGCGAGGCAGCGAGAGGAGGGCGCCGGCACGGCCGTCGTCGACCGCGGCGACGACCTCTGACGGCGTGCCGGCGCCCGTCTCGAGCCCGTTCACCGCGAGGTGCACGAGCAGTCCGGTGTCTTCGGCGCCCGGCGCGCGCTCGATCCGGGCGTCGACCCGGACCTGGCCTCCGTCGCCGTCGGGGGACGCGGTGATCCGCACCTCGTCGAGTCGTGCTGTCGACCACGACTCCAGCCGCACGCCTTTCCACAGGCCCGAGGTGAAGGTGGCCACACCCCAGTCCCACCCGAAGTTGCACGCGGACTTGCGGATGGCCTCGTAGGGCAGCGGATACGGCCGCGGCCGCACTCCGAGAGCGAGACTCTGCGCGTTGGCGTATCGGACGGGCGATCGGAAGCGCACTTCGAGAGTGTTCGCGCCCTCGTGCAGGAGATCGTCCACGGCGTATCGGTAGGAGCGATGCTGGTTCGCGACGGCGCCGATGGAGGCCCCGTTCAGGACGATCTCGGCGACGGTATCGATCCCATCGAAGACGAGATCATGGCGTTGCTCATCGTCGGGGGCCCAGTCGAAGCGGGTGCGGTAGGTCCAGTCCACTTGGCCGATCCAAGCCACGAGCGCTTCGTTCTCGCCGCGATACGGATCGGGGATGAGGCCCTGCTCGATCAGGTCGACGTGCACCGTCCCGGGGACGGTCGCACGGACGGACGTGTTCGCGAGATGGGAGGGGACGGGGCCCGCGGCGGCGTGGAAGGTCCAGCCTTCGTGGAGGGGGAGGGAGATCACTTGACGGCTCCGGAGGTCATTCCGCGGTAGATGAACCGCTGCAGGAAAACGAACGCGATGAGGGTGGGGATGATGACGAGGATGGTTCCCGCCGCGATGATCTCCCAATGGGCGCCGAAGGGCCCCTTGAAGCGGAACAGCGAGGTGGAGATCGTGCCCTCCGACGGCCAGTAGAGGAACGGGAGGTAGAACTCGTTGTAGATCGCGATGCCCTTGATGATCACGACCGTGGCGATCGCCGGGCGCAGCAGCGGCAGGATGATGCGCCAGTAGATCGTCCAGCGATTGGCTCCGTCGATCATCGCCGCTTCGTCAAGCGACGTCGGGATCGACTGCATGAACTGGATGAAGATGTAGATCGAGATGATGTCGGTGCCGAGGAACAGCAGGATCAAGGCTGCCATCGAGTTGTACAGACCGAGCCCGTTGATGATCTGGAACGTCGCGACCTGAGTCGTGACGCCGGGCACGAGAGTCGCGACCAGGAACAGTCCCACGACGAGGGTGCGACCGCGGAACTGGAATCGGTCGATGGCGTAGGCGGCCATCGTCCCGACGAGGATCGTTCCGGCGAGGGAGATGATGAGGATGATGGTCGTGTTGATGAATCCCTCGACCATTCCTCCCTTCTCGAACGCCTCGACGTAGTTGTCGAGGTTGAGCCAGTTCGCCGGAAGGTCGAAGGGACCTGACTGACCGAACTCCACGGAGTCCTTGAAGCTGGCGATGAACAGCACGCTCAGCGGAATGACGGCGACGACGACGCCCAGGAGCAAGGAGCCGTACTTGGTGGTGCCGGCCGCGGCGCGGCCGAGGCGGATACGAGCGTCGCTCTTGGTGGCGCGCCCCGTCGGGCGTGGTGCTGTGGTGGTCATGTCAGGTCGACCTTCTCGTCGGGGAAGACTTTGCGTTGCACCCACGTGACCACCAGCACGATCACCAGAAGCACGACCGCCATGGCGGAGGCGAGTCCCACCTGCCGGAAGGTGAAGGCGGTCTGCAGGGTCTGAATCACGAAGGTCGAGGTGCCGTTGGCTCCGCCGGTCATGATGAACGGGATCTCGAAGACCGACAGGCTGCCCGAGATGGCGAGGATGAAGCTGAGTCCGATGATGCGGCGGATTCCAGGGAAGGTGAGCGCCCAGAACTGCTGCCATTTGCTGGCGCCGTCGATCTCGGCTGCTTCGTAGAGCTCACCCGGTATGGATTGGATGGCGCCGAGGAACAGTACGAAGTTCAGCCCCGTGTAGCGCCACACACTCGTGGCGGCCAGGGAGTAGTTGGCGATGTCGGGGTCTCCCAGCCACAGCGGCGTGTCCGCCACCCCGAACCATCCCAGAACGGTGTCGAGCGTTCCTCCGGGCTGGAACAGGTAGAGGAAGACGAACCCGATCGCCACGCCGTTGATGAGGTAGGGGAAGAAGAGCACGCCGCGGAAGAAGTTGGAGAACCAGGTACGCGTCGACAGCAGCGCAGCGAAGTACAGGGCGATCGCCATCTGCACGAACGCGCCCGCGAAGTAGTAGATGCTGACGAAGAAGACGCCGAAGATCTGCGGGTTGGTGAACACCTGCACGTAGTTGTCGGCGCCCACGAAGTCGTCCATCGGGCCGATGCCGCGCCACTCGTGGAAGCTGTACCAGATCATGTTGGCGGCGGGCAGGTAGGTCAGTAGGAGCAGTAGACCGACCGCGGCGAGCAGGAACAGGTAGGGCGTCAGCTTCCGCAGGAAGCCGCGGCCGGTCGGCGCACCCGAGGCGGATCGCCGAGCACGCGCGGCGCGACGCCGACCCGCCGTCGGGTGCACCGCGGGGGAGGCCTGCGCGACTGGCGCGCTGGTGGTGGGTGTGGTCATGTCATACTCCTCGGGTTCTCCTGGGCCGAGGCGGGTGCCCCGGCCCAGGAGACAGGTGATCCGATCAGCCGACCTGGGTGATCGTGTCGGCCCAGCGCTTGTTGAGTTCGTCGAAGTACGACTGCTTGTCGCCGTCGGCCGCTCCGCGAGCGATGTCGATGAGCTTCTGGCGGTAGATGTTCGCCCAGATGTCGATCTGCGACTTCTCGGCGATCGTGTTGAACAGCGCTTCCTTACCGGCGGGCGCAGCGTTGAGCTCGAGCAGCTCCACGCCGTTGTCGCTCAGACCGGCGAGGTTGTCGGGGAGGTCCTTGCTCAGCAGCGCCGAGACCATGCCCTGCGTGTCGGTGAAGCCGGAGTCCTCGATCAGGAAGTCGATCCACGCGCGCGCAGCAGCCTTGACGTTCGAGTTCACGTTGATGCCGAGGTTGTAGTCGCCACCGACGACGGCGTACTGCGTGCCGTCCGCGGCCGTGGCGGGGAAGGTCATGTAGCCGACCGTGGACGGGTCGACGCCGTTGTCGCTCGCGGCCGCCTGGAGCTGGGAGATGGCCCAGGAGCCCAGCGCCATGGTGGCGATCTTGCCGGTGGCAAAGTCGACCTTCGACTGCTCCCAGTTCGTGGTCAGCGGGTCGGTCTCCGTCAGGCCGGCGGCGACGGTCTCGTAGATCAGCGAGTCGATGGCGTAGATGTCGTTGCCTTCGGTCCACGGCGCGGAGTTCTCCGCCATCTCGTTCACCGCGTCGGCATCGCCGGTCACGGCGCCCAGGTTGCCCGACCACTGACTCAGCGGCCAGCCGTCCTTGTAGTTGGTGTACATCGGGATGGCGTCGGTCTTGTCCTTGATCGCGGTGAGCGCCGTGATCCACTCGGCCTCGGTCTTGGGGAGCGCCGTGATGCCCGCCTCTTCGAAGACCTTGGTGTTGTAGACGATCCCGTTGGCGTTGCCGCCGAGCGCGAGGCCGTACTGAGTGCCGTCGTAGCTCTTCGGTGCCAGGAAGCGGTAGTCCGCCTCGAAGTCGGCGGTCTTGCCCAGGGGCTCGAAGTAGTCGCCGAACTGGTCGGGCAGGACGCTGTTCGGGATGCCGAGGACGTCGCCGTAGTTCTTGGTGCTCAGTCGCGTGGTGAGCTCGCCCTCGTAGTCGGTGATGCCCTCGAACTTCACGCTGGCGTCGGGATACTTCGCGGTGAACTCTTTCGCGTACTCGTCGAACGTGCCGTCCTGCACGAGGTCGGTGCGCCAGGTGACGAACGTGACTTCGCCGGAGACGGCGTCGGAGTCGCCGCTGGGTGCGGGGGTGGCCCCGCCGGAGCAGCCGGCGAGCGCCACGCCGGTGAGCGCGAGCATCGCGATCCCGGTGAGTGCCTTCTTTGACATCGGGTCCTTCTCTCTCTGTGTGTTCGCCCTTGAACGGTCGCCGCCGCATCGCGGGGTGGATTGCACCGCTCACGCTAGAGCGCAACAACAGGCTTCGCAAGCACCGAATGTCAACGATGTCCATTGCTGTCTCACATCAGATGTAGCGGGCCCAAAGCGCTTTGATCAGGAATATTTTCCGGGTTCTCTCCCATCCTGTCTTGCGTGATGTCGCCGCAATGTCTATCGTCGTCATTGAGCCAGGAGAGGTGGACGATGGCCATTCAGCAACGCGCGACGGTCGAAGATGTCGCACGGCTCGCGGGCGTGAGCGGCAAGACCGTCTCCCGGGTGTTCTCCCAACGGGAGCTGGTGGCAGCCGAGACGGTCGAACGCGTGTTGAGTGCGGCCAAGCGCTTGCGGTTCCGTCCGAACACGTTGGCGCGAGGGCTGCGCAGGGGCGGCGGGACGAACTCGGTCGGCTTCATCATGGGTGAGCTGAGCAACCCGTTCTACTACAAGGTCGCGTCCGGCATCGAGAAGCAGCTGGCCACTCACGGCTACAGTCTCGTGGTGGCGACCACCGACGACAGCGCCGAGGGCGAGGAACGCGTCGCCGATGCACTTCTCTCACAGCGCATCGCCGCGCTGTTGTTGATCCCGGTCGGCGATGACCAGTCGTATCTCGAGGGCGAGAGGCAGTTGGGCACTCCCGTGATCACGATCGATCGCCCGGCGCGGAACCTCGCCGCCGACGCCGTCGTCCTGGACAACCGAGGCACCGTTCGCGAGGCGACGGAGAGGCTCCTCTCGCGCGGACATCGGCGCATCGCCTACGCCTGCAATCCGGTCTCGGTCTACACCCAGTCCGAGCGGCTGAAAGGGTATCGAGAGGCGATGCGAACGGCAGGGGTGTCGGATACGAGCCGGTGGGAGATGCTCGAGGACGACCTCCACCTGCGGTCCGTCGACCTCATCAGGAAACTCATGAACCGCGACGAACCCCCGACTGCGATCATCGCGGGCAACAACCGGATGACGGTGGGAGTCCTCAGGGCGCTCGCCGGGACGCCCGAAGCCGAATCGGTTGCGCTGGTCGGCTTCGACGACTTCGACACGGCCGACGTGCTCGGAGTGAGCGTCATCAGCTACGAGCCGGAGGAGCTGGGGCGCCGCGCAGCAGAGCTCGCGATGGAGCGGATCGCGGATCCGACGGGCTTCATCCGTCAGGAGACGCTGCCCACGTGGATCATCGAGCGAGGAACGGGCGAGCGTCCTCCCCGCGTGTGAGGCGCGTCAGACCCGGCCCGCGAGGAACTCGGTCTGCGCCACCCATTGGTAGCTCTGTCCGCCCTCGTGCTGGTTGTGCGCATACACCTCGATCGCCTTGTCGACGGCGCCATAGCGGTTGTACGCCGCGAAGACCGTCGACGGCGGACAGATCGGGTCGAGGAGCCCGACCGAGAACAGTCCCGGCGCATCGGCACGCGCCGCGTGGTTGACGGCGTCGAAGTACGACAGCGTGTCGAACACGCGCTCTTCAGCATGACGGTACACCGACAGGTAGCGGACGATCTCCTGATAGGGATCGGTATCGGTCATGCCCACGGCTCGCTCGAAATGGCACAGGAACGGGACGTCGGGCATCGCGGCGGTGAGTCCGCGCGACAGGCCTGCCGCGGCGATCGCGATGCCGCCGCCCTGGCTCCCGCCCGCGACTGCGACGCGCTGAGGGTCCACGTGCGGGAGCGAGCGGACGGCGTCGATGGCCAGTGCGGCATCGGTGTACACGCGGCGGTAGTAGTACGTGGAGGGGTCCTCGATGCCGCGCGTCATGAAGCCGGGCGCGGCCGGCCCGGTCGGGTGCGGGTCCGGGGTGTGGCCACCGGATCCCCACGTCGAGCCCTGTCCCCGGGTGTCCATGAGGAGATGCGCGTATCCCGCGGATGCCCACCCGATGCGCTCCACCGGGATGCCGCGGCCGCCGTTGTAGCCGTTGTACTCGACCACGGCGGGAAGCGGGGCGTCGGAGTTGCGGGGGAGCGTGAGCCAGGCTTTGACGTCATCGCCGCCGTAGCCTGTGAAAGTGACGTCGTACACGTCCAGTGTCGTGAACGGCGTGGTCACGGCCGAGAGGCGGGGCTCTCGCGCCGCGGCGCGCGACTCGGCCAGTGTGTCTGCCCAGAAGGAGTCGAAATCCGCGGGTTCGCGGACGGTCGGTCGGTAGTTCTGCAGTTCGGCGAGGCGGAGGTCGAATCGTGGCACGAGGGATCCTTCGGGTGGCGGGTCAGCGCCACACTAGACCCGCGTGAGAATCCTCGCCAAACCGGAGTCGCGGGCCATGTCCGCGCTTGTCCGCAGGCCCGCTGACCGACGAGCCGCGGCGGTTCCGGTCTTCGGGGGGATCTCAGCCCCGTCGAAGCCTCCGGCGTGTCTCGGACAATGTCCGATCGACACTCACCCGTGGATCCAGACGTCGGTTCCCTCCGGCGACCAGTCGTAGATCCTCTTCGCCTTCGCGGGCGGCATGTTGACGCAGCCGGCGCTCATCACGTTGCCGAAGTTGTTGTGCCAGTACGCGCCGTGGAACGCCTGGTTCCCGTTGAAGTACATGACCCACGGCACGTCCTTCTGGGTGTACGCCTTGCCGGAGTCGCGCGCCGTGCCCTTCATGTCCTGAGAGGAGGTCTTCCACCCGATGCGGAAGTGACCGGGGTAGGTCACCGCCCCCGGACGGCCGCTGGAGATCAGCCAGGTGTCGACGACCTTCCCGTTCTCCTTGAGGTAGAGGCGCTGGGCGCCGAGGTCGACTTCGAGCAGGCGCGCGAGCTCGGTCGTCTTGTGCGGTGTGACCTCGACGGGGAGAGCGAAGGCGCCCTCGCCCGCGGCCAGCTGTGCGGCGAAGGCCTCGGCGACACCAGCGGTGTCGCCGAGGACCCGACCGTCCTTGCCCTCCTCGACGGTCCGGAGGATGTCTCCCGCGCTGTTGGTGACGACGGTCGCGTCGGCGACGTCCTGATCGATCGCGTCGCGGAGGTCCGCCACGGCGGCCTCGATCCGGCCGGCGTCAGCGCTGATGGTGAAGTCGCCCTCGTCGGAGACCTGGACGGTGAGCCACGAAGCGGCTGTCTTCGCCGAGACCGGAACCGTGCGCTCATCGCCCACGTAGAAGCCGATCTCGGCCAGGAGCGCGTTGAGCCGGTCGGCGGCGGCCTCGGCCTTGGCGGTCGTGGCGGCCGCGTCCACCGGGACGATGACCGGCTCGACCACCACGGAGGTCCGTCCTTCGGCGAAGGCCGTGTCGAGGGCGGTCTGGAGGGGCTCGAGATCGATCCCCTGGCCGACGACCGCGGGCTCGGCGACGTATTTCTTCCCGTCGAACGTGACCGTCGCCGCGGTGGGGGAGGTGTACAGGTCGGGCAGGGCCTTCTGCAGTGCGGAAGCGGCAATCGTCGGGTCGAGGGTGATCTCGGCCTCGGTCGTCTCTCCGAACCACTGGGCGAGGTTCCACATGGGGTGGGAGTCGAACGCGCGTCCGGCGAGGGTGCCGGCGTCGACTTCCGCCCCGAGCTCCGCGGCGGTCAGGCGGGGCCCGCCCTCGCCGAGGGTCACCGTCGTCGTGGCCAGTCGCTGGGAGATGGCGTCGGAGGCCCCTCCTGCGGTGAGGAAGCCGACGGGAACTCCGGCCACTGCCGTTCCGGGAGCGATGAGGACCAGTGAGGCGGCGACCAGTCCCACCGCGGCCACGCCCGCCGGGATCCCGAGGCGCAGGCCCCACCGCTTCCGGCGCGGAGCCGCCGTCGCAGGCGCCCACTGCACGGTCGGCACCGAGGCGCCATCGGCGGGGGTTGTCGGTTCGCTCACGGTGTCACTCCCAGGGAGGTCGGCCCAGAGTCCGGAAAATCGGCGCACGGGCGCCTCTCCATGGTACGCGACGGGGCTCTCGTGAACCGGCAGGGGCGGCACCCGCCGGCCCGGGGTCAATGTAACGGTTTTGTAAACGATCCTTCCGAATTGCGGATCTCCCTTGCGGAGGCCTAGTTCGTAAGGTCTACTAACAAACATGTCGAGAACGGACTCCGCGCGTCAGCCTGCAGGCCTCGCCGGCGGCGCGCGCGCCTTCGGCGCCGGGCGCAGTCTCCGCCACGCCGTGAAGGTCCTGCCCGAGCACGCACGCGCGCACAACCGTTCCCTCGTTCTGCAGAACCTCTTCCACCACGGCGCCATGAGCCGCGCCGACCTCTCCCGGGAGACGGGACTGACCCGCGTGACGATCTCCGACCTCGTCGCCGAGCTCATCTCCGACGGATATGTGGCCGAGCGCGGCGTGCGCGAGGCCTCGGGACCGGGCAAGCCGGCCATCCTCGTCGACCTCGATCGCGAAGGGCACCGCATCGTCGGCCTCGACCTGTCGGGAACGGATCGATTCCTGGGGGCCGTCCTCACGCTCGACGGCGACATCGTCGCGCGCCACGGCGTCGCCGCGCCCAGCGACCCGCTCGACATCGTCGACGCGGTCGTCTCGTTGGCCCGGACCCTCGTCGCGGACGCGCACGCTCCGGTTCTCGGCATCGGCGTCGGAAGCCCCGGTGTCGTCGACGAGCGGGGCGTGGTGCTGACCGCTCCGAACTTCGGCTGGCGGGACGTGGATCTGGCGGGTGCTCTCACCTCGGCGCTCGCCCTCCCCGTGCTCGTCGCCAACGATGCGAACGCCGCCGTCCTCGCCGAGTACACCTTCGGAGGCGCCGCCGACGACGTCATGCTCGTCCGCGTCGGTCGTGGTGTGGGTTCGGGTCTCCTCTCCGGCGGGCAGCCCATGGCCGGAAGCCGACACGCGGCCGGCGAGATCGGACACGTCACGGTCGGCACCGACGGAGGCCCCCGGTGCGTCTGCGGCAAGGTCGGCTGTCTCGAGGCGTGGTTGTCGGTGCCCGCGATCGAGGAGCGGCTCGCCACGGCGGGTGCCGACCGCACGGCGATCCTCCAGGACGCCGGCGAACGGCTCGGTATCGCGCTGGCTCCCATCGTGGGCGCGCTCGATCTCTCGGAGATCGTGCTGTCCGGCCCCGCTGAACTGCTTGACGGGCCGCTGGCCGAGGCGACCGTCGAGACCCTGCGTTCGCGCACCCTGGCCGAGTTCCACGACGGCGTGCGCGTGCGGATGACGGAGCACGGGGAGGACATCGTCCTTCGCGGTGCGGCCGTCATGGTCCTGTCAGGACGGCTCGGGGTGTCCTGACGCGCTCCATCACCCCCGGATGGGTCGACGACCCGTCCTTCCGGACGGAATCGCCCGATCCCGTCCGACACACCAAGAGAAACAAGAAGGAAGACAACATGAACAAGAAGCTCGGAGCCCTCGCGCTCGTCGGCGCTTCGGCCGTCATCCTCGCGGGATGCTCGACCGGCGGTGCGACGACGCCCACCGGCAATGGCACCCCGGAACCCGCCGAGCTGCGCGTCTGGCTCGTCGGGACCGACACGCCCCAAGCGGCGCGCGACTACCTGACCAAGACGTTCGCCGACGCGAACCCTGGCAGCAAGATCGTGATCGAGGAACAGCAGTGGACCGGCCTCGTGGACAAGCTCACCACGAGCCTCTCCTCCAGTGACAGCCCCGACATCGTCGAGATGGGCAACACGCAGGCGGCTGCCTTCACGTCGGCCGGCGCGCTGCTGGACCTCAGCGACATCTCTGACAAGCTGGGCGGCTCCGATCTGCTGGACGGGTTCGTCGAGGCGGGCACGTGGGACGGCAAGCTGTACGCCGCGCCGTACTACTCCGGCGCCCGCGTGGTGTTCTACAACACGGCGCAGTACGAGGAGGCGGGCGTCTCGGCCCCCAGCACCCTGGCCGACTACGTGGCGAACGGCGTCACTCTCGCCGACAAGCTCTCGGGCGTCTCGGGCGTCTACTTCCCCGGCAAGGACTGGTACAACGCTCTGCCGTTCATCTGGGAGAACGGTGGCGAGGTCGCCGTGAAGAACAGCGATGGTACGTGGGAGGCGCAGCTGTCCTCCGAGGCGTCGCTGGCCGGTCTCGCCCAAGTGCAGGAGCTGATGACCAAGGCGTCGCTCGCCGCGAAGGACGGCGACGAGACCGAGGCCTGGGTCCCGTTCCGCACGGAGAAGGCGGCGACCCTGTCGGCGCCGAGCTGGGCCTACTGGTCGATCGTCGCGGACGAGGACAAGAAGGACACCGCCCTCACCGACAACCTCGGCTACTTCGCGCTCCCCGGCAAGGACGGCGGCGCCGCCCAGGTGTTCGCCGGAGGCTCGAACATCGGCATCGCGGCCCGCTCCGCCCACCCGGAGCTCGCCAAGAGCGCGCTGGAGATCATCCTGAGCGATGAGTACCAGACGATCCTCGCCGAGAACGGCCTGGTGCCGGCCAAGAAGTCGCTCGGCGACAAGGTCGCCGCCGCGACCCCCGAGCTCGCCAAGGTGATCGCCGAGGCGGCCGCGAACGCGAAGCTCACCCCGGCCTCGCCCAAGTGGGCAGACGTCGAGGCGAAGGGCCTGCTGCAGGACTTCTTCGTCAAGATCGCGAACGGAGGCGACATCGCCTCCCTCGCGGCCGAGCTCGACACCCAGATCGAGTCGATCCTCAACGGCTGATCTCGATCCGCCGTTCCCCCGGGCGTGCCCGACCCCGGGGGAACGGCTCCCTCGACAGAAGGAGGAGGACGGTGACCGTCCCCACCACACTCGCGCCCGCGCAGGCGCCGACGGCGCCGCCTCCCGGCGCCGTGCCACGGCGTCGCCGCTTCACCGGGATGCCGCTGGCGCTGCTCCTGCCCTCGCTCGTGATGCTCCTCGTCTTCATCGGCTGGCCGCTCGTGCAGCTGGTCGTCATGTCGTTCCAGGAGTACGGACGCGCGCAGATCTTCGGCGCTCCGGCCCCCTTCATCGGGCTCGACAACTACCTGCGCGTCCTCGGCGACAGCGAGTTCTGGATCGTGCTGGCACGCAGCATCGTGCTGTGCGTCGTGAGCGTCGTGGCGACCATGGTGCTGGGGATCTCCATCGCCCTCATGATGCGGGCGCTGGGCCGCGTCATGCGGACGGTCGTCTCGGTGGGTCTGCTCCTGGCCTGGGCGATGCCTGCGCTGACGGCCACGATCGTCTGGGGCTGGATCTTCGACACCGACTACGGGCTCGTCAACTACTTCCTCACCCAGGTCACCGGCACCGACTGGACCGGTCACAGCTGGCTGAGCGATCCGCTGAGCTTCTTCTCGGTCGCCGCCATCATCATCACGTGGGGCGCCGTGCCGTTCGTGGCCTTCTCGACCTATGCGGGCCTGACGCAGGTGCCCGACGAGGTCATGGAAGCCGCCTCCCTCGACGGGGCGAGTGCCTGGCAGCGCTTCCGGCTCATCGTCGTGCCGTACGTGCGCTCGATCCTGATCGTCCTGCTCATCCTCCAGATCATCTGGGACCTGCGCGTGTTCGCCCAGATCTACGCGCTGCAGACCGTGGGCGGCGTCCGCGCCGACACCAACACGATCGGCGTGTACATCTACAGCGTGTCGATGGCCACGGGCGACCTCGGCGCGGGAGGGGCGATCGCGGTGATCCTCGTCGTCATCCTCCTCCTCATCTCCGCCTCGTACATCCGCACCATGCTCAAGACGGAGGAGGACCTGTGAGCGCCCGCACGCGCCGGCGGACCGGCCGGGTCGCCCTCAACGCGGCGGCGATCGTCGTCTTCGTCTGCTCGGTGTTCCCGGTCTACTGGATGGTCAACACGGCCTTCCTCCCGGGCTCGGCCGTCAAGAGCGACGTGCCGCACCTCTGGCCCGATCAGTTCACGCTCCGCAGCTTCGAGGCCGCGTGGAATGACGGCGGGTTCCTTCCCGCCCTCGGGATCTCCCTGGCGGTGACGGTCCTGACGGTGGTGGCGGCGCTGCTGTTCGCCTTCCTCGCGTCGATCGCGGTGGCCCGCTACCGCTTCCGCTCGCGCAAGACGTTCATCATCGCGATCCTCGTCATCCAGATGATCCCGGCCGAGGCGATGATCATCTCGACCTTCCGTGTGCTCGACGGCTGGCAACTGCTCAACACCGTCATCGGACTCGCCGCGGTGTACATCGCGATGGTGCTGCCGTTCACGATCTGGACGCTCCGCGGATTCGTCAACGGCGTCCCCGCCGACCTCGAAGAGGCGGCGATGATCGACGGCTGCAGTCGCAACCAGGCCTTCTGGCGGGTGACGTTCCCGCTGTTGGCGCCGGGCCTCGTCTCCACCGGCATCTTCGCGTTCATTCAGGCGTGGAACGAGTTCGTCTTCGCCCTCGTCATCATGACGCGCCCCGAGGCCCAGACGCTTCCGATCTGGCTCCGCAGCTTCGTCCAGGCCACCAAGGCCACCGACTGGGCGGTCGTCATGGCAGGGTCGACTCTGATGGCGATCCCCGTCATCGTGTTCTTCTTGATCGTGCAGGGCCGGATGACCAGCGGTCTCGTATCGGGAGCGGTGAAGGGCTGACATGCGCATCGGACTGGACGTCGGAGGAACCAAGACCGACGTCGTCGCCGTCACGCCCGCCGGCGAGATCCTCGCTCGCGCCCGCAGGCCGAGCGGATGGGGGGCCGAGGCCGTCGTCACGACGGTGATCGCGGCCGTCCGGGAACTGGCCGCCAAGTCGGGCATCGCCTCTTCCTCACTCGCCTCGATCGGCATCGGGGTGCCCGGGCAGATCGTTCCCGGAACGGGCCGCGTGACCCACGCCGTCAATCTCGGCATCGACGACCTCGATCTCGGAGCGGTCGTCGGCACCGCCCTGGGTGTTCCCACGACGGTCGAGAACGACGTGAAGGCGGCGACCCGGGGGGCGTTGGCCCTCCGGGGGAGCGGGCGGGGGAGCCTTGCGTACTTGAACCTCGGCACCGGCGTGGCGGCGGGCATCGCCATCGACGGAGATGTCTGGCGCGGGGCGCGGGGAGCGGCCGGTGAGATCGGACACATCTCGATCGATCCGCACGGTCCCGAGTGCCCGTGCGGACAGCGGGGGTGCATCGAGGCGTATGCCGGCGGGGGGTCCATCGCGCGTCGATGGGGGGTCTCGGGCGACCTGCCGGTGCGCGACGTCTTCGACGCGGCGGAGCGAGGCGATGCGCGAGCCATCGAACTGCGCGACGGGCTCGCGTTCGGCGTGGCGGCTGCCGTCCGCGTGCTGGTGCTTTCTGCCGACGTGGACACGGTCGTCCTCGGCGGCGGGCTCACCGCGCTCGGGGATCGTATGCTGAGACCGGTGCTCTCGGAGCTCGAGACCCGCGCCGTGGCATCCCCCTTCCTCCGCTCGTTGCACTTGCCCGATCGTGTCGACGTCCTCGCGCCCGGCTCGCCGGCCGCAGCACTCGGCGCCGCCCTGGTCGGCGCGTCCACCCATGAACAGGAGACCCTCACCCGTGGCTGAAGTCGTCATCGTCCCCACTCCCGCCGACGGCGGCGCCCTCGTCGCCGACGAGATCGTGCGCCTCGTCCAGGCCCGGCCGGACGCCGTCCTGGGACTCGCGACGGGATCCACACCGCTGCCCGTCTACGAGGCGCTGCGGCCGCGGCTGGACGGCGTCGACGTCTCGCGGGTCCGCGGGTTCGCTCTGGACGAGTACGTCGGCATCGATCCGCAGCACCCCGAGAGCTACCGCTCCGTGATCACCCGCGAGGTCGTGGAGCCGCTCGGTCTCGACCCCCGCTTGATCCACACCCCCAACGGCGCGCTGGAGACGATCGCCCACGCCGGCGAGGACTACGAGGCAGCGATCGCCGAGGCGGGCGGTGTCGATCTGCAGATCCTCGGCATCGGCACCTCGGGCCACATCGGCTTCAACGAGCCCGGGTCGTCCTTCGCTTCCCGCACCCGCGTGAAGACCCTCATCGAGCAGACCCGCGTGGACAACGCGCGCTTCTTCGACTCCATCGACGACGTGCCGATGCATTGCATCACGCAGGGGCTCGGCACGATCCTGCGGGCGCGGCACCTGTTCCTCCTCGCTTTCGGGGAGGCCAAGGCCGAAGCGATCGCCGGTGCCGTGGAGGGCCCGGTGACCGCGTCGCTGCCGGGGTCGGCGATCCAGCTGCACGAGCACGTGACGGTCGTCGTCGACGAGGCGGCGGCGTCCCGGCTCCGCCACGCCGACTACTACCGCTACACGTACGCGCACAAGCCGGCCTGGCAGGGGCTCTGACCGATACGGGCGCGCCCTGGCGACGGGGGCACCCGCGGGACGGACGGCCGTAGGCTGAGGGCATGTCTGCGCCGACGGAGCCCCCCGCCCTCAACGTCTGGGTCTGGGCCGGTGCCCTGCTCGTCGCGAGCGCCGTGCTCCCCCTCGCGCTCGGCGTCGGTGTCGATGCACCGGTGCTGCGGAGCACCGTGGGAATCCTCGGCCAGTTCTCCTTCGCCGCGTCCATGGCGCTGTTCGCGTGGGGATGGCGCGGCCGGGGATCGGTCGTGGCCGGGCGCCGCACCGGCGTGGTCGCCCTCGCCGTCCTCGCGGTCTTCCCGCTCGCGATGTGGCTCGCCTCCGGGCTGGCCGACCTCGCCTTCGGCCCGCAGACGACCGCCGACGATGGTCGGTCCTGGTGGGGGACCGTGTATCAGGTCGTCTGGATCGGCGCTGCAGCGCTCGCCGCCGCGGAGATCTGGCGCGCCGGGGTCGTGCCACGCCCCTGGAACCGCGTACCGGCGTGGGGCCTGCTCGTCGTCGTCGGCGTCGGCGCGATCACCCAGGTCGTCTCGGTGTCGCTGGTCACCGGCGGCGCCGGCGATCAACTGACCCTCATCACGCTGTGGCAGTTGTCGAGCCTCGCGATGTTTGTGGTGCCGGTGGCGCTCGGAGTCTCCGCGATCGTCCTGGGGCTGCGCCGGACGCCTCCGCCGACGGTTCAGGTATTCCCGCCGGCCGCCTGATCGCGAAGGTCGAACACCTTCCCCGGATTCAGGGTGCCCGTGGGGTCGAACACGCGCGCGATCTGGTGCTGCAACTCCCACTGATCCTCTCCGAGCTCCTCGGCGAGCCAGCGGCGCTTGAGGACCCCCACGCCGTGTTCGCCCGTGAGTGTTCCGCCCAGGCGCAGGGCGGCGCGGAAGAGGTCGTCGGCCGCCGCCCAGATGCGATCGGGAACCTCGGGGCCGTCGAACACGAAGTTGGGGTGCAGGTTTCCATCTCCCGCGTGGCACACGGTCGGGATCTGCAGCCCGTAGGTCTCCTCGATACGCGCGATCTCGTCGTACATCGCCGGCAGCGCGCTGCGCGGAACCGCCACGTCTTCGATCAGCGTCGTTCCGAGGCTCGCCATCGCGGCGTGCATGCTCCGTCGGATCGTCCACAGACGTTCACCCTCGGCCGCATCGGCGGCCATCGTGACGGTGGCGCCGAGGGGGCGCAGAAGGCGCGCGATGGCCTCGATGTCGGCCTCGGCACCGGTGCCGTCGGTCTGCACCGTGAGCTGCGCGGTGCCCGTTGCGGGGGCGGGAAGGCCGAGGAGACGGTGCACGGCCGCGAGGGACGGCGCGTCCATGAGCTCCATGATCGAAGGCTGTACGCCCGACGCCGTAATGGCGGCGGCGGCGACGGCCCCGGCGCGGACGTCGGCGAACTCGGCGCTGAGCGTGCGTGGCTCGCCGGGGGTACGGCGCCGCAGCTTCAGCGTCGCGCCCACGATCACGCCGAGCACGCCCTCGGATCCGATGATGAGGGAGGTGAGGTCCAGCCCCGTGACGCCTTTCACCGTGCGCCGCCCGAGGCGCAGGAGTCGCCCGTCGGCGAGCACCAGGTCGATACCGAGGACGGCATCGCGCACGACGCCGTACTTCGCGCAGAGCAGGCCTCCGGCCCCCGTGGCGATGTTGCCGCCGACGGTCGAGATCTCCCGGCTGGCGGGGTCGGGTGCCCACCACAGATCGTGGACCGAGAGAGCCTCATTGAGGGCGGCGTTGAGGATTCCCGGTTCGACGACAGCGAGGAGATCGTCGGGGCGGACTTCGAGGATCCGATCCATCCGCAGGGTCGACAGGGCGATCTGCCCCGGTCCGGCGTTCGCGCCGCCGGCGAGCCCCGTGCCGGCACCGCGAGTGACCACGGGAACGCGGTGGGCGTGGGCGATGCGAAGGGTGTGCTGGACGTCCTCGACGCTCTCCGCGTGGACGACGACGAGGGGGGCTCCCGTCGAGGCGTGGCCCGACCGGTCGGCGCGGGCCTCTCTCAGGATGTCGGGGCGTGTGTCGACGCGGTCACCGAGCCGGGACCGCAGCAGGTCGACGACGTCGCCACCGGTCATGCGAGGCGGCGGCGCCCCGTGATGAGACCAACGGTGATGGCGACAACCGCGAACGCGAGCCCGATCCAGGCATAGCCCATGCTCCACCACGCGATGGTGGCGGCCGCGTAGACGAGGAGCTCGACGAGGGCACGGACGAAGGGGTGCACCGGAACGACGGCGCGCGGCGACACGAACAGTGCCCAGATCAGGATGGCCAGGAGCGGCGCGCCGATTCCGGCGACGATGTTCCAGGGCAGATCGAAGCCGGCGAATCCCCACAGCGCGAGTGTCACGATCGCGAACATCTCGCACAGGAAGGCAACGAGATCGAGGGCGTTTAGACGCGGCCGGGTTCCGGCGGGGAGTGGTTCTGCCGGCGCCTCGGGGCGCACGGCGGGAAGATCGGCCATGCCTCGAGTCTACGGGCCACCCTCGGCCGATGATCCGGCGGCGGTGGTGCCGTCAGTCGACTCCCCGCTCGGCGCGGCATCAGTCGCCGAGTCCGGGGAGGCTTCAGGGTCTCCCGTCGTGGACTCAGACGTGTCCGCAGCATCGGGGGACGGTTCCTGCTCGTCGGTGCTCTCTTCCGCGAGCGCTGCGCCGTCGCCGGGTACGGGTGGCTCCGGAGATGACGCCGACCCGTACGCATCGTCTCCCGCGTCGTCCGAGGGGTTCGTGACCACCGGCGCCTCGCCGGGATCACCCTCGCCTTCCGTTCCCTCGCCCGTGCCGGGGATCCCCAGGCCGCCCGCGTCGTAGGCGAGCTCGAGGAGAGAACGTGTCGTGGCGGGGCTGCGGATCTCGTTCCAGGCATACCGGAAACTGATCTCGGGATTCCACAGCGGGTTCGGTGCCGGGTTCGAGCGGAGCGGGACGATCACCGTGCCATCTGCTCCGATGACGGCGGACTTCACGTACACCCCGTCGGCGAGAATCTCGACGGATGCCCCGGGCTCTCCCTCCAGACTGATGCGGAACCTCGCCTCCGTCAGCGTCGGCAGCCCGTCGAACTCCGCCATGGAATACGTCGGAGCGGACTCCATGTAGGCCGGGATCGTCGGCGTCGGCGTCGGCGTCGGTGTCGGTGTCGGTGTCGGTGTCGGTGTCGGAGTGGGTGTCGGCGTCGGAGTGGGCTCGGGCGTCGGTGTCGGAGTGGGTGTCGGCGTCGGCGTCGGCTCGGGCGTCGGAGTGGGCTCGGGAGACGGCGTCGGGGCCGGCTGCGGCTCAACCGTGGGCGTCGGCTCGGTCGACGGCGTCGGCGCGGGATCCACCTGCGGGTCGTCTTCCGGCGCGGCAGGCGCCGTGGGATCGGGCGTAGGGGCGAAGGTCGGAAGATCACTCGGCGTCGGCCCCGGCGTCGGCAGCGCGATGGGATCGACCACCGGGTTCGAGCCGTCGTCGATCGGCGCGCCGGGGAGCACGGGCCCGCCCGCGGACGGCGGGTTCGCGGAGACGAGCTGAGGTACGACGATCGCCGCGGCCACCGCTCCGCCGGCGGCGACGAGGGTCACGAGCGCGACGATGCCCCCGGCTCCGCTGAGGACGCCACCACCGCCCGCGCCTGCGGCGGCGAACGCACCTGCGGATCCGCCGACCCCACCAGAACCGGCGGAGCCGCCGGCGGCGGCGGTCGTTGAGGCGGATGCACCCGCGACGACCGCGCCGGGCATGGAGTGGGATGCCCCGGCCGCGAGCGCGGCAAGCGGAACCGAACCGCCCTGGACCGTGGCGGCGTACGTGGTGGCCGCACCCGCGCCGATCGCGAGGGGAAGAAGGATCATGGCGAGCCGGTGGGAGACCTCCTTGGCCTCCGATGCGACGATCGTGCAGCGGGCGCACTCGGTGAGATGCGCCTCGACCTTGGTCTGGTCGCGCTTGGCCAGGTTGCCCCGTGCATAGGCGCCGAGACGATTGATGGTCCATGCGCAGGGGGAGTCATCGCTCACCGAGCGCAGGTGCGCCTGGATCCACGCTTCCCGCAGCCCTTCGCGGGCCCGGAAGGCGAGCTGGGCGACGGCGGTGGGCTTCATACCCAGGAGCGGAGCGATCTCCGCGGGCTTCATCTGCTCGATCTCGGAGTACCACAGCACCTCCTGCCACCGCGTGGGCAGGCTGCGGAACGCCTGATGCGTCAGGCCCCGGTCGAGTGCCTCGTCGGTCTCGTGGGTGCTGGCATCGGGATCCTCGACGGCGTCGAGTTCGTCGATCGCCGTCTCCTTGCGCGAGCGACCCCACCCCGCCGCCGTGTTGCGGATGCTCGTGAAGAGGTAGGCGCGGAAGGACCCGGTGGGACCGCCGCCCTTCTGGATCGATCGGTAGATCCGCGTGTAGGCCTCTTGCACGAGATCGTCGGGGTCGAGGCTCGACGTGATGGACTGGGCGACGGTGATGCCCGAGCGGTAATGGCGTCGCCAGAGCTCGCCAAAGGCCTCGCTGTCGCCCGAGCGGGTGCGCAGCACGAGGTCGGCGTCGGCGAGGTCGGATGTGGTGGCGGGGGATTCGTCGTTCATAGTCATGGTGTTCTCACACAAGAGACGCACCGAGAGGCATGTTATGACGCGGATCTGTGAATCCGCTTCCGTTCCCACGGTGACCGGCTTCCTCCCCCCCCCCTCGGCGGGTGGGTCTCGGGGGCGCTCAGAAGATCGAGCGAACTTTTTCGCCGAACCGCGTAATAGATCCGAGATGGGTGCATCTCATTCTGTGGAAGCCGTCGACCCGACGCGACCGGGGCTTGCTCCGACGCGGCGACGGCAACCAAGGACGGTCTGGGGGATCGAGAGATCGATCGAGATCTGGGGGATCGAGAGATCGACGCCGTCCGTGGGAGACCGGAACGATCTGGGGGGAGGGTTCCGGACCCCGGAACGGGGCAGGCGGGGCGGAGTGTGCTGGGGGGCGCACCCGCCCCGCCCACCGTTGCGCCCGGCGTGAGCGCCGTCGTCTCAGACGCGCACGCCGTCGACCCACACCGCGCGTACGCGCAGGTCGGAATCCAGCAGCACCGCATCGGCGGCTGTACCGGGGCGCAGCGTCCCGAAGCGGTCATCGCAGCCCAGCGCGCGCGCGGGCACTGCGGTCAGCGCGGCTACCGCGGCCGGAAGCGCGATCCCGCCCGTCACGGCGTTGCGCAATGCGGCATCCTGCGTCAGGGTCGAGCCCGCGATCGCGCCGTTGCTGTCGAGCCGCGCCGTGCCGTCGGCCACGGTGACGGCCAGGCCCCCGAGCTCGTAGTGGCCATCCGCCGCGCCCGCGGCGGCCATCGCGTCGGTGATGAGGGCGACGCGGCCCGGGGCGGCAGTGAAGGCGAGGGCAACGACGTCGGGGTGCACGTGCACGCCGTCGGCGATGATCTCCAGCGTCACCCGGGAGTCGTACAGCGCCGCGACCACCGGCCCCGGCGCCCGGTGGTGGATCCCCGGCATCGCGTTGAAGGCGTGCGTCAGGAGCGTCGCCCCCGCGTCGAACGCTGCGCGCGTCTGCTCCTCCGTGGCGCCGGTGTGTCCCACGGCCACCCGCACGCCGGACTCCACCAGCCGCTCGACTGCCGTGAGGCCGCCCGGGAGCTCCGGCGCCAGGGTGATCTGTCGGATCGTTCCCCGGCCCGCCTCCACGAGCAGGTCGAGCGATGCCGGATCGGGCGCGCGCAGGAGCGCCTCGGTGTGCGCTCCCTTGTGCCCGGCGTCGAGGAAAGGTCCCTCGAGGTGGCTGCCGAGAATCGTCGGGTCGGTGGCTGCCAGGTCTGCGACCATAGCCACCCGGCGAGCCAGGTCGGACACCGGAGCCGTGACGAGGGACACCACGGCCCGTGTCGTGCCGTGAGCGCGGTGGAGGGCGCGGGCGGTGGCGATCGCGTCGGGGCCGTCGTCGAAAGACGCCCCGCCGCCGCCGTGACCGTGGATGTCGATGAAGCCGGGCGTGAGGAGGCCGCCGGTTCCGTCCACGGCCTCGGCCGCGCTTCGTTCCCGCCACGTCGTGCCGGATCCGCGCGCGGAGACCGTGCCGCCGTCCAGGGCGACCCAGCCGTCCTCGACGAGGTGGCCATCGTCCACCAGGGTGACCGAGTGGATGATCGTGCTCATGCCGTTCCTTCGGGATCCAGGGCGTTCTCTGGCGACGTGCCTCCGAAGCCGAGTGCCGCCCACAGTGACGGTAGCGCCTCGACGCGTTCCCGGAAGGACGCCCACGAGCGTTCCGGGGTCGAGCCGCGCGGCGGTGACCAGGCCGCCTCGGCGGCAGCGGCGATCCGCGGGAAGAGGAGGGCGTCGATGTCGGCGAGATCCCGCACGGTCTCGGTCCACAGCGCTGCCTCGACGCCGAGGATCTGCTCATCGCCGATGCCGGCGATCACTTCGGCGGGTTCCCAGTCGTAGGCGCGTTCCAGCGTCGTCACGCCTCGGGCCCAGGTGAGACCGAGAGGAGAGTCGGCGGCGAACTTCATGTCGAGGTAGACGGCGT
Source organism: Microbacterium sp. (assembly GCF_047607225.1). Taxonomy (GTDB): domain Bacteria; phylum Actinomycetota; class Actinomycetes; order Actinomycetales; family Microbacteriaceae; genus Microbacterium. Next base: position 7,983 of record NZ_JASGDO010000049.1, on the reverse strand, counting down.
CGGCGGGCGAGAGGATCACGCGGCCGCCACGCGCGACGAAGGCGCGGGTCTTGTCGTCCATTCCCTCGATCGGCTCGACGAAGCCCCAATACTGTCCCACGGTCCCGGGTGCCAGACCGGGCGCGGCGCCCGCCTCGTGCCACGTGACCGGTGTCTTGCCCTGCGCGACCACCATGGCGGTGACCCGCTCCATGAACACGGCGAAGTCGTCGGCCGGGGTTCCCAGCGCTTCGTCTCCGCCGACGTGGAGGTAGGGGCCAGGGGTGAGCTCGGCGAGCTCTCCCAGCACGTCCGAGACGAACGCGTATGTCCGCTCATCGCGGATCCTCAGCGAGGAGAACCCGACGGCGAGCCCCGTGTACAGTTCGCCCGAACGCGGCAGGTCGCCGCCGAAGTCGCGCACCGTGGCCTTCACCTCGTCGGAGATCACCGGATCCTCGCAGAGCTCGGGGTAGGCGAGGCCGACGGCGTGGGTGTGACCGGGGAGGTCGATCTCGGGCACCACGACCATGTGCCGCGCCGCGGCGGCCGCCACGATGCGCTGATAGTCGTCGCGAGTGAAGTGGCCGCCCGGGTCGCCTCCGATGGAGGTTCCCGAGGCGTGCTCGGTCAGCAGCGGTCGCGACGCCAGCGCGAGCCGCCAGCCCTGGTCATCGGACAGGTGGAGGTGCAGGTGGTTGAACTTCAGTCCCGCGGCGCGCTCGATGACGGCCTCGACCGTCTGCACGTCGTGGAAGTGGCGGGCCACGTCGAGCATCACTCCGCGATAGGCGAAGCGGGGGATGTCGTGGATGCGCAGCGCCGGCAGTTCCCAATCGGCGCCGGAGGGCACCGCCAGCTGCGCGAGCGTCTGCACGGCGTAGAACAGGCCCGCCGCGTCCGCGCCCTCGACCGTGACGGCGTCCCCCTCGATGACGACGACGGCGGACTCCGGGTCCCGGAGGGTCCCGATACGAAGATCGATGCGCCGTCCCGCCGGAGCGGAGCCGGAACCGGGACTCGATTCGACGGGAAGGTGCAGTCCGGTGCGGAGGCCGAGGAGGCGGCGCAGTTCCGTGACGGCGGCCGGGTCTCCCGTGAGGACGGCACCGTCGAGGCGGAACGGTGCGCCGCCCGTCGCCGTCATCGATGACGGCAGCGGAACGACGGAGGGTGCGGACATGAGGGCTCGATTCTCTCCGCGGACTCCGCGATCTTCATGTAAGGAGTCCTAACAAACAGGCCGAGGTCAGCCTACCAGCGCCGGTCCGCGCGGGGAGGGAATCCGGTATGCTCGGGATCGTCGCGACTGGCGTTGAGGTGGGACACCACCGGGGAGCGACCGACACGGCATTCGACCGCACGCCTGGGCCGATGCGAGATTCCATCCCGAAAGCCGTCGTCAGGAGATCGTCATGACCGATGCCTATTTCAACGCTCCCCTCTCCGAGGTCGACCCGGAGATCGCGCAGGTGCTCGAGCGCGAGCTCGACCGCCAGCGCGGCTACCTGGAGATGATCGCCTCCGAGAACTTCGTTCCCGTCTCGGTCCTGCAATCGCAGGGCTCGGTGCTGACCAACAAGTACGCCGAGGGCTACCCCGGGCGGCGCTACTACGGCGGCTGTGAAGAGGTCGACGTGGCCGAGGAGCTCGCGATCCAGCGGGCGAAGGACCTCTTCGGCGCCGAGTTCGCCAATGTCCAGCCGCACTCGGGCGCGTCGGCGAACGCCGCCGTCCTCCACGCCATCGCCCGCCCCGGCGACACATTGCTGGGTCTGTCGCTGGATCAGGGTGGCCACCTCACGCACGGCATGAAGATCAACTTCTCCGGCCGCCTCTACAACATCGTCGCGTACGGCGTCGATCCCGAGACCAGCATCATCGACATGGACGAGGTGCGGCGCCTCGCGGTGGAGCACCAGCCGAAGGTGATCATCGCGGGCTGGTCGGCCTACCCGCGTCAGCTCGACTTCGCCGCGTTCCGCGCGATCGCCGACGAGGTCGGGGCTCTCCTCTGGGTCGACATGGCCCACTTCGCGGGACTGGTCGCCGCAGGGCTCCACCCCTCGCCCGTGCCGCACGCGCACGTCGTCTCCTCGACCGTCCACAAGACGATCGGTGGTCCGCGTTCGGGCTTCATCCTGACCAACGACGCCGATATCGCCAAGAAGATCAACACCGCCGTCTTCCCCGGGCAGCAGGGTGGACCGCTCATGCACGTCATCGCGGCCAAGGCGACCGCATTCAAGCTCGCGGCCACGGCGGAGTTCCGTGAGCGCCAGGAGCGCGTCGTGCGCGGCGCGGCGATCCTCGCGGAGCGCCTGGCCCAGCAGGACGTGAAGGATGCCGGCATCTCGGTGCGCTCGGGCGGCACCGATGTCCACCTCGTGCTCGTCGACCTGCGCGAGGCGGCGATCGACGGCAAGCAGGCCGAGGACCTCCTGCACGAGATCCACATCACGGTCAACCGCAACGCCGTCCCCAATGACCCGCGCCCGCCGATGGTGACCTCGGGCCTGCGGATCGGCACCCCTGCGCTCGCCACTCGCGGTTTCGGCGACGCGGAGTTCACCGAGGTCGCCGACGTCATCGCTCTCGCTCTCCAGCCGGGTGCCGATGTCGAGGCGCTGCGCGCGCGTGTGGCTGCCTTGACGGCCGCCTTCCCGCTCTACCCGGGCCTGCAGCAGTGACGGCTCGGCGACTGGACGGGGTCGCCACGGCGGCCGCGATCAAGACCGAGCTAGCGGAGAGGGTCGCGGCGCTGGCCGCTCGCGGCATCGTTCCCGGTTTGGGAACGCTGCTGGTGGGCGATGACCCCGCCTCCCGCTCCTACGTGACGGGCAAGCATCGCGACTGCGCCGAGGTGGGTGTCGCCTCGATCTCGGTGGAGCTGCCCGCCACGGCGACGCAGGACGAGATCGCGGCCGCCGTGCGCGGGCTCAACGCCGATCCCGCGGTCACCGGCTTCATCGTCCAGCTCCCGCTGCCGGCGGGAATCGACGAGAACGCGGTGCTCGAGCTCATCGACCCGGCCAAGGATGCCGACGGCCTCCATCCCACGAACCTCGGGCGCCTCGTGCTCGGGGTCGACCTGGCGACGGCCGTCGCCGCGCCCCTTCCGTGCACGCCCGCCGGCATCGTCGAGCTGCTGGAGCGGCACGACGTGCGGATCGCCGGCGCCCACGTGGTGGTGATCGGTCGCGGCATCACCGTCGGGCGCCCCCTGGGGCTGCTCCTGACCCGCAAGGGCACGGATGCGACAGTCACGCTGACGCATTCGCGCACCGCGGATCTTGCCGCGGAGGTCGCGCGCGCCGACATCGTCGTCGCCGCGGTCGGCCAGCCCCACCTCGTGCAGCCGGAGTGGATCAAGCCGGGCGCCGCCGTGCTCGATGTCGGAGTGACCCGCGTGGGCACCACCGAGTCGGGTCGGGCGAAGCTGGCGGGCGATGTCGACCCGGGTGTCGCCGAGGTCGCCGGCTGGCTGTCGCCGAACCCCGGAGGTGTCGGACCGATGACGCGGGCGATGCTGGTGGCCAACGTCGTGGAGACCGCCGAGCGTCTGGCCGGCTGATCGGGCCCGACCGAGCGGAAGCCCGGTTGGCACGTCATAGTGGCGATGGGGAGGATTGTGTAACAATCGTCCCGTGAATCGACTCCTGGCCATCGCGGCCGTGCTGGCGGCCGCGCTGTGCTTCGCCACGACCGGTACCTCGCGTGCTCTCGCGGACGTCGACGCCGATGCCGTCTCGATCGGTGCGGCGCGGGTCCTGATCGGAGGCGGGCTCCTCGCCCTCATCGCGGTCGCGGGATCGGTTCGCGGGCGCCGTGGCGACGCGGCGGGAGCCGGCGTCCTCGGGGGAGCCAGGAGCGCGATGCCGGAGCGCGAACCCCTGGCGCCGCGCGTTTCCACCCCCGTCGTGGTGCTCGTGGGGGCGGCAGGAGTGCTCGCCTATCAGCCCACGTTCTTCACGGGCGCCGCGGCGAACGGCGTCGCGGTGGGGACGGTGGTCGCCCTGGGATCGGCGCCCATCGCGACCGGGCTGCTCGTCAGTGCCCTGCGACGGCGGCTGCCGGACGCGCGGTGGATCGTGGCGACCGGGATCGCGATCGCCGGTGTGGCGATCGTCTCGGGAGTGTTCGGCGCCGGTGACGTCGCGGTCCGCCCCGCGGGGATCCTCGCGTCGCTTGCCGCCGGGGCGTCATACGCCCTCTATGCGGTGGCGGCCAAAGAGCTGCTGGAGCGCGGGTGGACGGCGGGTAGTGCGATGGGCGGGATCTTCGGCGTCGCTGCGGCGCTGAGTCTTCCCGTCCTCCTTCTCACCGACACGTCGTGGCTCGGGGCCCCGGCCGGGGCGTCACTGGCGCTCTGGCTCGGCGTCGTGACGGTTGCGGTGGCCTACCTGCTGTTCGGCTGGGGACTGCGTCGCCTCAGCCCCACGACCGTGTCGACTCTGACGCTGGCCGAGCCGCTGGGTGCCACCCTCCTCGGTCTCGCCGTGCTCGGGGAGGAGCTCTCTCCCGCCTCGGCGGTCGGCGTCGGCGTCATCGCGCTCGGTCTCGTGCTCGTGGCCCTTCCGGCGGGCCGAGGAGGGGTACGTGTCGCCGCGGCGTCGTGAGGGCACGCCGCGCCCCACGGCGGACAGCCTGCTGGCGGCCGCCCTGCGCGACGCCATCGTGACCGGCGCTCTCGCGCCCGGCACCGCTCTGCGTGAAGAGGAGCTCGCCGGCAGTCACGAGGTGTCCCGGCACACGGTGCGGGCCGCCCTCGCGACGCTTCACGCCGAACGGCTCGTGCAGATCGTCCCGTACGCCGGGGCGCGGGTCGCGACCTTCGACGACGCGGCGGTGGCGGGGCTGCAGGAGCTCCGTGCGGCGCTGGAGTCCGAAGCGGTCCGGCTCATCACCGAGCGGCACGGCGCGGTGTGGCCGACGACGGTCGAGGGTCCGATCCTCGACGCGATCGAGCGTCTGGGGATCGCCGAGGCCGCCGACGACTGGATGGAGATCATTCGCGCGCACGCCGACGTGCATCGGCGGATCGTGGCGGCGTCGGGCAGTCCGCGGATCATCGAGGCGCACGCCTCCCTCGAATCCGAGGTGCTGCTGCTCCTCGCGCACGTGCGACCGCACTACTCCCGGGGAGAGCTGGCCGCGGAGCACCGCGCCTACCTCGCCGCCCTCCCGCGGGACGGCAGTGCCTGCGTGCACGCACATCTACGGCACTCGACCGAGCTCATCCGCGCCGCGCGGGCCGCTGCGACGTCGCGCTGAGCGGAAGCGAAAAGGTCGGCGAGAGGCTCAGGGAGCCACGCGCGCGAGGAACTCCCGCGTGCGGGGGTGTCGTGCCGCGGCGAAGATCTGCGCGGGCGGCCCCTCCTCGACGATCATGCCGTCGTCGAGGAACAGCACCCGGTGAGCGACTTCCCGGGCGAAGGCCATCTCGTGGGTGGCCATGAGGATCGTGGCGCCGTCGCCGGCGAGGTCGCGGACGAGCTCCAGGACCTCGCCCACGAGCTCCGGGTCCAGGGCCGAGGTGATCTCGTCGAGGAGAAGGACCTCCGGGTCGGTGACGACGGCCCGGACGATCGCGGCCCGTTGCTGCTGGCCTCCCGACAACCGGTCGGGGTGCTCTGAGGCCTTGTCGGCCAGACCGATGCGTTCCAGCAGCGGGAGCGCGCGCGCCTCGGCGTCCCGCCGTGACAACCGGTGGACCACGCGCGAGGCGAGGGTGACGTTGTCGATCACCGACAGGTGCGGGAAGAGGTTGTAGCTCTGGAACACCGCGCCGAACCGTGCCCTCACGCGGTTGGCATCGACGCGGGGGTCCGAGATGTCCTCCTCGCCGAGGAAGATCTGCCCGTCGTCGATCGACTCCAGGAGTCCCAGGCACCGCAGCAGCGTCGATTTGCCGGAGCCACTCGGCCCGATGAGGGCCACGACCTCGTGGCGGGCGAGGGTCACATCGACGCCGCGGAGGACCTCGCGCGGCCCGAATGCCTTCCAGAGGTCGGTCGCCGACAGCACGGGGGCCCCGACGAGGGGAGACGCGGTCACAGGATCGCCCCTGCCTGCTCGCGGTCGCGGAGCTTTGCGGTGTACCAGTCGGTCAGACGGATGGTGGGGATCGCCAGAAGGATGAAGAGGATCCCGGCCACGACGTACGGCGTGAAGTTGTACGTCTGCGCCGTGACCGAACGCGCGGCGGCGATCGCATCGATCGCGCCGAGGATCGAGATGAGGCCGACGTCCTTCTGCATCGAGACGAAGTCGTTCATGAGCGGCGGCGTGATCTTCCGCAGCGCCTGGGGGAGGACGATCCGGCGGAGCGTCTGCAGGTGCCCGAGCCCCAGGGCGCGTGCGGCCAGCCGCTGAGAGGGATGTACGGCTTCGATACCGGCCCGGATGACCTCCGCGACGTACGACGAGTAGGTGAGGGTCACGGCGAGGACACCGAGGGCCACCACGGGGATCCGCACGCCGGCGATGGTCGGAAGCCCGTAGCCGACCAGGTAGAGCACGATGATGAAGGGCAGCCCGCGGAAGAGGTCGGTGTAGCCGGCGGCCAGGACGCGCAGCGGGAAGAACACCGCACCGCGGAGCGTCCGCGCCGTCGCGATCACGAGGGCGACCACCGACACCGTCACGAGCGAGTAGGCGAGCACCTGCAGGTTGATGAGGAATCCGTCCCACACCTTCGGCAGCGAGCGCAGCGCGATCTCGGGATCGAAGAACGTCTGCTGGACCTCGGCCCAGCCCGACGTGTTGATGACGGTCAGCCAGATGACCAGCGCGAAGACGACTGTCGAGGCGATCGCGACGAGGAACGAGCGCACCTCCCGACGCCGCCGGTACTCCCGACGCTCCCGCTCGAGCGGGCTCGGGCGATGCGGGGGCGCCGGGTCGCGGCGAGACGGAGAGGAGCCGGTCACTGCAGCAGCGTGACGCCCTGACCGGAGCCCAGCCACTCGTCGGTGATCTCTTCGAGCGTGCCGTCCTCGCGGAGCGCGTCGACGGCCTCGGTGACCCGCGCGGTCAGCGGGGAGTCCTTCGCGAGCAGGAGACCCCACTCGTCGGGGACCCCGGCCCCCGGCAGCTCGCCGACGATGAAGGAGTTCTCGATGTACTCCGCGGTCGCGTAGTACGCGGTAGGCAGGTCGAGCACGATCGCGTCGATCTGGCCGGCCTTCAGCGCGGCGACGGCGTCTTCGTTCGAGGCGTACAGGAGCGGCTCGGTCGTGGGGGCCACCGACTCGGCGATCGTCGTGGCGCTCGTCGACCCGCTCATCGCCCCCAGGGTCAGTCCCTTCAGGGAGGCGATGTCGGTGACGTCGTCGGCGGCGCCGCCCTTGATCGCGACGACTGCCTGGCTGGCGGCGTAGTAGGGGGAGGAGAAGTCGACGGCCTGCTTGCGCTCGTCGGTGATCGTGTACTGCTGGATGTTGAAGTCGAAGCTCTTCGGACCGGGGGCGATGGCCGACTCGAAGCTCGTGCGCACCCATTCCACATCGTCGTGCGAGAAGCCGAGCCGGTCGGCGACGGCGTAGGCGACGGCGGCCTCGAATCCCTCGCCCGAAGCCGGGTCGTCGTCGATCACGTAGGGGAAGTATGCGGTCTCGCCGGTGGCGATCGTGAGCTTGCCCGGTGTCACATACCCTTCGTCCGTGGCACTCGGTGAGTCCGACGGCGTCGTGGAGGCGGTGCAGCCCGTGGCCAGCAGGATCGATGCCGCGAAGGACGCGACGAGGACGGTGCGCAGGGCAGGACGCGGCATGGGGTGCCTCCGGGCTCGGGTGACGATGTCGACGGGGCACCCGTCCTCGCGATGCGAGTCGGTGCCGAATCCCATCATCCCGCGTGGTCGCGAGGGGTGGCTGCCCGGCCGTCGCATTGTTACAGCAACTTCATGTACCGAGTTCATCAAGCCGGTGAGGCCGCCCCGTCCCGGAGCGGCGCGGCGGCGGCGGCGTCGGCGACGTCCGCCGTTCGCACGCCGGCACGTCG
>NZ_JASGDO010000048.1:0-76347 GCF_047607225.1 Microbacterium sp. | reverse complement strand
CGCCGGAGAGGCGGGCGCGCCGTTGCCCCCGCCGCGCTGGGCCACCGCGACGGCCGAACGGGGCGCGCAGCGGGAATCGCGGCGGGCGAGGTGGAGGACATGTGAGCATCCAACCACCCGGCGCGGGCCCGCCGATACGACGGCGAGAGACAATCAGGGATGGTTCAGGGGTTCACCCCATGGCCGTCCGTCTGTCGGTCGAACAGGATCGACTCATGACCACCCCACCCCCGACCGATCCCGGACCCCTGCCGCCGTCACCGATCGCACTCCGCTCCCGTGGCGACCGGTTCTTCTCCTGGGCAGCGGGCCTCGGCGTCGTCCGCTCGGAGGGATGGATCGGTGGGGTTGCCGCGGGGCTTGCCGCACGCCTCCGGGTGGATCCCCTCATCGTTCGCGGGGTGCTCGTCGTCGCGGCGTTGTTCGGCCTTCCCGCGATCCTCGCCTACGCCGTCGCGTGGGCGCTCCTCCCCGATCTCGACGACCGGATCGTCCTCCGGGAGGCGCTGCGCGGGCGGCTCACCGCGGCGCTCGGCGGCGTCGCCGTGTTCACGGTCGTCGGACTGCTGCCGCCGCCCCTGCTGCTCGTGGTGACGGGACTTCCCGCGGGTGGTGCAGTGCTGGCCCTGCCGGTCGTGCTGATCCTGGCCGTGGCCGCGTTCCTCGTCTTTCTCATCGTGCGCGCCTCCGGCCGCACCCCGGGTGGTGACGTCGTCGATCCGCGATCGGCTTCCGCGTCGGCGACCGGCCCGGGATCCTCCGCATTCGGCCGAGGGACGGGGCCGGCCGCCGATGCGGAGGGATCGGAGGGGGACGCCGAGCCGGACACGGCCGCGTCCTCCTCCACGGCCCTCGCACCCCCGCCCCCTGCCGACGGAGCCGAGGCGGCAACGAACGACGACACGGACGAGATGGCGCAGTGGCGCGCCCAGCATGCGGCGTGGAAGGAGCAGGACCAGCTCTGGCGTCAGCAGCAACAGGACGCGGCCAGGGCTGCCCGGGAACAAGCCCGCCGCGAACGGCAGGCTCGCGCCGCGGCGTTCTCTGCCGCGGCGGCGGAACGTCAGCGCGTGCGGCGCGCGACGAATCCCCGCGCCCCCTTCGCCTTCATCGCCGCGGCCGTCGGCGTCGCCGTCCTCGCCGGAACGATGACGGCGTTGCAGCACGGGGGCATTCTCGCTCCGGCACGCGGCCTCTTCGTGGCGGCCGCGGTGCTGGCGGCCGCGATGATCATCGCGGGGGCGATCCGTCGGCGCAGCGGGTTCCTCGCGTTCCTCACTGTTCTCACCGTGACGGGAGGCGCGATCGCCGTCGCCGTTCCCGCGGCAGTCGACCTCCACCTCGGCACCTACGGCATCTCCAACCTGGAACGTTCTGCATCCTCCCCCGGTGCCCCCTTCCGCCAGCCCTGGGGCGACCTCACCGTCACGCTGGCCGACACCGGCCGTGACGGCGCGACGTACGTGGAGAAACGGCAGGGCTCCACGTTCATCGGCGTACGGCCCGGGGTGGAGGTGACGGTCGAGGTCACCACGGCCACTGCGGCGGTCATGGCCTCCGGAACGGACATGCCGACACCGTGGATGGACTTCTCGGAGGTCCCCGGCGGCACCGTCGAGACTCTTCCCGACGGACGACAGGTCTACCGGGTCACGGCGACGGCGGGAGCCGAGCCCGCAACGACCCACCATCGGGTCGTCATCGACCAGGAGGCCGGCTGGGTCGAGCTGTACCTCGAAAGCCCTGCCACCCCGACGGAAGGCGACGGACAATGAGCGACCTCGACGACATCCTCACCGACGGACCGGCGCCCTCGGCCGAGAGCGCGGTGCAGACCCTGCCGCCGAGCACCCCTGGGCGGGCGCCGCTGCGCCCACGCACGCGCTGGGCCGCCATCGTGTGGGGCGTCGTATTGGGCTCCCTCGCCCTCGCCGGCCTCGCGCTGGTCTCCGAGGGCACGCGGTTCGCGGACGTCGTGGCGTGGATCGCGGATCTGCAGCTGGCCACGGCGATCGGTTACGGCCTTCTCGTCGTGGGGAGCCTGGCGCTCGTCCTCGGCGCGGTGGGACTCCTACGTCGCGCGCAGATCACCCTCACCCACCGGCGGGTCCGCGAGAACGAAAAAGCACAGCCGCGGTCCACCGAGGGCGAGCGAGAATGAGGTCGTGCGCACCCTCCTGAACATCATCTGGATCATCTTCGCGGGCTTCTGGCTCTTCGTGGGTTATGTGGTCGCCGGGGTGCTGCTGTGCATCCCGATCATCACGATTCCGTGGGCGATCGCGTCGTTCCGCACCGCCGGCTACGTCATCTGGCCCTTCGGGCGCACGATCGTCGACAAGCCGACGGCGGGCGTCGGCTCCTTCCTCGGCAATGTCGTCTGGGTGGTCCTGGCCGGGTGGTGGCTGGCGCTCGGACACCTCGTGAGCGGCATCGCCCTGTGCATCACGATCATCGGGATCCCGATGGCGATCGCCGACTTCAAGATGATCCCGATCTCCCTCATGCCGCTCGGCAAGGACATCGTCTCCACGCGTCGCGGCGCGTTCGACCCTGCCCGCTGATCGTCACGAACGGACGCAGAGCGCAATCACAGGTCACACTCCTGGTCATCCCCGCCCCGCCGGGTTAGCGTGGGGACCACTCACCACAGCTTCGCGGCGATCCGGGCGGTCCCGGGCACCGGTTCATACCCGGTCGCGTTGCGGGTTCGACTCCCGCCGTCGCGTCCACTCCCGGCGCGAGCTCACCATCCGTGCACGTTGAGCCACGCGCGGCGCCGGGTCACCTCGGCATCCGACTCCGTGGCGTCGGATGCGTCATGGGTCGCCAGCACGCCGGTCGCGTCACGAGCGATGAAGCGGAGACACTCCCGGCACAGAGCGCGCCCATCGGGATACCCGTCGGGGAGCGGCTCGGCCGGTGCCGTCTCACGACCGGAGCCGGGGCAGCGCGCCGGATCCGACCCCGCTTCGCTCCACATGATCGCGCGGTGCCGATGGAGCCCCGCGTGTCCGAGCGGACGCGTGCAGCGCTTTCCGCCCCGACGCTCCCGGCAGAAGCGCACGACGCCCGACTCGACGGCTTCCGGCATGCTCTCGACAGTAGTCGGGGCATCGCCGCGCTCGTCGAGATGTTCCGGCCCGGGACGGTCTCGCCGGCACCGAGCCCGCGGTAGCGTGCGACTCGTGGAGTTCTCGCCGTACGGACTCGCGTTCAGCCTGGTCCTGCTCGCACCCTCTCTCCTCCTCGTGCGGTGGCCACCACGCCGCCCGATCCCGCGAGTTCGAGTAGCCTGGCCTCTCGCGACGGCCGAGCGATCGGGGCAGGCCCTGACGCTCGCGCTGCCGCCGTTCAGCGCGGTGACCGCCCCGCTCGCGCCCGCGCAGGCGGTGCTCGGGATCGTGACGGGGGTGCTGCTGCTCGGCTACGGATCGCTGTGGGTGCGCTATCTGGTCAGAGGCCGCGAGCCGGAACTGCTCTACGGTCGGTGGGGCGGGGTCCCGGTGCCGCTGGCCGTGCTTCCGGTCCTCGCCGTCGCGGCGTGTGCGGGCTGGTCGGGAAGCCCGTGGATCCTTGCCGCAGCCGCCATCCTGGCCGCCGGGCACGTTCCGATCTCGCTCCGGATCGCACGGAGCCTGCGGAACACACCGCGCGATATCCCCCATCAGAGGGAGGCAGAGTGAACCGCCGCGTCCTACCGTGAGGAACAAGAACAGGACCGCGAGGAGAAGACGTGAACGTCTCGCACGACGACCGTTCGGCCGATCAGCAGGAGATCCCACCGGACCCGCCGGCGATGATCGCGGTCTGGTACTTCATCGGCGCGACCTTCCTGTTCGCCCTTCCGATCACGCTCTTCCCGGGCGCGCCGCCGTGGGTACGTGTCGTGACGACTGTCCTGGGGTTCCTCGCGATCGTTCTGGGGGGAGCGCGGCTTCACCAAGAGGTGACGTTCCTCCGCCGGCGGAAGAGCGACGCCACACCGTCCAACGATGATCCGCCCGGCCCCGACGACAGCCGGTGAGTCACACTCGCGCCCACGCCCATCCCCCGCGAGAATGAGCCTCATGGCCGCTCCCCCCATCGAGTTCAGCGAGGCCTGCGGGCTGCCGACCTACTCGCGAGACATCCGCACGACCTTCGAGGGAGCCCTGACGTTCGGGATCGGCCTCCGAGACGAGACGGCACGCACCGCCGGAACGGCGCACCTCTTGGAGCACCTCGTGATGGCGCGGGTCGGACGGGTGGATGTCGTCCACAACGCCACGACGTCCGATGAGACGATCAGCTTCTTCGCGCAGGGGCCACCCTCGGGGGTGGTCGACTTCCTCAACCGGGTGGCGCGCGCCGTCTCGACGCTCGCCGAGATCTCCGACGCGGATGTCGCCGAGCAGAAGCGCATCATCAGCACCGAGCTGGGCGACGACGACGAGCGGCCCGGCCGAGGGCACCTGATCGACCGCTTCGGGAACCAGTCGGTCGGGCTGCTGGATCTCGGGTCGCCGGCCCATCGCTCCCTCACTCGCGCCGAGGCGTTGGCGTTCGCCGAGACCTGGCTGCACGCGGGCAACGCCGCCCTGTCATTCACGGGTCCCGTGCCCGAGGGCCTCGATGTGAGCCTGCCGGAAGCCCGCTCCCTTCCGCCTCGACCGGCTCCGCGCGTGATCCGCAACGGGATGTGGGTCGTCAACGGCACGACGCCGGTGGCACTCTCGGTCGTGCTGAGCGGCGACGATCGGGCGGCGCGCACGATCGCCGGTGCCCTCATCTACGACGCACTCTTCGACACGTTGCGCACCGAGCGCCACCTCATCTATTCCGTCGATCCGTTCTCCACCGTCATCGACGGGACGCACCGACTCGACTGCTACGCCCTCGATCCACGCCCCGAGAATGCGCTGGAGGCCGCCACAGAAGCGGTCGGCGTCCTGCGTGCTCTGGGCGCGGAGGGGCCGAGCGCCGATACGGTGGCCGCGCAGATCCTCCGCTACAACATGGAGGACGAGGTTCCGGGAGCCCAGGCCGCCGACCTCGACGGGCTCGTCACGAGCACCCTCCGAGGCCGCCGCGTCCACGGCGACGTCTCCCCACCCCCGGCCGTGTGCGCCGTCACCGCCGATGATGTCCGACGCGTGATCGCCGGAGGGCTCGACTCCCTGTTCGTCACGTTCGGCGACGATCTCCAGGCCGACAGCGACGACCAGGTGACCGATGCTCTCGATCTCGCTCCCGCGGAAGGTCCCTCCTCGAGCCTGACGTCGATGACCAAGCGGGAGCTGTTCGCGCACGGGATGAAGGACTCCACCGACATCTTCAACGGGCGCACCTTCCGTGGCGCCCGGGGCGCCCAGGTGATGGTCGATCCCGAGCGGGTCGCGATCATCGACGACGAGGGGATCTTCGAGGTCCCCTTGACCGACCTGGTGCTGGCCACGTACTCGGAAGAGCGTCGCACCTGGGTCTTCATGGCGGCGGAAGGGCACGTGTTGGTGATCGACCTGGACCAGTGGCGGGGAGCGAACGCCCTGCATGCCGCGATCGAGAAGCGGGTGCCCACGGCTGTCCGGTGCACGATCGACCGGGTGGCGGCCACGGAAAACGCCCCGCGAGACCGCGCCTGAGGCCGTCAGTGCGCTGACATCGACTTGCCCCACGCGCCCCCGATGACCGAGGCTTGTGAGTCGGGACACGCACCGCGCGAGAGGGATCCATGACTGACACAGACCGCCACATCTTCGAGCCCGACGGCCGAGCCATCCCCTATGTCGACGAGGGAGCCGGCCCAGCCCTCGTGCTCATCCCCGGCAAGGGCATCGACCCCGTGCACTTGGGCACCCTCGCCCACGTGATCCTCGAAGAGGACTTCCGCATCGTCCGCGTGGGCTCCCGTCACTCGGGCGCCGACGAAGGGACGACGCTCCTCGAGGCTGCTCAGGACGTCGTCGATGTCATGGATCACCTGGGCATCGCCGACGCCTGGGTGGGTGGTCACGCCTTCGGCGGCACGGTGGCGCGTGCGGTCGCCCGGGCACACCACGATCGCGTCAACGGCGTGCTGCTCCTCGCGGTCGAGGCCGACGTGCCGGCCGAAGCGGAGCTCGCTCCCGACATCCCCGTCCTCGTGCTCCAGGGCGGCGACGACGAGGTCACCCCGCCCGCCAACGGCGAGGCCCTGCGGAAGTCGGCCCCGGGGCTCGTGAGCGTCGTGACGATCGACGGCGCCGGACACCTGTTCGCCGCCACGCACGCCGGAGAGACCGCCGCCGTCATCGAGGACTATCTCGACTGGGACTGAGCCCTCCCGCCTCCGCCGACCTCAGCGGGACGCGGTCGTCTCGTCCCGGCCGATGAAGATCACGCCCCGGTACCCTTCGTCAGACCAGCGCACGAGCCGGTCGAGGTCGGCAAGGCGCACCGGCAGCTCGTGGGTGTCCACCCACGTCTCGCCCGTGTCGCGGTTGACCCAGGGGTCTTCCACGATCACCACGTCGACCCCGTCGGAGGCGTGAGCGAGCACCCAGTGCGGTCCGTGCTCGCCGTGCATCGGCTCCTCGTCGATGAGGAGGAGGGCGAGGTCGCCGCCGGCGACCCGTCGCGCGATCTCCTCGACGCCCACTCGGACGCCGCTGACGACGATGCCCAGCTCTTCCGCGCGTCGTCGCGACTCGACCTGCAGTTCGGACCGGAAATCGAGTTCGAACCCCGTGTAGTCCTCCACGAGGACGGGTCCGTCGTGATCCAGACTCACCTCGACGGCGGAGGTGCCCACGTGCTCGGCCGTCGTCACCGCGAGACCGAACGGCTCGCACGCGGGGTAGTTGCTCGCGAGTCGCCAGAACCCGAGTTCGACGTCGCGGTCCTGGGAGTCGCCCGCGAACCCCTCGACCCCGCGGAGCCCAGCGCCCATGAGGGAGGCGACGGCACCACACGTGAACAGGGTCGTCTGCGCGTAGTACCCGGGCTCCGCGTGCGGAAGATGACGGAGCCACAGCACCGCGCCGAGTGTCGACTGCGTGCCGACGGCGCCATAGGGTCGCCGGAGCGGAACGAAGCCCGCCTCCGCCGCGAAGGGAGGAAGCTCCTCCGGAGAGCTCCACTTCAGGGCGATGTCGTCCCGGGCGCGGGCGCGGTCCCGCAACGCGCGGACGAGCGCGGCGCCGGCCGACTCGTCGCGCCACCACGGATCGACCGCCGTCGTGCCCGCGGTGGCCGGGCGCCCCGTCTCCAGGGCGGCGGCGACGATCTCACCGCCCTCCGTCACGGTGAGCAGCGCGGGACGATATGCCGCACGAGGAGCGCTCCATCGCTGTGCTCGCTCTTCCCCGACGCGTTCGGCGAGCCCGTCCACGAGAGCGCGGATCGCCTCCCACTCTTCATGGACGACGACATCGGTGGCGAGCTGGGTCATGAGGTGGTCTCTCCGTCGTGACGACGCACGCCGGTGCTCTCCAGGAGAGCAGCGGCGACGAGGGTCTGGGTGAAAGGATGCCGGGGAGCTCCGAGCACATCGGCGCAGGCGCCGTGTTCGACGACCTTCCCCTCCCACATGACCGTGACGGTGTCGGCGAGGGTGCGGACGACCGCCAGATCATGAGAGATGAACAGCAGGGTGATGCCGCGCTCGTCGCGCAGCCGTCGGAAGAGCTCGAGGATCTGCGCTTGGACCGAGACGTCCAGGGCGGACACCGACTCGTCGCAGATGAGCAGACGCGGACGGGGAGCGAGCGCCCGCGCGATCGCCACGCGCTGGCGTTGTCCGCCGGAGAGGTCGGCAGGCCTCCGAGTGGCGAACTCGGCAGGTAGGCCCACCGTCTCCAGGAGCCCCGCCACCGTGTCGGTCGCCCCGGGAACGGCACGCAGCGCCTCACTCAGGATCGCTCCGATCGTCATCATCGGGTTGAGCGAGGAGTACGGATCCTGGAAGACGATCTGCATCTGCCCGGGCGTGCGGGACCGGCGGCCGGGCGCGAGCGGGGCTCCCGCGAAGGAGATCACCCCACCGTCCTCCCGTTCCAGTCCCGCGATACACCGGGCGAGCGTCGACTTCCCAGAGCCCGACTCCCCGACGATCCCGGCGATGACGCCGGTCGGGATCTCCAGGTCCACGTTCGACAGCACGGTCCGCTCGCCGAAGGCCTTCTCGACTCCGCGGACGCTCACCAGCACCTCGCGCTCCGACCGCGGGGTGGCTCGCTCGGCGGGTGCGGGCGCGAGAGCCGGGTCGGCTGCCACGAGCGCACGGGTGTAGGGGTGCTGGGGATCGTGGAGCACCGAAGCAGTGCGTCCCCGCTCCACGATGTCGCCGTGCCGCATCACGAGCACCTCGTCGGCACGCCCTCGCACGACGCCGAGGTCGTGCGAGATCAGGACGATCGGAAGTCCCCGGGTGTCCTGGAGCGACCGCAGCGCATCGAGCACTTCCCCCTGATTCGATGCGTCAAGGGCCGTCGTGGGTTCGTCCGCGATGAGCAGCTGGGGATCGCTCGCCACGGCGGCGGCGATCGCCACCCTCTGGCGCATCCCTCCCGACAACTGGTGCGGGTAGGCGCGGATGACGCGTTCGGGGAGGTTCACCTCCGCGAGGCTCCGCACGACCGCGTCGCGACGCTCCGCCCGATCCAGCCGCGTGCCGCGAGCGGCCTCGATCGTCCAGGCGATCTGGTCACCGCAACGGTGTACCGGGGACAGGCTCGTGAACGGATCCTGCAGCAGCAGCGCCACCATCCGCCCCCGGATCCCACGCCACTGGTCGGCACGCGTCGACAGCTCGATCGTGCGCTCCCCGATGCTCAGTCGACCGCGAGCCCGGAACCCGCGCGGAAGGAGGCCCACGAGGCTCTTCGCGGAGAGCGTCTTTCCCGATCCCGACTCACCGATCAGGGCCAGCATCTGCCCGGCTGCCACGTCGGCGCCGAACGGGGCCACCACCTGCCCCGCCGGTCCCACGACCGACAGCTCCTCGATGCGTACGCCGTTCATGCGGCCGCTCCCGTCCGTGAGAGGCGTTCGCCGAGCCAGTCGCCGAACACATTGACCGCACAGGCCACGAGGATGATCAACACGGCCGGGAGGATCACGGCGGCCGGATTGTCGAACATGATCGCGCGGTTGTCGGTGAGCTGCCTCCCCCAGTCGGCGGTGCCGGGCGCGACTCCCACCCCGAGGAAGGACAGCGACGAGAACGCCACCAGCGCGAAGGCCGTGTTGAGCATGACGTTCGTGATGATCAGGGTGGAGACGTTCGGGAGGATGTGGCGGAACATCACGCGCCACCGCGACAGCGACAGCATCTGCGCCGCCTCGATGTAGGGCCGCGCCGTCTGCTCCAAGACGCCCGCACGCACGATGCGGATGTCCGAGGGGGAGAACAGGACGATCAGCAACGCGACCGTGACGCCGTAGCCGCCTCCCAGCACGCCCGAGACGACGATCGCCGCGAGGAGCACCGGCAGGGCCAGGAGAAGGTCGGTCCAGCGGCCGATGAGGAAGTCGAGCCACCCGCGCTCGTAGCCGGCGAGGGTGCCCAGCACGATGCCGAAGAGCATGGATCCGAGGGCGACGCACACGGGTCCGACGATCGACGACGCCGCTCCGGCGACCGTCATCGCCCACACGTCTCGTCCGAGCTCGTCGGTTCCGAGGAGATGACCGTCGCTTCCCGCTGGCAGGAGGCTCGCGAGGATGTCCTGCCGCATGGCGTCGGGATAGAGGAGACCGCCCACCGCGACGGTGATCGCCACCACGACGAGGAAGGCGACCACGACGACGATCGCCCAGGGCGCGCGGCGGCGGGTGGGGGTGGAGAGCAGTTCGATGGCGGCGGTCATGACGGCCTCCGGGCGGTGCGCACCCGCGGGTCGAGCACGAGATAGGCGAGGTCGGCCAGGAGCGCGATCACGGCGATCACGACGGCGACCAGGAGGGTGAGGGACTGGACCACGGCGATGTCCTTGAACAGCACGGAGTCCTGCAGGAGCGTGCCGAGTCCGGGCAGTGCGTACGTCGTCTCCGCGAGGACCGTCCCGCCCACGAGGAAGGTGAGTACGAGGCTCGCCCCCGTGACGATCGGGATGGCGGCATTGCGTAGCGCGATGCGTTCCACGGTGCGCTCGGACAGCCCCCGGGCGCGCGCAGAGGTCACGTAGTCCGAGGCCAGCTCCCGCAGCATCGCGGTGCGCGTGAGCTTGAGGACGATCGCTCCGAGGCCGAGGGCGAGGGTGATGGCCGGGAGCACCAGGTGCCGGAGGGTGTCGACACCGCCGTTCCCCGCACCATAGACGGGGAAGACCGGCAGGTAATAGGCGAAGGCGTAGAGCAGCAGCAGGCCGATGGCGAACGTCGGCGCGCTCAGCCCCACGATGGCGAACACGTTGGACACGCGGTCCACGGCGCCGCCCGGACGCACGGCGCTGCGAACGCCCAGCGGAATCGCGACGGCGAGCGCGCAGATGAACGCCAGACCGCACAGGGAGAGCGTGAGCCCCAGACGGGACGAGATCGCATCGGCCACCGGGAGCTGCAGCCGGATGGAGGTGCCCAGGTCTCCCGTGACGAACCCGCCGAGCCAGCGCAGGTACTGGAGCACGACCGGGTCGTCGAGGTGGTACTGCGCACGGACGGCGGCCACCGCCTCCGGGGTCACCGGGCGGTTGCCGAGCAGGTTCTTCACGATGTCGCCGGGGGCCAGATACATGAGCGAGAAGATCACGATCGACAGCGCGAGCAGCACCCCCACCGTGCCGAGCACGCGCACCGCGAGCAGACGTCCGAGAGGACGTGCCCGCGCCGCGCGTGCCCGGAAGATCGACGCAGAAGTCACGAGCCGGTCTCTACTGAGCCGCCGCGCGGTACAGCTGCGTCGGCCACGACGAGATGAAGGCGAACGAGCTGTAGTCCTTGATCCCGAGGTCCTTCGCGAACGCCGTCGCCGACTGCCCCCACCACAACGGGACGTTGATGACGTCCTTCGCCTGCAGCGTCTCGGCCTGGATCAGAACGTCCACCCGCTCGGCGGGGTCGGACGTCGCCCCGGCCTTGGTCAGCAGGTCGGTGACGGCGGGGTTGTCGTAGGCCGCCGGGTTGCCGGCGCCCAGCAGGTAGCTGGGCACCTCGGCGGGATCCCCGAGCGTGGAGAAGTACCACATGACGTTGATGCCGTGATCCCCCGAGGCGTCGAGACTGGCCAGCCACTCCTCGATCGGGACCTCGCGCACCTTCAGGGTGATCCCGATGTCGGCG
The DNA here is from genome assembly GCF_047607225.1 of Microbacterium sp. GTDB lineage: Bacteria > Actinomycetota > Actinomycetes > Actinomycetales > Microbacteriaceae > Microbacterium. Next base: position 65,106 of record NZ_JASGDO010000048.1, on the reverse strand, counting down.
AGGCTCTGCGAGAGGGCCTGGGCGGCCGAACCGATCTGCGGGCCCGTGTTGGGGGTCAGGATCTCGGCCTCGAAGCCGTCGGGCTTCGTGGACGCGGCCAGTGCCGCCTTCGCCGCCTCGAGATCGAAGTCCCACTGCGGGATCGCGGCGAGCTTGTCGCGTGCCGCCTCGGCGTCGTAGGCCTTGCCCAGCGACTCCGGCGTCATGATGGCGGTCGCCGCCTCGCCGTGGCCGCGCAGCAAGGACTTCACGTACGCGTCGCGGTCCACCGCGTGGGCGATCGCCTCCCGGACCTTGGGGTCGTCGAAGGGCGCGACGCTCGTGTTGAAGTAGAGACCCACGTAGGAGAGGTCGTTGATGTAGTCGACCCGCATCGAGTCGAGCTTCTCCCACTGCGACGATTGCGCGAGCGGGACGTTGAAGGCGACGTCGATGTCGCCGGCCTGGGCCGCCAGCAGACGGGTCGACTCGTCGGGGACGAAGGTGACCTTGATCTCCTTCACCTTGGGCAGCTCTCCCCACCAGGTGTCGACGCGCTCCATCGTCACGTGCGAGTCGGGGACGAACTCCGTCACCCGGTACGGCCCGGTGCCGAGCAGGAGCGACGTGGAGGTGCCGACCTTCCCGTCGTTCTCCTCCCAGAACGCCCGCGAGGTGATGAAGGCGGCCCCTCCCGTGCTCATGTTGGCGGCGAAGGCGGGATCGGGATCCTTCAGGGTGATGGTGACCTCGGCGTCGTCGGTCTTCTCGATCGTGTCGACGTTGGTCAGATAGTAGGTGAGGCCGGGAGAGACCTTCTCGTCGCGGGCCTCCTCGAGGCTGAACACGACATCGTCGGCGGTCACCGGAGTGCCGTCCTGGAACTGCGCGTCGGGACGCAGCTCGTAGACATAGGTGACGTCGTCCGTCTGCGTCCACGACTCCGCCAGGCCCGGCTGCACGCGACCCTGCGCGTCGATCGAGACGAGGCCCTCTTGGACGATCGAGGCGATGTAGTAGTTGAGGATTCCGGCCTCCTGTCCGACGTAGAGGCTCGAGAGCGAGCCGGGCAGAGCGACGGTGACGCTGTCGATCTCGGCGCCGGTGTCGGCGCCGACGGTCGCGGTCGGCGCCGGCGGGGCACCGGTGGTGCAAGCGGTCAGCAACAGGACGGACGCCGCGGCGGCGGCTCCGGCTTGCGCGAGGCGAGTGGCGGTCAGGGACATGTCTGGGTGCTCCTCTGCGAGGGTGGGTGGGAGTTCGGTGCGGTGCGGTGCGGGATACGACACGAATCGGGCCCGGTGTCCGGCGGAGCGACGGCGCGCATCGACGACGGCGTCGACCCCCGTCGTCGGCAGCCGGTGGGTGGCCAGGGCGCGCAGCGCTTCTGCCACGGCCGGGATCGAGGCGGCCTCGACCAGGGTGACGGCGGACGTGCGACGCGTCACGGCAGGCAGGAGTCCGAGGGTGCGGATGCGCTCGGGGAGGTCGGCACCGGCCAGTGCCCCCTCGGGCAGGAACGCCGTGCCCACTCCCTGCGCCACGAGCGCGATCGCGGCGTCGGGGAGCGACACGGCCAGATCCCGGGCGTCGGCGCCGCGGCCGAGCATCTCGGCGACCGGAGCCGTGGCGGTGCCTCGACCCGTGATCCAAGGGTGGGCGGCGAGGACCGACGGGTCGACTCGCGAGGCCTCGGCGTGGACGTCGAGGGTCGTGAGCGCGACGATCTCCTCGGCGAACAGGAACGTCGAGCGCAGTCCTGCCGCCCGCGCTGCGGTGCTGCGACGGGCTCGCTCGCCGACCGCCGAGACGAGGGCGATGTCCGCACGGCCGTCCCGGATCATCGCGAGCGCGTCCGCCGCATCGGCCGCCTCGGTGATGCCGACCTCGATCTCGGCACCCGCGTCGGCCAGCCGGCCCAGGGCCGGGGCCAGCATGGGCCCGATGGCTTCGGCGGGGGCCGCGAAACGCACCGCATCCGCGCGGCGGCCGAGCAGACGAGCGAGTTCGGTCGCGGCGGCGGTGAGGCTCGCGTCGATGCGCGGCGCGTGCGCCGCCAGCAGCGCACCGATCGGGGTGAGACGCGCCGATCGCGCCGTGCGGGCGACGAGGCTGGCTCCCAGCCTCGCCTCCAGCCGCTGCACGTGCTGAGTGATGGTCGGCTGCGTGTATCCGAGGGAGCGGGCCGCGGCGCTGATCGACCCGGTCTGGTCGATCGCGACGAGGATGCGGAGGGAATGGACGTCGAGGGCGCGTGTCAGGGCATCGACATCGATCGCGCCGGATTCATCCATAGGGGCATGCTATTGATAGCCGCATTTCGATGGTGTAACAGAATGTATCGTTCTGTCGCACGGCGTCACAGAACGTCCTGGATGTGCCCCGATCGACGCGAGGACAGCGCGGGGCTGCGCCGGCGACAGCGAGGATCGACGGGAGCAGCCGAGAACGACGAGGAGAGAGGCAAACGACGACATGGAATCGTCCCCATCGCAGGAGCGGGCACGCGCCGCGGCGACGGCACACGCCGCCTGGGTGTCCGCGAGGGATCGCCTTGTCTGGGGGCGCGACGGCATCGCCTCGCTCCGCGCGACCCACTGGCTCGACGACACCCCCCGTGAGTTCCCCGACACCCCGGGCGTCTGGCATGCCGACGGGGAGCGCGTCATCGGCGATCTGCCGGGCGGCCGAGTGATCCTGCACATCGGCGACGAACACCGCGAGGGGCAGCTGCTGCTCCGCGGGTTCGCGCGCGACGGCATGGCGGCCCTGCGGGTGCTCGATCCCGCGGCGGCGGCAGAACGGGGCATCTCCGCGATCGATCGGTTTCCGTACACCCCCGGATCCGCGATCGCGGCGACGGTCCGTGTCGCCGATCACACGCGGTCGACGCAGGCGGTGGACGGCCACGTGGCCGCCTCGGTGTACGGAGCCGAGATCGACCTCGACCTCGAGGGCGTCCGTCTCTCCCTCGCGGCGCAGGTGCGCCCCGACGGAACGCTCTTCCTCGCCTTCTGCGACCAGACGAGCGGGACGGAGAGCTACCGGTTCCGCTTCCTGCAGATCCCCGCTCCCGACGCCGATGGCCGGGTGGACGTGGACTTCCACCGCGCCTACCTCCCGCCGTGCGCGTTCTCCGACCACTACGTGTGCGTCTTCCCCCCACCCCAGAACCGGGTGTCCGTGGCGATTCGCGCCGGCGAGGCCCTCGTGCGCTGATCGGCCGTCACTCACCGATCTCCCGCGAGGCGGCGTACCCTGGCACCGATCGAGGAGGAGTCATGCGCACGATCGGCACGGTGGTCGGTGTCGGCGCGCTGTGCCTCGTTCTCGCCGCCTGCAGCCCTGGAGGTCCCATGAACGCGCCGACGCCCGCCGGCCCCTCCCCCCGACCGCCCTTCCAGACCACGACCCCGGGCCCCGTCGGGCCATCGGGTTCTGCCACGGAGGTTCCGCCTGTCCGATGGGCCGCGATCCGCGCCGACCTCACCGCTCGCGGCATCACCGAGGAGCCGGTGCTGGTGTCCGCCGAGCGGCTCACGTTCAACGACGGCTCCCTGGGCTGCCCGAGCCCCGGACAGTCCTACACCCAGGCCCGTGTCGAGGGGATGCGCGTCGTCGTGACGGCAGCCGGCGACACCTACGACTATCGCTTCGGCGACGGCGACGCTCCCCGCCTCTGCTCGCGCTGAGCACACGCCCCCGGTCACACGGAAGAGGGGCGATGCGCGCGCACCGCCCCTCTCCGTGATCGGCCTACTTCATCGGGACGAGGAGAGCCTCGCTCGCACCCGACTTGTTGTCGTACACGACCACCATGGAGCCCAGGGGCTTCTGGGTCGCGTACGCGTCCGCATCGACGTCCACGGAGACGTTCGCGCTTCCGCGCTTCGGAACGGTGACCGCCTGACCGTTGCTCACCGCGGGAGCGGCCGGGTCGTAGGTCGCCGTCGACGAGAACGCATCCTCGCCGTCCGACGTGATGCTGAACGACTGCACGGTGTAGTCGAACGCTCCGTCCACCGCGACGTCACTGGCCCACACCGGCAGCAGGATCGTGCTGCTGTCGGTGGGCGCCTGCGCGAGGAAGCCGGTCGCGATCAGCTTGCCGGTCGCGATCTCCTGCGCGAAGACCTCCGTGACGCCGTTGATGTCGCTGTTGCGTACCGCGCCGGAATCGTACGAGAACACGATCCAGTCCGGCGTGCCATCGCGGTCGACGTCGAGGAGCACGTCGAACTCGTTGTTCGCCGCGTTGGACCAGCGCTTGTGCGTGTTCACGGCGAACACCAGCAGGTGATCGTCGCCGTCGGCGAACGACTGCACGCCGGCGGCACGCAGGTCGTAACCGGTGTCGGGAAGCGCCTTCGTGGCGTCCTTCTTGTCGGACAGGCCCCACGTGTAGACGTCGGCACCGGCGTCGAGCGCGCCGAGCGTGTTGCGCAGCGTGATCTTCTTCGTACCGTCGGTGATCTTGGCCTTCTTCGAGAAGAGCGCGGAGGTGTGGGCGCTCACCTTGCTGTTCGAGCGCGGCACGAGCAGGTACGGGACCCGCAACGTCGCGTCGGAGGAGGTGAGGACGACATCGCCGGAGATCTCGTAGAAGCCGTACTGGTCTCCCGTGACGACCGAGGTGGGCACGTCCTTCGCCGAGGCGGCCACGCCGACCACGAGCTTGGCGCTCCCGCCTCCGCGGACCGTGATCTTCTTGTGGCTGAGCTTGACGACGGCCTTGCGTGACTCCGCGCTCGGCGTCGCCTTCACGGTGAAGGTGACCGACTTCTTTCCGTGGTTGGTGACGGTGACGGTCTTCACCCCGCCGAAGCCGAGCGCCGACTCCTGGAAGCCGAAGCTCAGCGCCGACTCACGCGCCCAGCCGCTCTCGGTGCGGAAGGCATCTCCGGTGGCGGTCACCTGCGTCGCCACGGCCTGCGCCGTGTCGACCAGACCGACACCACCGAGCGTCAAGCGCTGACCGGCGACCTTGTCGGGGTCGGCGGTCGAGACGATCGCGGCGGAGATCTGCGGCGCCGTCCACGTCGGGTGCGACTGCACCGTCAGGGCGGCGACACCGGCCACGTGAGGTGCGGCCATCGAGGTTCCCGAGAGGATGCCCGCACCGTTTCCGGATCCGACGGCGACCGAGGAGATCGATACGCCGGGCGCCGCCACGTCGGGGCTGATCGCGCTGTCGCCCGACCGAGGACCGGCCGAGGTGAAGTCGCCGTAGCCGCGTCCGGCGGGGTTGGCGAGGGTGACCGGGGCGAAGGAGGTGGCCGTGCCGACGAACTTGTCGCCGTCGGAGGAGCGGACTCCGAAGAACGGGATCGTGACCAGGACGTCCTCTCCGGTGTCGGGGTTCGAGGTGATGAGTCCCTCGTACGGCGGGAGGTCGTCGGTGGAGTTGACCATCACCACGGCGGAGGCTCCGGCCTCCTGGCCGTAGATCGCCTTGGCGACGCGGGCGCAATCGCCGCGCTGCACGACGGCGAGCTGGTCGCCCCCGGGGACGATCCCGGCCTTCGTGAAGGCCTCCACGGAGCAACCGATCGCCTCGTTCTCCGCCGTGGCGGGATCATCGGTGACCCGGACGACCGACATCGGCCCGATGCCGTCGAGCGAGGCGCCGTTGGCGTTGATCGCCTCCACGTCGTTGGCCCCCATCGTGATGACGGTGCCGGGGAAGCTCACGGCGCTGTCGACCGCCGAGACGGCGATCACGCCGTCACCCGTGCCGGGCGAGCCGGTGAGGTAGGGGTTGTGGCCCGCGTTGCCCGCCGAGGCGACGACGACGACACCCGCACCGACGGCGTTGCTCGCGGCCACGGCGTCCGGGTCGTCACCGCGCCCGAACGACGAGCCGAGGGACATGTTGATGACGTCCATGCCGTTGGCGACGGCCCAGTCGATGGCCGGTACCACCACGTCGGTCGATCCGCCGCAGCCGAACACGCGCACGGCGTAGAGGTCCGCCTGCGGGGCGACTCCCGGGCCCACGCGGAACTGCTGCGAAGGCGTGGTCGAGTCGTACGGGCCGGTGTACCCGGACCCGTCGGCGAGCACGCCCGAGCCGGCCGCCGTGCCCGCGACGTGGGATCCGTGCCCCTGGCAGTCCAGCGGGTTCGCGTCGGGGTGAGGAACGGGCTGATAGTCCGCACTCGAGGGGTCGGCGTTGTAGTCATCGCCGACGAGGTCGATGCCGCCCTTCACCCGCGGCGCGTTCGGCCCGAACAGGGCCGGGTCGGCGGGTTGGTCGGAGGCGGCGGCCGCCGCCTCGTAGGCGGCGACCGTCCCCGGTCCGCCGAAGCCGGCGTGGGTGTAGTCGATGCCGGTGTCGATGATGGCCACCTTGACGTTCTCGCCCGTGAACCCGGTGTTCTCCCACACCTGCGGGACGCCGAGATACGGAACGGAGACCGAGTTGTCGAGCTCGTACGTACGCACGGGGTGGACGGCCACGACGCCGGGAAGATCCGCAACGGCGTCGAGCTGGGCGGCCGGGACGGTCGCCTGGATGCCGTTGTACGCCGACTGCATCTGCGCCTGGATCTTGCCGCCCTTGCCCGTGATCGAGCCTCGGATGGAGTCCTGCGCCTTCTTCAGCTTGCCCTTTACCGCGGACCGCTCGCTCGCGCTGAGGCTGCGACCCTTCTCCGCCTGGACGACCGCGACGGGGTCGCCGGTCATCTCGATGATGACGGTGACCCGTCCGTCTGCGCCGATCGAGGACGCCGAGAAGGACGAGTCGAGGCCGCCTGAGGAGGGAGCCTCAGCGAACTGCGACGAGGGATCGTCGTCGGTTGCGGCCAGGGCCGCGGTCGAGGGAAGCAGGAGCGCGATCGCGCCGACTGCCGCCAGAGTGCGTCGTTGCAAGGTGTAACCGCCTTTCGTGCAGGGGTTGATGCCCACACGGGATGAGCGGGGGCTGAGAGGAGGCTATGCATCTGCCGCATGCCCGCGGAACACGTATGAGAGGACTCTCATACGTCAGGATCGGCCGCTCCGTCAGCCGAACAGGCGTCGGCCGAGATCGACGTGGTCGACGAAGACGCCGTCCACCCCGGTCTCGGCCAGTTCGCGCCACTCGGTGGCATAGTCTCCGAGTCGCGCGGGTTCGTCACCCCTTCGGTGGCGAGGCTCCAGGAAGGCGTTCTCGGGTCGGCACGTCCAAGTGAAGACGAGGAGTCCGAGGTCGTGAGCCGCGCGCACGAGATCGAGACCGGTCGGCTCCGCCTCGGGAGCGAGCAGCATGAGCTTGTCGACGCTGATCCCGTCGAAGCGCTCGGCCAGTGACGCCAGTCCCGCCGAAGCGAGCTGACGGTAGGTGGGTGCCTTCTCCCCCTCGGCCCGGACCAGGTCGAACGGGCGCCCCTCGGCTTCGAGGAGGAAGACGTAGGAGGCCTCGACACCCTCGGCGCGCAGCTGCGTGAGGACGGTCGGCTCGAACGACTCGATGTACAGCGCCCTCTCCCCCGAGGCCCACCCGGCGCTGCGCAGCTCGGCCGAGACGAGGGCGGGCACGTCGAACCCCTGCTCGGCGAACACGGTCGCATGCTTGATCTCCAGCACGACACCGACGTCGCGTCCCGCGGCGCTGCCCCGCGCGGCGAGGTCCAGCACATCGCGCAGCCGGAGCATGGGCTCCTCGCCGTCGTGCTTCGCGCTCTCCCGACGCAGCTGCGGCAGCCGCTCGCGGCACCGCAGCCTCGACAGCTCCTCCCAGGTGAAGTCCTCGGTGAACCATCCGGTCTGCGCCACGTCGTCGACGATCTTCGTCGTGCGACGGCCGGCGAACTCGGCCCGATCGGCGATATCGGTCGTGGAGCCGATCTCATTCTCGTGACGGACGATCGCGACACCGTCGCGGGAGAACACGACGTCGGGCTCAACCGCGTCCGCGCCGTGGGCGACGGCGAGCTCGTACGAAGACCGTGTGTGCTCGGGGCGGTAGCCGGGTGATCCGCGATGACCGATGACGAGGGGTCGGGAGCGCGTCATGCTGCCAGGCTAACGGGCCGGCGACGAGCCGCCTTCTGGGAGCACTCTCAGCCTCGGCCGGTCGCCCGGATTACCGCTTCCGATACGCTGGAATCCGCAGCACCGCGCTGTCCCCCGACTTGGAGTGAGAGAGACCATGGCCTCCGGCAACTTCGCATTCAACAACCCGGCGTTCCAGGAGGAGCGCCCCGGCCTCACGCCCCCGCCCGCCGCCTCGCAGGCCGGCGCTCAGACCGGGTATGCGACGGCCACCCACCAGGCGACCGATGCAGCCGTGAACGCCCAGCTCGAAGGCGCCTTCGCGGCGCCTCCCGCGGGTTCGGTCAACACGGGCCGCATGACCGTCGAGGACACCGTCGCCAAGACGCTCGGACTGTTCGCCGTTCTCCTGGTCACCGCGGTCGTCGGCTGGGTGTGGACGATGGCGCCCGTCACCGCCGCCAACCCCGTTCCCACGATCGTCCCGTGGATCGTCGGCATGCTCGGCGGGTTCGTCCTCGCGATGGTGATCTCCTTCACCTCGCGCAAGAAGGTCCGTCCCGCCCTGATCTTCGCCTACGCGGCCTTCGAGGGCCTGTTCGTCGGTGGCATCTCGGCCTACTTCGAACTGCTGTGGCCCGGCATCGTCATCCAGGCCGCCATCGCGACGTTCGCGGTCGTCGGCGTCGTGCTCGCCCTGTTCGCCAGCGGCAAGGTGCGCGCCTCTGCCCGAGCGAACAAGATCTTCCTCGTCGCGATCCTCGGCTACATGGTGTTCGGCCTCGTCAACCTCGTGCTCATGTGGACCGGCGTCACGCAGGGCACCTTCGGCCTGTACAGCCAGTCGATCTCGATCATGGGCATCGAGATCCCGCTCGGCCTCATCATCGGCGTGCTCGTCGTGCTGCTCGCGTCGTACTCGCTGGTGCAGGACTTCGACATGATCCAGCGCGGCGTCCGCAACGGCGCTCCGCGCGAGCTCGGCTGGCTCGGCGGCTTCGGCATCATGGTGACCGTCGTCTGGCTGTACATCGAGATCCTCCGCATCATCGCGATCGTGCGCGGCAACAACTGACGCCGCACCGTCACGACGAAGGCCGCCCGGTTCGCCGGGCGGCCTTCGTCGTTCGCGGGCGTCTGCCGATGATCGTCGCCGAAAGTGGCGTACGTTCGGATCACCATGAGACGCGGTTCCAACCTGCCGGCCGTCGGCACCTACAACCAGACGCTCGTGCTGGACTTGATCCGCCGCTCCCCCGCGGGAGTGAGCCGGATCGAGCTCGCCGAGCGGACCGGTCTGTCGGCGCAGACGCTGAGCAACGTCGCCCGCAAGCTCGTGGACGAGGGCATGATCGTCGAGGGCGCTCCCATCATCGCGGGGAAGGGAAAGCCCCGCACACCCCTGCGGCTGAACCCACAGGCCCGGTACGCGCTCGGCATCCACCTCGACCCGGCAGTGGACACATTCGTCCTGGCCGACATGAACGGCGCCGTGGTCGCCCACGCCGAGCACGCACCGCGCCCCGCTCCGGATGCGGCGCGTCTTCTCCCCGACCTCGCCGAGCGAGCCAATGCCCTCCTGGATCGTGCGGGCATCCACCGGGATCGGGTCCTCGGCATCGGTGTCGCCGCTCCGGGACCGATCGACCTCGACCGGGGCATGCTGCTGCAGCCGCCCCTCCTTCCCGCCTGGCACCACGTCCCCCTCCGCGAGGAGCTCCGGAGCGCGACGGGACTGCCGGTGATGGTGGAGAAGGACGTCGTGGCCGCCATGGTGGGTGAGCTGTGGGTGGACACCGAGCAGCGACTCACCGAGGCGATCTTCTTCTACTTCGGAGCGGGCGTCGGCGTCGGACTGGCCACCGACGCCACACCCGTCCGCGGGCGCACCGGCAATGCCGGCGACGTGGCCCACATCGTCGTCGAGCCCGACGGGCCACTCTGCCAGTGCGGCAGGCGCGGCTGCCTCGGGGTTGCGCTCGCGCCCGAGCGCCTCGTCGCCGACGCCGCGGGTGACAGCAGCGAGCGTCCGCCGTCGGAGTCCCGTGCGATGCTCGGACGCCTGGCCCAGGCGGCGACCAAGGGCGACACCGTGGCCGCCGAGGTGTTCGAACGTGCCGCGGCAGCGCTCGCCCGGGGGCTGGTGGTGCTCAACAACCTGCTGGACGCCGACGTCGTCGTGATCGGCGGGCCGATCTGGAATCGCATCGCCCCCGCGGTCGAACCCGCTCTGCGGAAGGCCCTCGTCCGCAGCCAGGAGATCACGACGACGCGCGGGATCTCGCTCTACGGAACACGGCTGAGCACCGATGTCGCCGCTTTGGGCGCCGCGTGCCTCGTGCTCGACGGCGCCTTCACCGCGCGTCCGGCGGGCCTCATGATCACCCCGAGCTGAATCCGCGACACCATGCAATGGTCACGGTTGCGCGACGCCTCTTGATCTTTTAATCCATTTGGTTTAGAAAAAGACCGACGCGCAGCGCACCGCGCGGACGACAGCAAAGGAGCTTGGAATGAAGAGATCGATGACGACTCTCGCCCTCATCGGCGCGGCCTCCCTCACGGTGGGTCTCGCGGGCTGCGCCGACACCGGTGGCGGCGGAGCAGACGACGACACCATCCGCGTCGCGTACCAGAAGACCGCGTCGTTCACCGCGATGGACGAGCTCATGAAGAAGGCGAAGGAGGAGTACGAGGCGGCCCACGACGGCAAGACCGTCGAGCTCGTGCCGATCGAGGCCGAACAGGACCAGTACTTCACCAAGCTCGCCCTCATGAACGGATCTCCCGACACCGCCCCCGACGTGATCTACGAAGACACCTTCCAGATCCGCTCGGATGCCGCCGCCGGCTACCTGCAGCCGCTCGACGACTACCTCGGGGACTGGGACGGCTGGAGCCTCTACGACGACGGAGCCAAGCAGGCGGGCCTCGGCGACGACGGAAAGACCTACGGCGTCTCGCTCGGGACCGACACGCGCGGCCTGTACTTCAACAAGGACATCTTCGAGGCCGCCGGCCTCCCGACCGACTGGGCCCCCACGAGCTGGAACGACATCCTCGACGCCGCACGCACGATCAAGGCCGCCGACCCCGACGTCATCCCGCTCAACATCTACGCCTCCCGCGCACTGGGCGAGGCGACCTCGATGCAGGGGTTCGAGATGCTGCTCTATGGCACCGGTGACGAGCTCATGGACACCTCGACCAACAAGTGGGTGACGGGGTCGAAGGGGTTCGCGGACGCTCTCGGGCTCTACCAGACGATCGCACAGGAGAAGCTCGGCCCCGACCCCGCCGAGGCTCTGGACGCCGGCTGGGGATCGAAGGTGAGCACCGAGCTCCTCCCCCAGGGCAAGCTCGCGATCGCACTGGACGGCTCCTGGCTTCCGAGCAACTGGATCTCGGGCGACAACGAATGGCCGCAGTGGCAGGAGACGATGGGCTTCGCCGCCATGCCGACGCAGAACGCCGGCGGGTTCACGTCGATGTCGGGCGGCTGGACGCTCGCGATGGGCGCCAACGCCTCCGACCCACAGGCCGCCTTCGACTTCATCGCGCAGGCCCTCACTCCCGAGAACGCGCTGATGTACCACCAGGAGGCAGGGCAGATCGCAGTGCGGTCCGACGTCGCCGAGAGCAAGGAGTACCTCGACTTCAACCCGTCGTTCGAGTTCTTCTCCTCGCTCGTGCCCTACACGCACTTCCGTCCCGCGACCCCGGACTACTCGCAGATCTCTGCGAACATCCCCGTCGCCACGGAGAGCGTGTTCACCGGGCAGGCCTCCCCCGCCGACGCTCAAGCACAGTACGACTCGGCGCTGATCGGGATCGTCGGCGAAGAGAACACCCAGGCGGGCTGAGCACTCCATGACCGCCGTCGCCTCCCGCGGTCCGATCGAGCGTGGCCGGGGCTCTGCTCCCCGGCCACGCTCCGGCCCCCGCTCCTCGACCTCCCGGCGCACGCTCGGTCGCGTGCTCCCGCTCCTGCCCGCGGTGCTGCTGCTGGCGGCGTTCATGCTCGGGCCGATCGTGTACTCCCTCTACGGGTCTCTGACCGACCGCGCGATGACGGGACCACGAGCGGCGAACCCGCAGTTCGTGGGCCTCGACAACTACGCGCAGCTGTTCGCCTCACCGGAGTTCTGGAGCTCGCTCGGGCTGACGGTCGTGTTCATCCTCGCCTCCGCCGTCATCGGTCAGAACGTCCTGGGGATGCTCCTGGCGGTACTGCTGCGCAGCGCCGTGAAGCCGCTCCGTTCGCTGGTGGGCGGCCTCGTCGTGCTGGCCTGGGTCCTGCCCGAGATCGTGGCGGCCTTCGCCCTCTACGCCTTCTTCTCCAAGGACGGGACCCTCAACGCCGTCCTCGGCTGGGTCGGACTGGAAGGCACCAGCTGGCTGTACTACTTCCCCCTGATGTCGGTGATCGTCGCGAACATCTGGCGTGGCACGGCGTTCTCGATGATGGTCTACAACGCCGCGTTGTCCGAGGTGCCGCCGGAGTTGACCGAGGCCGCGACGATCGACGGCGCAGGAGCGTGGCAGCGGTTCACCCGGGTGACCCTGCCGGTGATCCGCCGGTCGATCTCCACCAACCTGCTGCTGACGACCCTTCAGACGCTCGGGGTGTTCACCCTCATTTGGGTGATGACCGGCGGCGGCCCGGGCACGCAGTCCTCCACCCTCCCGGTCCTCGCCTTCCAAGAGGCGTTCAAGTTCGCCCAGGTGGGGTACGGCACCGCGATCGCGACGGTGACCCTCCTGATCGGGGCGGTGTTCTCGATCGTCTACATCAAGATCCTCAAGCCGGAGGTGGACTGACATGGCTCGTCGCACCAGCGCCGTCAGCGTCGCCGCTCCCCGTCGACGGACCCAGACCGTGATCGCCTCGGTGATCCTCGCCGCGATCGGAGTCCTCTTCCTCGTTCCCCTTCTGTGGATCGGGTTCGCCTCGTTCAACGGCAATGCGACCGTGTCGATGACCCTCCCCGAGACCTGGACGCTGGACAACTACCGCCAGGTGATGACGTGGGAGCTCACGTGGCAGCCGCTGCTGAACTCCATCGCGATCTCCCTCGGCACGGCGGTGATCACCGTCGTCGCCGGCGTCCTGGCCGCCTATCCGCTCTCCCGCTACCGCCTGCGGTTCCAGCGGTCGTTCATGTACGCGATCCTCTTCGGCACGGGTCTTCCGATCACCGCGATGATGGTGCCCGTCTACGCACTGTTCGTGAGCCTCAAGCTGCTGGACTCCGTCTGGGGCGTGATCCTCTTCATGGCCGCGACGTCGCTGCCGATGGCGATCTGGATGCTGAAGAACTTCATGGACTCGGTGCCGATCTCCCTCGAAGAGGCAGCCTGGGTGGATGGCGCGAGTTCCATGACGGCGCTCCGGCGCGTGGTCCTCCCGCTCATGCGCCCGGGCCTCGGGGTCGTGTTCATCTTCGTGTTCACGATGGCGTGGGGGAACTTCTTCGTCCCCTTCGTCCTCCTCTTCTCGGCCGACAAGTTCCCCGCGGCCGTGTCGATCTTCAACTTCTTCGGTCAGTACGGATCGATCGCCTACGGGCAGCTCGCCGCGTACTCGGTGCTGTATGCGACGCCGATGGTCATCCTGTACGTCCTCGTCCAACGACTCTCCGGCGGCGCCTTCGCGCTCGCCGGCTCGGTCAAGGGCTGAACCGGCGACGTCTTCCCGACCCCTCTCCGATCTCGAAAGGCAACACCTCACCATGCATGACCGTTCCACGCTCGCCGAGCTCCGGGTCGACCGCTTCCTCCGCGAGCGTCTGCAGGCCTCCCTCTACCGCGCCGCACAGCCACTCGAGCTCGCACGCTGGGAGGCGGCGGGAGAACCCGTGGACTTCGCCGAGGCCGTCGGCGGCACCTATGAGCCGATCGCGGCGGGCGAGCGCTGGGGCCGCCCGTGGGGCACGACGTGGTTCCGTGTGCAGGGACGGGTTCCCGAGGACTGGCTCGACGCCGAGGGAAGACTCCCCGAGGCCACGCGGGCGGAACTGGTCGTCGACCTGGGCTTCACCACCGGGCAGCCGGGCTTCCAGTGCGAGGGCATGGTGTGGACGACCGACGGCAGCCCCCTCCGCGGCATCGCCCCCCTCAACAACGCGGTCGTCGAAGCCGTGGGCGCCGACGGGTCCGTGGACGTCTACATCGAAGGCGCCTCGAACCCCGACGTCGGGAGCCTCTTCACGTTCGACCCGACCCCGGTCGGCGACCCCGCCACCGCCGGGACCGACCCGATCTACACGCTGCGGCACGTCGATGTCCGTCTGCGCGACCTGGACGTGACGGCGCTCCTGGCCGATACGCGGGCCCTGCGAGGCCTCGTCGGCCAGCTGGATGCCGGCTCACCCCGTCGCGCGACCATCCTGCAGGCGCTCGAGCGCATGATCGACGCCGTCGACCCGCACGACGTGGCCGGCACCGCCGCCGCGGGGCGAGCGGTGCTGGCCCCCGTCCTCGCCTCGCCTGCCACGGCGAGCGCCCACACCCTGCACGCGGTGGGGCACGCCCACATCGACTCCGCCTGGCTCTGGCCGGTTCGGGAGACGGTGCGCAAGGTCGCCCGCACCTTCTCGAACGTCCTCTCGCTCATGGAGGAGGACCCCGACGTGGTCTTCGCCGCGTCGTCGGCGCAGCAGTACGCCTGGATGAAGGAGTACTACCCCGACCTCTTCGCGCGGATCCGCCGTCGGGTGGAGGAGGGACGTTTCGTACCGGTGGGAAGCATGTGGGTGGAATCCGACACCAACATGCCCGGAAGCGAGGCGATGGCGCGCCAGTTCATCGCCGGAAAGGGGTTCTTCATCCGCGAGTTCGGCCTCGACACCCCGGAAGTGTGGCTCCCCGATTCGTTCGGCTACACCGGGGCTCTGCCGCAGATCGCACGCGCGGCCGGCGCACGGTGGTTCCTCACGCAGAAGACCTCGTGGAACGAGACGAACCGGATGCCTCATCACACCTTCCAGTGGGAGGGGATCGACGGCACGCGCCTGTTCACTCACTTCCCCCCGGTCGACACGTACAACTCCGTGGTCTCGGCGGCCGAGCTCGCGCACGCGGAACGGAACTTCGCCGACAAGGGTCGCGCCTCCGTCTCTCTCCTCCCCTACGGCTACGGCGACGGCGGAGGCGGGCCGACGCGGGAGATGGCCCACGCGATCGCACGGACGGGTTCGCTGGAGGGGTCGCCGAAGGTGGTGCACAGCTCGCCCCGCCGGTTCTTCGAGACCGCCGAAGACGAGTACCCCGATCCCGAGGTGTGGGTCGGCGAGCTGTACCTCGAGTTCCACCGCGGCACCTACACGAGTCAGCTGGCCACGAAACAGGGCAACCGGCGCAGCGAGCACCTCCTGCGCGAGGCCGAGCTGTGGGCCGCGACCGCGACGGTGCGCACCGGTGCCGACTACCCGGCGGAGCGCCTGGCCCGCGCGTGGGAGACGGTTCTGCTGCAGCAGTTCCACGACATCCTCCCCGGGTCTTCGATCGCGTGGGTCTATCACGACGCCGAGCGCAACTACGCCGCGGTCGCGCGCGAGCTGGAGGACGTCATCGAGTCGAGCCTGCGTGTCCTCGCCGGCGAGGGCGACCGCGTCGTGCGGGCCAATGCCGCCCCCCACGGTCGCGAGGGCATCCCCGCCCTGGGCGCGACGGCATCCGGTGCGCCAGGGCGCGTCGCGCCACGGGCCGACGGTGAGGGCTGGGTGCTCGACAACGGCGTCGTCCGCGTCAGGGTGGACGGCCGGGGCCTCATCGTGTCCGCCGTCGACCTCGCGACCGGGCGAGACGCGGTCGCTCCCGGCGCGGCGGCGGGCCTCCTGCAACTGCATCGGGACACCCCGACGCAGTGGGACGCATGGGACGTCGACGTGCACTATCGCGAGACGGTGACCGACCTGACCGAGGTCCACGACCTTCGGGTCGACGATGACGAGATCGTGGTCGAGCGCCGGTTCGGGTCGTCGCGCGTCACGCAGCGGATCGCGCTGGATGCAGGCTCCCGCACCGTGTCGCTGTCGTTCGACCTGGACTGGCAGGAGACGCAGAAGCTCCTCAAGCTCGCCTTCCCCGTCGATGTGCACACCGGCGTCGCGACCAGCGAGATCCAGTTCGGGCACATCGATCGAGCAACGCACACCAACACGTCGTGGGACGCCGCCCGCTTCGAGACCGTCGCGCATCGCTGGATCCGCGTGGCGGAGCCGGACTTCGGCGTGGCGGTGGTCAACGACTCGACGTACGGACACGACGTGACCCGTGCCCCCCGCGGCGAAGGCGGAGGGACGGTCAGCATCGTGCGGCTCTCGCTCATCCGTTCGGCGCTGTTCCCCGATCCGACGCAGGACCGCGGTGAGCACCGCCTGCACGTGGGCCTCGTCGTCGGCGCGGACGTCGCCGATGCGGTCACCGAGGGCTACCGCATCAACCTTCCCGTGCGGACGATCGTTGCTGCCGGGGCCGAGATCGATCCGCTCCTGACCGTGAGCGATCCCGGGGTCGTGGTGGAGGCGGTCAAGCTCGCCGAGGACGGCAGCGGCGACGTGATCGTCCGGCTCTATGAAGCGCTCGGCGTGCGGGCGACCGCGACGGTGACGGCATCGTTCGCCGCGACGGGCGTCGTCGAGACCGATCTCCTCGAACGCGAGCTCCCCGCCGCCGCACTGACGTCATCGGCATCGGGCGACGGTGGCCGCTCGGCAAAGCTCGAGCTGCGCCCGTTCCAGATCGCGACCCTCCGCTTCACCCGCTGAGTCCAATCCGCTACTCCCCTCATCCAGCCCGCCAGGGGCGTTCACACCGGTTGGCAGGCGAAGTGATTCGCCCTCGGGGAGCAATCGGGGCAGGGGTCCCCGCTCTTGCTCCCCGAGGGCGAATCACGCAGCCGGTCCCCCGAGGGGACGACCGCCGCAGGTCACTCCCACTCGATGGTCCCCGGCGGCTTCGACGTGACGTCGAGCACGACCCGGTTGACCTCGCGCACTTCGTTGGTGATGCGGTTGCTGATCTTCGACAGCACGTCGTAGGGAAGTCGGGTCCAGTCGGCCGTCATCGCGTCTTCGCTCGAGACGGGGCGCAGCACGATCGGGTGCCCGTACGTGCGGCCGTCCCCCTGCACCCCCACCGAACGGACGTCGGCGAGAAGCACGACGGGGCACTGCCAGATCTCGCCGTCGAGGCCGGCCCTTGTCAGCTCCTCACGGGCGATGGCGTCGGCGTCACGCAGGATCTCGAGACGGTCAGCGGTGACCTCACCCACGATCCGGATGCCGAGGCCGGGCCCCGGAAAGGGCTGACGGCCGACGATCGCCTCGGGCAGGCCCAGCTCACGGCCGATCGCCCGCACCTCGTCCTTGAAGAGGGTGCGCAGGGGTTCGACGAGCTCGAACTGCAGGTCCTCGGGCAGGCCACCGACGTTGTGGTGGCTCTTGATGTTCGCCGTTCCGGTTCCGCCGCCCGACTCGACGACATCGGGATAGAGCGTCCCCTGCACGAGGAAGCGGATCGGGTCGCCCTCGGCGGCCGCTTCGGCGATGAGGTCGGCCTGCACCTTCTCGAAGGCGCGGATGAACTCGCGCCCGATGATCTTGCGCTTCTGCTCGGGATCGCTGACACCGGCGAGGGCGTTCAGGAACGTCTCTCGGGCGTCGACCGTGATCAGGCGCACGCCGGTGGAGGCGACGTAGTCGTTCTCGACCTGTTCCCGCTCCCCCTTGCGCAAGAGGCCGTGGTCGATGAAGACGGCCACGAGCTGGTCGCCGACGGCTTCGTGCACCAGGGCCGTCGAGACGGCGGAATCGACACCGCCCGACAGGGCCGACAGGACGCGTCCGCTGCCCACCTGGGCACGGATCTTCTCGACCTGCTCGGCGATCACGTTTCCGCTGTTCCAGTCCGACGGCAGACCCGCGGCCTTGTGGAGGAAGTTGACGATCACCTCCTGCCCGTGGTCGGAGTGCTTGACCTCGGGGTGCCACTGCACGCCGTAGAAGCACTTCTCGTCGCTGCCGAAGGCGGCCACGGGGGTCGCCGCGGTGGAGGCGAGCACCTCGAACCCGTCGGGAGCCTGAGCGACCTGGTCACCGTGGCTCATCCAGACGTTCTGCTCGGACGGCTGGCCGCCCAGGAGAACCCCGCCGTCGTTGGCGACGACCGCGTCGGTCGCACCGTACTCCCGCAGCCCCGTGTTGGCGACGATGCCGCCGAGCTGCTGGGCCATCACCTGGAAGCCGTAGCAGATGCCGAGGGTCGGGACACCGAGTTCCAGCACGCCGGGGTCGAGCGAGGGCGCCCCGGGCTCGTACACCGACGACGGCCCTCCCGAGAGGATGATCCCCACGGGGTTCTTCGCCGCGATCTCGCTCGCGGTCGCGGTGTGCGGCACGATCTCGCTGTACACGCCCGCCTCGCGCACCCGGCGGGCGATGAGCTGGGCGTACTGGGCGCCGAAGTCGACGACGAGGACGGGCCGCTGAGCGGTTTCGGTCTGGGTGGTCACCGGGGGCCTTCCGACGCGGGAACGGAGGAGACGGCCGCCGCTTCGGCTTCGCGGCGCGCGAGGTAGCCACGCACCTCCCGCGCGACGCGCGTCTCCATGATGAACGAGAGCAGGGGCACGATGCCGCCGAGCGCGAGGAGCACGAATCGCAGGAACGGCCAGCGCATGAGGCTCCAGATGCGGAAGCACGCGAAGAGATACACGACGTAGAACCAGCCGTGCGCGATGAGGATGAACAGTGAGATGTTGAATCCGTCGCCGGCCGAGGTCATCTCGCAGCCGTTGCCCCCGGGGATGAACAGCGAGAACCACTCGCAGCCGGGGCCGGCGATGACGGGGGCGAACCAGAGCAGACCTCCCGAGCCGCCCGCGAACAGCTCGACGTGCAGCGGCGTGTACTTGAGCACCATCTCCGTCACGAGCAGGAGCAGGCCGATTCCGGTGATGATGGAGGCGATCTGGTAGAACTTCAACGCCCCGCGGATCGCCGGGAACGCGGCGAGTTTCGGCTGTGCGGGCATGCCCTCCACTCTAGTCGGCGGCAGGTGGTGCCCCGGCCGCCGCTGCCTGTCCTTGGGCCGCGCGGGCGTCCTCGAGCGCCTCGACCTCCTTCTCCCACGCGTCGCGGGCCAGGCGGTACCACATGTAGAAGGCGAAGCCTGCGAACACGGCCCACTCGACGGCGTAGAAGATGTTCAGCCAGTTGACGTTGGACAGCTCCGTGGGCGCCGGCGAGTCGATCGCGACGAGTCCGGCAGGCGGGTCGATCGGACCGAGCGCATCGATGTCGGCGACGAGGAAGGGGCGGTAGACCTCGAGCCCCTCGATCGGGTGCCATTGTCCGAGCAACGCCGCCGGGGACATCGTGGTCATCTCGGTGATCGGGGCACCCGGCGCGGGCACGCGCGGGCCCTCGTCGGAGATGAGCCGGCCGGTGAGGGTGAAGGGGGCCGCGTCGATCCTCGCCAGCTCCGCTGCGATCGATCGCGCGGCAGCGTCGGCCTCGGCCCGGGTCGCGGTCCACCCGAGGGCGACCGCGAGGGCGGTGGGCTGCTCGGTGCCATCGACGAAGAAGCGGGCCGTCACCCAGAACCCTTCGACACCGTCGTTGAACCGCGACGAGACGACCAGCAGGTCGGACTCACCCCAGCCCCCCGTCACCTCCACGCGTTGACCGACGAGCGGCTCGGGGAGGTAGGCGCCCGGCTCGACCACGTCGTCGATGGGCTGGACCTGCTCGGTCGCGCCCGGCGGGGGCGGATCGGTGTCGATCGCGCGTTCCAGTTGCCATTGCCCGAGCCAGGCGAAGATCCCCGCCACGGCCAGCGCGAACACGAGCATGCCGATCCACCACGGACGCAGCATCACTTCCCGCAGGGTGGGCGGGAAGACCTCGGGAAGGTCGGGAGCGAGCGTGGAGGGCGAGGAAGAGGCCATCAGTGCGAGGAGTAGGGCGCGACGACCACCTCGACGCGCTGGAACTCCTTGAGGTCGGAGTAGCCCGTCGTCGCCATGGACTTACGGAGGGCACCGATGAGGTTGGCGGTGCCGTCGGCGACGGGAGCCGGGCCGTAGAGGATCTCTTCGAGGGGCGCCACCTGCCCCACCTCCACGCGGCGACCGCGCGGGAGCTTGGGGTGGTGTGCCTCGGGTCCCCAGTGGAAGCCGCGGCCGGGCGCATCGATCGCGCGCGCGAGGGCGACGCCGAGCATCACCGCGTCGGCGCCCATCGCGAGCGCCTTGACGATGTCGCCCGAGGTGCCGACACCGCCGTCGGCGATGACGTGGACGTAGCGTCCGCCAGATTCGTCGAGGTAATCCCGTCGCGCCCCTGCGACATCGGCCACCGCGGTCGCCAGCGGCGCGTGGACCCCGAGCGTCGCGCGAGTGGTCGAGGCGGCTCCCCCGCCGAAGCCGACGAGGACTCCCGCCGCGCCCGTGCGCATGAGGTGGAGGGCCGCAGTGTAGGTGGAGGCCCCGCCGACGATCACCGGCACGTCGAGGTCGTAGATGAACTTCTTGAGGTTGAGCGGCGCAGTGTCGCTGGACACGTGCTCTGCCGAGACGGTGGTGCCGCGGATGACGAACAGGTCGACGCCGGCCGCCACGACGGTCTCGTACAGCTCCTGCGTGCGCTGCGGAGTGAGCGCCCCCGCGACGGTCACACCGGCGTCGCGGATCTCGGCGAGCCGGTCACGGACGAGCTCGGGCTTGACGGGTGCTGCGTAGATCTCCTGCATCCGCCGCGTCGCGATCTCGGCGGGAAGCGAGGCGATCTCTGCCAGCAACGGCTCCGGGTCGTCGTATCGCGTCCACAGACCCTCGAGGTCGAGCACGCCGAGGCCGCCGAGCCGTCCGAGCATGATCGCCGTCTGCGGGCTCATGACGGAGTCCATCGGCGCCCCCAGAACGGGGATCTCGAACCCGAACGCATCGATCGACCAGGACGTCGAGACGTCTTCGGGATTGCGGGTGCGACGAGAAGGCACCACGGCGATGTCGTCGAACGCGTACGCGCGGCGGGCGCGCTTGGCGCGGCCGATCTCGATCTCCATGCTCACGCCCCCAGCCTACCCGTCGCCGCCGCGGGAGCCGCGGGCGGTGGACGCCTCACCGCGCACGCGCGACGCGTCTCTCGTCCCAGACCGGCTCCGGCGCCTCGTAGACGAGGCCGTCCGATCCGAACACGAGGAACCGGTCGAACGATCGGGCGAACCATCGGTCGTGCGTGACGGCGAGGACGGTGCCCTCGAACGACCCGAGGGCGGTCTCCAGCGCTTCCGCCGAGACGAGGTCGAGGTTGTCGGTGGGCTCGTCGAGGAGCAGAAGGGTGGCCCCCGACAACTCCAGCAGAAGGATCTGGAACCGGGCCTGCTGCCCGCCCGACAGGCTCTCGAAGACCTGCTCGGCCTGCCGGACCAGTCCGTAGCGATCCAGGGCCGAGCTCGCGGCCTCATGGGCGAGCCCCGCTCGCGCGTCATCCCCGCGGTGCAGGATCTCCAGCAGAGTCCGCCCGGTGTAGTCGGGGTGTTCGTGGGTCTGCGCGAACCACCCCGGCGTCACCCGAGCGCCCAAGATCGCTCGGCCGTTGTGCGCGACCGGCTCGAGGCGACCCCCGATCTGTGTGACGTGTCCGAGCGTCGGATCGGGATCGGTGCCGCCGGAGGCGAGCAGCCGGAGGAAGTGCGACTTGCCCGATCCGTTGGAGCCCAGAACTGCCACCCGGTCGCCGAACCAGACCTCCAGATCGAAGGGTCGCATGAGTCCCGCGAGCTCGAGACGCTCGGCGACGACGGCGCGCTTGCCCGTGCGCGCCCCGCGCAGACGCAGCCGCAGGTTCTGCTCGGGCGGGCGTTCTTCGGGAGGACCCGCCTGCTCGAAGCGCCGTAGCCGCGTCTGGGCGGCTCGATACCGCGAGGCGAAGTCGTCGCTCGCCGCGGCCTTCACCCGCATCTCGGCGACGAGTCGCTGCAGTTTGGCGTGCTCCTCGTCCCATCGTCGGCGCAACTCCTCCAAGCGCTCCATCCGATGCGTGCGCGCCTCGTGATACGTCGCGAAGCCCCCGCCGTGAACCCACGCCGTGCTGCCGGATGCCGTGACCTCGAGAGTCACGATGCGGTCGGCGGCCCGAGCGAGCAGTTCGCGGTCGTGCGAGACCAGCAGCACCGTCTTGGCGGACTCGCGCAGTCGCTCCTCCAACCAGCGCTTGCCCGGCACGTCCAGATAGTTGTCGGGCTCGTCGAGGAGCAGCACCTCGTCGGGCCCACGCAGGAGAGCCTCGAGAGCCAACCGCTTCTGCTCGCCTCCGGACAGCGTGGCGAGGTCGCGGAAGCGGGCACGCTCGTAGGGGATGCCGAGCGCCGCCGTCGTGCAGGTGTCCCACACTGTCTCGTGCTCGTAGCCACCGGCTTCGGCGTAGTCTGCGAGCGCTTGCGCGTACGCCAACTGCGTCGCGGTGTCGTCGTGCTCGATGATGGCGTTCTCGGCGGCCTCCAGCGCGCGAGCCGCCTGGGCGATACGGGCGGGCGCGACGGCGACGAGAAGATCGTGGACCGTCTCGCCCTCCGCTCCGTGGCCGATGAACTGGTCCATGACGCCGAGTCCCCCGGTCACCACGATCGCGCCCTCCGGTGCGGCCAGTTCACCCCGGATGAGGCGCAGCAGCGTGGATTTCCCGGCACCGTTCGGGCCGATGAGTGCGGTCGTGGTGCCCGAGCCCACACGGAATGTCACGGCATCCAGAAGCGGGTGCCCGTCCGGGAGGACGTACGACACCGCCGATACGTCGATGTGGCCCACGAGCGATCCTGTTCTGCCCCGGCCGGTCGCGCAGAGCCGACCAGTCTATCGGACCGGACCACCACCGCTCGATCGAGGCCGGGCCCCGCGCACGGCCCCCGGATCCCCCGATCGGACCTACTTCTTGTAGTTGGGTGCCTCGACGACGATCTGGACGTCGTGCGGGTGGGACTCCTTGAGGCCAGCGGCCGTGATGCGCACGAACTTGCCCCGCGCCTTCAGCTCCTCGATCGTGCGGGCGCCGACGTAGAACATCGACTGCCGCAGCCCCCCGACCAGCTGATACGCGACGGCGGAGACCGGCCCGCGGTAGGCCACCTGTCCCTCGATGCCCTCCGGGATGAGCTTGTCGTCGTTGGGCACGTCGGCCTGGAAGTAGCGGTCCTTGGAGTAGGACGTCTTCTTTCCGCGGGTCTGCAACGCGCCGAGCGACCCCATGCCGCGGTAGAGCTTGAACTGCTTGCCGCCCTGGAAGACGATCTCGCCCGGCGACTCGTCGGTTCCGGCCAGGAGTGAGCCGAGCATCACGGTGTCGGCGCCGGCCACGAGAGCCTTCGCGATGTCGCCCGAGTACTGCAGACCACCGTCGGCGATCACCGGGATTCCGGCCTCGCGTGTGGCCTGGAACGCCTCCCAGATCGCGGTGACCTGCGGCACGCCGACGCCGGCGACGACGCGCGTCGTGCAGATCGACCCCGGTCCGACGCCGACCTTCACGGCGTCGGCACCCGCGTCGACGAGCGCCTGGGCGCCTTCGCGCGTGGCGACGTTGCCGCCGATGACGTCGATGTGGTCGAAGGACGAGTCCGCCTTGATGCGACGGATCATGTCGATCACGCCGGCGGACTGACCGTTGGCGGTGTCGACGACGAGGACATCGACACCCGCGTCGCGAAGGGCCTCGGCGCGCTGCCACGCGTCTCCGAAGAAGCCGATCGCCGCGCCGACGCGCAGCCTTCCCTGCTCATCCTTGGTCGCGAGGGGGTACTTCTCGCTCTTGTCGAAGTCCTTGATCGTGATGAGGCCGGCGAGCTTGCCCTCGTCGTCGATCAGGGGCAGCTTCTCCACGCGGTGCTGCGCGAAGAGCGCGATGACCTCGTTCGCCCCGATGCCCACTCGCCCGGTGACGAGCCCTTCGCTCGTCATGACGTCGCGCACTTTGGTGGTCTGACGCTCGAAGCCGGAGACGAACCGCATGTCGCGGTTGGTGATGATGCCGACGAGGCGCCCGTCCTCGTCGACCACCGGCAGTCCCGAGATCCGGTACTGCGCGCAGAGAGTGTCGACCTCTTCGATCGTCGCGTCGGGCGTCGTCGTGATGGGGTCGGTGATCATTCCCGACTCGCTGCGCTTGACCCGGTCGACCATCGAGGCCTGCTCCTGGATCGAGGCGTTCCGGTGCAGGATCCCGATGCCGCCCTCGCGCGCGATCGCGATGGCCATGCGCGCCTCCGTCACGGTGTCCATCGCCGCTGACAAGAGAGGGGTCGCGACGGTGATGCGCCGGGTCACGCGGGAGGAGGTGTCGGCTTCGGAAGGGATCACATCGGTGTGCCCGGGAAGCAGCAGAACGTCGTCGTAGGTCAGTCCGACGAAACCGAACGGGTCGTTGTGCTCCATGCAATCTCCTGCGTTTTCGGGGTTCTCCGATTCTAAGGCGCGGCGGTGTGGTTTCATTCCGAGAACGTCGTGTGCGAGCCCGCGTAGCACACGTTCCCTTCCCGGGGAAGGGAAAAGAGTGTGAGGTAGGCGAAACAACGCCGACACATTACGCTCGTACCGTCGTTGATCACCGTGGATGCGACCCACGCCTCTCGAGGCGTACGGACTGGAGGATCTGTGAGTCCCACGACCGTGAGTACGAGACGCCCGTTGCGGTGGATCGTCCTGTTCCTGGGCGCGGTGCTCGCGGGAGCGACGCTCTTCGCGGGCCTCCCCACCGCCGCCCACGCCGACACTGAAGACCTGCCGTACACGGTCGTCGTCAACGTGCGCACGGGCGGTGAGCCCGTCGTCGGAGCCGAGATCACCGTCACCGGCGGTGACTTCACCGGCCAGGGCGTCACGAGCGACCGAGGCAATGTCCGCATCGGGGTTCCCGACAAGGACCGCGCCTACACGGTGGAGCTGGTTCAGACGAGCTTGCCCAGCGGAGTGCAGGCGCCCGAAGGCTTCGACTTCACGCAGGAGGCGGAGTTCGGAGCCGGGCGCACGATCACGAAGAACTTCACTCTGGAAGCGGGCCAGCGCGCGACGACCTCGTTCTTCGACCAGTTCCTCTCCCGAGCGGTGAACGGGTTGAACTTCGGCCTCATGCTCGCCCTCGCCGCGATCGGACTCTCGCTCGTGTTCGGGACGACCGGACTCTCGAACTTCGCCCACGGCGAGATGGTCACCTTCGGAGCGCTGGCGGCGCTCCTCTTCTCTGTCGGCTTCGACTTCCCGATCTGGCTGGCGATCCCCCTCGCGGTCGCCGTCTCGGCAGGCTTCGGGTTGGGCATGGACGCGGGCCTCTGGCGGCCCCTCCGGCGCAAGGGCCTTGGCACGGTGCAGTTGATGATCGTCTCGATCGGCCTCTCGCTGGCGTTGCGGTACGTGTACCAGATGTTCGTCGGCGGCGGCACGGCCCAGCTCCCCGGCGGCGCCGCGGCCACCATCCCCGGACTCGGTCCCATCCGCCTCACGGTCACCGATGTCGTCAGCATGGTCGTCTCGCTGGTCGTGATCGGCGCCTTCGCGTGGTGGCTCATGCGCACCCGCATCGGTCGCGCCACCCGCGCCGTCTCGGACAACCCGTCGTTGGCGGCGGCGAGCGGGATCGACGTCGACGCGGTCGTCCGCGTCGTCTGGGTGCTCGCGGCGGCCCTGGCGGGTCTGTCCGGAGTGCTGTGGGCTTACTTCCGCCCCGGCATCAAGTGGGACATGGGAACGAGCATCCTGCTACTGATCTTCGCGGCGGTCACCCTGGGCGGCCTCGGCACGGCCTTCGGCGCTCTGATCGGATCGATCATCG
This sequence comes from Microbacterium sp., assembly GCF_047607225.1. Classification (GTDB taxonomy): domain Bacteria; phylum Actinomycetota; class Actinomycetes; order Actinomycetales; family Microbacteriaceae; genus Microbacterium. The sequence continues at coordinate 39,322 of NZ_JASGDO010000048.1, read as the reverse complement.
TGGGAATGCTCGTCGAGGTGTCGACCCTGTGGATACCGTCCGACATGAAGTATGTGGGCGCGCTGGCCGTGCTCATCGTCATTCTGCTGTTCCGTCCGCAGGGCATCCTCGGACGCCGAGAGCGAATCGGGTGATCGCCGTGGACTTCGGACAGATTCTCAACAACACGCTGGCGCAGATCCTCGCGCCCGCGACACTGGGCTACATCCTCGCCGCCACCGGCCTGTCGGTGCACTTCGGGTTCGCGGGCCTGCTGAACATGGGGGTCGCGGGCTTCATGGCCATCGGCGCCTACGGGTTCGCGATCTCCATCCTCACCTTCGGTCTCCCGTGGCCGGTCGCCGCGCTGATCGGTCTCATCGCGGCCGTGCTGTTCGCGCTCGTGATGGGGATCCCCACGCTCCGCCTGCGGGGCGACTATCTGGCGATCGTCACGATCGCCGCCGCCGAGGTGCTGCGCCTCTTCTTCCTCACTTCCGCATTCCGCAACTACACGGGATCCGCCGACGGTCTCTCCGGCTTCCAGGCCGGATTCCGCGCGAGCAACCCGCTGCCTCCGGGAAAGTGGGGCTTCGGCCCATGGACGTACCAGTCCGACCAGTGGTGGGTGATCCTCATCGGGGTGATCACGATCGCGGTCGTCGTACTCGTGGTCTGGCTGTTGATGCGGAGCCCGTGGGGACGCGTCATCCGCGGCATCCGCGAGGACGAGGACGCCGTCCGGTCGCTGGGCAAGAACGTGTTCGCCTTCAAGATGCAGGCGCTCATCGTCGGCGGCGTCATCATCGCGGCGGGCGGCATCGTGACCGCGATGGGGACGAACGTCAACCCCAATGTCTACGTCACCTCGCAGACGTTCTACGTGTGGACGGCACTTCTCCTCGGAGGCGCGGCCACGATCTTCGGCCCGGTGCTCGGTGCGGTGCTGTTCTGGGTGGTTCGTGCGTTCCTCTCCAATCTCCTCCCGGCGCTGGTGAAGATCGGCTGGCTGCCGTTCATGTCGACCGAGCAGAGCCAGATGCTCGTGTTCGTCCTGGTGGGAGTCGCCCTGATGCTGCTGGTCATCTTCCGCCCGCAGGGTCTTCTCGGAAGCAAGAAGGAGCTGACCTTTGTCCGCTAACGTGACGCCTCCCACTCCCCGTCCCAAGACCACCGGGCTCCACACCGGTGACATCGCTCCGGGTGTCGCCAAGGTCGATCCGATCATCGTGATCGACGGCGTTCGGCGTGAGTTCGGCGGCCTGACCGCCGTCGACGTCGAGCACCTGGAGATCCCGCGGAATGCCATCACAGCCCTGATCGGCCCCAACGGCGCCGGGAAGACCACGCTCTTCAACCTCCTCACCGGATTCGACAAGCCCAACGCGGGATCGTGGTCGTTCGACGGCACCAACCTCTCGGGCATCCCGGCGTTCAAGACGGCGCGAATGGGGCAGGTGCGCACCTTCCAGCTCACCAAGTCGCTGGGTCTTCTCACCGTGCTGGAGAACATGAAGCTCGGAGCGCCCCGTCAGACGGGCGAGAAGATCTGGGCCGGGATCCTGCCGTTCCTGTGGAGCCGGCGCGAAGCCGAGATCGAGGCCAAGGCCCGGGATCTGCTGACGCGCTTCAAGCTCGATGCCAAGGAGAAGGACTTCGCGGCCTCGCTGTCCGGCGGACAGCGCAAGCTCCTGGAGATGGCGCGCGCACTCATGAGCGATCCGACCCTGGTGATGCTGGACGAGCCGATGGCCGGGGTCAACCCGGCCCTCACACAGTCGCTCCTCGACCACATCCTCGATCTGAAAGACCTCGGGATGACCGTCGTCTTCGTCGAGCACGACATGCACATGGTGCGACACATCGCCGACTGGGTCGTCGTCATGGCGGAGGGAAAAGTGGTCGCCGAAGGTCCGCCTGATGCGGTCATGCGCGAACAGGCCGTCATCGACGCGTACCTCGGCACGCATCAGGACGTCGATCTCGGCGTCGTCACCGGGCGCTACGCGGGAGACCTCCCCGCCGACGCGCAGGAGCTCGTCGAGACGGCGCACGAGCTCAGTCAGGCGGTCGAGCCTGACAGTGACGCGGCGCCCCAGGAAGCGGAGGACCAGAAATGAGCGGAACCGCCCCCGCCGCCACCGCCGAGGTGCGTGGCGGCGCACCGGAGAACGTGGTCGAGCTGCGCGAGGTCGTCGCCGGCTACCTCCCGGGCGTCAACATTCTCAACGGCGCGAGTCTCACCGCGGCCAAGGGAGAGCTGATCGGCATCATCGGCCCCAACGGCGCCGGCAAGTCGACCATGCTCAAGGCGATCTTCGGCCAGGTCAAGGTCCGTTCGGGCGCCGTCCTGCTCAACGGAGAGGACATCACGGGACTTCGCGCGAACAAGCTCGTGGGTAAGGGCGTCGGCTTCGTTCCGCAGACGAACAACGTCTTCCCCAGCCTCACGATCGCCGAGAACCTCCAGATGGGCGCCTACCAGCGTCCGAAGGCGTACGCCGAACGGGTCGATTTCGTGACGTCGGTCTTCCCCGATCTGGCCAAGCGCCTCGCTCAGCGGGCCGGGTCATTGTCCGGCGGCGAGCGCCAGATGGTCGCGATGGGGCGAGCCCTCATGATGGACCCGCACGTGCTCCTGCTCGACGAGCCGTCGGCGGGCCTGTCGCCCTCGCGACAGGACGAGGCGTTCTTGCGCGTCTCGGAGATCAACAAGGCCGGTGTGACGACGATCATGGTCGAGCAGAACGCCCGCCGGTGCCTCCAGATCTGCGACCGGGGCTACGTTCTCGACCAGGGTCGCGACGCCTACACGGGCACGGGCCGCGAGCTGCTGAACGATCCGAACGTCATCGGGCTCTATCTCGGAACGCTCGGCGCCGACTGAGCGCGGCGCTGCCGCCGCCCGTACGGGATCATCGGCAGGAACAGTCCGGCGAACGCGACGAGCGGCCATGCGCTCGACGACGCGATCGCGACGGCGACTCCCACCGCGGCGACGGCGACCGCCAGCACCCACATCGTCACGACGACCCACCGGGGACGCTCGTTGAGCTCGTCTCTCGTGGTGATCATGCCGCCAGAATAACCGATCGGTCGTTGCGGGCTGCGGTCATGCCGACACGGCGAAGGGCCCCGGTCCGAAGACCGGGGCCCTTCGATCCGAGAGGTGGTCAGCCCACCTCGACGAACTCGTTGTTGTTGTCCTCACCGAACTGGAAGATGCCGATCGACGCCGCCGTCGGGTCGCCGACCTCGTTGAACGTGATCGGACCCGAGACACCGTCGTAGTCGGCGACGCCGCCTCCGATGATGATGTCGGCGCACTCCGCATAGCTCGTGCACTTCGTGCCGTCGCCCGTGCCGCCGGAGACCTGCTGCAGGTGCGCCGCGACGTCCGGACCCTCCGTGGAACCGGCCTCGAGCGCGGCCAACGCCAGCAGGATCACCGCGTCGTACGACTCGGGCGCGTAGGTGAAGTCCTTGAGCTCCTCGTTGCCCTCGTCAGTCCAGTACTTCTGGAGGTTGTCACGGAACTCGGTGATCGTCGCGGGATCGACCGCGGGGTAGGTCCCCTTGGCACCCGTGAGCGTTCCGGCCGGGAACTCGTCTCCGAAGTTGGAGAGGTTGCCGTCGACGAAGTACATCTTGTCGGACGGGAAGGACGCCCCCACCAGCTCGGGGATGATCGTCTTGACCTCTTCGAACGTGATCAGCGCGATGGCGTCGGGGTCGGCGGCCAGCACGTCCTCGACCTGAGCCGAGAAGTTGGTGTCACCCGTGTTGTAGAGCGACGCCGCCACGACCTTGCCGCCGGCCGCCTCGAAGGCGTCCTTCGTGAAGCACGCGAGACCGGTGCCGTACGAGTCGTTCAGGACGATGAGGCCGAGGGTCTCATTGCCGTCACCGGAGATGAGGTTGCCGAGCACCTCGCCCTGCAGGACGTCGGACGGTGCGGTGCGCCAGTACAGGCCCTTGTCCTTGTAGCCGGTGAAGGCCGCCGAGGTGTTGGCCGGCGAGAACTGGATGGCGTCGGCCGCGATCACCTGGTCGATGAACTGCAGCGACGTTCCCGACGAGGCGGCACCGATGATGGCCGTCGCGCCGGCGTTCAGCAGACGCGGCACCTCGGTCTCGTACGCCTTGTTGTCGGTGTCACCCGAGTCGCCCTGCACGAGGTCGATGGTGACGCCCTTGTCCGCCTCGTTGACGACCGACGCCGCGTACTCGGTGGCCGAGATCTCGGGCGGTCCGAGGAAGGCGAGGTTTCCGGTGACCGGAAGTGCCGTGCCGATCGTGTACTTCAGGTCGGTGCCTGGACCCTTCGACGTCGAGGAGTACTCGGGCGTGTAGGACTCCGGCGCTGCCTTGTCACAGTCGATCGGGAAGGTGTAGTCGTCGCCGGGCGCGGCGGAGCTCGCGCCGGGTGCCGGGGAGCCGGAACAGCCGGCCAAGACGAGCGCGCTCGCGCCGACCAGGGCGATGCCGCCCATGATCTTGGCGGCACGTGAGCGTGTGAGAACGGTCATGTTGCTCCTTGCTATCTGCGAACGCGGGCGACCCCGGGTGCCGCCCCAATTGGGAATAACCTAATCGCCGCAGCGCTTCGGCAATGTTGCGATCCGTTAACGCTGTGTAACGCGTCCAGGATCGTTACTTTCGTTATCTTTCCCCGTCGCGAGCCACTCGTAGCTGACGCCCGTCGCGAGCGCCCAGAGCATCAGCGTCGTCTTCCGAGGGGCAACCTTGCCCGTCTCGATCTTCGAGATAGAGGTCATCGAGATACCGGTCGCGTCGCAGAGGTCCTGCTGCTCCATCCCTGCCGAGACACGGGCCTTCCGCGCCCGGTCGTGCACGTCGAACTGAGGGATCCGAGTCCCCGTCTGAATGAGCGCCGTACTTGACATGTAGCAAGTGTGGCACGGGGTGCTTGCCTTTTCGTGGGTTATGAGAGAAAGTTCATCTGTGGCAACTGCGATAGATGACTTGTCTTCGGTCGGTGCGGGAACCGTGCTGACGACTGCTCAGGTAGCGAAACGCGTGGGGCTCTGCCGGGCTGCGGTCACTCTGGCCGTGAAAGAGGGACGCTTGCTCCCCCTGGCCAAACTGCCCACCCGCAACGGTGCGTATCTGTTCACTGAGGCGGCGGTGGTGGAGTGGCGTTGCCCGGGTGATCGGTTGGCAGGGCTGTGAGGCGTGTCCGGCGGGTGCTCAGCACCGTGATCCTCGCGCTGCGTCTGCTCCGGTCGGTGATGGGCCGTTGAGCGATAGCACGTGGTCGGAGTCGTTCGGCCTGGCGGTGTCGGAGCGTGATCGCCTCGCGCGCCATGATGCCCGGGTGGCGCTGTATTCGTGCGCGCACGACACGCGGGTGGAGCACGGCGGTGGATGGTACTGCTTCGACTGCGGGTCGGGCTTCGGCATCCCGGGAGCGACGTCGTGAGTCCGGTTCACGTGTCGACCCATGCCTCGTGCACCAGGACTGCGGACGCCTGTTCAGAGCACCTGTCGCAGCACATCCTGTCGCGTCGCGCCGAAGTACTTCGTGGAGTCGCTCTCGCTGCTCACGCCCAGCCACGACCCGTCCTGAAGCTGCTCGAGGGTGATGATCTCGGTCGACGTGCGGTGGTTGAGGCGATGCACACTCCATCTGTCGCCGTCTGGCTTGAGTACGTACTCAGTCCCGGCGTTACGGAAATGGACCGGCAGCTGAAGTGTCGGCGCAGGCAGGTTCGCGAGTGCGTATGGCTCGTTCATGTCCGCACCCTACCGAGGTCCATCGTCTGATGGTCGAGTTTTCGCCCGGGGAGCCGGGCCAGCGGCCCGGCCTTGGTACCAATGCGAGTTCGGTAACCCCGCGCTTGTCTCGGGAAGCGTTCCGCGCCGCGCGTCGTGAGCGGTTCGCGCGGCGGTCGGTGTCGTCGCGGTGGCTGGTGGACGCGACGATCGACGCGCACGGCCGCGACCACTTCGCTGAGCTCGCTCCGCGCCCGGCGACGTGCGGGTGGTCTGCGGGGTCGCACGTCGGGGTGCATAAGCGGGAGGCGGGCCCGGCCCGGTTCTCCGGTGTGCAGTCGTGTGGGTCGGTGTGGGGGTGCGCGTGCTGTGGCGCTCTGATCCGCACTCGACGTTCGACTGAGGTGCAGGATGCGGCCGCGTGGTGGGAGGGTCAGTCGGGGCAGTTCCTGTTCGTGACGTTCACCGTCCGCCACCACGGCACCGATTCGCTTGAGCGGACGATGGATGCGCTCACGGCCGGTTTCACGGCGACGATCAACGGGGCTCCGTGGAAGAGGTTCGCGCGGGTGCACGGCATCCGCCACTTCATCAAGTCGCAGGAAGTCACTCTCGGGTGGGAGAACGGGTGGCACGCGCACCTGCACGTGTTGTTCTTCGTGGACCTTCCCGGGGCTGCCGCCGACGCCCGCCAGGACGCGGCGATCGCGCTGCGGGAGGCGGAGACCCTGCGGAACCGTGACGGGTCGATGAACAAGCGTCGGGTGAAGCGGTGGGAGCGGCTGCATGCTCTCGCGTCGGACGCTGACCGGGCCGCGTCGCAGGGCATCGGCCAGAAACGGCGTTCGGAGATCCACGGGTGGCTGTCGGACCGGTGGCAGACGATGGTGGTCGGTGCCGGCGGCCGGGAACCTTCACGCCGGCGCGGGGTCGATATCCGCACTGTCCGGGACGGGGAGGTCGTCGCGCTCTACATTTCGAAGTTGCAGGAGGGTGACCGTCCCCGCGGGTGGAAGATCGGGTCGGAGATGGCCCGGCAGGACATGAAGAAGGGTCGTCTGGATTCCCTCGTGCCGCTGGAACTGCTCGACGTGGACGGGCTGACCCCGGAAGAGGTCGAACGGAACCGGGAGTGGTGGATCGAGTACGTCGAGACCACGGCGGGGCGGCGGGCGATGACGTGGAGCCGGGGCCTGAAAGACGCGGCCGGGATCGATGACGTCGATGACGAGCAGATCGTGGAGGACGAGGACGCCGACACCGCCGAGGACGACCTGGTGATCATGATCGACAAGGCGCAGTGGCGGGCCGTCCGTGACGACGCGGACGTGATCTCCCGCATCCTCGAACTGGTCGAATCCGACCGGATCGAGGAGATACGCCGGTTCGTGAGGTTCGAGTACCCGCCCCCCAGTCAGCAGGTTCCCCGCCCTGCTCCTGCGCCTGGTGCCCGCCGTCCCGGCACTCAGCGCGCGCCCCGCCCGGCCCACTGGACCGCCTGAACTTGACATTTATCAACTCTGACCGGGTGTTTCTACGCTGATTCTAGGCGCCGCGCATGGGTCGCGGCACAGGATCGAAGGGGGCCGCGCATGGCCATTGGTAGAACGCTCAGCCCGAGCGTGATGGTGACCGGGATCGTGGAGCGCTTGCAGGCGCAGACGAAGAAGTCGGACGGTGTGGTCTACGCCCACGACGTCACGCTCGTGGATCAGGACGGCGGTCGCCTCGCGGTCCGCATCTGGGAACGCTCCGGCGAGGACAACGTGCAGGTCCCCACGATCGGCTCGTTCCTCGGCGTCATCGCCACGGTCAGCGAACGCCGCGACCCCGAGACCCCCGGCAAGGTCTACACCGAGCTTCACGCCCGCCGCTACATCACCCCCGGTGACCTCGACGCGATCAACTCGCGCATGTTCACCCCCGCGAAGGGCTGAGGACGCCGGTCATGTTCGATGCGGTGATCGACGCTCTCCTGATCGGCGGCACGGTTCTGTGTGTCGGTGTCGGGATCGTCGCTCTCCTGGTCGCTGCGGTGGGTGGGGCGGACGCGTGAGTGAGGCTCTGGAACTGGCCCGGTCGGCGTACTGGGTGGGCTTGGTCACGTGTTGCCTGCTGGCGTTCGTGCTCGGCATGGCGTTCGTGAGGTCGCTGTGGTGAGCCCGCTGGTGGCGGCGCTGGTCGCTGCGGGCGTGTTCGTCGTGTCGATCTCGGCCGGGGTTCGCCTGTTCACGTGGGTGGCGCGCTGATGGATATCAGTGAGGCCGTTACCGCCGTCTTGGTCTGCTTCGCCGTTGGGGCGGGCCTGCAACTGTTCGCCTCCGTCATTCGGCGGGGGTGACCCTCTCCCGGGCGGCTGTCGTCTGGGTCAACCGGGAGATCCCTCCCACAACGAAAGGAAACACAGATGGACTCCATCACCACGTTCCTCGCCGCTGGCGAGGGATACTCCCCGGCCGACTTCACCGCCGACCTCGCCGCGGGTGGGCCCGCGGTCCTCGGCTACGTCGGTGTCGGCGTCGCGGCGGGCATCGTCGTGATGCTCGCGCTGGTCGGGATCCGTCGCGGTATCGCGGCGTTCAAGTCCACGTCGAAGTAACGGCGTCTGGTGGCCGCGTGCGTCCCTTGGGGGGTGCGTACGCGGCCACCGCTCTATCTGTGGGAGGTCAGGATGAACAGATCGATCCGTAGGACCATTGTCGCGGCGGTGGTCGCGGCTCTCGTCGTGCTGGTCGGTGCGACGCCTGCCGCCGCGGCGGCGCAGACCGTCGAGGCGGTGCGCCCGGCTGAGACTGTGCTTCCGCCGACGGTTGATCCTCTGACGGATTTTCCGCGGACGATTGGTCGCATCACTATCGGGCATCCGAATGGTCCGTCTCTCGGCAAGCCCGGTATCCGCCAACCCTCGTGGGTGCGTGCGAAGGCGCGTGCGACCGCTGCCGCTGCGGCGGCTGAGGCGGCGGCCGGTACTGCCAAACCCGCGGTCGTTGGTACTCCGATCACGGCTCCTTCGACATTCAGCAAGGTCGTTGGTGGAGCGAACATGTTCGCTGCGGCTTTCTCCGGTGGCTGGCTGCTCGGAGCGGAGGGCTTGAAGATCTATGGCGCGATCACGGATACCGACATGATGGCTGGTCTGTGTGGAGCGGATCAGTGGATGCAGGTGGGGTACGACATCCTCAGTTTTGGTATCGGCACGTCTGACTGCGTTGCCGAGTTGGCCAACCCGAATGCGGATATGACCGCGCGGCCCCAGATCACCTACGGCGGGTCCACGATGTCTGTCGTCGGCACCACCCAGACTCGTATTGGTGTGGTGACGTACAACCTCTACTGCTGGCGCGGCGGCATCCCCTCCGGCACCAACTTCGCGCAGTTCAACACGGAGGTCACCCCGCACCGGTGGGAGTCGTACAACTACATCTCGACGTCGTTTCAGGCCGCCTGCGCAAGTAGTCATCCGGGCCGCGATGGTTCTTCGCTCGCGGGCAAGTCGTACGGTCTCGTGAAGGCCGGGACGAGTCAGGTTGTGGCTCAGGCGGTGGATGTGAAGGCAGACCCTCAGCGAGAGACGAACTGCACGCTCAAGTGGCCGGATGGGACGACCACGACGGGCACCGGGGGAAGGTACCGGGAGTCTGCGGGTGTGCCGATGGAGGGGATCGAGCGCAGCTGCAACGACGCATTCGTTTCCAAGCCGGGGCACGGGCCTGACCTGATGCCCTCGGAGATCAAGGTCGGCTCCCGCGACACCGAGTCCGGTGCTCAGACCGAGATCGCCACGCAGGAGGTGCCCGACTATTCCGAGACCGAGCGGAAGGGCCTGGACCCGGGGGACGGGACCGGTCTGAAGCTGTGGAAGATTCACGACAAGATCACCTATAGCTGCATGACGTGGGCTATCGACTGCTCCAACTGGTGGACGAAGACCGAGCAGGGAACCAAGGCGCAGACCGACAGCGGAACCTACCGCTGCACCTGGGGCGGCAATCGCGTGGATCTCAACGAGTGCGGCCCTTACCGCTTCACGTTCAATGAGACTGACCTCGACACGCGGATCATCACGGGCGAGGACGGCCAGCCGATCCCCTACCCGATCCCCGGACCGACACCCAACCCGGCTCCCAACCCGCGCCCCAATCCGAACCCGAACCCGAATCCCAACCCGAATCCGACCCCGGGCACAGACCCGGCCGGTGAGTGCTGGGCGGACGGGTGGGCGTCGGTCGCGAACCCGCTCGATTGGGTGCTCGTGCCGGTGAAGTGTGCTCTGGTGTGGGCGTTCGTCCCGCGGGCGGCGAAGATGGCCGAGTTCAACACGCGGATCGATGAGAAGTGGAGGCTATCGACGCCGGGGAAGCTCGCGACCGCGATAGCCGGTGTCGGCCTCGCGTTCGAGGGGCTGTCGGATGGGAACTGTGGTGGCCTGCTGCTGTCGATGCCGAACGTCGGCGCGAACGGGAAGGTCACCCACAAGGACTACCGGTTCATGGCGGCGTGCTCCGGTGACGATCTCGCAGCCCTCGCCGGGTGGGTGTACTGGATATCCGCGTTCGGGATCGTCGTGATCGGCGTGGCCGCGATCAAGCGGCTGCTGGACAAGTTGGTGAACAACTGATGATCGTGGAGTTCTTCATCGACCTGTGGGAGATCATCTGCACCTGGTTCCTCGACCTGTTCGGCACCGGAAATCCCCCGTCGTGGCTGAGCGACTTCGGGTCGTTCCTGGCCGAGCTCGTCCACCGTGCCGCGGGCCTGGGCGCGTGGTTCCCGTTCCAACTTCTCGGGACCGTCGCGGGCACGTACTTCGTGATCTGGATCACGCTCTGGCTCGTGAAGGGCGTCCGCTGGCTTTGGGGTCTGACGCCCTTCTCGGGGGGTAGTTGATGGGCTCGGACGCACGGAGACGGCAGGCGCGTCAGCGCCGTAGTCGGAGGGCGGCCGCGCCCATCACCTGCACACCTGGAGGGATCAGCACATGAGACACCGGAACACCACACAGCAGGCGCTCGACCTGTCGACACTGCTGCCCCTGCCCCGCAACACCGGCCACCCCGACCGGAACGAACGCCTCCCCCTGCGAGCCCGGTTCGTGCTGTGGCTCGGCGGCGGCGACGTGTACCTCCGGCAAGCGATCGCGCTGCGCCGGTCGTTCCCGATCGTCGCGTTCGTCGGCCCGAACGGGGGTGGGAAGACGTTGTGTCTGATCGTCACGTCCCAGCCGACCCGCAAGGGCGTGCGGTGGCACTGCGAGAACCCCGACCATCAGCACACCAAAGAGGGCGTGGTCGAGGGGTGGCGGCGGATGCTGTCCACCGTCCCGATCCTCGACGGGAACGGGAACGAGCATCCCCTGTACGACAAGTTCGACGACTTCGAGCAGTTGGTGACCGTCGAGCACTCCGACGTGTACATGGATGAGGTCACCTCCGTGGCCAGTTCCCGCGAATCGGCGCGGATGGACGCGCGGGTGCTGAACAAGCTCGTGCAGCTGCGGAAAGCCGACGTGATGCTGTTCTGGACCGCCCCGAACTGGGCACGCGCGGACAAGGTCATGCGGGAAGTCACCCAAGCCGTGGTCGAGTGCCGGGGCTACTTCGCCGCCAAGCCCGCGACCGGTGACGGCGACCTCCACACGGTCTGGTCACCGCGGCGCGTGTTCCGGTTCCGGACCTACGATGCGATCGAGTTCGAGGAATGGTCCGCCGCGAAACGCGACGCCGTGCGCCCCCTCAACTCCCACTGGTTCAAAGGCGTCGGGTCCGAAGCGTTCCGCGCGTACGACACCCTCGGCGCGGTCACCATGGTCGCCTCCATCACGCCCGAGAACACCTGCACCGTCTGCGAGGGCACCATCGTCCGCCACCGTTGCCAGTGCCGCACCGCGAAACCCCGCACCGTGGCCGTCGTCCAGGCCGAGGCGGTCGAGCCGCCCGTCCTGGTCCCCACGTCCTAGCGGCGGCGTTTCGCGTCGGCGTAGATGGCCAGGAAGCTCACGACGAGGGCTAAGGACGCGATGATCCCTCCGTATCCGAGGAGGAACCGCACCACGCCGTCGAGGAAGAGTCCGTCGGTGATGTTCATGCGAGGTGCCTCCGGGCGGCCTCGAGTTGGTGGATGACGGCGCTCAGTGCCTCGACGGCGTTGCTGCGGTGTCCGGTGCGGATCTTCGCGGCCACGTCCATGAGGTCGTCGCGTGCGATCGCGACCTGGCAGTAGGCCAGGCCGTCGAGGGTCCACCCCTCCCCCGGCAGATCGGCTTGCATCGTGTCGGGCATCAGTTCCACGTCCACTTCTCGCGGTCTGCGCCGTTGTTGAGCATCCGTGCGGTGACGTGGCTCAGTCCGCTGATCAGCATCACTTCGCCCGTTTTGCGGTCGAACACGTTCCGGTTTCCGGCGACGTAGCGCTCGAAGCTGGATACCGCGCCTTCTGAGTACCGCTCGTCCTCGTGCATGGTGGTTGATCCTCTCGGTGGTTTCGGCTTGCCCGAATGGCTCGCCATTCGGCGCACTGGCCGCTGAGTAAGCGGAGAGCGTCGGGTCAAGCCCCCACCTCGTGGCTCGTTCGGCATGGTGCGGAGCACCGTCGTGCGGGAGGGCTGTGTGGTGGTCGGGCTTGACGCGGGGATCGCAGCGAACTACTTCGCTGTCGGGTGTCGCTCTATGCGGCGATGCGTGCAGCCGCGCTCGCGGCTCTGAGGTCGTCGTCGTTGATGTGGACGTAGATTGCCGTGGTGCCGGGGTCTCTGTGTCCGAGGAACACTTGTGTGAGTCGTAGGTTGTTCCCGGTGCGTTGGTAGACGGTGGTCCCGGCGCGGTGTCGGAGTGAGTGGGGGTTGGTGCCGACGTGTCGGCGCATCCAGTTGCGGATGGTTGCGGGGACGATGTGTCCGCCGCGGGGTGAGGGGAAGTACCAGCCGGGCTCGGGGGCCAGTTGGTCGAGAAGGCGGGCGAGTTCGGGTGAGGTGTGCACGGTGCGTTGCTGGCCGCCTTTGCCGATGATGTCGAGCCATTCGCCTCGGCGGTCGTCGGTGTGGAGTTTGGCGATCTCGTGGACGCGGAGGCCGCATTCGGCGCCGAGGAGGATGATCGCCTGCATTGTGGGGTTGCCGGTCGCGAGGCCGGTGTCGATGTGTTCGGCGGTCGCGACGCGGGGTCGCTTGGGCGGGATGCTGACTCGGCGCAGGGGTGCCGCGGGGTTGGTGTCAATGAGGCCTGTTTCGTGCGCCCAGCGGTAGAAGGCGCGGGCGGTGGCGATCGCGGCGTTGGTGGTGCAGGGCGACCAGTCGGGGTTGTTCACCCAGGCGATGAGGTCGGTTGTTGTCGCGGCGGTGAGGTCCACGACTTGCTCGAGCTGCCGCAAGTAGACGTCTCGGAGTCGAACGGTCGCGGTTGACTGTCGGCGGGCGTGAGTGATGTGGTCGAGGAATCGGGCGTGCACGGTGGTTCTCCTGCGCGCCGTCGGGGGGATGCTGCGCGTCGGCCCGGCGCGCTGGAACCTCTACGCGTTGACCAGGCTGGCCGAGTTATGCAGCGTGGCGCGAGTCGAGGGGCAGGGGGAATCCGTGACGATAACGCTGTGTAACGCCTCCCGGATCGTTACTTTCGTTATCTTTCCCCGTCGCCAGCCACTCCCCTGCGCCAGGATCCTCCGGCGGCAAACAGCGTCGTCATGACCCGAGCGCTAGCCTGACGACGCGACCCCCGGCATTCTCTTCCCCTATCTCGCAGGCGGCGTCGTCGGCGTCTGCATCGGGATCATCGCGACGATCTCCGTGTATGCGGCTTCTCGGGCTGCCCGGGAACGTCGCCGTCGACGCGAGAAGCGCCGACGCCTCGACTATTGGGCGAGCATGACCCCGGGCGCTCTCCCCGTCGGAGCCAAAGCGCAACCGGGGAAGCCCCTGCGGCCGCGGCGCCGCGCTCAGACGATCGACGACTTCCTCGACGGACAGCGGGCGAGACCGTTCGGAGACTCCGGACCGCGCGACTGGTGACGGGAGCGATCGCCCCATCGCCCGGGAGCAACCGGCACGGGCGCTAAGCGACGGACCCGACGGCGGCGCGGGCGCGCCGAGCGTGACGCACCGAGTCGACCATCAGGACGACGAGCGCCAGCCACACCAGCCCGAAGCCGATCCAGCGCTCCCACGGCATCGGCTCGCCCATGATCCATGCGCCGGTGATGAACTGCAGGATGGGTGCCACGAACTGCAGCAGGCCGATGACGGTGAGCGTGGCACGACGGGCACCGGCGGCGAAGAAGAGGAGCGGCGTCGCCGTGACCGCTCCCGCGAGGAGGAGTAGCGCGGTATGCGCCGCACTGACCTGACCCATCGTGATCCCGGTGGTCGCCCCCACCACGATCAACTGCACGACCGCGACGGGTGCGAGCCACAGTGACTCGAGCGTCAGACCGCTGATGGCGTCGACGCTCGGTCCGATCTGCTTCTTGACGAGTCCGTAGGTCCCGAAGCTCGCGGCGAGTGTCAGCGCGATCCAGGGAAAAGCCCCGTATCCGATCACGATCACGAGAACGGCGATCGCCGAGATGCCGATGGCGGCCCACTGCGCGACGCGCAGGCGCTCCTTGAGAACGAGGACGCCGAGGAGCACGGTCACGATCGGATTGATGAAGTAGCCGAGGCTGCCCTCGATGACATGGCCGGTGAGCGTGCCGACCAGGAAGACCTGCCAGTTGACGTAGATGAGCAGGCCCGCCGCCATCGTCCAGAGGACGAGCCGGCGGTTGCGCAGGATCGCCCACAGCTTGCTCCACGTGCGGGTGACGGTGAGAAGCAGCGCGCAGAAGACGAGCGAGAGCAGAATGCGCCACGCCACGACCTCCCACGGCCCGGTCGGCGGAAGCGTGAGGAAGTAGAGGGGCAGAAAGCCCCAGAGCAGATAGGCGATGAACGCGTAGACCCCGCCCCGCGCGCGTTCTGCGTCGGAGCTGCGGGATGTCATGAGTCCAAGACTAGAACGGTCCTGACTCGGTGGGTGCCGGTACACCCGGCGGGATCCTGCCGTTGTCCGCGGAGTTCCTGCCACCCAGGCCTGCGGGAACGGCGAAAGGCCCGGACGCCGAGGCGTCCGGGCCTTTCGAGACCGTCGCGCGGACGAGTCGTCCGCGGGCGATGTCAGCGAACGACGACAGCGAGGACGTCGCGCGCGGAGAGGACGAGGAACTCGTCGCCACCGAACTTGACCTCGGTCCCGCCGTACTTGCTGTAGATGACGCGGTCGCCGACCGCGACGTCGAGCGGCACACGGTTGCCGTTGTCGTCGATACGACCGGGGCCCACCGCGACGACCTCACCCTCCTGGGGCTTCTCCTTCGCGGTGTCGGGGATGACGAGTCCGCTGGACGTCACCTGCTCAGCCTCGACCTGCTTGATGACGATGCGGTCCTCGAGCGGCTTGATGGAAACCGACACGGTCTACCTCTTTCTTGCTTCAGGGGTCTTGCCTCAAGACTCATTAGCACCCGCACACTTCGAGTGCTAACGCCAGTCTAGGGCCCGGTTGGCACTCGTGCAACGCGAGTGCCAACCGGATTCCGAGCCCTTCCGCCGCCCGTGTCCCCACGCGGGAGCGCGGGAGGTCACGGGGTGCGGCGGAGCACCCGGCATAGGCTTGCCGGGTGGATCTCGCCGAACTGACGTCGCTGCTGACCCCAGACGGGCTCCGGCTCCTCGACGAGCTCGGAACGGTCGCCTCGACCGACGACGTCGCCGCGGTCGTCAGCCGGCTCCGCGCCGCAGGTCACGCGCCCGAACGCGTGTCGGCGGTCGTCGGGCAGGCGCGTCTGCGCCATCGTGCGGAGACGAAGTTCGGTCCGTTCGCCTCGCGCATGCTCTTCACGCGCGCCGGCCTGGAGCAGGCCTCGCGACTCGCGATCGCCGCGCGACACGCGGGGCGGTTCCGGGACGCCGGGGTTCGACGCGTCGCCGACCTGGGCTGCGGGATCGGGGGCGACTCCCTCGGGATGGCGGGGATCGGCCTCGAGGTGCTCGCCGTCGAGGCGGATGAGGTCACGGCGGCGATCGCCGCCTACAATCTCGCCCCGTTCGCCGACACCGTGACCGTGCGGCACGCTCAGGCTCAGGAGGTCGATCTGAGCGAGGTGGACGCCGCCTGGCTCGACCCGGCTCGCCGCACGGCCGGTCACGAGGAGACGCGACGGACGTCGGCAGCCGAATGGTCTCCGCCGCTGGAGTGGTCCTTCGACCTGGCCGCGAGACTTCCGACGGGGATCAAGCTCGGGCCGGGCTTCGACCGCGGCCGGATTCCGCCGGGCACGGACGACCACCCGGTGGAAGCCCAGTGGATCACCGTCGACGGCGCCACGATCGAACTGGTCGTCTGGACCGGAGCGCTGGCCCGTGCGGGTGTGCACCGAGCGGCCCTCGTCGTGAACGGCGACCGCGCGCACGAGATGACTGCGCCCGGCGACAGCATCGACGAGCCGGTCCGCGCTCTCGGGGAGTTCCTGCACGAGCCGGCCGGTGCCGTCATCCGCGCGCGCCTGATCGGTGACCTCGCGCGAGACCTCGATGCCGGCATGGTCGCCGACGGCATCGCCTACCTCACCTCCGACACGGCTCGGACGAGTCCCTTCGCGCAGACCTTCCGCATCCGCGAGAGCCTCCCCACCGACGTCTCGCGACTGGCGCGTGCGCTGCGCGAACGGGGAGTGGGAACCCTCGAGATCAAGAAGCGCGGTGTCGACGTCGATCCCGCCCGGCTGCGCACGCGTCTGAAGCTCCGAGGATCCGCTTCCGCCACACTGATCCTGACGCGCATCGGATCGACCCGGGTCGCGCTTCTCGCCGACAGGATCTAGGCCCCGGTGTCGGGTGATCCCCGCGTGAAGGGGCCCGGTTCCGTGGCATCGGGACCACGGAACCGGGGGCGGATCGCTCAGTCGCGGGGAACGCCCGTGGCGCGGGTGATGAGCGCGTCGAACTGGCGATCGGAGAGGATGTTCCCCGCGGTGATCAGCGGTTTGGCTCCGAACCCGACCGCGTAGCGGGTCTTCGGGCGGCGCGCCGTGACGGCCTTTCCGATCGCGTCGGAGATCACGGACGGGGGGCTGTTGCGGTTGGCGTTCGCCTCCGACCGCAACGACGCGGCGACCGCGTCGGCCTGTCGTTTGTATGCGGAGTCCTTCGATGCCTCGTCGAGGTGGTCGGCGGCGATCCCGCCCCACTCGGTGGCGATCCCGCCGGGCTCGATCACGACGACATCGATCCCGAACGGCGCGAGCTCCACTCGCAGGCAGTCGGACAGCGCTTCGAGCGCGAACTTCGTGCCGTGGTACCAGCCACCCAAGGGCGTGTAGATCTTCCCTCCCATGGAGGTGATGTTCACAATCGTCCCGCTCCCCTGCTTCCGCATGTGCGGAAGAACGAGCTGGACGAGGGCCATCGCGCCGAAGACGTTGACCTCGAACTGGCGGCGCCCCTCGTCGATGGGGACGTCCTCGATCGCACCATACGAGCCGTAGCCCGCGTTGTTCACGAGCACGTCGATGCGTCCGGTCTCGGCGATGATCTTCGCCACGCCGTCCTTCATCGACTGCTCGTCGGTCACGTCCATCCCGAGGGGACGGATGCCGTCAGAGGCCAGCTTCTGCAGCCGGTCGATGCGGCGCGCTGCCCCGTACACGGTGAACCCGAGCGACTGCAGCTTGCGGGCGGTGGACTCGCCGATGCCGGAGGAGGCGCCGGTGACGAGTGCGGTCTTGGTGGTCATTTCCTGCTCTCCCGATGTAAAGTGAATGCTGGTTCATCAACATCATGAACCATGACTCACTTTCGCGCAAGTGCGAGTCTGGCTCTCATTTACGTGTCCCTCACCGCTCAGGAGAACGCATGCCCCTCGACCGCCCCATGCGAGCCGACGCGGTCCGCAACCGCCGCAAGATCCTCGACGCCGCACAGGAACAGATCAGTGAGCACGGACCGGACGTCGGGATGGACGAGATCGCCAAGGCCGCCGGCGTCGCCGTCGGCACCCTCTACCGGCATTTCCCGACCAAGACCGACCTGCTGGCCGCCGTGATCTCCGAGTACGTCGCGGAGGTCGCGGACGACGCCGAGGCGTCCCTGGCCCGTGCCCACGACGGGGCGACGGCGGTCGACGAGGTCGTGGGGTTCCTCGACCGCGTCGTCGAGTCCTCCGCACACGCTCACGCCATCAAGGCCGCCGCGAAGAGTCTCGGCGTGGAAGGCCACGGCGACCAGTCCGACGAGGCCCGCGCGGGCGCCGCGCTGGCGGACCTCATCGCCCTCGGCCAGCAGGTGGGCGACATCCGCCCCGAGGTCACCGTCGACGACTTCTACCTGCTGATGGCGACCACACCCACCGACCAGCCCGCCCAGGTCCGCCGCAGATGGCTCGCGCTCGTACTCCCCGGCATCACCACCCAGGCATGAACGCGGCAGAGCCGGGCAGACGGACTCGATGACCACACCCGCCTGCCATCGCCCCGCGCCGCACTGAATGCGGACGCGGGGGAGCGATGGCCGCGACCGTCACGACCAGAGCGCGCCCTGCATGTGGGCCCACCAGAGCCAGCCGGCGCTGTACGCGAGCGAGAGCACACTCAGGCAGAGGGCCCAGACAGCGACGCCGCGGTTCTCCCACGGCCGGCGGAGCGCGACGATCGCCAGCACGGCGCCGAGGATTCCGGCCGGGAATCCCCACCCCACCAGGAGCGAGATCGCCAGTGCCAGGATCGCGAAGGTCAGCGCCCAGCCTGCCGACCGCGGAAGGGGCGCCGGTGGCGGAGGCGCCCACCGAACCTCGGGAGCCTCGGGCACGGCAGAGCCCGCGGCGGCGGCGATGTCGATCGGCTCCGTAAGGGGCCGCCGGAAACCGCCCCGATGCGCGCCGGGAAGCGCCGCCTCACCGGAAGCGGACGCGGTATCAGCGTCCAGCAGCGGCACCGGCAGCTGAGGCACGTCGTCGGGGAGAGAGTTCGATCCCTCGGGGCGATCGGACGTCATGCGCTCACCGCCACCTGGATCTGCGTGACCGGGAGGGTCGAGTCCGCGCCGAAGTCGAGCGTCGAGGCGGGCTGTCCGTTCCGGATCAGCTCGGCGGCGAGCGCCGCGATCATCGCACCGTTGTCGGTGCAGAGCGTGAGCGGGGGGATGCGCACTGCGACACCTGCGGCCTCTGCGCGGGAGAGGGCGACCTCGCGGAGACGGCGGTTGGCGACCACCCCACCACCCAGGAGCAGCCGCGGCACACCGTGCCGCTGGCACGCGTCGAGCGCTTTGGTGACCAGGACGTCGATGACCGCGTCCCGGAAAGAGGCGGCGACGTCGGCCACGGAGATCTGCTCACCGGCCGCCTCGGCACGCTCCACCCATCGAGCGACCGCGGTCTTCAACCCCGAGAAGGAGAAGTCGTAGCGATGGTCGGCCATGTCGGAGGCCCGAGAGAGTCCGCGCGGGAATCGGATCGCCGTGGGGTCACCTTCGGCGGCCGCACGATCGATCTCGGGCCCGCCGGGGTAGGGGAGCCCCAGGATGCGTGCGATCTTGTCGAAGGCCTCGCCCGCAGCGTCGTCCATCGTCTCGCCCAACAGCTCGACGTCGGAGACGAGGTCACGCACGAGCAGGAGCGAAGTGTGGCCCCCCGAGACCAGGAGCGCGACGGTCGGGTACTCGACGCGTTCTCCGGTCAGGATGTCGGCGGCGATGTGGCCGACGAGGTGATTGACGGCGTAGAGCGGACGGTCCAGGGAGACGGCGAGGGCCTTGGCCGCGCCCACGCCGACCATGAGCGCACCGGCCAGTCCCGGACCGCTCGTCACGGCGATGGCGTCGAGGTCGGTGAGCGCGACACCCGCCTCGGCCGTCGCGGCGCGGATCGCCGGCTCCAGAGCCTCCAGGTGCGCGCGGGCGGCGACCTCGGGGACGACGCCGCCGAAGCGTGCATGTTCGGCCATGGAGCTCGCGATCGTGTTCGAGAGCAGGGTGCGCCCGCGGACGATGCCGATGCCCGTCTCATCGCAGCTGGTCTCGATCCCCAGCACGAGCGGTTCACGTTCGGTCATCCGCACCATCCCGCCGAGTTCGTCGCGGGAGCGGCCCGCTCCGACCGCGACGCCGTCCAGCCCTCGAGGTCGAGCTTCATCACGATGGCGTCCACGTCGTCGGGCTGGTAGTACCGGGCACGGCGCCCGATCTCCACGAATCCCTCCGACGCATACAGTGACGATGCGGCCGGATTGTCGGCGCGCACCTCGAGGAACACCTCGCGGGCGCCGCGTTCCGCAGCGCTGCGCAGCAGGTCCGCCAGCAACAGGCGTCCTCGTCCGCGGCCCCGCGCGTCGGCCGCGATCGCGATCGTCTGGATGTCCGCGTCGGCCGCTCCCCGCACCGCGCGCACGCCGCCGTAGCCGAAGAGGCGACCGGCTTCCTCGTCGACGACGTACCGGCCGTGCGGAGACGCGAGCTCCGCCGCCATCATCGCGGGGCTCCATGCATCGGTCGGGAACGAAGCCCGCTCGAGATCCATGATGCGGGACAGGTCGTCCGGGGTGGCGGTGCGCAGCGTCATGTTCCGACCCGCTTCGGCCCCGAGGGCATCGTCACATCGGGCGCCCGCAGATACAGAGGGGCGCCGTCGGCGAGCCGGCGGCCGGCAGCGACGGCACGTGCCGCCACGAGGGCAGTCATCGCAGCCGAGACGGTCCCGACGTCGTGACGCTCGGCGCCGAGCTCTCGCAGCCGATCGTCGACCTCATCTCGCGGGGCCAGTGCCGGGCCTGCGACGCACCGGGGCAGCCCGTCGTCATCGAGCCCGTCGTAGACGGAGTACGCGAACTCCCGGCGGCGGGCGTCGGTGACCACCGCGAATCGGGGAACGCTCGCGAAGGGATCGGACAGCAGCACCGACAGCGCCGCGGCGTCATGGCTCGGCACGGCGACGACGGGGATATCGCGACCGAGTGCGAAGGCGCGGGCCGCCGCGATGCCGACGCGCAGGCCCGTGAAGGGACCGGGTCCCATCCCGGCTGCGACATGGGTGAGCTCGACCTCGGTCGCCGCCGACGTCGCACCCACGGGACCGAACGCGGCCTCGGTGAGGACCGCCTCCAGGAGGAGCCCGATGACCTCGGCGTGGCCCAGCGGATCGGGGCTCGACGCCTCGGCACGGATGACACCGTCACGTTCCACGACGGCGACGGACGTGCCGAGCGAAGTGTCGATGCCGAGGATCACCCCTCCAGGGTAGCCGCGGTCGAGCTTCGGACGATCCGGGGTCAGGCGTCTCGTCGCGTCACGGTCACCCGTCGCGGAGCATCATCGTCCGGCACGCCCTCGCTCGACCCTGCCGCCGTGCACACGGTGTCCTGACCCACACCGGACCACTCGCGGTCGATCTCGACCTCCCACCACCGGTCGAGGAGACCGTCGACCATTCCTCTGCCCCACTCGACGATCGTCACCGATCGGTCGAGGTCGAGGCCGAGATCGTCGAACTCGGCGGGCGATCCCAACCGGTAGGCGTCGACGTGCACGAGCGCGGGCCCGTCGACGAGCGACGGGTGCGTGCGCGCGATCACGAAGGTAGGACTCTGCACCGGTCCCCGCACGCCGAGCCCCGCCGCGATGCCGCGCGTGAGGGTCGTCTTTCCGGCACCCAGCGGCCCGGTCAGCACCAGCAGATCCCCGGCGCGGAGCGCGCCGCCGATGGCGCGACCGAACTCCTCCATCGCCTCCGGCGACGCGATCTCACGGACGCCTTCGAGCGCGGTCATCCCGCTCACCGCGACACCTCGCGGCGAGGCACCCGGGGACCCACGCGGGTCACGATCTCGTAGTTGATGGTCCCGGCAGAGGCCGCCCACCGTTCCACCGCGGGCTCGCCGAGCGTGGGGTCGCCGAAGAGCACGACGTCGTCGCCCACGGCGACGGGATGGTCTCCGACATCGACGACGAACTGGTCCATCGCGATCCGGCCGGCGACGGGGAACTGGGCGCCACCGATCCGCACTGCCCCGCCCCCGGAGGCGTTGCGGGGCACACCGTCGGCGTAGCCGAGCGGAACGAGCGCGAGAGTGGTCTCGGTCGCCGTCCGGTACTGGTATCCGTAGGAGACGCCCTGACCCGCGGGAACGCGGCGGACGGCGGCGACCGAGCCGCGCAGGGTCATGGCGGGGCGGAGTCCGAGGTCGGCCGACGAGCGGTCTTCGAACGGCGAAAGCCCGTACATCGCGATCCCGATCCGTACGCTGTCGAAGCGCGTCGCCGGCAGAGCGATCGCCGCATGTGAGGCGGCGAGGTGCCGGAGGGAGGGTTGCAGGCCCGCGACGGCGGCCGCCGCGAGCGCGTGTTCGAACCGCGCCGTGGCCGCCAGATCGTCGGCGTCGGACGTGTTCGACAGGTGACTGAAGATGCCGACCACCCGGAGCCTGCCGATACGTTCGAGACGCGCCGCCTCTGCGAAGACGATCCGCTGGTCCTCCGGGGGGATCCCGTTGCGTCCGAGACCTGTCTCGACCTTCAGGTGGACGGCGGTCGGCCGGTCCGGACGCGAGGCCGCAGCGGCGGCGACGAGCTGGTCGAACGAGGAGATCCCGATCTCGATCCCGGCCGCGGCGGCCTCGACGAAGGTCTCCCCCGGCGCGTGCAGCCACGCCAGCAGCGGCGCGACGATACCGGCACGACGTAGCGCGAGGGCCTCGGTGACGTCGGAGACGGCGACCCGGCTCGCTCCCCCGTCCACGGCCGCTCGCGCCGAGCGGACCGCACCGTGGCCGTAGCCGTCGGCCTTCACGACCGCGATGATCTCGGTGCCGGTCAGCCGCCGGAGGTGCCGCACGTTGGCGGTGATCGCGGCCACGTCGATGACGGCTTCGCGCAGACCCGTGAGGTTCTCGTTCACCGTGCCGCTCCGCTCTCTCCACCATCCGCCGCAGTCGCGGCCGCTTGCGATTCCGCCTCCGCCACGACGTACGCCACCGCCACGCCCGCGTCGTGGGAGAGGGACAGATGCAATGCGGTGATGCCGCGGTCCCGCACCGTGCGGGCGGTCTCACCGCCCAGCGCGAAGACCGGCCTGCCCGACGGTTCCGACCCGACCTCGATGTCGGTCCAGTGCACGCCGTCCGACCCGCCGAGCGCCTTGATCAGCGCTTCCTTCGCCGCGTATCGCGCCGCGAGCGACGGCGCCCGCAGTCGGCGCTCACTCTCCGCGAACAGGCGTTCCATCAGTCGCGGCGTGCGCTGGATCGACCGCTCGAACCGAGGGATGTCGACGAGGTCGACCCCGACCCCGACGATCATCCGATCACGATCCTCATCGATGGCCTATTCGACCGTGACCGACTTCGCGAGGTTCCGCGGCTGGTCGACATCCAGCCCCTTCGCCGTCGCCAGCCCCATCGCGAAGATGTGGAGGGGCACCACCGCGAGCAAAGGCTCGAAGAGAGCACCGGCCAGCGGGATGCGCAGCACCTCGTCGGCGAAGGGCAGAACGGCGGCGTCGCCTTCTTCGGCGACCGCGATCACCCGGGCGCCGCGGGCACGGATCTCTTGGATGTTCGAGACCACCTTCTTGTGGAGCTCGCCTGACTCCCGCGGAGACGGGACGATCACGAACACCGGCTGGCCCGGCTCGATCAGGGCGATCGGACCGTGCTTGAGCTCACCCGCGGCGAAGCCCTCGGCGTGGATGTAGGAGATCTCCTTGAGCTTCAGCGCGCCCTCGAGAGCGATGGGGTAACCGACGTGGCGCCCGAGGAAGAGCACCGACTGCGTGTCCGCCATCCAGTGGGAGAACTGCTCGATGTGGGACTGTTCCTTCTCGAGAACCCACGCGATCTTGTCCGGCACCGCCTCGAGCTCGGCGACGTTCCGCGCGGACTCGGCGGGAGTGAGCGCTCCACGGACCCGTCCCATGTGGAGGCCCAGGAGGTAGAGCGCCGTGATCTGCGCCACGAACGCCTTGGTGGAGGCGACGGCGACCTCGGGCCCCGCGTGCGTGTAGACGATCGCGTCTGACTCCCGCGGAATCGTGGCGCCCTGGGTGTTGCAGATCGAAAGTGTCCGCGCACCCTTCTCACGGGCGTACTTCACGGCCATCAGAGTGTCCATCGTCTCTCCCGACTGCGAGATCGAGACGACGAGGGTGTCGGGTCCGATCACCGGATCGCGGTAGCGGAACTCATGGGCCAGCTCGACGTCGACGGGGACGCGCGTCCATTGCTCGAGCGCGTACTTCCCGACGAGCCCGGCGTAGGCGGCGGTCCCACAGGCGACCACGATCACCCGCGAGATCCCGGCGAAGAGCTCGTCGAGTCCTTCGAGCTCGGGGATCACCACTTCGCCGTCGCGCAGACGTCCGCGCAGAGTGTTGGCCACGGCGTCGGGTTCCTCGGACACTTCCTTGGCCATGAACGACGACCACCCGCCCTTCTCCGCGGCGGAGGCATCCCACACCACCTCGAAGGGCTCCGCGGCGACGGGGATCCCCTCGAAGTCGGTCACCGTCACCCCCTGCGGCGTGATCGCGACGATCTCGTCCTGGCCGATGGCGAGCGCGTTGCGCGTGTACTCGACGAACGCCGCGACATCCGAGCCGAGGAAGTTCTCGCCCTCTCCGAGGCCGATCACCAGCGGCGAGTTGCGACGAGCTCCGACGACGAGCCCCGGCTCGTCCCGATGCATGGCGAGGAGGGTGAATGCCCCCTCCAACCGCGATACCACGGCGCGGAAAGCGGCGACGAGGTCATTCGAGCGGCGGTACTCGCGCCCGAGGAGCACAGCCGCCACCTCGGTGTCGGTCTCGCTACGGAAGGCGTACCCCTCCTCGAGGAGCTCGCGCTTGAGGTCGGCGAAGTTCTCGATGATGCCGTTGTGGATGACGGCGAGTCTGTCGTCGTCGGCGAGATGCGGGTGCGCGTTGGCGTCGGTGGGACCGCCGTGGGTCGCCCACCGGGTGTGACCGATCCCGGTCGTGCCGTCGGCGAGCGGGTGGTGGGACAGATCGTCGCGGAGTACCTGCAGCTTTCCCGCACGCTTGCGCAGCCCCAGCTCGCCGTCGCCATCGATCACGGCGATCCCCGCGGAGTCGTATCCGCGGTACTCGAGGCGCGCCAGCCCCCCCAAGAGAATGTCCTGGCTGGGCCGGGGGCCGACGTATCCGACGATTCCACACATGCGCTCAATCGTACGCGGGCGGCCAGTCGCCCCTGCGCCGGCCAGCCGGGAATCTGGCCGGAACCGCGGCGCTCAGAGCTTGCGCAAGAGCACCGATTCCACGACGTGGTCCTCGCCCTTGTTGAGGACGAGCTGCGCGCGGTGCTTGGTCGGCTCGACGTTCTCCCGCAGGTTCGGAAGGTTGATGTCACGCCAGAAGCCGAGGGCCTGCGTCACCGCGTCCTCATCGGAGATGTCGGCGAACACCCGGAAGAACGAGTTCGGGTTGGTGAACGCGCTCTGGCGCAGCGCGAGGAAACGGTCGACGAACCAGGTCTCGATGTGTGCCACATCGGCGTCGACATAGATCGAGAAGTCGAACAGATCGCTCACCGCGATGTCGTGGGGAGCCGGCGGCGGCGCCAGCACGTTGAGCCCCTCGACGATCACGACGTCGGGGCGGCGCACCGTCACGTAGGCGTCGGGGATGATGTCGTAGCGCATGTGCGAGTAGAACGGGGCGCGCACCTCGGGCGCGCCGGACTTGACCTCTGAGAGGAACTGCACCATCGCGCGACGGTCGTACGACTCGGGGAATCCCTTGCGCGACATCAGTCCGCGACGCTCCAGCTCCGCGTTGGGGTAGAGGAAGCCGTCGGTCGTGACGAGCTCCACCCGAGGGGTCCCCGGCCAGCGACTCATGAGTTCGCGCAGGAGACGGGCGATCGTGGACTTGCCGACCGCGACCGAGCCGGCGACCGCCACGACGAACGGGGTGGTGGAATCCGGCTCACGGAGGAAGGCCGCCGTCTCCGCGCCGAGGCGCTTCGTGTTCTCCGCGTACGCGCTCAGCAGGCGGCTGAGGGGCAGATAGACCTCGCGGACCTCGGTGATGTCGAGGCGGTCGCCGATGCCGCGCAGCTGCACGACCTCGGCCTCGGTGAGGGGATTGGCCAGTCCCGGCGCCAGTCGCGCCCAGTCCGCGCGTTCGATGCGGCGGTAGAGGGCATCGCTCATGCGGGTGTCGTCGGAGGTCATCGCGCCCACTCTAGTCCCGCCTGCTCCTCCCGCCGTGTCCCTCTGGCGGCGGTGAGCGGAAGCGCCCCACTACGCTCTTCTCATGCGCCTCGGAGTCCTCGACATCGGCTCGAACACCGTGCACCTTCTCGTGGCCGATGTCCGCCCCGGAGGCAGGCCCCTCGCCACGAGCAGCACGCGCACGGTCCTCAGACTCATGCGGTATCTGACTCCCGACGGGTCGATCAGCGAGGAGGGCGTCGTCGCGCTCGAAGAAGCCGTCCGTGCCGCCCGCGCCGTCGCGCAGGCGGAGAACGTGCGGGAGCTCCTCGCCACCGCCACGAGCGCCGTCCGGGAGGCCACCAACGGCGCCGCCGTGATCGCGCGGGTCGAACGCGCCCTCGGACAGGAGCTGCAGGTGCTGGGCGGGGAGTCCGAGGCCCGGTTCACCTTCCTCGCGGTGCGGCGGTGGTTCGGCTGGGCGGCGGGTCAGATCCTGCTCTTCGACATCGGCGGCGGCTCCCTGGAACTGGCCACGGGCTCGGATGAGCTGCCCGAGATCGCCGCGTCGGTCCCCCTCGGCGCCGGGCGGATGACCATCGAGTTCATGCCGGAGGACCCGCCCGGCGAGGACGCCGTGGAGGCACTCCGAGACCACGCTCGGGCGACGCTCGAGCCGGTCGCCGCGTCGATGCGCGACCAGCCTTCCCCCGACCACGTGGTGGGCTCCTCCAAGGCCATCCGATCCCTCGCGAAACTGGCCGGCTACCCGGCCCCCGGCTGGAGCGGCACCGAACGGATGCTCCTCCCGCGCGCGGCCCTCGGCTCGTGGATCCCCCGACTGGCACGGCTTCCCGCCTCGGCGAGGCAGGAGCTTCCCGGGATCACTGCCGATCGCACGTTCCAGATCGTCGCCGGCGCCGTCGTGCTCCACACAGCGATGACGGTGCTCGATGTCGACGAGCTGGAGGTGTCGCCCTGGGCGCTCCGGGAGGGTGTGCTGCTGCGATACATCGAGTCGCTGTCGTGGAGCGAACCGGAGTGACGCACGCGCTGGGACGCCGCACCGAGCCCTTCGCCGTTCCCGTCACCGCGCCGGGCGCGGCGGAACACGGACCGGCTCGGTAGGGGCGTCCCATCGGCGCGAGGGAGCGCGGGTGGGCGCCGGTGCCGTCACCGTGGGCACCGCCACCTCCAGCACGACATCGCGTCCGACCTGGGTCAGCCGGGCGCGATCGTCGAAGGCGGACAGCCCGAGCCCGCGCGCGCCGTGAGCGCGGAGTGTGCCCGGCGAGACGACGGCGACCGACACCGCCGAACCGTCGGGCGCGCTGGTCACCCGCACGCGCGCCGCGCGGGCCGACGAGTGCTTGACGGCGTTCACGAAGCCCTCGCTGATGATGTTGCCGACCGCAGCGGCGACCGCCGGCGCCTGCAGCGCGGCAATCGCGAGCGGATCGATCTCGGCACGCACATCGAGGACTTCGGACCAGGTCGCCAGGAGACCGTCGATGTCGTCGCCGACCAGAGGACCGGCACTCGCGCCCGCGAGGATCTCGTCGAAGGCGAGATCGGTGTCGCGCCGGAACTTCTCGCGCTCCTCCGGCGTCGGCGGCCGCTCGTCGGCGCGCGCGGCGAAGATCACGCACGTGCTCTGCACCCTGTCGTGGAGGAGGTCCACGCCCCGCCACAACGGATCGCGCGCCCGCGCGGTCTGTGAAGTGACCAGTGATGAGGTCGCCGCGAGGAGCTGGGACAGGCTCTGCCGATCGGCCTCCGCGCGGTTCATCGCGCCGACACCGATCGCGCAGACCAGTGCCAGGCCGGGAATCGAGAGGAGCGGCACGAGGAGCACCATCGCGGCGATCGACGTGAGGGCGGCGCCACCGGCGCTCATCCCCGCACCTGCCGCTGTCCAGACGACCAGGAACACCGCCCCCGCCACGGGAGGCGTCGCGCGCGCTTGCGCCCATCGGGCGATGAGATCCGCGATCACGCCGAACGCCACCAGCAGGCTCCCCGCCGCCAAGAGCAGCGGCCAGCCGCCGACCATGACGGTGTAGGGGGCGCTGGCGAGGAAGTACACCACGAGAACGAGGGCGGCCGGAGGCCGTCCCAACTGGGCCAGGAAGGAGCCGGTGCGCGGGCGACGCCGTTCACCGGCGGACAGCGCGTAGCCCGGTCGGTGGTCGATGGGCGTCTGCAGACGCTCGTCGAGGCGATGACTGGTCGCGCGCACGTCGTCGGCGAAGGCCCGAACGGCATCGAAGTCGACGGCACGGTCCAAGAGGTCGTCACGCTGCACCCGCAACCGACGGATCTCCTCGGTGAGCAGACGTCCGTTCTCGTCACCGTAATGGGCGATCCGGCGCTGGAGGTCCTCGAACACCGACAGTGCCGCGCTCAGCCGGGTGCCGGAACGCCGCGACTCCTCGTAGACGCTCGCGGCCGCCGCGACGAGGGGCAGGAGGGTGAACCAGATCAACGCGTTGGTGGCGATCCGCTGAGCCCAATGCGCCTCGCTGACCAGTCCGAAGAGCATGCCCCCGGTCGCGTCGTTGAGGAACGGGCGGAGAAGGGACACCGTCACCAGGACGACGACCACCAGAGCGCCCCGCACCGTGGGGCGCTGCAGGCGCCGCTCGACCACCGCGACGGGAAAGACCACGAGGACGATGACGACCCACGTCAGAAAAGAAGCGAACATCGCCGCAGCGGTCTCGGTCGGGCTGAGAGGACCCGAGATCGGGCTGAGGAGGAACACGGCGGCGAGCCCCGAAGCCACGAGTGTCCACCAGGTGAAGAACCGGCCGCCCGACACCGCCGACCACCAATCGTCGAATGGCGCCACCCGTCCCCGTCGGCGCGGAACGCGCTGCGTCATCGGCTGACCTCGACCCGTTTCGGCGAGCCCATGCGGGCCCTTTGACGCCATGGTACGACCAGATGACGGCCCGGAGAGCCCCGGCGTGCCGGGACAGAGGCCCCGTCGATCGGCGAACGACCTCAGCCGCGGACGACGGCCGCCAATCGCTCGGCGATCCGCGTCGCTGTCGTCTCGTCGGCGGCCTCGACCATCACGCGCACCATGAGCTCGGTCCCCGACGGGCGAAGAAGCACTCGACCACTCTCGCCCAGCTCCCGCTCCGCCTCGGCGACGGCAGCGGCCACGTCGGGGTCGGTCGCACGCGATCGCTCGACGCCGCGCACGTTGACGAGCACCTGCGGGAAGACGGTCATCACCGAGGCGAGCTCTGCGAGACTCTTCCGCTGACGCGCCATCTCGGCACAGAGGTGAAGCCCTGTCAGGAGCCCGTCGCCGGTCGTGGCGAATGCGCTCATGATGAGGTGCCCGCTCTGCTCTCCGCCGAGCGAGTAGCGCCCCTCCGTCATCCGCTCCAAGACGTAGCGGTCGCCGACGGCGGTGGTCTCCACATGGATCCCCTGGGCGTGCATCGCCCGGTGCAGCCCGAGGTTGCTCATGACGGTGGCGACGAGCGTGTCGCGGTGCAACTGGCCGCGGTCGCGCATGGCGACGGCGAGGATCGCCATGATCTGGTCGCCGTCGATGATGCGCCCCTCGGCGTCGACGGCCAGGCACCGATCGGCATCGCCGTCGTGGGCGATCCCGACGTCCGCGCCGACGCGGACGACCTCTGCCGACAGCTTCTCGAGATGAGTGGATCCGTAGCCGTCGTTGATGTTCAGGCCGTCGGGATCGTTGCCGATCACGGTGACCTTCGCTCCGGCGTTGCGGAAGGTCTCGGGTGACACCCCGGAGGCCGCTCCGTGCGCGCAGTCCAGCACCACGTGAAGTCCGTGGAGTCGGTGCGGGAGCGAAGCGAGCAGGTGGAGCACGTAGCGGTCCTCGGCGTCGGAGAACCGCACGACCCGCCCGACGTCGCCACCGGTCGGACGCAGCTTCTCCCCCGCCATCGCGTCCTCGATGCGACGCTCCACGGCATCGGGCAGCTTCACGCCGCCGCGAGCGAAGATCTTGATCCCGTTGTCGGGCGCCGGATTGTGCGAGGCGGAGATCATGACACCGAAGTCGGCGTCCACATCACTGATGAGGAAGGCCGCCGCCGGAGTGGGGAGCGTGCCCGCGTCGAGGACGTCGACTCCGGAGGAGGCGAGTCCCGCTTCCACCGCCGCACTGAGGAACTGCCCCGAGACGCGAGGATCCCGTGCGACCACGGCGGTCAGGCGACGACCCGTCGCCCGGCGCGCTTCGGCGATACGGCCCTGGCCCAGGACGACGGCAGTCGCCTGGGCCAGGGTGAGTGCGAGTTCGGCGGTGAGGGGGCCGTTGGCCAGCCCCCGCACACCATCCGTCCCGAACAGTGACACGAAGACTTAACGCTTCGAGTACTGGGGTGCCTTACGGGCCTTCTTGAGACCAGCCTTCTTGCGCTCCTTCACCCGAGCGTCGCGCGAGAGGAAGCCGGCCTTCTTCAGGGTCGGACGGTTGTTCTCGGCGTCGATCTCGTTGAGCGCACGCGCGATGCCCAAGCGGAGCGCACCGGCCTGACCGGAGTCACCGCCGCCCGAGATGCGCGCGATCACGTCGTAGGCACCGACGAGGTCGAGAGCCGTGAACGGGTCGTTGATGAGCTGCTGGTGCAGCTTGTTCGGGAAGTAGTCCTCGAGGGTCCGGCCGTTCACCGTGATGGAGCCGGAGCCGGGCACGAGACGCACGCGGGCGATGGCCTGCTTGCGGCGACCGACGGCGGCACCCGGAACCGAGAGGACGGGGCGCACAGCGGCAGCCGTCTCGGTTGCGGGCGTCTCGGTGGAGTAGTTCTCGGGGGTCTCTTCGAGGGAGTCAGCGACAGGTGCCGCATTGCTGTTCTGGGCCATGAGTTGTCCTCAGTCTGTTTCGGCGGCGCTTACTGGGCGACCTGGTCGAAGGTGTATGTGGTGGGCTGCTGGGCCGCGTGCGGGTGCTCGGCACCGGCGTAGACCTTGAGCTTGGACAGCTGCTGGCGACCCAGGCTGTTCTTGGGGAGCATGCCGCGGACGGCCTTCTCCACGGCGCGGACCGGGTTCTTCTCCAAGAGCTCGGCGTACGAGGTGGCCGTGAGACCGCCCGGGTAGCCCGAGTGGCGGTAGGCCATCTTCTGCTGCAGCTTCTGCCCCGTCAGCGCAACCTTGGCCGCGTTGACGATGATCACGAAGTCGCCGGTGTCGATGTGGTTGGCGAAGGTCGGCTTGTGCTTGCCACGGAGGAGGGTGGCCGCGTGCGAAGCGAGGCGTCCGAGGACGACGTCGGTCGCGTCGATGACCAGCCACTCACGCTGGGTCTCGCCCGCCTTGGGGGTGTAAGTGCGCGTCACAGTAGTGCTGCTTTCTTGATCGAACGGAGAGGTTCGTGAATCCCACTCCGGGGGGTTTGTCCGATCGAGCGTCGGTCAAACACACCAGTGGAGGGCTCACGTTCGCGGTGAGGGATCGGCAGAGCCGACACCAAGGATCTATCGTACGCGATGAGGACACGACACGCCAATCGTGGCGATCTATACACCCGACATCAGCCGCAATGCGGCAACCCCCGTGGCGTGTCGCCTGTGACGTGTGGTACAGATGTGGCGAGAGAGTAATCCTTTTCCCCCGGAGGATCACGATGATCAGTCGCCCTTGGCGACGCTTCGGCGTCGCCGCAACGGCGGTTGCGGCTCTGGTGGTGGCGAGTGCGGTCGCCACCACCACGGCCCACGCTGCCACCAGCACCAACGTCTCCTGCACGTCGATGACGCTCGACCAAGTGCAGAAGGAGATCCTCACCGAGGTCAACGCTGCGCGATCGAAGGCCGGCGTCCCGGCCCTGAAGGAGTACGGCGCACTCAACACGGTCGCCATCAACTGGTCCAAGAAGCAGGCCGCCGGCTCGACGATGAGCCACAACCCGCGGTATGCGTCGCAGATCCCCGATGGCTGGAGCGCCGCGGGAGAGAACGTCGCCTTCGGCTACTCGCCGGAGCGTGTCACCGATGCATGGATGAACAGCAAGGGCCATCGGGAGAACATCGAGCGCAAGAGCTTCACGCACATCGGCATCGGGGTGGCGTGCAACTCGTCGGGGTGGCCGTACTACACGCAGGTCTTCGGCGGCTACAAGACGCTCAAGGCCGCCACCCCCCAGATCGCGGGCACGGCGAAGGCCGGAGTGAAGCTGACGGCGAAACCCGGCACCTGGACCTCGGGCACCAAGCTGCGCTATCAGTGGTACGCCGGAGGCAAGGCCGTCTCGGGAGCCACCGCCAAGTCGTACATCCCGCGCGCGAAGGATGCCGGCAAGGCGCTGAAGGTCAAGGTGACCGGATCCAAGACCGGATACGGCAGCACGTCGAAGACGTCCAAGTCCACCCCCAAGGTCGCGGCTCCCAGCGCGCTGAAGGCGACGACCCCGAAGATCAGCGGCACGGCGAAGGTGGGAAAGAAGCTGACGCTCGTCCGCGGAAGCTGGACCAGCGGGACCACGTTCACGTATCGCTGGTACCGGGACGGCACGTACATCCCGGGGGCGACCAAGACCAGCTACACGCTGACCAAGAACGACAAGGGCAAGACGATCTCGATCAAGGTCACCGGCAAGAAGAGCGGATACAAGACGGCCTCACGCACGTCGGCGAGGACATCGACCGTCAGGTGACGACGGACTGGACGCTCACCGCACGACGGCGGTGACCGTCGACAGGCGCGCGAGCACCTCGTGGCTGATCGACCCCAGCAGGAATCGAGCCACGGCTCCTCTCCCGTGCGTTCCCACCACGGCGAGCCTCGCCGAGGAGGCCAGCTCGTTGATCACGTGCGAGGGGTACCCGCGCTCGACGCGGCGATCGACGACGAGGTCGGGGAAGTCGCTGGCCATTCCGGCCAGAGCCAGCGCCTGGACCTCCTCCGTTGCGGCCTGCATGTTGGTGAGGTACAGCTCCGGATAGACCGCGAGGCCATTGCGCGGAGCCTGCAGGGGCGTCCACACACTGACGGCGATCAGGGGCTCACCTGATCGATCCGCCTCTTCGGCGGCGAACCGGAGCGCATGCTCGGACACGCTCGACCCGTCGATGCCGACGACCACACCTCTGCGCGCGCCGAGATCCAGATCGGGCACCACGACGACCGGGCAGGGGGCACTCGCCGCGATCCGCACTCCATGCACTCCGCGGGCTCGGCCGCCGTCCGGTCCCCGATAATCGCTGCCGATGACGAGAACCTCGGCACCGGCGGCTGCTTCCGTCAGCACCGACACGGGGTCGCCGCTCGCGACGCGCGACACGACGTCGACGCCACGGGCCGCCACCCTCCGCGCATGGTCCCGCAGGAGATCCTCCGCGGCCGAGACGGCCTCCTCGACCACTGCGTCCTCACCGACGGTCCCGAGGGCCCCGCCGACCACCGAGATCAGCTCCACCCGCTCACCACGCACGCTCGCACGAGCGATGGCCCACTCCACGACGCGGGGGGCGACGGAACCTCCGTTGACTCCGACCACGATCGTCTTCGACATGACGCCTCACCTTCCGGCGCCGCCCTCGTCGGCCGCGCCGCTTGCGTCCAGGCTACGCCGCGGGGCCGGCAAGGACGAGGCGTCGAGCCGTGGTTACTCGGGCGGTTCGGCGACAGCCCCTCAGGGTCGCGGGTCGGCGCGGGCGGTGATGAGGATCGGGAGGTGGTCGCTGCGGCCCTGCGGCAACGTCGTGATCGAGTCGATCGTGAACCCGACGCTCGTCGCGAAGTCATAGTGGCCGCGGAAGAACTTGTAACGCGTGTACGTCCGGGCATCGCTCAGGGTGAGCTCATAGCCGGCGTCACGCACGGTCTGGCTCAGGTTCTCCTTGAACACGGGGTAGTTGTAGTCGCCGACCATGAGGATCGGCAGGCCGTCGCCCAAGCCGCTCAACTCGTCCAGGGCAGCGCGGATCTGCTTGCGTCGCAGCGAGTTGAGCGCCGTGAGCGGCGCGGCGTGGAAACTCGCGACGATGAACTGAGCCCCACTGTCGATGTCGCGCAGCCGCACTCCCAGCATGCGTTCCTCCGCGGGCTTGAGGACGCGGTCGTGCAGCGACTTCTTGAGCGAGAGCGAGCGCACCTCCAACGGGGTGAAGGTGTTCTCCCGATGGTAGACGGCCAGCCCCAGACGGTTGCGGACCGTGGCCTCGGCCAGACGCAGCCCCGCGATCTCGACCGGCAGGGTCTCCGTGTCGGCTTCCTGCAGACACAGCAGGTCGGCGCCGTGAGTGTCCACGAGGCGTTCGAGCTCGTGGGCCGCCTTGTGCTTGTTGAGGTTGTACGAGATGACCTTCATGCCGGAGCCCAGCCTAGGCGCTGTCGCCGTGTGTCGCCTATGAGAGCCGTCAGTCCTCGTCGAGGCTGCGCCGCGCGCGGGTCTGCTCCGCACGCAGGGCGAGGAGGTCGTCGGCGGGATAGCCCACCTCGGCGAGAGTCAGCCCGCGAGCGGCGAGCACCTTCGTCTCGCTCGTCCGTTCCCCCGCCTCCCGGATCTCCACGACATCGCCGGGTGTCAACCGCCCCTGGCCGACGCTCACACAGGCGCCGACGAGCGCACGCACCATGCTGTGACAGAAGGCGTCGGCCTTGACGTTCGCCACCAGGACGCCGTCGTCCTCGCGGTGCCAATCGAACTCGAGGAGAGTGCGGATGGTCGTGGCGCCGTCCCGCCACTTGCAGTACGCCGCGAAGTCGTGGAGCCCGATCAGAGAGCGCGCCGCCTCGTCCATCGCGTCGACATCGAGCGTCGCGTTCACCGTCGTGGTGCGCAGGCGATCGAGCGGGTCATACCCGGTGGCCCGATCGGCGATGCGATAGCTGTAACGGCGCCAGACGGCCGAGAACCGGGCGTCGAACCCCGGGACGGCGAGCGCGGATCGGTGGACGGCTAGATCGGGGTACTGTCCCAGGACACCGGTCAGCCGCGCCGCCAGGGCGGCGGGGTCGGGGTTGCGTCCCTGGGCGAGCCGAGCCTGCTGAGACTCGGTGAGGTCGAGGTGCGCCACCTGACCGGAGGCATGCACCCCGGCGTCGGTGCGGCCGGCGACGACGAGCGTCGGAGCTCCGCCGAGGATCCGCGCGATCGCGGCCTCGAGCGTGCCCTGAACCGTGCGCAGTCCCGGTTGCCGCGCCCACCCGCGGAAGCCGGTGCCGTCGTAGGCGAGATCGAGACGCAGTCGCACTCCGTCAGCCTAGGCGTATCCGCGCGATGCCCGCCGCGCTCAGGAGGCGGCGTCCACCTCGCCGCGCGTCGGCGGGTTCGCACCCGCCCGCGAGACCGTGATCCCCGCCGTGACGGCCGCCCGCCGGAGGGCCCGCGCCAGCGCCTCTCGCGAGGCGAAGATCCCCTCGTCGTCGAGGGCGCTGGAGATGAGGCTGGCCATGTACGCGTCCCCCGCGCCGATGGTGTCGACGACCTGGACGGGAAGGGCCTCTACCTCGACGATGCCGCCTGCGCCCCGCGCGATGGCCCCCTCGCCACCGCGGGTGACCACGACGACTCGCGGGCCGTGGGCAGCGATCTCGCCCAGCACCCGTTCGAGCGTGAGGTCCGGGTAGAGCCACGCGGCGTCCTCGTCACTGAGCTTGATGAGGTCGGCGGCCGCGGCCGCGCGCTCGAACCTCTGCCGCGCCGACGTGCGGTCACCCACCAGGGCGGGGCGGATGTTGGGGTCGACGGTGACGAGGCGGTCGCCGGCCGCTCGCTCCAGCGCCTCGACCACCGCGGCCCCTCCCGGCTCCAGGAACAACGCGATCGAACCGGCGTGCACGAGCGCCACGTCGTCGAGGACAGGGGCCGGGATGTCCCAGTCGATCGCGAAGTCGTACTCGGCCGAGCCATCGGAGCGCAGTCGGGCCCGCGCCGTCGACGTCGGCGCGTCGACCCACGAGTCGGCCGTCAGGGCCGCACCCGATGAGGCGATCTGCTCGGCGATGCGCGCGCCCCGCTCGTCGCGGCCGAGACGAGTGAGAAGGCGCACGTCGTGGCCTTGACGGGCCACGCCGACCGCCACGTTCGCGGGGCTTCCCCCCACCAGTTCGCGCACCTCGGCACCGTCGATGATGTCGATCAGCGCCTCACCGATCACGAGAGCACGAGTGTTCATGCCCCCAGTCTCTCGCAGGTGAGTGGGCGGCTGCGACCGCCGCGGGCATCAGAATCGTTGCACGAGCGCGAGCGACCGGTCAGTGGCGACGAAGCCGAGGCGTTCGTACAGGGTGTGCGCACCGGAGGGGTTCTCGGTGTCGACATCGAGGACCGCCTTGCTCAGCCCCTCCCGCGCGATCGCCTCGAGCGACGCGGCGATGACGGCCGGCGCGAGGCCGCGGCGGCGGTGGTCGCGCACGACCCCGATGAGGTCGATGTAGGCGTGCGACGCGCCGAGCGTCTCCCAGTCGTCCTGATTGACGGAGGCGAGGCACAGGGCCACGACGCGGCCGTCGGCGTCGAGCGCCAGGCGCGACAGATCGGGGCGCAGGAACTCGCCTCCGACGAACTTGCGCCAGCTCTCCTCCGTGGTGGGAAGACTCCCCCAGTGATCACGGAACGCATCGTTGCGGGCGGCGAGGACGTCGAGGGCCCGATCGGCGGAGTACGGGACCAGCTCCACGCCGTCGGGGATCGCCGGGTGGGGCGGCTCGGTCGACATGTCCCGCACCATCGTCGTGAACCAGCGCTCCACGCGCATCCCCAGGGGCTCGGCGATCGTCACGACATCGGGGGCCGACTCCTCGGCATACACCTTGATCTGCAGGGCCCATTCCCCCGGGGGCACATCCGCCACGGCCTCGGCCAGTTGCTGCCGGGCGCGTGCGTGGCTCCAGCGCAAGGCGGCGGTGCCGATCCCCCGCCGGCGCCACGCGGGACGGACCGCGCCGGCGATCGTCACGGTGAGGGTTCCCTCGCGGGACGGGTGGAGCATCGCAGAGGAGAACGCGACGGCCTCACCCCCCGGCGCGAACGCGATCAGCGTGTCGCGGCCGTGATCGATGTAGCTCAGATCGAACGCGTCGGCGACGTCCTCGCGCGGCGTGATCCACGTCGGGTGGTCAACGGCATCGGCGGCAGCCTGCACGGCGTGGATCGCATCGATGTCGTCAGCCGTCGCGGTACGCCAGCCGGCGGTGGCGGAATGTGTGGGCAGTGTCGGCGCGGGCGCAGGCCCGATCCGCTCTGCAAGTGTCTTCTCGGTCACCGCGTCAGCCTACGATGAGCCGCCGATCGCGGCACGCCCCGGCGTCGGTGTCCGCCGACGCGAAGAAGCCCGCACCGAGACGGGTGCGGGCTTCTTCGAGCGTGTGAGAACGCGGATTACTCCGTCTTCTCCTCCGCGGGGGCCTCGACGGCGTCCGCGGCGGCGGCTTCGGCCGCAGCGCCCTCTTCGGGCGACTCGGCGCCCGCTTCGGATGCGGTCTCCTCCGCGGCGGGAGCCTCCTCGGCGGCAGCCTCCTCGGCCGGAGCCGCAGCAGCCGGGGCCGCCGACTTCTTCGCGGACTTCGGCTTCGGGTTCACCGGCTCGAGAACGAGCTCGATGACAGCCATGGGGGCGTTGTCGCCCTTGCGGTTGCCGACCTTGGTGATGCGGGTGTAGCCGCCCTCGCGCTCGGCGACCAGCGGGGCGATCTCGGCGAAGAGGACGTGCACGACCTCCTTGTCACCGATGACCGAGAGCACGCGACGACGGGCGTGCAGGTCTCCGCGCTTGGCGAAGGTGATGAGGCGCTCGGCCAGCGGGCGGAGCCGCTTCGCCTTGGTCTCGGTGGTCTTGATCGACTTGTGCGTGAACAGCGCAGCGGCGAGGTTCGCAAGCAGCAGGCGCTCGTGGGCGGGGCCGCCTCCGAGGCGGGGACCCTTGGTGGGCTTGGGCATGTCAGTTACTCCTGGTGAAAAGTGTCAGCGAGAGACCCGGGCGTACCGGTGTCCGCTCAGAGGGTCTCGTCGTCGTAGCCGCCGTAGAAGTGGGCGCCGTCGAAACCGGGCACCGAGTCCTTCAGCGACAGGCCGAGCGAGACGAGCTTGTCGCGCACCTCGTCGACCGACTTCTGCCCGAAGTTCCGGATGTTCATGAGCTGCGTCTCCGACAGGGCGACCAGCTCGGACACCGTGTTGATGCCCTCGCGCTTGAGGCAGTTGTACGACCGCACCGACAGATCGAGGTCTTCGATCGGCATCGACAGCTCGTTCGTGAGCACCTGCTCGACCGGCGCGGGGCCGATCTCGATGCCCTCGGCCTCGACGTTGAGCTCGCGGGCAAGCCCGAACAGCTCGGTGAGCGTGCGACCGGCCGAGGCCACGGCATCGCGCGGGGCGATCGACGGCTTGGTCTCGACGTCCAGCACCAGCTTGTCGAAGTCGGTGCGCTCGCCGGCACGCGTGGCATCGACGCGGTAGCTGACCTTGAGCACGGGCGAGTAGATCGAGTCGATTGGGACCTGGCCGGCCTCGGCGTACTCGTTGCGGTTCTGCGTGGCCGACACGTACCCGCGGCCGCGCTCGATCGTCAGCTCCAGCTCGAAGCGAGCGCTGTCGTTGAGGGTGGCGATGACCAGCTCGGGGTTGTGCACCTCGACACCGGCCGGAGCGGAGATGTCGGCAGCGGTGACCTCTCCCGCACCCGTCTTGCGCAGGTACGCCGTGATCGGCTCGTCGCGCTCGCTGGAGACGACGAGCTGCTTGATGTTGAGGATGATCTCGGTGACATCCTCCTTCACGCCGGGGATGGTGCTGAACTCGTGCAGCACACCGTCGATGCGGATGCTGGTGACCGCGGCGCCCGGGATCGACGACAGCAGGCTGCGACGCAGCGCGTTGCCGATCGTGTACCCGAATCCGGGCTCCAGCGGCTCGATGACGAAGCGGCTGCGGAACTCGCCGATCTTCTCCTCGGTCAGAGTGGGACGCTGTGCAATGAGCACTATGTGTTCCTTTCAGTCACGTGCCCGCTATATGACACGTGGGTGTTCTGAGATGTTGAGTTTTTTCCGGCGACGGTCGGGAGCCTCGGCGACCGATACTCCCGACCGTCGAAAATCAGACGCGGCGGCGCTTGGGCGGGCGGCAGCCGTTGTGGGCCTGAGGCGTGACGTCCTGGATGGAGCCCACCTCCAGACCGGCGGCCGTCAGCGAACGGATCGCGGTCTCGCGACCCGAGCCCGGTCCCTTGACGAAGACGTCGACCTTCTTGACGCCGTGCTCGGCGGCCTGGCGAGCGGCCGACTCGGCGGCCATGCCTGCGGCGTACGGGGTCGACTTGCGCGAGCCCTTGAAGCCCACGCCACCCGACGATGCCCAGCTGATGACGGCGCCCGACGGGTCGGTGATCGAGACGATCGTGTTGTTGAACGTCGACTTGATGTGGGCGTGGCCCAGCGCGATGTTCTTCTTCTCCTTGCGGCGCGGCTTGCGCGCGGCGG
>NZ_JASGDO010000047.1:0-13149 GCF_047607225.1 Microbacterium sp. | reverse complement strand
TCCGGATGCTCCGTCGGCTCCGGATGCTCCGTCGGCTCCGGATGCTCCGTCGGCTCCGGATGCTCCGTCGGGCCCGGATGCTCCGTCGGCTCCGGACGCCCCGTCGGCTCCGGACGCTCCGTCGGGCCCGGATGCTCCGTCGGCTCCGGACGCCCCGTCGGGCCCGGACGCTCCGTCGGCTCCGGACGCCCCGTCGGCTCCGGACGCTCCCGCGGCACCGGCCGACGGCCCCGCGCCTGCCGACGATGCCCCGGCCGCAGACGGTTCCGCGACCCCCTCGGCGGATGCTCCGGTCGCTGGCGCCGCCGTTCCGGGTGCATCGTCGACCCCGTCGTCTCCCGCCACCGCTGATGTCGACGCTCCGTCGGCGCCGGAGTCCGACGCTCCGACATCGCCGGAGATCGACGCACCGACGGCACCCGACGCGCTTCCGGTCGACGGACCCTCCTCTCCCGAAGGCCCCTCGTCCTCGGACACGGCAGACGGCCCCGGTCGCGACGGCGATGTCCCGCCGGTCGAGGCCGAAGCGGTCGCCGCTGCGGGTGCCGCTGCCGCGGCAGGCGGTGTGTTCGCGCGTCCCTTCGTGCGCACACCCACGGGCTCGTCGCTCTTCGGCGGGGCACCCACGACGCCCGACGCTCCCGCATCGTCGGCACCGAACACGCCGACGGGAGCAGGGTCGACCTCGCCTGACGCTCCGACCGCACCCGGGCACGCCTCCGATGGCTCGGACGGCCCGGGAACCACGTACAACGGCTACGACATCCCCGAGCTGACCCCGGAGATCCGCCAACGACTCGACGATCTCGCTTCCCAGCCCGACGCGCCGATCGTGCGCAACCCCGACGGATCGTACTCGCTGGCCGAGTCGATCCCGGTGCGCCCGTTCGAGATGAAGAACCCGAAGCACGACTGGGACGAGTTCCAGCGTCAGGTGGGTCTGCAGCAGCAGGGCCTGAACGATCTGACGATCGCGGAGTGGCAGCACAACGTCGACTTCTACGACGCCAACGGACGTGTCGCGAAGTCCGAGCAGGCCGCCGCCAACGCCGCGTTGCAGGCAGCCGGCATAGATATGGACGGCCAGGCGGTCCTCCACGGCCCCGACCAGGTGGCCGGTGGACGACCCGACCGATTCGACGGTGCAGGGGACGGGGGAGTGAACAGCTCGCTCGGCAACCAGTGGCGCCAGCGCATCGGCGATCTCCGGCTCGACGTCGACATCACGGCGAGCAGTATCGATCCGTCGCTTCACCCCCACATTCGGATGAACGTCGAGTTCGGAGCGGTCAATGTCCGCGATGGTGGCGCGGTGGCATCTGCCAGCACGCTCGGCTCGGCCACTCCGATTACCGCTCCGACAGCGTCCTCGGCTTCGGCACCGTCGGCTTCCACGCCGTCGGCGCCCTCGACGGACGGCGCAGGACCACACGCCGACGCTTCGACGGCCGACGGAACGGTGGTAAGCGAGCCCGTGGCGCCGACTTCCGACGTCGTCGCCGACGGCCCCGCAGGGGACGATGTCGCCACGCCGGACTCCGGTTCCGACGCTGCCGACACCCCCGGCGAGGCGCCGGCCGGCGAGCAGCCGGACCCGGTATCGGACGGTCGTCACGAGATCCTCGACGACGCCTACGACCGCATCGAGGCGCCGGAGTCGCGCGCGGACGCCGTGCAGCGCGTGAACGAAGCCGGCTATGCCGCCGACTCGGGGCGCTTCGGCAACAACTGCCACCACGTCGTGAACGCGCTGGAGTTGCGCATGCGCGGCTACGACGTGATCGCGAGTCCCACCGTCCAGAGCGCATCGTACGACTTCGACACGCAGGTGATCTCGGATGCGTTCGAGGGCCGCTATCCGCACGCCATCGCCGCGGACTGGGTTCAAGCGGATGGCACCCGTCGTGAGTTCGCGAGCATCGACGCCGACGACGGCAGCACGCCCCAGCAGGCTCTCGAGGACGCCACTGCCGAGTGGCCCGAGGGCGCGCGCGGCTTCATCCTCGGTCAGTGGAAGGCTGGTGGTGGCCACATCTTCTCGGTCGTCAAGGATGCCGATGGACTTCGTATCCTCGACGGACAGGTCAACATCGTTGACGCGAGTGGATACCTCAACCGTATGAAGTTCGGCGGACTTGATCATCCTGCGGAGAGCATGCAGGTCATGCGCGTCGACGATCTGATCCCCACGGCTGAGGTCCTCAAGACGTCCACTCCCGCGCGGCAGGAGGAACTCGACCTCATCGGTGAATGGGGTTCCAGCCAGACTGCGGCGGAGCGTCCGCGGGAGATGATCGACCGTGAGCGAGCCCGCAACGCGCAGTGGCGTGAACGCAACCGGGAGCTTATCGCGGAGCTCGACGCGGTCATCGCTGACCCGGATGCGACACCTGAAGCGCGGGCCCAAGCCCAGGAGCGCAAGGGCGGGCTCGAGTATCAGAACTGGGCGTTGGAGACCGGTGCGTGGCGATTCGAACAGGCACTCCAGGCCACAAGTCTGCCGACCCCTGCTGTGGGAGACTGAACGACATGCTGACACCGAGAGAGGCTGAGCAACGCCTGCGGGACTACTTCCGCGAGGATCCGCCGCCGCTGAGGGGAACGCTGTACTTCCCCGGGGGGTGGGCAGAGGATGACGAGGATTACCTGCTCGAGTGGGGCGCGCGTGAGTTCATCGTCGATGGACGTGAGTCCTTCGGGCGGTGGGACAACCTGGTCTACTTCGTGAACAAGCACACGGGGGAAGTCAGCAAGGGTCATTTCAATGCGAATTTCGGGAAGATCGACAAGATGGTCGAACACTTCTCTCCCGAGGAGAGATACCGCTGATGCCCTCGTCCACCGTCGACGTGGCGATTCGCACAGGCACTGCAGGCCG
Source organism: Microbacterium sp. (assembly GCF_047607225.1). Classification (GTDB taxonomy): domain Bacteria; phylum Actinomycetota; class Actinomycetes; order Actinomycetales; family Microbacteriaceae; genus Microbacterium. The sequence continues at coordinate 10,271 of NZ_JASGDO010000047.1, read as the reverse complement.
CAGATCCGTCGACGAGGGCCATGACCGAGAGAGAAACGAATGACCGTCTTCGACAGCTTTCAGCAGGTCGCGCCGATCCCGGCCGAGACCATCGAGCGGTTCGCCGGGCGCGCGCCGGCCGAGGCCGTCGAGGCATGGCGCACGAACGGCGCCGGCTTCGTCGGCGATGACGGCTACGTCCGCCTCGTCGACCCGGCACGGGCAGCCGAGATGCTCGACGGCGTTATCGGTCTCCCTGACGGAGCGGTCGTGTTGTTCACTACCGCGCTCGGAGATCTGGTCGTGCATGCCAACGGTGTCTACCTCGTGGTCAAGGCGCGGTGGGGAGCCATCGATGTCATCCAGGGCGCGTCGTTCGCTCAGGTCGCCGCCTCGCTGGCCGACCCCGCACAGCGGGATCGCGTCTGGGAGTGGCAGCCCTATCCCGACGCGGCCGAGCGGGACGGTGTTCCGGCCTTCGAGCAGTGCTTCGGCTTCGTCCCCCTTCTCGCCCTGGGCGGTCCCGCCACCGCCGATCACCTGCAGTTGTCGGGTCTGTACGAGCACCTCGCGGTGATCGCGCAGCTGGCCGGCCCGCCCCAGGTGCGCGGCCTCCTCTCGATCAACGGCACGCCATCGTGACCAGCGCAGCTCTGGAGCAGCGGTGCGCCGCGCTTCGTCAGCCCGTCGTCGACCTGGTCGAGACCGGCATCCTGGCCACGATGAAGCCGTCGGAGATCCCCGTGCTGCGAGAGAGGATCGCTGCGGTGCAGTCGGTACTGTCGGCCGGTACGGACGGGATCGAGGAGGAGTCCTACCTCTCCTGGCACCCGGTGGCCATCGCTACGCTGCATCGTATGGAGCAGGCGGCCCGGGCCGGGGACGCTGCGGAGGCGTGGCGATTGTTCAAAGAGCCGACCACGGGATTCTTCCCCTTGAGCCAGTCCTGTCAGGGGCAGCCGGGGTGGTGAATCCAGGGCCAGTCGGGGTTGCAGCTGGAACGAGTGCGGCATGATCCCCCCGCACATCGACGGCTTTCTCGACGCAGCGCTGCGGCTCGACGCCGCGTCCTTCGCCCGGATCCGCGCGACCCGCGCGGAAGAGACCGCAGCGGGCCGCCGCGATGCGAGCCGCGCGCCGCGGCTGTCTGCCGCGGAGTTCTCCGCGCTCGACAAGCGTGTTCGCGATGTCCTGCGTCCACGGTCGGAGGAGTTCCGCGGGGCGCCAGGCGGATTGCGCGCGGCGATTACGGTAACCGAGGTGGCAGCACAGGCGCTGTGGAAGCCCGACGTGCTCACCGCCGCGCAGTACGAGTCGTTCGTTGCTCCCTTCCGCGCGGAGGGCGTCGCTGTGCCTCCGCGCAGTTGACACGCCGTGTTTCACTGAGCGGGCTCGCGCGGAGGAGAATGTTCGTGTGATCAGACAGGGGGCAGAGGCGTGATTCCGAAAGAGGTCGAGGTATTCGTGAGCGACGCTCTCGCGCTGGATGCGGCGACGCTGAAGGAGCTGTACGCGACTGTGCTGAAGACGCCGGGGGTGCGTGAGCTGATCCGCTCGGATGTGCTCTCGATCTCGGCAGCGCCGTTCTCCGCGCTCGACAAGCGCGTGCGCGACGGTCTGCGTCCGCGCGCGGGCGAGTTGACCACCGGGTCGGGAACGACGGGCTTGTCGCCGGCGATCACGCTGGTGATGCTCGGAGCCCGCGTCGTCTGGAATCGAGAGAAGCTGACTCCCGAGATGTACGAGACGATTGCGGCGCTGTTCCGTGCCCGGGGCGTGACGGTTCCGACCGTGTGATGCGGTCTCAGCGCGGCATGGCACCAGCGATGACGTCGTCGAGGTAGGGGCCCTTCCAGCGGAGGGCCGGCGGAAGTTGCTCGAAGAGCGAATGGGCGATCCCGCGCTGCTTCGCGACCCCGAACAGCACGGTCACGACCGCTTGCACGTCGTGGGCGTCGTACACCGCATCCAGGAGAAGAGGGACGACGCCGCGGCGATGACCGTCGGGCCAGCGGGGGTACAGCGTGACGCGCGACGCGGCGGTGGCGTCCTGCGCGCGGGAGCGAAGGGACTCGCCGTCTCGGACGGCGAGTTCGCAGAGGATCGTTCCGTTGCCGGCCTTGACAGCGGCGCGACCGACCCATCCGAACACGGGGATCCGGCTCTGCCGGCGCACCCTCTCCCGATGGTCGGTGACGCAGACGAACACCAGCTCGTCCCACTCGATCTCGCCGAGTCCCGGCAGGCGGACGCCCCGCTCGTCGGCGCGGAGCACGCCGTCGCCGCCCGTCATCAGGCGCAGCATGCGGACGCGAGAGCGCGACGTCCACAGGACGGCGAGGCAGAGGACCACGAACAGGCCCGCGAGAGCATAGGTGAATCCGGAACCGAAGCCCGTCGCGATCATCACCACGAGGCCGGCGACGGCGCCCGCCAACAGGATGACGGCGCCGGTGACGAGCCCGGCGTTCCACCGACGCGCGCGCGAGACGAGTCCTTCGTCGGCGCGCACCGCGAAATCGGGCAGGCGCGGCGCCGCCGCAGCGGGGTCGCTCATGGCCGCAGCTGGGGATCGGTGGTGCCGCCGGCCGGCACGTAGGGCTTCGCGAAGTCTTCGGCGCGGCGGCGCTTGATCTGCACGTAACCGCGGTCGGCCAGCTCGATGAGAGGCCAGGCGCGCGGTTCGCCCGTGCCGCGCTGCTCGATCGTCACGAAGGCGCGGCGATCGGGGTCGGCGCGATAGATGTGCACCCGCAGGTCGCCGCGTTTGGCCACCGGTACCGGCAGATACTGTGCCGGATCCCCGGTCGACAGTCGACGGTGGAGCTCGTCGGCCGTCGATGCGTCGCCGTCGACGACGAGCTCGAACCCGCGCAGCACGCTCCCGGTCGACAGGCGCACCCATCGCGTGGAGTTCGACAGAGCGAGCCAGCCGAAGAGGAAGGCGGCGAAGGCGCTCAGCCCCACCGCGGCGGGGGCGACGATCCCGGCGAACGCGGTCGTGGATCGTCCCCGCCACGACACGGTCTCGGTCTGGGCGAGGTCGCCGTAGAAGACGATCGCCAGGACGAGGCCGAGAAGGGCGATCGCGGCGAGGCCCCCGAAGACCGCCGTCAATCCCGGGGAACGGCGAAGCGCAAAGTCCGGATGCGTGGAGAGCGTGGCGTCCTTCATCGATCCTCCATCGTCACTGTCGCACCGGCATGGGTGCGGGTCTGGCCGGTCATTCGGTTGCTCCGGGGCAGGCGAGCGTCTTCTCCGCGGCATCGACGTCGATCTCGCCGCCCCATTCCGCGAACGTCAGGGCGCCCTCGCCGCTTGCATCCGCGGCGACGAACGAGCGGGGGAGCGGCGGTCCATAGCGCTCGACGGTGAGCACTCCGACCACCGAGCCTTCCTCTCCGGCGACGACATCGATCGTGTCGACGTCGTCGCCGATCGGTGGGTTGGCTCCCACGCCGCCGCTGCCGAGGAGCGTCGTCACGAGCGCGGCTGGGTCGAGGAGCGGAGCGAAGTCGACCAGGGCGGGATCCAGACCCGAACTGCACACGACCTCGTCCGCGGCGCGCCCTTCGAAGGCGCGCGCGAACCCGGCATTGCCCCGTACGCGACTGCCTTCCGCGGTCACCAGCGCCGCGACGCGTACGTCGCCGGCAGTGATCGTCGCCGTATACGTCGATGCGGTGCCGTGGAAGTCGAGAGATACGGTGCGTCCTCGCCGCGGATCCGTGTCGGGGTCGGGCTGGACGATCTCCGTGATCTGACCGGTGATGTGGACGGGGCCGCCGGCGCGCACCGCCTGCGCGACGATCGACGTCACGTCGGAGCCGCTGCGCAGCCACAGGCCGTTGCCATCGGCGGGGTCAGCCGAGCGCAGGTCGATGCCGCTGGGAGTCGGCGGCGGATCAGCGGGACGCGTGCACCCCGACAGCGACATCGCTCCCGCGAGCAGGGCCGCGAGCACGAGCGCGGGACGGCGCCTCATTGCGCGTCGGCGACGCAGGCCGCGGCGCCGTTCTGCGCCTGGAGGCTCGCTGCGTCGAGGGAGACCTCTTCGGTGCGAGAGGCGGGCCGGACGACGAAACAGCTCGAGTCGTCGTACAACGCGGCGGCGGAGAAGACCCACGCCGATGTCCCGCGGACCATCTGGCTGAGATCGGTGACGTCGCCGCCGGCGGAGACCTGATAGAGCGCATAGTCCGCGTCGGGACCGTCCCAGTGCAGCACGATGTTCCCGGCCTCGGAACGGATGGTGAGGCCCGTCACCTTCACGGAGTCGTCGGTGACCATCGAGACGATCCACCACGCCGCGGCGGCACCCAGCGCGAGGAACGTCGTGACGACCGACACGATGAAGGCGGGGTGGAGCCACCACGGCCGCTGCCGCTCGGGGGCCTCGACGATCTCGGGAAGCGGTGCTCCCCCCGAACCGAGGTCCCGCAGCGATGACGCACCGATGCGCGGACGACCGGGCTCGTCGCCGATGCTCGCGTGAGACGACGGCGCCGACTGTCCAGTCATTCGGTTCCCTCCGTTGCCCGCGCCCGCGGATGGTCCGTGCGGCCCGTACCATGCTATATCGAGGCATACGCCACGACCGGTGAGGCAGGAGGGCGCGTGGGCGGACATCGACGCGGCATCGTCGCGCTCCTCGTCGCGACCGTCCTCGCGATCGGTGGCGCGGGAATCGCCCAGGCCGACGTCGAGGACGCGCCGACTCCCTCGGGGCCGGCCGATGTTGCGATTCCCTATCGCGACACCGCCTCCATCGAGCCGCAGTATCCGTGGCGCGTCGCCTCGTGCGCCGACGTTCGCGCCGCGAGCGACCTCGTGGCCTCCTGCGATGCGGAGTCGATCGTCCTGTCCGCCGACACCTACGACCCGGACGCGGGGACGACGGTGATCCCGGTGACGCTGTCCAGCACCGGTCCGTCCGGCGCGGGGCGGAAGATGACGGTGCGCTATCGCGTCACGCTCGAGGCGCCCCCCGCGCCCGCCGCGCGTCCGATCCCCGAACGGGCGGTCGCTGCCGGAGCGCTCCTGCGTGTGCCTCTCTCAGAGTTCTCCCTCGCGTGCACCATCTGCGGGGAAGGGGGTGGAAGCCGCGTGCTGGGGGTCGAGCCGGCAGAAGCGGGGTCGGCCTGGACGACTCCGACGCACGTCGTCTTCCGCGCCTCTCGCGACTATCGCGGTGACGCCGAGATCCGGGTCGGGTTCAGCGACGACGTGGGCTCGGAGACCCAGACGGGCATCGTCGCCTTCGTCTATCCCGCCCGCGACCAGGTCTGGGCGGGCGATGTGTTCGTAGCCGTCGACGCGAAAGGTCGTGCCGAGATCGATCTGGCCGCGTTGTCCGGCAGTGCCGCCGGAGCCGACGTCGTCGTGGTGGGATGCGGCGCCGCCGTCCACGGCACGGTCACGTGCGCGGACGGAACGGCTCGCTACGCCGGAAAGACACTGCCGGACCAGTTCGCCTTCCGTGTCGTCTCCGGGGCCGACCAGGCGTGGGGGTCTGTGACACTGGTGCCGGAGGGAGACGCGGTCGGGCCGGTTCCGATGGCGCCGACCCCGGAACGCACGACGGTGCCGATGCGGATCGTTCCGCCGGCGCCGCCGAAGGAGAACAGCGGCGCGCAGGACGGCCTTTTCATCCCCTTCACGGCTCTACTGGACCGGGTGGGCGCACGATGACCATTCATGGCGAGGAGAACGCATGTCGATGAGAGTCACCGTCGGCAGTCGCGCCGGCCGTTCGGCCGCAGGCTCGTGGGTCCTCGAGACCGACGAGGCCACCACGGTCGCCGAGGCGGCCGAGGCCCTCGGTGTCCCGGTGGGGGCGCTGGCGCCCGGAGCGGAGCCCACCGACCCGCTTGCCGCCGCTCCCGTGCTCTCGGGCGGCATGATCCTTCCGGATGCCGCTCCGGTGGCACTGGAACCGGGTGCTGTCCGGCTCGCAATCGTCGGTGGCCCGTTCTCCGGCGAGGCGATCGCCCTGCGCCGTGGCGTCGCGTTCACCGTGGGGAGTGCGGGCGCCGACCTCGTCATCGCCGACGAGGGGCTGCAGCCGGTGCACGCCTCGGTCACGACCTCGGCGGAGACCCACGGCGGAGGCCCGCTGACGGGGCAGATCGAGCCCGCGGGGCCCGAGGCCGCCGTGTGGGTGAACGGAGAGAGGATCTCCGGCCCGACGACCTTCGCTCCCGCCGACCTCGTCCAGGTGGGCGCCAGTATCCTCCGCCTCGGGTTCGTCCCCGCCTCCGACGCCGACGTCCGGCGCGACCCGCTCGGCGACCGCGCTTTCAACCGTCCGGCGCGCATCATGCCGCCGACCGAGCCGCCGATCGTCGTCCTCCCGGGGGAGAAGCCGGACGACCCGGACCAGTCGCCCCTGCCGTGGCTCTCGGCGATCATCCCGGTCGTGCTGGGGGTGACGATGGCTCTCGTCTTCGGCCGCGCCATCATGCTCCTCATGGCTGCCGCGAGCCCCATCATGGTGATCGGGTCGTTCCTGACCAATCGCAAGCTCGCCAAGAAGAAGGGGCTGAAGACCGAACAGCAGTGGATCGACGAGGTTCACGCCGCCGGCGACCGGATCGCCGATCTCACGCGTCGTCAGCGTCTCAGCTCCTGGTACCGGATGCCCGACGCCGTCGTGATCGAAGACATCGCCACCGCCCCGTTGTCGCGCCTGTGGGAGCGCCGCCGATCGGACTCCGACGCGATGGCCGTGCGTATCGGCGTCGGCGAGGTCGACCTCGACGCCCGCTTCGAGGGAGGGGGCAAGGACCGGGGAGTGGCCCACCGTGTCGGTGTCACGCCGTCGCCGATCGCCGCCGACCTGCGTCGTGGCGTCCTCGGCATCGCGGGCGACCGCACCGCCGCCACCTCGCTCGTGCGCTCGGTGATCGTCTCCTTCGCGTCGCTGCGCTCTCCCCGCGACGGTCGCATCGTCGTCATCTGCCCCGACGATGCGGCCGAGGACTGGTCGTTCTCGCAGTGGCTCCCGCACACCCAGCCGGCGGGAGCCGGTCCCGTCACGATCGGCAACACCGACGACACGCGCCGGGAGCGCCTGCGGGAGCTCACGGTCGACCTCGAGCATCGGTTGCGGGTCGCGGGGCAGAAGGGAGCTGGAGCGTCCGAGGACATCCTCGTCGTCGTCGACGGCGCCCGTGACGCGCGCATGCTGCCCGGGATGGTGCCCCTGCTGGAGCAGGGCGCAGCGGTCGGCATCCACATCGTGGCGATCGACGCGGAACGCGCCCGACTCCCGGAGGAGGCGCGCAGCATCGTCGAGATCGATCCGATCGACCCGTCGGTGGCGCGCGTCGAGACCGGCGGCGCGTACCACCCGGTGGTCCTCCTCGACGGGATGTCCATCCCCCGGGCCGAGCGGATCGCGCGGTGCCTGTGCTCGCTGCGGCACGTCAGCGGCGTCGGAGACGACGCGATCCTCCCCGACACCGTGCGCTTCGTCGACCTCATGCGCATGGACCTCGAGGACCCGTCTCCGCTCATCCGCCGCTGGACCACGCAGCCGCGCAACACGTTCGTCGTCGTCGGCGCCACCGGTGACGGCGAGTTCGCGCTCGACATCAGCCGCGACGGTCCCCACGCGCTCGTGGCCGGAACCACCGGTTCGGGGAAGTCCGAGTTCCTGCAGACGCTCGTCGTCTCCTTGGCGCTGGCCAATCGTCCCGACGCCTTGAACTTCGTGCTCGTGGACTACAAGGGCGGGTCGGCGTTCGCCGACTGCGAGCGGCTGCCCCACACGGTGGGCATGGTGACGAACCTCGACGCGCGCGAGACCGAGCGCGCGTTGGCCTCGTTGGAGGCCGAGCTCAAGCGTCGCGAGCGCGTGCTGCGCGATATGGGGGCCAAGGACATCGATGCCGCCTGGGCCAAGGACGCCGATACGGCGGCGGCACGTGGACTTGCCCGCCTCATGATCGTTATCGACGAGTTCGCGGAGTTGCGCACCGAGCTCCCCGAGTTCATCGACGGTCTCGTGCGTATCGCCCGCGTCGGACGTTCGCTGGGGGTCAACCTGGTCCTGGCGACTCAGCGCCCCGCCGGGGTGGTCACTCCCGAGATGCAGTCCAACATCAACCTGCGCGTGGCGCTGCGGGTGACCGATCGCACCGACTCGTCCGACGTTCTGGGCTCCCCGGAGGCCTCACTCATCTCGCCCGCTACGCCGGGACGCGCGTATGTGCGGATGGGGCCGTCCTCGGCACCGGTCGCCTTCCAGGCGGCGCGCGTGGCGGGTCTTCGCCCCGGCGTGCAGCGCACCACGCGCATGGCGCCGCGCAAGGCGGCGCTGCGCTGGGACACCCTCGGCTTCACCCCCAAGTTCCCGCCCGCGCCGTCTGCCGCCGGCGAGGTCACCGATCACGACGACACCGACCTCCGCGCGATCGTGGGCCTCATCGGGCGAGCGACGGCGGAGCTCGGCATCCGGAGGAACCCGTCGCCGTGGCTCGTCCCGCTTCCCACGGTGCTGCCGCTGGACCGGTTCCAGGGCGAACCGATCCCCGAGCATGCGATCGTCCTCGGTCTCGAAGACGTTCCCGGCGAGCAGTCTCAGCATCCACTCGTGTGGGATGCCCGCGCCGCCTCCCATGTCCTCTTCATCGGCGGGTCGATGTCGGGGCGCACCTCGGCGCTGCGCATGATGACGGCGCAGCTCATCCAGCAGTTTGCCCCCAACGACCTGCACATGTACGTCATCGACTTCGGAAACGGCGCGCTCCTGCCTCTGGTCGACGCGCCGCACACGGGTGCGGTGGTCACCCAGCTCGACGCCGACCGGCTGCCGCGACTCGTTCAGGCGCTCTTGGAGGATCTCGCACGCCGTCAGGCCGTCATGGCCTCGGCCGGGGTGGGCCACATCTCGGAACAGCGTGCGCAGGCGCGGCCGGAGGACAGGCTGGCGTACGCGGTCGTGGTCGTCGACGGCTGGGAGCGCATGCTCTCGACGATGAACCCCGACCAGCTCGTGACCTTCCGGGATCAGTTCATGCGGATCCTCCGTGAGGGCCCCGCGGTCGGCGTGCGTGTGCTGATCACGGGCGACCGTGGCGTGTCCGGCGACAAGATCACGGCGTTCATCGACGAGCAGTACGTCTTGCCGCTGCGCGACCTCTCGGACTACCGCACCGCGGGCATCATGACGAAGGACATCCCCGCCGACATGCCTCCGGGGCGGGTGCTGTTCGGCGCGGGGGGAGCGGAGGCGCAACTGGCGACGCTCTCCCGCGACACCGCCGGCGAGGCGCAGACGACACTGTTGCGCCGCACCGTGGAGCAGGTGCGCGACCACTTCGACGCATTCCCGGAGTTGGCGGACCTGCCCACCGCGCTGCGGGTGGATCCGCTTCCGAGCTACATCTCCCTGAGCGAGGCGCTCTCGCTCCCCGCAGGCGACTCCGGGCCCGAGGACGGTCCCGTCGTCGCGGTCGGAGGCGACGTGCTCTCTCGCTACACGGTCGACTGGCCCGGAGCGGGCGGCTTCCTCGTGGTGGGGCCACGACGGTCCGGGCGCTCGACGGCGCTCGCCGGGATCCTGCACCAATTGGCCTCGCGCGGACGCGGGCCGTTCCTCGTCGTCTCCGCCCGCGAGTCGGTGCTGACGGAGGTCGCGCGTTCGCACGGCATCGCGGTCGTGGACAGCGCCTTGCTCACGCCGCCGGAACTGGAGGCTCAGCTTCCCGCCGACGGAGCGCTGACCACGATCGTCGTGGACGATGCCGACCAGTACAAGAACGCTCCGATCGAGCACGCCCTCACCGGTGTCAAGCACCGTGCCGCTTTCATCGTCGGCGCGGACAGTGACGCCCTGTCCACGCTGTTCGGGGGGCCGGTGGTCGAGGCCAAGCGGTCCCGACAGGCGCTCGTGCTGCGGCCCGAGTCGACGATCATGGGCACCCAGGCGATCGGCTCGCCGATTCCGAAGTTCATGCTGGGCCGCGGGACCCCCGGCTCCGCCGTGGTCACCACGCCCTCCGGCTGGCTGGCCGCGCGCGTTCCCGACGTGCGCCAATGACCGAGGGCAGACGCGCGAGCGGCCACGAGCCTAGACTGGGGGAGTCTGTGCCACGGGAGAGGACGGGAGCGAGATGGCATCTGCTCGGTGCGCGTACTGCAACGCGACCCTGACGCCCAACAGCGCCTACTGCCTGGAGTGCGGGCAACAGATCCCGCAGGCCTCCGCGGTCTCGGCGGCCTCAGCGGCGGGAGTCTCCGCCGCCGCCCCCGCCAGCGCGCGTGCCGCCGCCGCTCCGTCCGGCGGC
>NZ_JASGDO010000046.1:0-58678 GCF_047607225.1 Microbacterium sp. | reverse complement strand
TGGTGGGGTTGGTGCGTCATGGGGATCTCTGGGTGGGGGGGCGGGGTGAATGGGCGGGTGGGGGTGCGGTGCGTCCGGGGGGGGGCGGACGCTCCGCACCGCCTCCCTCCCTGTCACGCCGCCCCCGCTCCGAGAGATCCCCATGACGCACGATCCCCTCCTCTCGCTCGCGCAGCGCCTCCCCGCCATGCAGGGCTTCCCGACCGTCGACGAGCTCCGCGCCGACCTGCTGTCGCTCCACGAGGCCCACCCCGAGCGGATCGCGCACGCCGTGCTGGGCCGGTCTCGGCTGGGCGAGCCCATCGACCACTTCGCGATCGGTGACGGGCCGATGCAGGTGGTCATCGCGGGAGGCGTGCACCCCAATGAGCCGATCGGGTTCCGGACGGTGCAGCAGCTCGTGCGTCTGCTGATGGAGGCCCCGGAGCTCGCGGACCTCGCCGCCACCTGGCACATCGTCCCGTGTGCCGATCCCGACGGTGCCCGCCTGAACGAGTCGTGGTTCGCCTCGGCGGATCGCGCCGCGTACTTCACGGGTTTCTACCGGCCCGCACCTGGTGAGCAGGTCGAGTGGTCGTTCCCCTTCGAGTACAAGGAGGCGTGGTTCGACCACCCGATCCCCGAGACCCGAGCCCTCATGGCGCTGTTCGACCGGGTGCGGCCGGACGTGTTCGTCGGCCTCCACAACGCCGAGTTCGGCGGCGTCTACTTCTACCTCAATCAGGACGACGCGATCCTCGCGCGGGAGCTGCGCGAGCTTCCCGCTGCGTTCGGTCTGCCGCTGGATGTCGGTGAGCCGGAGATGGACGGACTGGTCCGCCTCGACGACGCCGTCTTCCGGGCTCCCCTCGCCCGGGAGCGCTACGACCACCGCGAGGCGCGGGGCCTGCCGCCCGAGACCCGCTCGGGAGGCGGAGGCACCGCCGACTACCTCGAGAGGTACGGCACCACGACGATGATCGCGGAGCTGCCCTACTGGACCCATCCCGACGCCGCCGACACCACGCCGACCGATCGCCTCTACCGCGACGTCGTGGCGGAGAAGGCCGATGCCCTCGACGAGCTGCACGGGCTGCTCCGGGAGATCCTCGACGCCGCCCGCCCGTCGCTCACGATCGACTCGCCGTTCCGGCGGGCGAGCGAGGCCTTCGTCCCCGGGATGGGAGAGGCGGCCCGAGCCGAGCGGGCGCGGTTGAACGATCCCGCCCTCGGACGACTGGCGACGGTGGCGGAGGTCTTCGGCAACCGGGAGGTGGCCCGCACCTTCCGGCTCCGTTTCGGAGGCATCCTCCGTCGTGCCCTGGCGGCCGAGGTGGACGCCGGAGTCGCACGCGGCCCCGTGCGCGCCGCATCGGCCGAGATCGACGCCGCCTTCCGGGAGTGGCTGGCCGCCGAGAAAGACACCGAGCTGGTGCCCGCGCCGGTCGCGGCGCTCGTGGGCGTGCAACTGGCGGCGGTGCTGGCGACCGTTCGACGGAGGCGGGGATGATCCTCGCGCGTCGGATCGGGGCGCGTATCGCGGAGTTCGTGCTCGTCTTCATCGGCGTCACCTTCATCATCTACGCGACGGTCTGGGCCCTCCCCGGCGATCCGATCGCGGCCCTCGGCGGCGACCGTCCGCTCCCCGACAACGTCGTCGCGCAGCTGCGCGCGCAGTTCCACCTCGACGACCCGCTCTGGCTGCAGTACCTCCGCTACCTCGGGGGCCTGTTCACGGGAGACCTCGGGACGACGTTCTCGGGGGTCCCGGTCGCCGAGCGGATGGCCTCGCGGTGGCCCGTGACGATCACGCTCGCCCTCACCGCGTGGGTCATCGAGGTCGTCATCGGCGTGGTGCTCGGTCTCGTCGCGGGCCTGCGGCGCGACAGCGCGATCGATCGCACGGTGCTGTTCGGCACGATCCTTGCCACCTCGATCCCGATCTTCGTCGTGGCCGTCTCCGCGCAGCTCCTGTTCGGCCTGCACCTGGGCTGGCTGCCGATCGCCGGCACCGACGCCGGGTGGCCGGTGGCCTACGTCCTGCCGGCCACCGTGATCGCCCTCTTCGGGCTCGCCTCCATCGCCCGGCTCATGCGGGGAAGCGTGATCGACTCGATGGAGTCCGACTTCGTCCGCACCCTGCGGGCCAAGGGCATGCCCGGCTCCCGCATCGTCGGGCTGCATGTCATGCGCAACTCCGTCGCCCCGGTGCTGACCTTCGTCGCGATCGACCTCGGCTTCCTCCTCGGCGGCGCCGTCGTCGTGGAGGGGATCTTCAACCTGCCCGGGATCGGGCAACTCCTCTTCAGCGCCATCCGCACACATGAGGGCCCGACGGTGGTCGGAGTGGGAACGACCCTGATCCTGATCTTCCTCGTGCTGAACGTGGTGGTCGATCTCCTGAACTCGATGCTGGACCCCCGGAGCCGTCATGACTGAGACCGCCGCGGCCGCCCTCGAGCACGTCACCGTCAGCCGGGGCGTGTGGACGAGTCTGCGCCGTCGCCCCCTGTTCTGGATCAGCGCGGCCATCCTCGCCGTACTCGCGGTGATCTCCCTCTTTCCCGATGCCGTGGGCGGGCTGTTCGGCCAGCCCGATCCCCGCGCGTGCGAGCTGCGCGACAGCAAGCAGCCTCCGAGCGCCGCGCACGTCTTCGGCACGGACCTCCAGGGCTGCGACATCTACGCGAACGTCATCCACGGCGCCCGGACGTCATTGTTCATCGGCGTGACGGCGACCGTCATCGCCCTTGCGATCGCGATCGTCGTCGGCACTCTCGCCGCCTACTTCGGCGGCTTCGCCGACATCCTGATCTCCCGGCTGACCGACGTCTTCCTCGGGTTCCCGTTCATCCTCGGCGCGATCATCGTCCTCAACAGCGTGGGGGAGCGGACACCCCTCGTGGTCGCTGTCGTCCTGGCCGCGTTCAGCTGGCCGACCCTTGCGCGGCTCGTGCGCACCTCCGTCCGCACGGTACGAAGGATGGACTACATCAGCGCCGCCAGCGCGATGGGCATCTCGCACGCTCGGACGCTCGTCACCCACGTCGTCCCGAACGCGATCGGTCCGGTGCTCGCGATCACCGCGACGATGGTCGGCAGCATCATCGTCGCCGAGTCGACCCTGACCTTCCTCGGTGTGGGACTGCGATCGCCTTCGATCTCGTGGGGCCTGCAGATGGCCAACGCGCAGTCGTACTTCGGCTCCTCGCCGCACATGCTCGTCTTCCCTGCCCTCTTCCTCAGCGTGACCGTGTTCGCGCTCATCACCCTTGGCGACATCCTGCGGGATGCGCTCGACCCGAAAGGACGCCGACTGTGACCGTGACCTCTCCCGATGTGGACGCTCGCCGACAGGAAGCCGTGCGCAGCGCGGCCGAGTATGCGGCGCGATGGTTCGCGTTCGCGGGAGAGACCCGCGAGGTTCCCGGCATCCAGGCGGCCATCCGCTACCGCGGCGAGCTGATCCTGGAGTTCGCGTGGGGCTCTGCGAACGTCGAGACCGGCGAGACGCTCACGACCGAGAGCCTGTTCCGGATCGCCTCGCACTCCAAGACGTTCACGGCGACGGCTGTGTTCCAGCTCGCCGAGCGGGGAGCGCTGCGCCTCGACGACACCGTCGCGCACTGGGTGCCCGAGCTGGCCGACTCCGACCTGGCCGCCATCACCGTGCGCGAGCTCCTGGCCCACCAGGGCGGAGTCGTCCGCGACGGACGCGACGCCGACTACTGGCAGCGCGGCGCCGCCTTCCCCGATCGCCGGCGGATCGTCGACATCTGCCGCGCCGAGGGCCGGATATTCGCCCGCAACGAGCACTTCAAGTACTCCAACATCGCCTACTCGGTGCTGGGGCTGATCATCGAGGCGGCCTCCGGCGCCGATTACGACACCTTCACGCGACAGAACATCTGCGCTCCCCTCGGGTTGGAGCGCTCGGGGGCGGAGTGGCAGGGCGCCCGCGCCGACGAGTACGCCGCGGGTCACACGGCGCGCTTCGCCCTCGGTGGTCGGCGGCGCGTGATCCCGCACGTCGACACGCGGGCGATGGCGGCGGCGACGGGGTGGTTCTCCACCGCGAGCGAGACGAGCGCGTACCTGGCGGCCCATGCCCTCGGCGACGACCGGCTGCTCGGCGACGACAGCAAGCGCCAGGCGCAGTACCGGGTCTCGCGCATCGAGATCGGCGGCGCCCACCGGCACTACGGGCTGGGGTTCGAGCTGTTCGAGCTCGACGGCTCGCTGCTCGTCGGTCACAGCGGCGGCTACCCCGGCCACATCACGCGCACGTGGCTCGACCCCGAGAACGACCTCGTCGTCAGCGTCTTCACGAACGCGATCGACGGCCCGGCCGACACCCTCGCCACCGGCGCGATCGGGCTGCTGCGCCTCGCGCTGGCCCACGCCGAGGACGACGAGCGGGTCGACGGCGTCGAAGGGCGCTACGCGAGCCTGTGGTCGGTGCTGGATCTCGCACACCTCGGCGGCGCGACCTTCGCCCTCCACCCGCAGCTCGACGACCCTGCCCGCCTGGCCGAGAAGGTCGAGACCGCCGCCGACGGTACCCTCCGCCAGCCCGCGCGAGCGAGCTTCGGCGCGGCCGGAGAACCCGTCGAGGTGGCGCGGGGTGGCTCGGGTGCGGTGGAATCGATCACGTGGAGCGGCATGTCGATGTGGCCGTTCGACGTCTTCACCGAGGCGATGGCGCAGCCGGACCCCGGACGGATCCTGGAGGGCATGGCACTGTGACGGACGTGGACAAGGACGGCTCGGCCTCCCTCGATCTCCCCGAGGAGCTGCGCACCTTCGTGGAGGACTTCGCCTTCGCGTGGGGGGCGGCGGGAAACCCGCGCATGGACGGGCGGGTGCTCGGCCTCCTCCTGATCGTCGATCGCCCCTTCCTCTCGTCGGCGCAGATCGCGGAGATGCTGGGAGCCAGCGCCGGGGCGGTCTCGATGTCGACGCGCGCCCTCGTGAGCCTCGGCTTCCTCAAGCCCCACTCGCTCCCCGGCGATCGCAGTCGCTACTTCCGCGTGGAGGAGGACGTGTGGGGGAGCTTCCTCGCGGGCGAGCGCGATTACGCCCGTCGCATCACCTCGACGATCGACTACGGGCTGGACGTCGTCTCCGAAGACGCGGTGGGGCCCCGCACCCGGTTGAACAACGCGCGGCGGTACATGATCTGGCTCGTCGGGTATCACCGCAAGATGCTCAGCGACTGGGAGGCCTACCGGGACTCCGGCGCCGATGAGGACGCCGACTCATGAGCGCCCCTCTCCTGGACGTGCGGGGCCTGTCGGTCGACTTCGTCGTCGGCAGCGAGACCGTCACCGCCGTGCGTGATGTCTCCTTCACGCTGGGCCGGCGCGAAGTGGTGGCGCTGGTCGGCGAGTCGGGCTCCGGCAAGAGCGTCACGGCGCTCTCGCTCGTCGGGCTGCTGCCGCGCGGCGCGCGCGTGCGGGGCGAGGCGCTCCTCGACGGGGATGACCTGTTGGCGATGAGCCGCCCGCAGCGGGAGGCCATCCGCGGCACCCGCATCGGCGTCGTCTTCCAGGATCCGGGGAGCGCGCTGGATCCCGTCTTCACCATCGGATCGCAGATCGAGGAGATGCTGATCGTCCACCGGCCCGGGATGTCGCGGGCCGAACGTCGGGCGCGGGTGATCGAGCTCCTGGAGCAGGTGGAGATCGCCGACCCCGCGGCGCGGTTGTCGAGCTATCCGCACCAGTTGTCGGGCGGGCAGGCGCAACGCGTGATGATCGCGATCGCGCTCGCCTGCGACCCCGAGATCCTCATCGCCGATGAGCCCACCACGGCGCTCGACGTCACGGTGCAGCGCGAGGTGCTGGACGTGCTCCGTCGGCTGCGGGACCGGATCGGCACCTCGATCGTCATGATCACCCACGACATGGGGGTCGTCGCCGACATCGCTGACCGCGTCGTGGTGATGCGGGAGGGGCGCGTGGAGGAGGCGGCGGGCGTGCGCGAGCTGTTTTCCGCCCCCCAGGCCGACTACACGCAGCGCCTGCTGGCCGCGGTGCCACGGCTCGGGGCCCCCGAACGGCCCGTTCCCGCGGCCGAGACCGCGGTGCTCGACGTCGACGACTTGTCGGTGGTCTACGGGCGCGGTGCCCGTGCCGTGGCCGCCGTCCACGGCGTGAGCCTCCGCGTCGGCGAAGGGGAGATCGTGGCCCTCGCGGGCGAGTCCGGGTCGGGCAAGTCGACGATCGGTCGGTGCGCGCTGGGGCTTGCCCCCATCTCCTCGGGGTCGGTGCGCATCGACGGCGTCGATCTCGCCCGGGTGCGCGGGCGGCGTGCGGTGGCGGTCAAGCGCCGCGTGGGTGTCGTGTTCCAGAACTCCACCGCGGCCCTGGATCCGCGCCGGACGGTGGGTGAGTCGATCGGCGAGCCGCTGCGCGTGCACGGTGGGCTCCGCGGGGCGGGGCTCCAGGCCCGCACGGCGGAGCTGCTCGACGCGGTGGGGCTGCCCTCGGCGTGGCATCGCCGTTATCCGCACGAGCTGTCGGGGGGTCAGCGTCAGCGGGTGGCGATCGCCCGCGCGATCTCGCTGCGCCCCCGTCTCCTCATCGCCGACGAGCCCACGAGCGCCCTCGATGTGTCCGTCCAGGCCACGGTCCTGGACCTCCTCCGTGACCTGCAGCGGGAGCTCCGGTTCGCCTGCCTGTTCATCAGTCACGACCTCGCGGTTGTCGACGAGCTCTGCGACCGGATCGTCGTGCTCCAGCTGGGGGCCGTCGTCGAGGAGGGATCGCGCGTCGACGTTCTTCGCCGGCCGCAGCATCCGTACACCCGCGCGCTCATCGCCGCGGCTCCCGTGCCCGATCCCGTCGAGCAGGCCCGCCGGAGGGAGACCGCCCTCGCGGGCTGATGCCCAGGCGGGCTCGTCTACCCTGGAGGACATGGAAGAATCCACCCCCGTGCGCGCCACCGGCCCTCGTCAGGTGCGCCCCCGCACCGAGGGCTGGACTCAGCAGAAGGACGCCGAGGGGCGGCCGCTCCTGCAGTTCGCCGCTCCCAAGAAGGGGATGCCGCCGGTCCATCTCGCCGACCTCACCCCAGAGCAGCGCGTCGAGAAGGTCACGGAGCTCGGCATGCCGGGCTTCCGAGCCAAGCAGCTCGAGAAGCACTACTTCCAGCACTACACGTCCGATCCCGCGGAGATGACCGACCTCCCGGCGTCGGGCCGCGAGGAGTTCGTCACCGCCCTGCTGCCGCCGCTGCTCACCGAGGTGCGTCGCCTCGAGACCGACAAGGGCGACACGATCAAGTTCCTCTGGAAGCTGCACGACGGCGCGCTCGTCGAGTCGGTGCTCATGCGCTATCCCGGCCGCATCACGCTGTGCGTGTCGAGCCAGGCCGGGTGCGGCATGAACTGTCCCTTCTGCGCGACGGGACAGGCCGGCCTCACTCGCAACATGTCGGCCGCCGAGGTGGTCGAGCAGATCGTCCGAGCGAACCGTCTCATCGCCGACGGCGGCTTCGGGCCGGCGCATCACGACGGCGAACGCGTCACCAACATCGTCTTCATGGGCATGGGGGAGCCGCTGGCCAACTACAACCGCGTCATGACGGCGGTGCGTGCCATGGTGGACCCCACACACGGGCTGGGAATGAGCGCGCGCGGCATCACGATCTCGACGGTGGGCCTCGTGCCGGCGATCAACAAGCTCGCGGCGGAGAACATCCCGGTGACCTTCGCGCTCTCCCTCCACGCCCCCGACGACGGCCTCCGCGACGAGATGATCCCGATCAACTCGCGGTGGAAGGTCGACGAGGCGCTCGACGCCGCCCGGGGCTACTTCGAGAAGACCGGCCGCCGCGTGTCGATCGAGTACGCGCTCATCAAGGACATGAACGACCATGCCTGGCGCGCCGACCTCTTGGCCGACAAGCTCAACCAGCGCGGGCGCGGCTGGGTGCACGTCAACCCGATCCCTCTCAATCCGACGCCGGGCTCGGTCTGGACCGCATCCGACGTCCCGGTGCAGAACGAGTTCGTCCGTCGTCTGAACGAGGCAGGCATCCCCACGACCCTCCGCGACACGCGCGGCAAGGAGATCGACGGCGCCTGCGGTCAGCTCGTCGCCACCGAAGACGACCGCGCCGCCGCCGCCCGCTCCTGAAACCCCTCCCTCCGCGTCAGAGCTCCCAGAGAGCGGCAACGGGGAGGGACGAGAGCCGGTCGGCGAACACGGATCCGGATGAGGCGGTGTTGAGGACGAACCCAGCGATGAAGCGATCACCGAGGCGGTCGCGCAGTGCCCGCAGGCCGGCGAAGTGCTCGGACTTCACCGTGGCACTCGTCTTCACTTCGAAGGCGATGACTTTGCCGTCGGAGAGCTCCGCCACCAAGTCGACCTCGAGTCCGTTTCGGTCGCGGAAATCGTACAACTCGTATTCCTCATTGCTCCACGCGCGCTGAGCGAGCAGTGCCGCGGCGACGAAGCCCTCGAGAGCCCCGCCGATGAAGGGGCTATCGATGGGGAGCAGCTGCCTCTCGTCCACCCGCGATAGCCGCAGGGCGAGACCGGAGTCGGAGACGATCGCTTTCGGACGTGACGACTCCCGACTGGTGAGGTTGGGCGTCCACGGCGGGATGAGATCCACGAGGAACAGCGCTCTGAGAAGATCGATGTACGCCGTCATCGATGACTCCGGGATGGCTGCGTCTCGAGCAATACGGGCGCGCACGACCTCGCCCGCTTGATTGGCGGCGAGCAAGCGCAGTACCGAAGCGAGGCGTCCCCTGTCGGTACGGGGAGCGAGGTCGGTCGCATCGCGTTGCAGCAATCGTTCGACGTAGCTGTCGAACCACACCCGACGTAAACGTCCCGAAAGGGAGCGTGCCTCCGGATAGCCGCCGGCAGCGATGGCTGCGACGTAGTCGAATCGTGTCGTCTCTGTGGAGAAGGCGGCCGCATCGACGCCGTCATGGATGCGGGCGACGATGTCATCGGAGCTGCCCGCGGCCTCGCCTTGAGTCAGCCCACGCAACGCGACCGTGATCGCGCGTCCGGCCAGACTGTCGGGCGTACCGGGAAACCGCAGCAGGTCGCTTGATCCAGTGAGCACGAATCGGCTCGCACGTCGATCGCGGTCGATCGCGGCCTTGAGGGGGAGGATCAGGTCGGGCGCACGCTGTACCTCATCGATCACGAGCGTTCCATCGGAGAACTGGTTGACGAATGACGTCGGATCCTCTCGGGCCGCCGCGAGCGACCCCGGATCGTCGAGTGAGAGCGATCGCGTGGGGCGACCTTCAGTGATCATGCGCGCAAAGGTGCTCTTGCCGACCTGTCGTGCGCCTTGGATCACCAACGCCGGGAACGTCTCCAGCGCCTCGCGGGCGAAGGAGGAAACGTGCCGGTCGATGAGCGTCGTCATGCGCTGAGTCCATCGATGTTCGGTGATTCGCTGTCTCCAACTCGTGGATTCGCTGACCTTAACTCGGTGATTCGCTGTCCCCGTCTTGTTGATTCCTGAACCTGATTCGGTGATCCGCTGCGAAGGGCTCGCTGAGTGAACGGCCTGTCACGCTCACCTGTCGCAACACGCCGCCCGGCCTGTGACCTGTGACAGGGGAGGGGGCGGAGCTGGTGTCTCTCCGCGGGACTAGCGTGGAGGGATGGTCAATTATCGCTATCTCGGCAACAGCGGCTTCAAGGTCTCGGAGATCACCTACGGCAACTGGGTCACCCATGCCTCGCAGGTGGAGAACGACGCGGCCATCGCGACGGTGCACAAGGCGCTCGACCTCGGGATCACCTCGTTCGACACGGCGGACACCTACGCCAACACCGCCGCGGAGGTGGTGCTGGGCGAGGCGTTGAAGGGACTCGACCGCACCGACTACGAGGTGTTCACCAAGGTCTATTGGCCGATCGGCAAGAAGGGGCCGAACGACCAGGGGCTCTCCCGCAAGCACATCTTCGACGGCATCCACGGCTCGCTGCGGCGGCTGGGTGTCGAGTACGTCGACCTCTACCAGGCGCACCGGTACGACTACGAGACTCCTCTGGAGGAGACGATGCAGGCCTTCGCCGACATCGTCCGCCAGGGCAAGGCGATGTACATCGGTGTGAGCGAGTGGACCGCGGAGCAACTGCGTGAGGGTCACGCGCTGGCCACGCAGCTCGGCTTCCAGCTGGTCTCGAATCAGCCGCAGTACTCGGCCCTGTGGCGGGTCATCGAGGGCAAGGTCGTCCCGACGTCGGAAGAGCTCGGGATCTCGCAGATCGTCTGGTCGCCGATGGCGCAGGGCGTGCTGTCGGGCAAGTACCTCCCGGGCCAGCCCGTTCCCGCCGGGTCGCGTGCGACCGACGAGAAGAGCGGGGCGAGCTTCATCAAGCGGTTCCTGCAGGACGACGTCCTTGCCGCCGTGCAGAAGCTGAAGCCCGTGGCCGAGCAGGCCGGGCTCACGATGCCCCAGCTCGCCATCGCCTGGGTGTTGCAGAACCCGAACGTGTCGGCGGCCCTCGTGGGAGCATCGCGCCCCGAGCAGCTCGAGGACTCGGTGAAGGCCTCGGGCGTCGTCCTCGACGACGACACGCGCGCCGCGATCGACGACGCCCTGGCGCCTGTCGCGGTCACCGATCCGGAGCACACGTACTCGGTGTCGCCGAGCACCCGTCCGGCCTGATCCGCGACGCGACATGGTCGCCGTGAGCGCCGGCATCCTGCTCTACCGTCACGACGACGGGGGCGGGGTGTCGGTGTTCCTTGCGCACATGGGCGGGCCGTTCTGGTCGCGCAAGGACTCGGGGGCGTGGTCGATCCCGAAGGGCGAGCTGGAGGAGGACGAATCTGCGCTCGACGCCGCGCGCCGCGAGTTCCGAGAGGAGCTCGGCGTCGATCCCCCGGCCGGTGACTACGCCGAGCTCGGGACGTTCGTCTACGGCTCGGGCAAGCGCGTGGTCGTCTTCGTCGCCGACGGCAGCGGGTTCGCGCCGTCGGAGTACTCGTTCGGGACGTTCGAGATGGAATGGCCCCCGCGCACCGGCACCCGGCAGTCGTTCCCGGAGGTCGACCGGGCGGAGTGGATGCCGATCGGCCACGCGGTCGAGCGCCTCGTGGCGGGACAGCGCCCCGCGCTGCAGCGCCTGTCCGACCTGCTCCAGGCGGCCCGCTGACGTCGGCTCCTCCCCAGGCATCTCGGAGAGCGTCCCCCCTCGCGCATGTCGGTGAGGGGGAGCACACTGTCCTCATCGCGGGGGAAAGGACTCGTCATGGCACACGGCGACATCACGCACATCGACATTCCGGTCAGCGATCTGGGGCGGGGCGCGCAGTTCTACTCCACGCTGTTCGGCTGGCAGATCTCCGAACCTCCTGGCTTCGAGGGCTACCCGATGTGGCGCGCCCCCAATGGGATCAGCGGCGGAGGCCTCGCGCCCCGCGACGACGGCTTCACCCAGCCGCGCTCGTATGTCGAGGTCGACTCGATCGACGCCACGGTTGCGGCGGCCGTGGCCGCCGGCGGGCAGGTGGCGAGGGAGAAGAGCCCGATCACCGAGACGAGCTGGTGGGCGGTCATCGCCGATCCCGACGGAAACCACATCGGACTCTTCGAGGGGATCGCAGAGGTCTGAGGCCCCTCGGGTCAGCGCCGCTTGCGCGGAGCCTCCGAGACGTCCAGTCGGTCGTGATGACCGCTCAGCGACGACCACGCGCTCTCGGTGCCTTTCGCCGCGTGTTCGGCGGCGCGCACGGCACGCTCGTCGGCCCACTCGTTGAGCACGTGCCCGCGGTGTCCGCGCACGTGCTCCAGTTCGATGTCGGGGAGCCCCTTCGCGCGTCGCGCGTCCCGCGCGGCGATCAGCTGCTCGAGCAGATCGCGGTTCTTGGTGGGGGCGCCGGTCGAGGTCTTCCAGCCGCGCCGGCGGTGCGCGTCCATCCACGACGTGTAGGTGTCGATGGCGTACTTGGAGTCGGCCTGGACGACCAAGTGGGCGATGTCGGGGTGGTCCTCGATCGCCTTCAGGAGCCCGAGGAGCTCACCGATGTTGTTGGTCCCCACCGGCAGCGCCCCCGCAGCCCAGTGACCGTCTTCGCCGACCCACGCCCATCCGGTCGGTCCCGGATTGCCCTTGCAGGCGCCATCGGTGGCGACGACGTATCGCGTGGAATCTGTCACTCCTCGACGCTAGTCGATCGCCGTGCGACCTCCTGCGCGGCCCCGTCCCGGGCTCCCCTCGCGACCCCGGGGTCTGCGGTTGTCGACGCGGTCGTGAGTTCGGCCTGTGTATACGCTCACCGTAGCCGACAGCCGATTCGCGCGCCGGGCTCGCCTTTGTGTATACACTAAACACAAGTCGATGCTCGAGGAGGTGCCATGCGCGCGAGTGAACGCGCCTATGCGGCGCTCCTCGACGAGATCCAGACCGGGGCCCTGGCGCCGGGGGCCGTGATCGGCGAGGTCGAGCAGGCCACCCGGCTCGGGGTCAGTCGGACGCCGCTGCGTGAAGCGCTCTCACGGTTGGAGTCGCGCGGGCTCGTCGAGCAGGTCTCGCCACGCGTGACGGTCGTCTCGCGCATCGAGCCCGGAGACATCCGCGACCTCTTCGTGGTGCGTCGCGCGCTGGAGGAGACCTCGGTGCGGCTGGCGGCGGCCGCCGCCGATCGGGCGGCCTTCCGCGACCTGGCTGCGGCCTTCGCGTCGTCCTCGATCGACGGCGAACCCGCCCGCGACGCCTACTACGCGCTCATCGGGCGGTTCGACGAGGCTCTGGATGCCGCGAGCGCCAACGACTACCTCGCCTCGGCGCTCGACACCGTGCGCACGCACCTCGTTCGTGTCCGGCGTCTCGCCCGTCATCGTCCCGAGCGGCTCGGGGCCTCTGTGGCCGAACACCGCCTCATCGCCTCTGCGATCGCCGACGGCGACGCCGACCTGGCCGCGCACGCCACCCACGTCCACCTGCACAACGCCCTCACGAGCATCCTCGAGTCCCTGGAGTCCACCGCATGACCGTCACCCACCACGTCCGCGTCTACCGCAGCGACGAAGAGCTGCCGCGCGAGTATCAGCTCGCCTACGCCATCGCACAGGTCGCCGCGGATCCCGTCGCCGTCGATGACGACGTCGTCGACATGATCATCAACCGCGTCATCGACAACGCCGCCGTCGCCGCCGCTTCGCTCACGCGCGCCCCCGTGAGCGCCGCGCGGCAGCAGGCGCTCGACCACGCCGTGTCGATCTCGGGACACGGCGGCACGGTGTTCGGCTGCGCGAACGAGAGGCGGTCGAGCCCGGAGTGGGCGGCGTGGGCGAACGGCGTCGCGGTGAGGGAACTCGACTACCACGACACCTTCCTCGCCGCCGAGTACTCCCACCCCGGCGACAACATCCCCCCCATCGTCGCGGTCGCCCAGCACGTCGGCGCCGATGGCGCGGCTCTCGTCCGCGCGCTCGCCACCGGTTACGAGATCCAGATCGACCTCGTGCGCGCCATCTGCCTGCACAAGCACAAGATCGACCATGTCGCCCACCTCGGTCCGTCGGCCGCCGCCGGTCTCGGCACCCTGCTGGGGCTCGACGTCGACACGATCTTCCAGGCGGTCGGGCAGGCCCTGCACACCACGACCGCCACCCGCCAGTCCCGCAAGGGGGAGATCTCGTCGTGGAAGGCACACGCTCCCGCCTTCGCCGGGAAGATGGCCGTCGAGGCGGTCGACCGCGCGATGCGGGGCGAGACCTCGCCCTCGCCCATCTACGAGGGCGAGGACGGCGTGATCGCCTGGATGCTCGACGGGAAGGACGCCGCCTACGAAGTCCCGCTGCCCGCCCCGGGCGAGCCGAAGCGCGCGATCCTCGACTCGTACACGAAGGAGCACTCCGCCGAGTATCAGGCGCAGGCCTGGATCGATCTGGCCCGCAAGCTCCACCGCGAGCATCCCGAGCTCGCGGATCCGGACAATGTCGCCTCGATCGTGCTGCACACGAGTCACCACACGCACTACGTCATCGGCTCCGGCGCGAACGACCCGCAGAAGTACGACCCCACGGCCTCCCGCGAGACGCTCGACCACTCGATCCCCTACATCTTCGCGGTGGCGCTGCAGGACGGCGGCTGGCACCACGTCGACTCCTACACGCCCGAGCGTGCGGGGCGAGCGGACACGGTCGCGCTGTGGCGCAAGATCACGACGGCGGAAGACGCCGAGTGGACGCGCCGCTACCACTCCGACGACCCGGACGAGAAGGCGTTCGGCGGCAGGGTCGAGGTCGCGCTGACCGACGGAACGACGCTCGTCGACGAGATCGCCGTCGCCGACGCGCATCCGCTCGGCGCGCGCCCTTTCGTCCGCGAGGACTACGTGCGCAAGTTCCGGCTGCTGGCCGAGCCCGTGCTCGCTCCCGAGGAGATCGATCGCTTCCTCGCGCTGGCCGAGCGGCTTCCGCACCTGCCCGCCGAGGAGGTGCGCCAGCTCAACATCGTCGCGCGGCCCGGCGTGCTCGCTCTCGCCCCCGCTCCCAAGGGCCTGTTCTGATGCTGTACGCCACGACGCCCGCCGCGGAGAAGCGGCGGATCCTGCGGGAGCGGCTCGCCGCAGGCGAAGTGCTGCGCTTTCCGGGAGCGTTCAACCCGCTGAGCGCGCGGTTGATCGAACGGAAGGGCTTCGACGGTGTGTACATCTCCGGAGCCGTCCTGTCGGCAGACCTGGGGCTCCCCGACATCGGCCTCACGACCCTCACCGAGGTCGCCGGCCGTGGCCAGCAGATCGCGAGGATGACGGAGCTGCCGGCGATCATCGACGCCGACACCGGATTCGGCGAGCCGATGAACGTGGCACGGACCATCCAGACACTCGAGGACGCGGGCATCGCGGGTGCCCACATCGAGGACCAGGTCAATCCGAAGCGCTGCGGTCACCTCGACGGCAAGAGCGTCGTCGGCGTCGCCACCGCCACCCAGCGCATCCGTGCCGCGGTCGACGCCCGGCGCGATCCGAACTTCCTCATCCTCGCCCGCACCGACATCCGGGCGATCGAGGGCCTCGATGCTGCGATCGAGCGGGCACGGGCACTCGTCGACGCCGGCGCGGATGCCATCTTCCCCGAGGCGATGCGAGACCTGGGCGAGTTCGAGGCGATGGCGCAGGCGCTCGACGTCCCGATCCTCGCGAACATGACCGAGTTCGGGAAGTCGGAACTGTTCACGGTGGACCAGTTGCGGGCAGCCGGCGTGCAACTGGTCATCTGGCCGGTGTCGTTGCTGCGGATGGCGATGGGCGCCGCTGAGCGTGCACTCGATACGCTGACCGAGGAGGGCCGGTTGGAGTCGCGCCTCGGTGAGATGCAGCATCGCGCCGACCTCTACGACCTCATCGACTACGAGGGCTATAGCCACTTCGACTCGAACGTCTTCACCTTCCGGATCGACCGACAGGAAACGAGCAGATGACCGACATCAAGAAGGGACTCGCCGGCGTCGTAGCCGACGTGACCGCCGTCAGCAAGGTCAACCCCGAGACCAACTCGCTGCTGTACCGCGGCTATCCCGTCCATGAGCTCGCTGCGACGCAGTCGGCCGAGGCCGTGGCGTTCCTGCTGTGGCACGGGGAACTCCCCGACGAGGAGCAGCTCGCGGACCTGCGACGAGTCGAGCGGTCGCACCGTGCGCTCGACGACGACGTCCGCGCGGCGATCGACCTCATTCCGTTGGACGCCCACCCGATGGACGAGGTGCGGACGGCCGTCAGCGTCCTGGGCGCGCGCGACTTGGCCGGTTCCGGCTCGGTGCTCGATGCCAGCGGGACGCGCGAGGACAATCTCGCCCGGAGCATGCGCCTGTTCGCCGCGCTCCCGGCGATCGTCGCGTATGGCCAGCGTCGTCGCCGCGGTCAAGAGGTCGTCGCGCCGCGGGACGACCTCGACTATGCCGCGAACTTCCTCTGGATGACCTTCGGTGAGGAGTTCGACCCGGTCGTGGTGGACGCGTTCAACCGCTCGATGATCCTCTACGCCGAGCACTCCTTCAACGCGTCGACGTTCACGGCCCGGGTGATCGCCTCGACGCTCAGTGATCTGTACTCCGCCGTCGTCGGCGCGATCGGAGCGCTCAAGGGTCCGCTGCACGGCGGCGCGAACGAAGCGGTCCTGCACATCTTCGACGAGATCGGCGATGCCGACAACGTCGTGCCGTGGCTGGAGAAGGCCCTCGCCGAGAAGCGGAAGGTCATGGGCTTCGGCCACCGCGTCTACAAGCGCGGGGACTCGCGCGTGCCGACCATGAAGGCGGCTCTGGACACGCTCATCGCCCACTACGACCGGCCCGATGTGGAGGCGCTGTACACCACGCTGGAGTCGGAGTTCGTCGCTCGTAAGGGCATCTATCCGAACCTCGACTACCCCTCGGGTCCGGCGTACAACCTCATGGGGTTCGACACCCTCACCTTCACTCCGTTGTTCGTGGCGGCCCGGGTGGTGGGGTGGACGGCGCACATCATGGAGCAGGCGGAGGCGAACGCCCTCATCCGTCCGCTCTCGGAGTACGTCGGCCACGACGAGCGCCACATCGACGGCTTCGTCGACGACGTGGGCACCGCGGCGATCTCGCTGCGGGAGGCGGAAGCCGAAGGCTGAGGACAGGGCGACCTCATGCGCAGCGCCGTCATCGTCGACGCGGTCAGAACGCCGTCGGGGCGTGGCAAGCCCGGCGGAGCCCTGAGCGGGGTGCACCCGGTCGACCTCGCCGCCGGCGTGCTCCGCGCCCTGCGAGAGCGCAACGGCCTCGACTCGCGCCAGGTCGATGACGTGCTGGTCGGCTGCGTGAGCCAGGTGGGTGAGCAGTCCGCGAACATCGCACGGCAGGCCGTGCTCGCGGCGGGCTTCGATGAGCGGGTTCCCGCCGCGACGATCGACCGGCAGTGCGGGTCCAGTCAGCAGGCGGCGCACTTCGCCGCGCAAGGGGTGATCGCCGGGCAGTACGACATCGTGATCGCGGCCGGGGTGGAGTCCATGAGTCGCGTGCCCTTGGGGACGGCCGCCTCGATCGCCGGCTCGCCGTTGCCTCCGTCGTTGCGCTCCCGCTACCCCGAGGGCCTCGTCGGACAGGGCGTCTCGGCGGAGCTGATCGCCGCGCGCTGGGGCTTGGACCGCTTGGCCCTCGACGCCTACGCGGCCGTGTCGCACCGCCGGGCGGCGCAGGCGGCCGCAGCGGACCTCTTCGCCTCGCAACTGGTGGCGGTCGAGACCGAGTCCGGCACTGTCTCGGTCGACGAGACCGTGCGGGCGGCGGCCTCCGTCGACGGGCTCGCCGCCCTGCCGCCGGCGTTTCGCACCGACGAGCTGGCACAGCGCTTCCCCGATCTCGGATGGCACATCACGGCCGGTAGCTCGTCGCCCCTCACCGACGGCGCCTCGGCCGTCCTCATCATGAGCGAGGAGGCGGCGCGTGGACTGGGGCTGACGCCGCGTGCCCGCTTCCACTCATTCGCCGTCGTGGGCGACGATCCGCTCCTCATGCTCACCGGTCCGATCCCCGCCACCCGTCGCATCCTGGAGCGCAGCGGACTGAGCATCGACGATATCGACGCGTACGAGGTCAATGAGGCGTTCGCCTCGGTGCCGCTGGCCTGGGCGGCCGAGGTCGGCGCGGACCCCGAGCGGCTCAACTCCTGGGGTGGGGCGATCGCGCTCGGCCACGCCCTGGGATCGAGCGGAACGCGTCTTCTGGGCACCCTGCTCGCCCGGCTCGAGCACACGGGCGGACGCTACGGTCTCCAGACGATGTGCGAGGGCGGCGGCATGGCCAACGCGACGGTCATCGAGCGTCTCGGCTAGGAGTCTCGCGGGGCGCGACCCGTTCGCGACGATCGATGAGATGGATACATGGATATCCATGTAAAATGAGCGAAGTGCCTCCACCAGGGCCGACAACGCTGTCGATCTGCCTCACAAGGACGTGATCTCATGAGCATGACCATCACCCCATCGCTGTCCGAAGATGACCGCTCCGCGATCCTCGATGCCGTCCGGGATTTCTCCCGGACGCGCCTCGAGCCGTTCTCACTCGAGCGCGATCAGACCGGGACGTTCCCCCGTGACCTGTTCCCGTGCGCGGGGGAGCTGGGACTTGGCGGCCTGTACGTGCGGGAGGACGTCGGCGGCGCCGCTCTGGCACGTACCGACGCGATCGCGGTCGTGGAGGAGCTCGCCAAGGGCGACCCGACGATGCGATTCAGGCTGAGGCTGCCGCCCAGTCGGCGCTACAGGAAGCCACCTCGGCTGTCGCACGAGCACGCGCACACGCCCTGCGCGCGGGATGGACTGAAGCCGAACTGAAGAAGCTCGGCTTGGTGCCCAACACGACCACCGCCCGCTCCCGCAAGGCGCGCAGCTCGAAGGCCGCAACTGCTTCCGCGGTGCAGAGCCATGACCAGCCCTAAGGCATACGCCACGGCCCTCGTCGGCGCGGGCGTCCTGGTCGCGGGACTGCTGTCAGGCTGCGCCCCATCGGTAACACCCAGCGAGTCGCCCACGCGACCGACACCCGCCCCGTCGGCGTCGTCGAGCGCGAATCTGGCGCCGACCGAGGCTCTGGGAGATCACGAGCATGAGCCCGACCCCACAGCCCCCGAAGCGGCCGTGGCGATCGCGGTCGAGGCCGTGAGGGCTTACTGCAGGCCGGGTGTCGCGAAAGCGGAGTGGATGGAAGAACTTTCCCCGCTGCTGACCCCCGCCGCCGTCACCGCCTACGACACTGTGGACCCGGCGACGGTTCCGTGCACAACGTACACCGGGGGCGCCGCGATCGCCTCCGGCGATGATGTCTTCACGTTCCTCGTCAGCGTGCCCACTGACGCCGGGACATACACCGCGTACGTCACCCGCCCTGACCGCGCGGACCCCTGGCAGGTCGACAGAATGGCGCCCCCCGAATGAAGCGAAGCGGCCTCATAGCCGGCGCGATCATCCTGCCCGTCCCGCTGATCCTCGGATTCGTGATCGTCTTCACTTCGGACGGCAACCAGCCGGCCAACGCCTGCACACCCTCGGTGGGAACGGTCAACGCGGCCGCGATCCCGCCGACGCTTCGGTGTCCGGCTATGGCCGTGACCAACTCGCGAACGCGGCCGCGATTATCAACGCGGCCTCAAAACTGCAACTGCCGGCGGCGGCTCAGGTGCTCGGGGTGTAAGCAGCCCTCGGTGAGTCCTCGCTCGTGAACATCAACTACGGCGACAACGTCGTGAACCCTGATGGCTCGATCGCCGACTCCATCGGCCTGTTCCAGCAGCAAAGCTCCGGGGGAACCGTGGAAGAGCGGATGGACCCCACGACCTCGGCAACGCTCTTCTTCGAGCGGTTGGCCGCGGTCCAGGGATGGGAAACGCTCGAACCTTCCGTCGCCATCAACCGCGTGCAGATCAACTCTGACCCCTTCCACCATGTGAAGTGGCGCCCCGCAGCGATTGCGATCACGACCTACCTCGGATCGCTCTCTGCCGGCGGCTTCACGCCCGCAGACTGCAGCGTGTCCGGCGACGGCGAGGCGCTCGCCCAAGAGCTCACCGCCGCGCTCGACGAGGGCACCCTGACGATCCAGGAACAGCGCTATGAGAAGCAGATCCGCGACATGGCCGCGGGCACGGCGGCCGAAGGCTGCCGGATTGATCTCCCCGTCCTGCAGCTGATCGCCCTCGCGCTCCAACGCTTCGAGTCAGTGGGCCTGTCCAGCCTCAACCGTCGATGCGCCGGCAGCGACCTCGGTACCAACGCGCACTGGATCAACGGCGGCGGCAACGCCGTCGACTTCATCAGCCTCGGTGGTTAGCCCGTCACCGGGAACTCACCTGAAACGTTCGCGCTGCTCGACCTGCTCGCGGGGGTCGCACCCGAGGGAACGCGCGTCGGACAGAGCAACTGCCGCAGCGCTTCAGCCGCGCTGGCGTGGCCCACGCTCGTGCAGTTCTGGGACACCTGTCACCACCAGCACATCGACTTCCTGTAGACCAGCGGCACGCTCAACGTCGCCCCGTAGCCCCTCGGCAGCGGTCGGTGCGCCTGAGCGATCGCGTGCCGCCCTGCGCGCGACCTTCCCGGCTCGTGCCTTCCCCACATCTACTCCTTGTCGTATCGGCCGACGCCAGGCGTGCGGCGATGCCCATCACTGCTCGGCGTGGCGCTCGGTGAGCGCACCAGTGCGATCGCGGACGAGATCGACCGCGAGTTGAGGTGTGGCGGGTTCTCCGCGCGCGGCGGCGGCACGGGCGGCTTCGAGTGTTGTGACGAACTGCTGGTAATGGGTGACGGCGGGTGAGGATTCGGCCAGCGCGCGTGCGGCGATCGCGGGGCGAGATTGGCTTTCCGGCCCGTCGAAGACTTCGCGGGCGTACTCGCTGGGAACCCACCGACCGCCGAGAGAGTCACCGCTCTCCAGGGCGGCCACGTAGGCATGCTCCCAGCGGCCGCGGATGCGCTCTTCTGACAGTTCGTAGGGCACCTCGACGTCGATCACCCAGACGTCGTAGCCGGCCTCGCTGAGGCGCTCCCCGAGCGCGAGAGCGTTGGCTTCGCTACTGAGAACAGCGTCGATCACGATGTTGTCGCCCGCGGCGATCGCGTCCGCTCGCAGGCTCTTGGCCAGGTAGGACGATTCCTCGTGCACGAGCGATGCCAGCTCCAACGGGTAGAACTTCTCCCCCTGCGCCTCCCGCTCGCGAATGGCGTCCGGCATGAGCCACTGGTCGTAGCTCCCATCGGCCTGTGCCTCGCGCAGAAGCGAGCGCTTGAATTCGTCCGCGTCAATCACGAGATACTTGCCCCGGTGCTCCCCGAGCACGTCGGCCAGGACGGTGCTCTTGCCGGCACCGGGAGGGCCGGCAAGCACGATCGCGCGGCGCTCCTGCTCGACGTCGGGAGCCGTGGCCCGCGCTTCGTCAATCAGGCGTTCGTGGAGAAGGTCGCGTGTGAGCGTCGGTTGCCCGCCGACCCACCACGCGGGGTTGTTCGTCGTGGCTGTGGCGGCGTTCGGGGCGAGCGGGTGGCCAGGTTTGGACAGCTCGCGCACCGTTTCCATGTGGCGAGCAACTGCATCGGAAACCACGCTCTAATCGCCGTGCCGATCGTGCGCGCGGACCTTCACGCTGCTGCCTCTCGTGCCCTTGACTACCTCACCGCTCGGAATCCGGTTGGCGGTCGAGACCTTGCCCGTGCGACTGCTGCGCTCTGCGACGGTTCCGCGGGGCGCCGTCACTTCGAGCTGCACGCCGTTCCTGGTCTTGATGACAAAGCGACCGTTCTTCTCGGTGACCTCTCCCCCACCGATCGCCATGGCGATGTCTCGAGCGGTGTCACGCGCGCGATCCTTCGGTGACGCCTTCCGGTGCGCGGCCTTCTCCGGTGCAGGCACGGTCGCGATGTTGTGCCGGCGGTTGAACACTTCCTCGTACACATCGTTCTCGATGAGCCCACGGCGTCGAGCGTCGCTGACCTCCGACCATGTGCCGGCAGGATCGACGATGAGAGAGTCATACCCGTCCGTGTGGCCGCCCTCGACGTAGGGGAAGCGCGTGAGCTCGTCGACGAGCTGCGCGCGGTCGATGATCCCGCCCGCATAGCGCTGGCAGATCTCATACGGCGTCGCGCCGGAGAATCCCTCCAGCGGCATCGTGACCTTGGCGGCCGTACGGAGCGCACTGAGCACGGACGGCTGCGCGATCCCGAGCCACTTCGAGATCTGCGTCTGGCTATAGCCGCGCTCGTCGAGCCGGCGCAGCTCGCGCCGGTAGTCGAGCTCGTCAATTTCCTTTCGGCGACGGGCGCGCACCGCGGCGCGTGCCTCAGCCGGGACCTCTGCGATCGTCATACCGATCACCTCCTATAGAACATTCTATAAAGGAGGGTTGGCAGGGTCTAGTGGTTGAGCGCACGGCGAACACTCGACGCTCCGGCCCCGAGCACGCGGGCGATGCTCTCCCAGCTCTGCTGCTCGGCCCGCATCCGCTCGGCGGTCGCGATCCGCTCAGGCATCATGACGCTCGGTCGGCCGCCGACGCGGCCCTGGCTGCGGGCGCACTCCAGGCCGCGAGTCGTGTTGTCTCGGATCGTGTCGACGCGCAGCTGCGCGAACACGGCGACGATGCCGTAGAGGGCTCGGCCCATCGGGGTCGTGGTGTCGATCATCGGCTCGGCGAGGCTGACGATGTTCACCTGTCGGGCGTCGAGGTCCTGCAACGTCTCGATCAGGATGCGCTCACTGCCGGCGAGCCGGTCGAGCCGGCGCACCTTGAGCGTGTCCCCCGGTCGGAGGTAGTCGAGGCAGGCGAGCCACTGCGGACGGTCCGCGACGCGGCTGGACTCACCGTGGTCGACGAACACGCGTTCGCAGCCGGCGGCACGCAGCTCGGCCGCCTGCGCGTCTGGGTTCTGCTCGCGCTTGGAGACTCGGGCGTAGCCAACTTCGTGTGCCATGCCGAAAACGGTACAGCCGACGTTCCGGCGCGATTCGGTTTCGGCAGGGGGTTTCGGCGGATCATTCCTCGGCGTGTCGCGCACCTGGTCGTCGACGTCGACGAGCCCACCGAAAACGATCGTTTCCGGTCAGCCGTTCAGGCCGCCAACGTTTGTCGGCCCCATCTCGGGCCCCGGCTCGTGCGTTCCGCGAGGACGATCTGTCGTCGCCTCGTCGAGGGCGGGGAACCCCCAAGCATCGAGTACCAGGCTGCGGGTGTCGTCACCCATCCCCACAGCCCAGCGAATGCGAGGTCTCCAAGCGAGCCGTCAGTAGCCGAGAGTCGCTTGACGATCCGGCCAATCATCGCCCTGTCGACCACGCTGCGCATCGTGTGGTGTCACAGCGCGACTATCGCATGGCGCAACGCGAGTAAGCAGTTTCAGCGGCTCGAAAGAGACTTACTTTGTCTCGCTTTGCTGTGTGGCCTGAGTCTCTGACCCGACAATCAGGAACTCACCAATTACCGTCTTTCCGTCTTCCTCGTAGACTGGAATAGTGCGGTCTTGAACGCCTTCAGTTTCCTGCCACCGGAGCGCGTCAGCGGGGCTATCGAAAGGGAGTGATCCCGTAGCCCTATCGAGTTCAACCTTGAGCACGTATCCCGTGCGGCCATCCGTTGTCTCAGCTTGAATCAGGTCCGGCTCATTGTTCGGGGATGAGGCGACCGCAGCCGAACCATATGTTAGGCCAGCTGAGTTCTTCTCATAACTTGGCTCCGGCATGGGCTGGCTCTCCTCCGCCGATGCCACGCCGGTCGGAGCGAACAGAATCGGCCCAACAGCGACCGCGGTGCCGGCGACCGATCCGAGACCCAGCGCGCCACAAACCGCCAGGCTAGTGATAAGGATTCTCTTCTTCATGGTGGTCTACCTCACGAGTTCTGATTTGGGGAGACGAACGTGTAAGTATTGTTGTAGCCGCTTCCGTTCCACGTCCGCGAAACGCCATATGAATACCATGTTCCGGCGTAGCTCCTCAAACATGAATCGCCGTTGGCGTACCAAGCTGACCCAGAGTTGTAGATGGTCGTTCCTTCGCAACTCAGACTTCCACCCGAGGTAAACAGTCTTCCCCGCGCCCCGGCCCACCCAGCGGCAGCGGCTCCGACTTGCACGGAGGATGTTGTTGTGCGTGCATACGCCCAGTGCGCTGATGCGTTGGTGTTGATCGTCGCGTAGTTCTTGTATTTCACGCCATCCGTTGTGAAGTACCCAACCGTGCTCTGAGCTGTCCCCGCGACCGCTGCACCAACCGAAGCCGATCCGAGGAAACTCACAATGAGCACAGCCAGACTGAGAACCCATGTCCGACGAGTGGATGCTTTCACGATTACCTCCCATAATGTATCGAGCTAAGAGTCGCATACGGCTTGCGCGGAAAGCAAGGGTTCGCTACCGCATGGGGGACCACCACACGATGCGCAGCGTGGTCGACAAGGCGAGCCGCCTACATCACGATCCACAACATGGTCGCGTGGATGATCGACCGTTACGGCACCGCCGACCAGCGCGAGAAGTGGCTGCCTCCGCTCGTGGCCATGACCGAGCTCGGAGCGTACGCGCTCACCGAGCCGGGGGCAGGATCCGATGCGGCCGCCATCACGACCTCCGCCATCCGCGACGGTGACGAGTTCGTGCTGACCGGCGTCAAGCAGTTCATCTCCGGCGCGGGAGAGGCCTCCGTGTACGTTGTCATGGCTCGCACGGGTGAAGCGGGGGCGCGAGGGATCACGGCGTTCCTCGTCCCCGGCGATGCGTCCGGGCTCACCTTCGGTCCCCACGAGAAGAAGATGGGCTGGCGGGCCCAGCCCACTCGACAGGTGATCCTCGATCGCGTGCGGGTTCCGGTCGACGCCGTCCTCGGCCAGGTCGGCGGAGGCTTCGGGATCGCGATGAGCGGACTGAACGGGGGAAGGCTGAACATCGCGGCGTGCTCCCTCGGGGGAGCGCAATGGGCGCTCGATCGTGCCGTGCAGTACGTGCATGAGCGGTTCACCTTCGGCGAGCCGCTCGCCGAGAAGCAGGGGATCGTCTTCCGCCTCGCCGACATGGCCACCGAGCTGCAGGCCGCGAGAGCGCTCGTGCGGGAGGCGGCGGCCGCCGTCGACGGTGCTCCGACGGACCCCGCCGCGCAGGCCCAGGTGGCCTCCCAGTGCGCCATGGCGAAGAGGTTCGCCACCGATGCCGGCTTCGCCGTCGCCAACGACGCGCTGCAGCTGCACGGCGGCTACGGGTATCTGCAGGAGTACGGCGTGGAGAAAGTGGTCCGTGACCTGCGGGTGCACCAGATCCTCGAAGGCACCAACGAGATCATGCGGGTGATCGTCGGCCGGCACCTTCTGAGAGCATGAGGACATGACCGACTTCACCACTGTGCGTACCGAGATCCGAGGCCGCGTCGGCTGGATCACGCTCGATCGCCCCGAGGCGCTCAACGCCCTCAACTCCACGCTCGTGCGGGAGCTCGCGGCCGCGGCAGCCGCATTCGATGCCGACGAGGGCATCGGGTGCATCGTGGTCACCGGTTCTGACCGCGCCTTCGCGGCCGGCGCCGACATCAAGGAGATGGAGACCCAGACCTCGCGGGACATGGCGATCGACAATCCGTTCGCGCCCTTGGAGCAGTTCAGCCGCGTGCGCACCCCCGTGATCGCCGCCGTCGCCGGCTACGCGCTCGGCGGCGGTTGCGAGCTCGCTATGGCATGCGACATCATCCTGGCCGCCGACACTGCGCGCTTCGGGCAGCCCGAGGTCACCCTCGGGGTCATCCCGGGCCTCGGGGGCACGCAACGCCTCCCGCGTGCCGTGGGCTACTACAAGGCGGCCGAGCTCGTGCTGACGGGGCGCATGATCGACGCCCACGAGGCCGAGCGGATCGGCCTCGCGTCTCGGGTCGTCCCTGCCGCCGACCTCCTCGCCGAAGCGGAGACCACGGCCACCGCGATCGCCGCGAAGTCGCTCCCCGTGATCTACGCCGCGAAAGAGGCGCTGCGCGTGTCGCAGGAGACCACGGCGGCGGAGGGGCTGCGGTTCGAGAAGCAGACGTTCGCGGCGATGTTCGCCCTCGCCGATCAGGCCGAGGGTATGGCGGCCTTCCGTGAGAAGAGGTCGCCCGACTTCACCCACCGATGAGCCGGGCTCTGCAAGCGGTGCGCCGAGGGTGGCGTTGGCGTTCAGTCCACGACGTCGCCGGACGCCGCGCGGAGGCGGGCGATCACCGAGATGAGCGACTCCACGTCGGCCTCGTCGATGCCGAGGTGGGTGAACACCTCGGTGTTCAGGGCGGTCGTCGCCGACGCCACGACGTCTCGCCCTTCGGGAGTGAGGGTCACGAGCGTCGCCCGGCCGTCGGTGGGGTGCGGCTCGCGGCGCACGAAACCGCTCGCTTCGAGCCGGTCGACCGTGTGGGTCGCGCTCGTCTGATGCACCTGCAGGCGTCGGGCGGCGGAGGTCAGCGGCATTCCTCCTTCGCGCGTGAAGCTCAGGAGTGTCAGCAGCTCGTAGCGCGCGAAGCTCAGCCCCCACGGCTTGAGCGCCTCTTCGACGCGGGCGAGGAGGAGTTGATGAGCTCGCATCACCGAGGTCACTGCCGTCATGCCCGCGGCGGCATCCGACCATCCGTGCGCCACCCACTGACGTCGCGCCTCGACGATCGGGTCGGGGAGCGGGCGTGTCACGCGAGCCACAAGGCGCCTCCTGTCGTCGGTGATCACGCTAGTCGGTTTCCTCAGCAGCGCTCGGCCGCGCAGGTC
This sequence comes from Microbacterium sp., assembly GCF_047607225.1. Classification (GTDB taxonomy): domain Bacteria; phylum Actinomycetota; class Actinomycetes; order Actinomycetales; family Microbacteriaceae; genus Microbacterium. Next base: position 32,470 of record NZ_JASGDO010000046.1, on the reverse strand, counting down.
CCGCTCAATAGACTCGATCCTCGGAGGGTGCCATGAGAATCGTCGTCCTGATCAAAGAAGTCCCCGACACGTACGGCGACCGGAAGCTGAGCCTGGAGACAGGCCTTGCCGAACGGACGGCCTCAGAACGGGTGATGGACGAGATCGGGGAGCGCGCCCTCGAGGTGGCGCTCTCGTACGCCGATGCGAACGCCGGCACTGAGGTCGTCGTGCTCTCGATGGCACCCGAAGAGGCCGCCGCCACCGTCCGCAAGGGCCTCGCGATGGGCGCCGCCTCGGCCGTCCAGGTCAGCGATCCGGCTCTCGTGGGCGCCGACCTCGGCACCACCGCGCGGGTCCTGGCCGCCGCGATCGCCCGCACCGGCTTCGACCTCGTGATCACGGGGAACCTCTCCACCGATGGCGCCGGGGGCGTGCTCCCCGCCATGCTCGCGGAGCACCTGGGGGTGCCGCAGGCCACGTCTTTGTCTGCCGTCACGATCACCGATGAGGGGGTGTCCGGCACCCGCGCCGCCGACGGCGCGACGGTGTCGGTTCGCGCCGCGCTCCCCGCCGTCATCTCCATCACCGAGGCGCTCCCCGACGCGCGGTTCCCGAACTTCAAGGGCATCATGGCGGCCAAGAAGAAGCCGTTCGAGACGCTGTCGCTCGCCGATCTCGACGTCGAGATCGACGTCGCGGCGCTCCCGCAGACGATCATGACGGCCATCGCGGAGAAGCCGCCGCGTGGAGCGGGAACCACCATCGTCGACGAGGGCGATGCCGGGGAGAGGCTCGCGGCCTACCTCATCGAGAACCGGCTGGCGTGAAGGGACGCATCATGGACTTCGCTGCGGATTCGATCCTCGTCGTTCTCGACGTGACCCCGACGGGCGAGCTCGCGCCGTCCTCTGCGGGGCTTCTCGGTGCGGCAGCCGCGATCGGCACACCCGTCGCCCTGCTCACGACCGAGAACGCCGAGCTGGCCTCCGACGCGGCGGCGCTGGGTGCTGCGGTCGTCCTGTCGGCACCCGTGTCGACCGAGGAGCTCACGGTTCCCGTCGTCGATGCGCTCGAGGCCGCCTTCGACGCCATCCAGCCCGACGCGGTGCTCGTCTCGCACTCGATCGACGGCCGCGACGTCGCGGGACGATTCGCCGTGCGGCGCAGTCTCGCGCTCGCCGTCGATGCCGTCGGCGTCGTCCGTGACGACGAGGGAGTGCTCGCGCAGCACTCGGTGTACGGCGGCTCGTACAACGTCACGAGCGCCCCCACTTTCGGCGCGCCCGTCATCACTGTGCGTCAGGGAGCGGTCGATGCGCGCGCCGAGGCGCAGCCGGTGCGCGTGGAGCAGCTGGCGGTCGCCCCCTCGGGAACCGCGGCTGCATACGTCGAGTCGGTCGAGCCGGCGGAAGTGACCTCGTCGCGCCCGGAGCTCCGTGGCGCCGCCAAGGTCGTCTCCGGCGGCCGTGGCCTCGGGTCAGCAGAGGGTTTTGCGCTCGTCGAGCAGCTCGCCGACGCGTTGGGCGCCGCCGTCGGAGCATCCCGCGCCGCGGTCGACGCCGGTTTCGTCCCCTACGCGCACCAGGTCGGACAGACCGGCGTATCCGTCTCGCCGCAGTTGTACATCGCCCTGGGAATATCAGGCGCCATCCAGCACAAGGCGGGCATGCAGACCGCGAAGACGATCGTGGCGATCAATAAAGACGGCGACGCCCCCATCTTCGAGATCGCCGACTTCGGCATCGTGGGAGACGTGTTCACGGTGGTCCCGCAGCTCATCGCCGCTCTCGAGGCGAAGAAGGCCTGATGGCGACCTCGGGGCGCCGACTGCGGCGCGGACTTCCTCGCGTGCCGGGAGGAGATCCTTGGCCTCCCGCCGGCGAGGCCGATTCGGATGCGTTGGCGCTCGCGCCCGACGGTGACGCGGCGGTCGCAGGCGCGGCGGTCGCAGGCGCGGCCTCGTCCTCGAATTCCTCGGCCCGGGGAGAGACGCCCGGGATTCGGCCCGGATCGACCGCGGCAGGCGGTTCCCTGCCGGAGGGGGTCGTGCCCGCTTCACCCTCCGGGGAAGGGGTAGCGGTTCGCCGCGGCCTTCCGCGAGAGCCCGGTGGAGAGCTTTGGCCGCCCGCCGCCGGGCGGACAGCTGCCGCCGCGTCGACGCCGGTGTCCGTTACACCGGCGTCCGCGGCGACCACGACCGCCCCGGACGATGCGGGAGTGCGCTCTGCGCCTGCTGCCGACGCGGGTGGGGAGTCGCAGGAGTCGCCGGTGGCCGCGACGACGGAGGACGGATCGCCGTTGCGACGCGGACTGCCGCGCACAGCCGACGGCGACCCGTGGCCTCCGGCAGGGATGACGGTGCGCCCGTCTGCCACCTCCGACGCTCCCGCTGCGGGAGTATCTCTTCCCGTCGAGGAGCCCGAGACCACTCGCACACCCTCCGGAAGGGCGCCGTCCGGCGGCGCGGATTCCACGCGCGACGAGCCCGAAGCCGCCGCTCCGACGTCGGCCGCTGCGGCCCGGCCCGTGCCCGCGGTCGTCGCCACCGATCGCGCCCCCCTGACCGTTCCCCGCACCGTGTGGCCGGGTCGCGCCGCGTACCATCGCCCGCCGGCGCGGCCGGCACCCACACGATTCGGTCCGTTCACGCGCATGCAGTGGGTGGGCGCCGTCCTGGTCGGCGGGATGGCGCTGCTCTACGCCGCCGCGCTCGCGGTGACGTTCGTCCGGGCGCTCCTGTCCCTTCCCGCGCTGCAGGAGTTCCTCGTCGCCTTCCCGGGCGAGTACCACCTCCCCGAGAGCGCGCCGGTCGGCATCCCGGCCTGGCTCGGTTGGCAGCACTTCTTCAACGTCTTCCTGATGGTGCTCATCATTCGCTCCGGGCTCCAGGTACGCACCGAGAAGCGACCTAGCGTGTTCTGGACGCCGCGTCGTAACCGCAAGGGCAAGATCAGTCTCGCGCTCTGGTTCCACCAGGCGCTCGACATCCTGTGGCTCGTCAACGGCGCCGTGTTCATCGTGCTGCTGTTCGTGACCGGCCACTGGATGCGCATCGTGCCGACGAGCTGGGAGGTGTTCCCGAACGCGCTCTCCGCCGCGCTGCAGTACGTCTCCCTCGACTGGCCGACCGAGAACGGCTGGGTCAACTACAACGCGCTGCAGCAGCTCGCCTACTTCTCGACGGTGTTCCTCGCCGCTCCGTTGGCTGCCCTCACCGGCTATCGCATGAGCGGCATGTGGCCCAAGAAGGCCGCTCGCCTCAACGCGGCGTTCCCCGTCGAGTGGGCGCGACGACTGCACTTCCCGGTGATGCTCTATTTCGTCGTGTTCATCTTCATCCACGTCGCCCTCGTGCTCGCCACCGGAGCGCTGCGCAACCTCAACCACATGTACGCGGCGCAAGGCTCGGTCGACGGGGTCGCCTATGCCGACAACTGGACCGGCTTCTGGATGTTCTTCGCGTCGCTCGTGGTGATCGCCGGAGCATGGATCGCCGCGCGCCCGCTGGTCCTCGCCCCCATCGCGAAGCTCTTCGGCACCGTCACCGCCCGCTGACCAGGCACCGAGAGCACATGCTCTCGCCGAGCGCACCCCTTACTGCCGGAGAGAGCGTGTGCGCTCGGTGGGAGCATGTGCTCGCAGCGGAGGCGAAGCCGCGCAACGGGCGAGCAGAGGAGCTCAGCGGACGAAGCGGACTTCGGTCAGCGTCTCGCCGAGGAAGGGCTCGGTGTGGGTCGCGCCGTCGAGCGAGAATCCGTTGCGGGTGTAGAAGCGGTGCGCGCGGGGGTTGTCTTCGGCGACCCAGAGATAGAGGTCGTCGTCGGCGCCCACGGCGTCGAACAGCTTCTGACCGATGCCGGTGCCGTGGAAGCGGTCGAGCAGGTAGATGAAGTACAGCTCGCGGTTGCGAGGCGCGTCGCGGTCGCGAGCCGGACCGGAGCCCGCGAAGCCCACGATCTCGCCGTCGACGAGGGCCGCGACCATACGAAACTCTGGCCCCTGCTGCGCCCAATGCGTCCACAGCTCCGCCAGTCGCTTGGGGGAGACGTTCTCCAGCGCGGCGTGGCTGATGAGGTGGTCGTACGTCTCGTGCCAGCAGGCGGCGTGCACGCGGCCGAGCGCCTCGGCATCGACATCACGAACGGGACGGACGACGGTGTCGGTCTGGAGTTCGGCATCCATGGCCAGACTCTACGTCCGCGGAAGGCAATCGCGAAATCGGTCGACGCCGTAACAAAGGCGACACACGGGACTGTGGAGAACCGACAACGGATTTCGCGTTCTGCGCACCGTTGTCGATAGCATCGCGCCTCGTGAATGTGTGGTGGCGGACCCTGCTGACGATCTGGCGAGCGAAGGTGCTGCTGCGTCGCCGCGGCGCCATGCCGCCCACCTCCGTCGGTCGGCTGAAGCTGCGCACCCTGCCCACCGACATCGATCTCCTCGGCCACATGAACAACGGTCGCTATGCCTCGCTGTTCGACCTCGGCCGGTTCGACCTCCTCATCCGCACCGGCATCTGGGACGCCATGAACGCACAGGGCTGGTATGCCGTGGTGGCGAGTGAGACGGTGAGCTTCCGCAAGTCGCTGCAACTGTGGCAGCGCTTCACGGTGGAGTCCCGGTTGTACGGCCACGACGACAAGGCGGTGTACCAGATCCATCGCGCCGTCGTCGACGGTGAGATCTACGCGGAGATGATCGTGCGCGCCCGGTTCCTCCGCCGGAGTGGTGGCGTCGTGAACACCGACGAGCTCTTCCAGGCCCTCCATCGCCCCGACGACCTCCCGCCGCTTCCCGACTGGGTGACCGACTGGGCGGCCGGCTCGGCGCTTCCCTCGACGAAGGCGCCGGCGCCGAGCGTGTGGGACTGACCGCGCATGGCGGAGCGATGCACGTACATGGAGCGCGCGCGGCATCGGTGACAAGAGTCCTCATCTGTGTTCACAGATTCGCCGAGAAGGCGGCCGGCCCACAGGAAGAAGCGGCACGATACACCCCCGGGCGCCCGCGCGTCTGTCCCCTAAAGTCCCGACTCGTGCATGGCGATGTCACCCGATACGGTCGGACTCTCCCCCCAAAAAAGACGAGATGAACGGGGGCAGCCATGGCGGCGGAGACCACTTCGGCGCGAACATCTCAAGGGTGCATCCCACCGACACAGATCCGCGCCACTACTACTGGCGTCGATCCGACCACGCGAAGCGGGACCTCCACCTCTTAGTGCCGTCGGATCGATGCCCTCTAGCCGTACTCGACACCGATTCTGGCCGCTAACCACGACGAACCGACGGCGCGAGGGAAGTATGCAGGGTGTGCGGACACTCCCCGTCTCCCCGCGTGTGCGCGCGCCCGTAGAGGAATGGACGGTGCCTGCGCACCCCTGCGCGCCGTGCCTCGGTGGCTGCTCGGTTGGGGGCAGACTGTGGCGCATGCTGACGCCGTCGCGGACCGCCTCGCCTGACACCTGGGCGTGGTCGCTCGACACCGTGCTCTCGGCGACGGGCATCGGGGTCGCCGTGCTCGGCGCCGTCGCGACGGTGCTCGTTGCAGCTCTCGCGCTAGAGCAGACGAAGAGGGCGAACCGCCTCGAAGATGAAGCTCGGGCCCGAGTGGGTCGCGCCGAGTTCGCCCGTGCTGTAGAGGCCTACCTGACTACGGTCCCGCCCTTCAACCGGCTACCGCAGAGCGTGACGATCCCGGCGATGCAGGCGCTGCACGCCGCAGCCGCCGGCGTGGGCAGCGACGCCGAGGGAATCCCTGGGTGGCTTCACTCGGCGATCCTGAACGCAGAGGGGCGCGACGCCGCCGACAGGAAGGGGCTTCCGCCCCAGGGGCGGAGCACGCACACGCCGCAAGAGATGGTGGCGTTCGTCATTGAGATCGAGATCCGCGGTCGCATTACTCGTTGGGTAGCGAGCGGACATCTCGACCGGTCACCGCTGCTTCGCTGACGGCGCATGCGCCCCTCGACCTCAAATCCGCGGTATCGACGCTCGACAGCCGGGCAGTGCGGTGACCTAATCGGCCGCGAGAGAATCGGGCTCGCGACCAGCACCCCGGAAATGCCCGCTGAGGTGCATTCGTCCCAATATGATCGGGGGTCATGTGGTGGAGGCGTATCGTCTTATGGGCGCGGGTCATCGCGGTCACTTGGGCGGGTCTCGTCGGCCTGCTTGAAGTGCTCGTGCACTACGAACTCGTCACACCGAGCCCTCGAGTGCAACCGACGATCTGGATCATCTCACTTTCGATGATCGGACTCGGTAGCCTGGGCGGGATCATCGGTGACGCGGTGAAGCAACGCTTCGCCGAGCGAAAGAGCCTCTACGATAACGCCCTGATGACGCTGCTCATCGAGTTAAGCCGCGATCAGACGGCACGCTTTGAAGACCTCGGCGGCTCCGTATACAGGCCCGCACGATGGCGTCGAACGGTGCGTCATGAAGACGGCACTCGCAGCGTCAGGCTCAAGCGGGTCCATCGCTTCCGTCCGTCAGCCTTTCCTTTGCCGTCTGGAATCACATGGACGGCTCGCACTGGTGCTGTCGGCGAATGCTGGACTTCTCATCGGCCAGTGCCAAAGAACTGGCAGGCGGTTGCCGCCAAGTACCAAGGTCCCGTCGGCGCGGCAGACTTTCGTCGGGTGTCGAAGGAGACGAAGAATGGGTTCAGTCTGGACGAGTTCAATGCGATTGCCCACCGGTACTCGGAAGTGCTTGCGGTGCCGGTCTGGGACCCGGCGCGCGATGACAAGCAGGTCGGGGTCCTGTCAGTCGACCGCCTCTACGCAGAGGACGTGACGTTCAAACCCATCCTGAGTTCGACAGTGGCTCAACGGCTGGTCGCCGCGACGTCGGCGGCTGTAGGTAGTATTCTCAAACCGCAAGGGAAGAACGACTAGGGGTGGTTAAGGTGCACAATCTCACTCCGGAAGAAGAGCGATACTTCCGTACGTTGCAGAGGATCGACCCCAGCGTCGAGATGCGGCGTGTCGTGGACAGCGCCAAGGAAGACCTCCGCGCGCGAGACAGCGTGGTGCGCGGCCTGACTCGCGTCAAAGGCTTCCGGCCCGAGTAAGGGGCCACACGCTCAGGCGTGCCAGAGCACGCGCAGCGTGAGCACTATCGCGGCGTCGGGCATGTTGCGGCGGTTACCCCGACCGATGCTCTGAACGACGACCGTCACAAGTGCCTCGATCACGGTGCGCTTGCGACCGAGCGTCAGTGCCCCCACACCGCGCCCACGTTGTCGGCGCCGACCAGATCGCACAGCGGCTCGACGACGGCGCCCTTCTTCAGCCTCGCGCGCACCTCGGCGATCTTGGCATCGACGGCGCGGGGGCCTGACGTTTTCGGCGCGCTGGATGAGCCCTTCGTCGCGGTCGTCACCGCGCTCTCCCCTGGTGGCCTCCAGTCGGGCCAGCGTGGCGCTCAGGGCGTCCGCATCGGGGCGCTCGCGGTCGATGAGTAGGTCGTCAGCATCTGCCCGCGTGAGTCGGGCGATCACAAGCCGCTCGATGAAAGCGTCGAGCAGGTCGCGCCGGCGCATGAAGTCCGCCGTCGACCCGCAGCGGTATGAGTGGATGCCCGCCTCGCCGCCACCTGCACGGATCGGCTGACCGCAGCATCTGCGTTCATAGATTCGCCGCGCATGGCGGACCGATCCACGTACAAGCGGCACCATAAACTCCCCGGGCGCCCGCGCGTCTGTCCCCTAAAGTCCCGACTCGTGCATGGCGATGCCACCCGATACGGTCGGACTCTCCCCCTCAAATGGTGGAACGGCGTGGTGGGGGTGTGGTTCCGCTCATGCACACGTTGTCCACGTCGCCGTCGGAGGTGTGAAATGAGCACGGTAGCCAGGTTGGCGGCGGCACTGCTGTTCGGCGCGTTCATCACCGTGTCGTCGGTGTACTCCGGAGGTCATCCGGCTTGGGGTCTCGCGATTGGGCTGGTGGGAGCTGCCGTCCTGTTCGGTGTGCAGACCTTCTCCTCGCGCCGCCGCTCGCGCGATACCGCGACCAGATCCCGCCGCTGAGAGAGCGCGGGTGGCTGCCCGCCCGCGCACCCCTCCGCGCCTTCCGCAGTCACCACGTCAGCGTGCGGCGAAGGCGTCGGTGAGCGCTTCACGCACGAGGCGGATGCTGGGCCGGTCGGCATCGGAGCGGCGGACGGCGGTGAAGATCTCGCGGGCGGGCGATCCGGGAAGGTCGGTGAGTCGAAGCGCGGGCTGTTCCACCCAGAGCAGGTCGGGGAGAAGACCCACGGCATGACCGGCAGCGATGAGCGGCACGTGGGCGGCGAGGTCGGCGAGCTCGAACCGCACGTCGGGTTCGAACCCGACGGCGCGGCACTGCTGCACCGCCCACTCCCGCGCCGCCGTGCCCCGAGGCTCCAGCACCCACGCGTGCGTGCGCAAGGAGGCGAGATCGCGCACGGGGCTCGCCGAGGCGATCCGTACGGGGTCGCTGCCGAGCACGTCGCGTTCGAGTCCGGAACGGTGTTCGCGCGTGTGGCCCGGATACTGCTCGGCGATCACCAGGTCGTAGCCGCGCGCGGAGAGCTCGAACAGGCCTTCTTCGGGCGGTGTCTCGGCGACTTCCACGCGCAGATCGGGTGCGCGTTCGGCGAGCAGGGTGAGCGCGTTCGGCACGAGGGTTCGGGCGGCGGACTGCAGCACCGCGATGCGCACCGGCGCGAGTCCCGGCCGCAGCGACTCGAGCTCGGCGCGGATCTGCTCGTCCAGCGCGAGGGCCCGAGCGGCGTGGGCGGCGAGGGCCGCGCCGTGCTCGGTGAGTCGCACCCGCCTCCCGTCGGGCGCGAGGAGGCGGACTCCCGCGTCGCGTTCGAGCTGGGCGAGCTGCTGCGAGATCGTCGACGGACTGTAGGAGAGCGCCTCTGCCACGGCCGCGAGCGTGCCCCGCAGGGCGAGCTCGTGCAGGAGCCGGAGCCGTCTGAGCTCGAACACGCGGCCTCCCCCATCAGTCGATGAACCTGACTGATAATGATCGCAGATCATCGCTTTTCCTGAATCATGGGTATGCCTCACCCTGGACAAATGGAGCGAGGAGAGACGGGGATCGTGGCGGACACAACGGAGACGACGAACGACGTGGCAAACGATCTCGTCGAGCGCTCGATCGCGCTCGCACAGCGCTGGGTGACCGAGTCGGCCGACGCCGCCGTGGATCCCGCGGCGGAGCGTCTTGCCGGCGTCCTGAAGGACGACAACGGCCTGCCTTTCACGATCGGGTTCGTCGACGGGGTGATGCGGCCCGAGAGCCTCACTGCCGCCGCCGCGAACCTCAGCCGCGTCGCGCCGCTCGTCCCGGACTTCCTGCCGTGGTACCTGCGTGGTGCCGTGCGCCTCGGGGGAGCGGTGGCTCCTGTGCTCCCCGCGCCGACCGTTCCCCTCGCCCGGCGGGCCCTGCGGGAGATGGTCGGTCACCTCGTCGTCGACGCCCGCCCCGAGAAGCTCGGCCCGGCCATCGCGAAGATCCGTGAGTCGGGCGCCCGGCTCAATCTCAATCTGCTCGGTGAAGCGGTCCTCGGCGAGGGTGAGGCGCGCCGCCGTCTCGACGGCATCCACGAACTCGTGCGCCGTGACGACGTCGACTACGTGTCGGTGAAGGTGTCCGCCATCGCGAGCCACATCTCGATGTGGGCCTTCGAGGAGACGGTGAGCGCGGTCGTGCAACGCCTCCTCCCCCTGTATCTCACGGCCGCCGAGCGCGGCACCTTCCTCAATCTGGACATGGAGGAGTATCGCGATCTCGATCTGACGATCGCGGTGTTCACACGGCTGCTCGCCGACTCCCGGCTGCACGGGCTCGAAGCCGGCATCGTGCTGCAGGCCTACCTGCCCGATGCCCTCCCCGCGCTGCAGGAGCTCACCGCGTGGGCCCGCGAACGCGTCGCCGCGGGCGGGGCCCGCATCAAGGTCCGGCTCGTCAAGGGCGCGAATCTCGCGATGGAACGGGTCGATGCGATCATGCACGGCTGGGAGGTCGCCACGCACACCTCCAAGCTCGACTCCGACGCCAGCTACGTGCGCTGCCTCGACGAGGCCCTGCAGCCGGAGAACACCGGTCCGGTGCGTCTGGGCGTGGCCGGTCACAACCTCTTCGACATCGCCTACGCGTGGCTCCTGGCGGGGGAGCGCGGCGTGCGCGATGACATCGAGTTCGAGATGCTGCTCGGAATGGCCCAGGGTCAGGTGGAGGCCGTCGCTCGCGAGGTCGGGCACGTCCTCCTCTACGTCCCCGTGGTGCGGCCGGACGAGTTCGACGTCGCGATCAGCTATCTCGTGCGGCGCCTGGAGGAGAACGCCTCGAGCGACAACTTCCTCTCCGCCGCGTTCGAGCTGGCGACCGACCCCGCTCTGTTCGCGCGCGAACGGGATCGCTTCGTGCGCTCGGTCGAGCGGGCCGCCGATCCTGCTCTCCCGGTGGGTCCCGCCCGCCGCCAGGTGCGCGGCGAGTCCGAGGCCGCCCCGCCGGCCGACACCGCGCCGGAGACCACCCGGACTCCAGAGGTCGAGGAGCCCGCGCTCACGCAGGCCGTGCTGTCGATCGCCGACGGCGCCGACGAGTTCGCCGGCACCGCGGTGTTCGAGCCCCGCCAGAGCGCGGCCGTGCACGAGGGCGCTCCCGGCTTCCGCAACGCGGCGGACTCCGATCCGGCGCTTCCCGCCGTGCGCGAGTGGGCGCGGGAGATCGTCGCCCGGATCGAGACGTCGACGGCCGGGACGGACACCCTCGCGGCGGCTCGCGTGGAGACGACCGACGAGGTCGACGTCGTGATCGATCGCGTGAACACGGCGGCGCAGGCGTGGGGAGCCCTGGCCGCGCGTGAGCGGGCGGCCGTGCTCCGCCGCGCCGCCGACCTCCTCGAATCCCGCCGGGGCGAGCTGATCGAGGTCGCCGCGTCGGAGACCGGCAAGGTGTTCGCCGAGGCCGACGTCGAGGTCAGCGAAGCGGTCGACTTCGCCCGGTATTACGCCGCGACCTCCCTCGAGCTCGACCGCGTGAGCGGAGCGGTGTTCCAGCCGGCACGCGTCACGGTGGTGACACCGCCCTGGAACTTCCCCCTCGCGATCCCCGCCGGCGGCGTCTTGGCTGCGCTCGCCGCGGGGTCGGGCGTCGTGTTCAAGCCCGCCCCGCAGGCCTCGCGCTGTGGCGCGGTGATCGCGGAGGCACTGTGGCAGGCGCTCGACGACGCCGGTGTCTCCCGCGAGGTCCTGGCACTCATCGCGCTCGAGGAGGGCGAGGTGGGGCGGCGGCTCGTCTCTCACCCGGCGGTCGACCGCGTGATCCTCACGGGTGCGTGGGAGACGGCGGAGCTGTTCCGCTCGTGGCGCCCCGACCTGCCGCTGCTGGCCGAGACCAGCGGCAAGAACGCGATGATCGTCATGCCCTCCGCCGACCTCGACCTCGCCGTCTCCGACCTCGTCAAGAGCGCGTTCGGGCACGCCGGGCAGAAGTGCTCCGCCGCCTCTCTCGCGATCCTCGTCGGCCCCGTCGCCCGCTCCGAACGCTTCTCTCGTCAACTCGTCGATGCCGTTCAGTCGCTGCGTGTGGGCGCTCCCTCCGACCCGCTCAGCGAGGTGGGGCCTGTCGTCGAAGTGCCGCACGGCAAGTTGGAGTGGGCGCTGACGACGCTCGACGACGGGGAGAAGTGGCTCGTGGAGCCCTCACCGGTCGCGGCCGCGGCTCCCTACGAGGGGCGACTGTGGACGCCCGGCGTGCGTACCGGCGTCCGCGCCGGCGCCCGGTTCCACCTCGAGGAGTTCTTCGGACCCGTCCTCGGGATCATGCACGCCTCGTCGCTGGCGGAGGCGATCGAGCTCCAGAACGCGGTCGCGTACGGCCTGACGGCAGGCCTCTACACACAGAACCCGGTGGACCTCGCGCGGTGGCTGGAGGAGGTGGAGGCGGGGAACCTCTACGTCAACCGCGGAATCACCGGGGCGATCGTGCAGCGCCAGCCCTTCGGCGGCTGGAAGCGCTCGTCGGTGGGGGCGGGGACGAAGGCGGGCGGTCCCAACTACCTGATCGGGCTCGGTTCCTGGCGCGCGTCGGCGGGCGCGGCGCAGTCCTCGACGCTGCACTTGCGGGGCTTGGACCCCCGCATCACGGGCGTCATCGAGGCCGCCCAGCCGACCCTCGACTACGACGCGTTCGAGTGGCTCCGCCGCGGCGCGCTCTCGGACGCCGTCGCGTGGGACCGAGAGTTCGGTCGCGTCAAGGACGTCTCCGGGCTCGGGGTGGAGCGCAACCTCTTCCGGTACCGACCGGTGCCCGTCTCGCTCCGAGCCACCGCCGACGCGGCGTGGCAAGCGGTGCTGCGGGTGGTCGTGGCGGGGGTGCGTGCGGGATCGGAGATCACCCTCAGTGCTCCCGTGGGGCTCCCCGCCGCGGTTCGGGGTGCGCTGGGCGACCTCGACATCCCGGTCTTCGTGGAGAGCGAGGCGCAATGGACGGCGCGCCTGCGTGCCGGTGACGTTCGACGGGTGCGGCTCATCGGCTCGCGCGAGGCGATGGCCGAAGCAAACTCCGCGCTGGCCGTCGCGGTTGAGGGCGACCCCGACATCGCCGTCTACGACAACGAGGTGACCACGGCGGGCCGCCTCGAGCTGCTCCCCTTCCTGCACGAGCAGTCCGTCACCATCACAGCGCACCGCTTCGGGAATCCCGATCCGACGTTCGCCGAGGTCATCTAGCCGGAGGCTCTTCCGTCGACACTGATGAGGGGATGCGCGGACGATGAGCATCGAGATCACCCGAGCAGGTCGCGAAGATCCTCGGTCGTGAGCTTCTGGCGTGTGATCATGTTCGTGAACGTGGAGCCGTCCTGCCGGAAGACGGCGTAGCCGTCCGCGCCGAGCGCGTAGACGCCTCGCTCCGGATCTGTCTTCAGCATCATCAGGTATGTCTCGCCGACGGCGAGATCAGCGGGCGCCGCGGTCACGAAGCGCACCAGGCTCGATTCGCGCTCCTTGACCGACCGATCCGCCAGTCCGCTCTTCTGGGCTCGCTCCAGAGGCATGGCCTCGAACGCCTCTTGCTCCGTGACGACGCCGCCCTGGACGATGATGACACCGGCGGGCGGGGCTTCCCCCTTCAGCTTCTCGTCTACCCGGATGATGACCTCCGTTTCGGGGAAGCTGCCGTCGTTCGATGGGAACTCGGCGCGATCGCCAATCCGCTCGACCGTCGCCACCACGACCGAGGCCGAGTGCGACGCGACTTCCTTCACATCGGACACATCGTACGCATACGACGCGGAGACCATTTCGATCACGCGAATGTCAGTTTGTCCCGGTGTGGGTTTGGGTGTCGCGCGGGTGGTTGCGTCAGCGGGCCGCGCGCCGGGAACGGTGGGGGTGGCGCAGCCGGTGAGCAGTAATGCCACAACGGCGGCGCCTGCCATCCAGTGGTGTCTCATGACGCTCCTTGTCAGTACTTCGTAACCAGGACGGTGTTCGTCTCCGCGGTCATGGCCGTGGCTGTACCAGAGGTATAGGCATACATGATGCTCGCCTTGTTGACCGCCAGCTTGAGATCTCGAAGGCCGTAGCCGTGGAGCATCTCGTGGAGGATGGTGACTCTCCGCTTAGTCGTACTCAGTTCATCCATCCGAGCATCGTTGAGCCAGACCTCTGCATAGCGCCAGTTGAATGCGTCCATTGCCGGCGCTCCCATTGAGTAGTACCCGCCCCCGTTGTCGTCTTTGCGGAAGACTTCCACGTAGGCGACGATGTCGGATGCTGACTTGGAGTACTGATAGAAGTCCATCTGGGAGTTGGCCGTCACGGTGGTCTGCCACAGCACCATCGGATTGGACATCGAACCTGGAGGGTACATCAGGGAGTTGATGGCCGCAGGTATTGAAGAGGTGTACTCGTTGCCTGGGAAGATCTTGTAGCCGATGTTTGTACCAGGAGACATCTTTTTCGTGAAGTCGAGTCGTTCCCCATTGAAGGTCGCGGCTGTTGCTGGCGTCGTGTGAAGCGTCGCCAGCAGCGTGCCCACAACCAACGTCGAGACCAGTATCCGCCAACTCGTCTTTCTGCGGGGCATCTCGTCCATCCTTCTCTGTTGTGTACACAATGCAGCGAATTATCCCCCCCGTCAATGAATTTGATACGGCTGGTCCGAGCTGCTCCCCTTCCTGCACGAGCAGTCCGTCACCATCACAGCGCACCGCTTCGGGAATCCCGATCCGACGTTCGCCGAGGTCATCTAGCGACGACTACCCCGCGAGTGCGCCGCGCCGGTCGCGGGCGCGGATACCCTCGACAGAGGATCCGTCCGGTCGGCGGGGATCCGGAGCGAAGGGGCACCGATGAGCGAGGTCGGACGGAACTGGGCGGGCAACCTCTCCTACCGGGCGCAGCGGCTCATCGCCCCGCGGACGCGCGACGAACTCGCCGACGCGGTGGTGTCCTCTCATCGCGTGCGTGCTCTCGGAAGCCGTCACTCGTTCTCCGACATCGCCGACACCGACGGCGTGTTGATCTCGTTGATGGAGCTCCGGGCAGAGCCCGAGCTCGACGAGGAACGCGGTGTCGTGAGGGTGTCGGGCGGGGTCCGGTACGGCGACCTCGCGCCGTGGCTCGACGACCGCGGATATGCCCTCGCGAACCTCGCCTCCCTCCCGCACATCTCCATCGCGGGGGCCGTGGCGACCGGCACGCACGGATCGGGCGCCCGCATCGGGTCGCTCGCGACGCAGGTCGCGGCGATCGAGCTCGTCGACGGCCGCGGCGAGGCCGTCCGCGCGGCCCGCGGCGACGACGACTTCGCGGGGTCGGTCGTAGGCCTCGGCGCTCTCGGCATCGTCACGGCCCTCGAACTCGACGTCGAGCCGACGTACGAGGTCGCCCAGACCGTCTTCGAAGGCGTGGGGTGGGATGACGTGCTCGCCGCCTTCGACGACCTCCAGGCCCGTGCCGAGAGTGTGAGCCTGTTCACGACGTGGCGCTCGGCGGACGCGATCGACCAGGTGTGGATGAAGACGCGTGCCGCCGCCGTGGATCTCACCGGCGCCGTGGACCTCGCCGACCTCGGGGGTCGCCCCGCCGACGGGCCGCGGCATCCGCTCCCGGGCATCGACCCGCAGCCCTGCACGCCGCAACAGGGGCTCCGCGGCCCCTGGTACGACCGGCTGCCTCACTTCCGTCTCGCGTTCACTCCGTCGGCCGGCGACGAACTGCAGAGCGAGTACCTCGTGCCGCGCGGCGACCTGGTTGCCGCGATCACCGCGCTGCGAGAGCTCGCGCCAGACATCGCCGCGCTCCTGCTCGTGTGTGAGGTGCGGACGGTCGCCGCCGACGACCTGTGGCTGAGCATGGCCTCCGGTGGGGAGGCGGTGGCCCTCCACTTCACCTGGCGCCCCGATGAGGCCGCCGTCCGTGCGTTCCTGCCGCAGCTGGAGGAGGCACTGCCGCAGACGGCCCGCCCGCACTGGGGGAAGCTGTTCACCCTCGACGGCGTCGCGGTCTCGGCGCGCTATCCCCGATGGGCGGATGCGCAGGCCCTCCGTGCGCGGCGCGATCCCGATCGTCGCTTCGCCAACGCGTGGACGGAGCGTGTCGGTTTCTGAACGCCCCCGTCTTTTGAACGTCCCCGGCTTCTGAACGCCCCACCCTTCTGAACGCCCCGCGTGAGCGGAAATCGATTATCTTGCTTCGTTTCCGCGGAGGTGCCGCGTGAGCATGGACATGTCCGGCTCACGGGGAGCCGGGGGACGGAGACCGGAGATGAAGAAGTTCAGGACGCCGCGACCGGCGCTGGCCCGCGCGGCCGCCCTCGTGGCATCGGTGGTGCTGGGCGCGAGCCTGCTGGCGGCCTCGCCGGCGACGGCGGCCCCTCAGACGACCGAGGCACTCACCGCCCCCGCGAGCATCGCCGCCGCGATCACGGCGGGCCCCGTGGTCAAGGCGGCCTCGGGATGCAAGGCGTTCACGCGGCCCAGCAGCAAGCACGTCACGGTGCCCTCGGGCTACTGCTACAACCCCAACGCCAAGAAGAACAAGACGCTGCACGACTTCTGCACCAAGTCGCCGGACGGGTGGTACAACGCCAACTTCAAGGGTCCGTGCGCCCGCCACGACATGTGTATCGAGGCGAAGAAGGTCAAGCGCAGCAGCTGTGACTCCTCGTTCCGCGGCTACATGCTCTCGGAGTGCAACAAGACTTTGGGCAAGTTCAACCCGCTGCGGTACCAGTGCCGCTCGATCGCGCTCTCGTACTACGCGGTCGTGCGCGCCAAGACCGCGATCTCCTAACGCGACGTTGAGGAAGCGTCCGCCCCGTCCGGTCTCTCGCCGGGCGGGGCGTCCTCGTGCGCGGGTGCCGTCGACGCGGCGGAGACCGACGAGGTCTCGGACGCGCGGACCATGAACTCGTTGACGAGACCGCGCACCGCGATCCCGAAGAGCGTCCAGACTCCGGTGGGTCCTTCGTCGGAGTCGGCGATCGTGAGCTGCGGATGCGCGAGACCTTCGACGCTCCGCAGCGAGAAGCCCTCACCGAGCGCCGCCATCGCCTCGGCGAAATCGGCGATCGTGTACGGCGTGCGCATCCGGTAGCCGAAGCGATCCATCAGGTCGCCGTAGAAGCGCGTGAACTCCTCGATCGACTCGGCGTGGCGCTCCTGCGCCGCCTCGCGCAGTTCCGGCCAGGTGTCCGCTCCCGCGCGCAGGCACAGCGCGATGAGGAACGCGCGGGAATCGGGTGAGGCCGCATCCTCGGGAGATCGCACGGGAACATGGGACTGCGCCGCGACGCGGATGACGTCGTCCATCGTGACGGGGCCGTCGGTCAACTCCTGGATCGCCCCTTCGGCGGCCCGCGCGGGAGGCGAGAAGCGCAGCCTCACCATCGCGACGGCGAGGTCGCGCTGGTAGTCGGTCTGGTCGGACCAGATGCGGTATGCGGCGCCGGTCGTCAGACCGGTGCGACGCAGCACCTCCTGCAACTTGATGTGGTGCACGCCCGCGCTGGCTCCCCGTTCCAGGAGCATCGACAGTCCGACCTTGAGCAACAGCGCTCGGGTCTGTTCAGCGGTACGACGGGGCATCGGGGCTCCTCGAGGGGGCGGGTCGAGTGCGGCACGACGACCCTGTATGGAGAAACAACTTATCTTTCTGGCGCCGCGACGGCCACGGGGTCACGATAGCTACGGCGCCTCTGGGGAGCGCCACGCGGAGGTCCGTTCCAGCTCGGCAGAGCCGAGGACCGTCCGCGACATTCCGGGGGGAGTGTCGCTCTGGGGTCGGGATCGCTCGGCCCCAGAGCTCCGCGGGAGGCTCGACGGAGTATCGCGCGAGGCGCACCGGAGCGGGGTCAGCCTTCCGGAGCATCATCGGCATCGACCGGCACCATGAACTCGTTGACGAGCGCTCGCACTCCCAGCGCGAACAGCGTCCAGGGGCCCTCCGGCACGTCGTCGCCGGCCGTCGCCTCGTACGTGGGGTGGGGGATGCCCTCCAGCGCTCGGATCGCGAAGCCCTCGCCCATCGCCGCCATGGCCTCGGTGAAGTCCTCGATCCGCAGGGGCGACTTCATCCGCAGTCCGTAGGCCTCCATGAGGAACTGGTAGAACTCCGCGAAGGCCGCGATCGATTCGCGGTGCCGCTCCCGGCTGGCCTCGCGCAGTTCCGGCCAGGTGCGGGAGGTGGTCCGCAGGGCGAGGGCGATGAGAAACGACTGTCCGTCGGCGACGTCGTCGGGGTCGTCGCTGTCGAGGGCGGCGGAGCGGACGTGAGAGGCGGCCGCGGCGCGGATGACGTCGTCCCCGCTGGCGCCGGCGGCGATGAGGCTTTCGACCGCACTGCGCGCGTAGTCCGTGGGGGCGCTCAAGCGCAGCCGGACCATGGCGACCGAGAGGTCGCGCTGATAGTCGGTCTGGTCGACCCACAGCCGGTAGGCGGCACCGGTGGTCAGCCCCGCCCGACGCAGGACGTCTTGCAGCCGGATGTGCTGCACCCCTGCGCTCACCCCGCGCTCCAGCAGCATCTGCATTCCCACACGAAGCAGGAGCGCGCGGGTCTCTTCCCCCGAACGTCGTGCCATGCCCACAGCATCGCAGATCCCCGCGCAGATGCGTGTCGGCCCGGGCCGGGATTGCGCCGCCGTCGTCTGACAGAATGGGCCCACGGCGTGCCCGTGACGACCTTTCCCCGATGCTCATCACGAGCGCGGGTCGAAGGGCCGCCGGGCCCGGGGACAGCGTCCGCCGCCGGCAGTCCGAGGAGCCTCATGTCCACTCGCTTCGAATCCGCGCCCGAGCGCATCGCGCAGCACCGCCGCTACCTCATGTGCCGCCCCGAGTACTTCACGGTCAGCTACCGGATCAATCCGTGGATGGAGCCGTCGCTCCCGACCGACACGGACAAGGCCCTCGCGCAGTGGCAGACGCTCTACGACACCTACCTCGCCCTCGGCCACGAGATCGAGCTGATCGATCCGGTTCCGGGACTCCCCGACATGGTCTACACCGCCAACGGCGGTTTCGTGATCGATGGGCGCGCTCTCGGGGTGAAGTTCCGCGTCGATGAGCGGCGCGGCGAGGAGCGGCCGTTCATGGACTGGTTCGCCGCGCACGGCTTCGAGGTGGTCGAGCCGCGGGCGGTGCAGGAGGGCGAGGGTGACTTCCTCCTCGTCGGCAACACGATCCTCGCCGGGAGCGGCTTCCGCTCCGACCCGTCGAGTCACCGGGAGGTCTCCGAGGCCTTCGATCGTGAGGTGGTCTCCCTGACCCTCGTCGATCCCCGGTTCTATCACCTCGACACGGCGATCTCGGTGCTCGATCCCGTGGAGGGGGAGGGCGGTGTCGCGGCAGCGACGATCGCCTACCTCCCCTCGGCGTTCGACGACGCCTCGCGGACGGTGCTCGAGCGCCGGTTCCCCGACGCGATCCGGGTCTCCGACGACGACGGCGCCGTGTTCGGACTCAACTCCGCCTCCGACGGGCTCAACGTCCTCCTGTCGCCGTGGGCGACCGGGTTCGCGGAGCAGCTGCGTGAGCGCGGCTACCGCCCCGTCCCGATCGACCTGTCCGAGCTCCTGCTCGGGGGCGGCGGGATCAAGTGCTGCACACTCGAACTGCGAGGTACCCGATGACCATCCCTGCCCTCGACGACTCCACGCGTGACGTGATCGCTGCCGAAGAAGAGCACGTCGCCCACAACTATCACCCGCTGCCGGTGGTCGTCGCCCGCGGCGAAGGCGCGTGGGTCACCGACATCGAGGGCAAGCGCTACCTCGATCTCCTCTCGGCCTACTCCGCCGTGAACTTCGGGCACCGCCACCCCGCGCTCATCGCCGCGGCGACGGAGCAGCTCGGCCGGATCACCCTCACCAGCCGCGCCTTTCACAACGACCGGCTCGGAGACTTCGCCGCGGCGCTGGCCGAGCTCAGCGGCAAAGACCTCGTGCTGCCGATGAACACGGGCGCGGAGGCGGTGGAGACGGGCGTCAAAGTGGCGCGGGCGTGGGCCTACCGCGTGAAAGGGGTGCCGGAGGGAAAGGCGACCGTCATCGTCGCCAACGGCAATTTCCACGGGCGCACCACCACGATCGTGAGCTTCAGTGACGACCCCCAGGCGCGGGACGACTTCGGGCCCTACACACCCGGGTTCGTGTCGGTACCCTACGGCGACGCGGAGGCGATCGCGGCGGCCATCGACGAGAACACGGCCGCCGTGCTGATCGAGCCCATCCAAGGGGAAGCCGGAGTCGTCATCCCGCCGGAGGGGTACCTCCGCGCGGTGCGCGAGCTGTGCGACCGTCACCGCGTGCTGTTCATCGCCGACGAGATCCAGTCGGGACTCGCCCGCGTCGGCACGACGTTCGCGTGCGATCGGGAGGGCGTCGTGCCCGACGTGTACCTGCTCGGCAAGGCGCTCGGCGGCGGCATCGTGCCGTTGTCGGCCGTCGTCGCCGATCGCGATGTGCTCGGAGTGATCCGCCCCGGGGAGCACGGCTCCACGTTCGGCGGCAATCCCCTCGCGACCGCGGTCGGCACCCGCGTGGTCGAGATGCTCGCCTCGGGTGAGTTCCAGACACGGGCGCAGGCGCTCGGCGACCATCTCGACGAGCGGCTGCGCGCTCTCGTCGGGCACGGCGTCACGGCGGTGCGCGTGGCGGGCCTGTGGGCCGGCGTCGACATCGATCCGGGGGTGGGGACGGGGCGCGAAGTGGCAGAGCGGCTCCTCGGGCGCGGTGTGCTGGTGAAAGACACCCACGGACAGACCATCCGTATCGCACCGCCGCTGGTCATCCGGGCGACCGAGATCGACTGGGCCGTCGAACAGCTGCGCGTGGTCCTCGCCGGCTGACGCCACCCCTCGCGCGGCAGCGCAGGAGAACTCCGGAGTGCAGGACTATCCCGAGTGGAGCGTCCTGTTTAGCGGAGTTCTCCTGTGTCGCGTGCCCGAACGGGGAGGATTCTCCACAGGACCGGCTCGCGCGGGAGCGTCATCTTCTGGAAACACGGCCCGGACTAGGCTCATGTCATGGGTGACCTGTTCGACGGATACGGCTCCACGCTGGCCCCGAGGAAGACGCCGTCGGGGGTGCCGGCGTTCGACGAGATGTTCGGCCATCCGCCGCACCCGGGAGCGCCGGCCGAATCGCGCGCGGCCTATCGTGAGCTCTACCACACGCTCGCGCGGATGACCCAGGAGGAGCTGCGCGGGCGCACCGACTCGCTCGCCAGCTCGTACCTCGCGCAAGGCGTCACCTTCGACTTCGCGGGCGAGGAACGTCCCTTCCCGCTCGATGCGGTTCCCCGTGTGATCGAGTACGACGAATGGTCGCGCATCGAACGCGGCGTCACGCAGCGCGTGCGTGCCCTCGAGGCCTTCCTCGACGACGCCTACGGTCACCAGCACTGCGTCCGCGACGGTGTGCTCCCCGCCGCTCTCATCGCCTCGTCGCAGTACTTCTACCGCCAGGCGGCGGGGATCCGCTCCGCCAACGGCGTGCGGATCCAGGTGGCGGGGATCGACCTCATCCGCGATGAGCACGGCGAGATGCGCGTGCTGGAGGACAACGTCCGGGTGCCGTCGGGGGTCAGCTACGTGATCTCCAACCGCCGGGTGATGGCGCAGACCCTCCCGGAGCTGTTCGTCTCGATGCGCGTGCAGCCCGTGGGCGACTACCCGAACAAGCTCCTCCAGGCACTGCGTGCCTCCGCCCCGCCCGGGATCGACGACCCGAACGTCGTCGTCCTGACCCCCGGCGTCTACAACTCCGCCTACTTCGAGCACACGCTCCTCGCGCGGCTCATGGGACTGGAGCTCGTGGAGGGTCGCGACCTGCAGTGCGTCGGCGGCAAGGTGTTCATGCGCACGACGCGCGGACCGCGCCGGGTCGACGTCATCTACCGCCGTGTCGACGACGACTTCCTCGACCCGCTGCAGTTCCGCGCCGACTCGATGCTCGGTGCTCCCGGCCTCATGCTCGCCGCGCGACTGGGCAACGTCACGATCGCCAACGCGGTGGGCAACGGAGTGGCCGACGACAAGCTCCTCTACACCTACGTGCCCGACCTCATCCGTTACTACCTCGCCGAAGAGCCGGTGCTGAAGAACGTCGACACGTGGCGTCTGGAGGATCCGGACGCGCTGGAGGAGGTGCTCGACCGGCTCGACGAGCTCGTCGTCAAGCCCGTCGACGGCTCGGGCGGCAAGGGCCTGGTCGTGGGGCCCGACGCGAGCCGCGCGGAGCTGGAGACGCTGCGGACGAAACTGCTGACCGACCCGCGGGGGTGGATCGCGCAGCCCGTCGTGATGCTGTCCACCATCCCGACGCTGGTGGAGGAGGGGATGCGTCCCCGCCACGCCGACCTCCGACCCTTCGCCGTCAACAACGGCGACGACGTGTGGGTGCTGCCGGGAGGGCTCACCCGCGTCGCGCTCCCCGAGGGGCAGCTCGTGGTCAACTCCAGCCAGGGCGGCGGATCGAAGGACACGTGGATCGTCGGCGGTGACGCCCCGCGCAGCTCCGAGTACGCGCAGGGGCAGAACCTCGCCGGCCTCGTGGCCGAGCAGGCGTCGGTCACCGAGGCGATCACGATCATCTACGACCCGCAGGACGAGCAGGCCCACTCGCCGCAGGACCGGCCTCGCTCCAGTGGCGAACAGCAGGAACAGCAGCAACAGGGGAGGGATGCGGGTCCGTCCGCTCCTCACACCGAGGAGGCGGGATCATGCTGAGCCGCATCGCCGAGTCGCTGTTCTGGATCGGACGCTATATCGAGCGGTCCGACGGCACCGCGCGCATCCTCGACGTCCACCTCCAGCTCCTGCTGGAGGACCCGTGGATCGACGAGGACACCGCGTGCCGGTCCCTCATGGGCGTCATGGGGAGCTTCCCGCCTGCCGATGTGGAGCGGGTGACGCGCGGCGACGTGCTCACCCACCTCGCCGTCGACCGGCAGAACCCGTCGAGCATCGCCTACTCCTTGCAGGCTGCCCGCGAGAACGCCCGCCGTGCCCGGGAGATCGTCTCCACCGAGCTGTGGGAGACGCTCAACACGACCTACTCGCGGATGCCGAGACGGCTCAACGACGAGAAGGTGCACGAGTTCTTCCAGTGGGTGCGCGAGCGGGCGGCGCTCGCCGTCGGCATTTCGGACTCGTCGACGAGCCGTGACGAGGCGTGGCAGTTCTTCACGCTCGGCCGCTCCATCGAGCGCACCGACATGACGGCCCGGATGCTCGCGACCCGCTCGCTGACCGAGGCGTCGGGGCCGTCGTGGACGACGATCCTCCGCTCGTGCGGCGCCTACGAGGCGTACGTCCGCACGTATCGCGGTATGCCGAGCGCGAGCAATGCGGCGGAGTTCCTGCTGTTGGACCGCCTCTTCCCGCGGTCGATCATCCACTCGATCCAGCGCGCGGAGGACTGCATGCGCGCGATCGACCCCGTCGCCGACCGCGTGGGTCACTCCAACACGGTGCTGCGCGCGCTCGGACGCATCCGCAACGACCTCGAGTACCGCCCGATCACCGAGATCCTCGACGAGCTGCCGCTCCACATGGACCGGGTGCAGAAGGTCACGCGTGAGGCGTCGGAGGCGATCCGCAGCCGCTTCTTCCCCACCCATGCCGAGCCGAGCTGGATCGGAGAGACCTCATGAAGCGCCTGCGCATCGAGCACGCGACCGGGTTCAGCTATGAGGGCGAGGTCGGAGCGTCGTACAACGAGGCGCGCATGCTCCCGAGCTCCACCGACAGCCAGTTCGTGCTGAGCTCGCAGTTGGACATCGAGCCCAACTCGAGCGTCAACCACTACGTCGACTACTTCGGCACGCGCGTCGCCTCGTTCGACGTGCTGGCGGGTCACTCGTCGCTGCGCATCACGGCGCGCTCCCTCGTCGAGGTGCGTCCGCGGCCGCTCGAGCCGACCGATCTGGACTGGGATCGCCTCGCTCGGGAGTCCGAGCGTCAGATCGCCACGGTCGAGATGCGCGGGCAGACCGCGCGCACGGCCCCCCACCCCGAGGTCGCCGAGATCGCGCAGGCCATCGCCGCCGAGCACGACACCCCGGCGGGCGCGGCTCTGGCCATCGCCCGCGCGATCGGCGATGCCGTCGAGTACATGCCTGGGAGCACCGGGGTCCACTCCACCGCCGCCGAGGCGTGGGTCCAGCGCAAGGGCGTGTGCCAGGACATCACCCACATCACCCTCGGAGCGCTTCGCCATGTCGGGATCCCCGCGCGCTACGTCTCGGGGTATCTGCACCCGCACCCGAACCCCGAGATCGGGGTGGCGGCGACGGGCGAGTCGCACGCGTGGGTGGAGTGGTACGTCGGGGACTGGCAGGGTTACGACCCCACCAACACCGCCGAGATCGGCGACCGGCACGTTCTCGTCGGACGCGGCAGGGACTACAACGACGTGCCGCCGCTGCGCGGAGTGTACGCCGGTCCCTTCAAGAGCAACCTCCACGTGGCTGTCACGATCACACGGGAAGCCTGAGCCCGGGGTCGCCGGTCAGGGGGCCGCGGGTCAGGCGGGGGAGTCGTCGGGGTCGAGGGCGGCGATCGTCGCCTCTTCGGCGGCGTTATCGGCGTCGAGCTGGTCCTCGGTCGTCTCGTCGCCACCGGCGGGCGCCTTGTCCTCCTCCGGCGCATCGCGCTCAGTCGGGGCGTTCTGCGCGGGCTGGGCGGGGGTCGCTGTCTGCTGGTCGTCGTCGGATTCCGGGGTGCTCATGCCGACAGGATAGGGCGGCGCCACCGTCCCGCCCCCGGGGTTGACAACGCCGCGACCGCGGAGGTCGTCACCGATGCGGGTTCTCCTCCGGCAGGCCCGCTGCCAGTTCCGCGAAGAGGTCGGCGGCCGAGACATCGCTCGCGAGCGGCGCGGCCTGGCCCGACCAGAGCGACTGCAGGTCGCCCTCTCCCCGCCGGTTGGCCTCGGAACGCAACGCTCCGACGACCCAGCTCTGGGCGGGGAACGGGGCGATCTCGCCCGCGTCGACCGTCTCGAGCAGGCGATTGCGGATCCCGCGCGCCCAGCGCCCCGTGGCGGCGCGGGTGAGCACGGTGTCCTCCGCGGCGATGCGGGAGAGGGCGGCGCGGTGGGCGGCGCTCGCGGCCGACTCGGGGGTGCGCAGGAACGCGGTGCCCACCTGAACGCCGGCCGCCCCCAGGGCGGACGCGGCGGCGACCCCGCGGCGGTCGGCGATGCCGCCGGCGGCGATCACGGGAATGTCGACGGCATCGACCACCTGCGGGACGAGGGCGACCGTGCCGACGAGCGACTCCTCGGCCGGTCGCAGGAAGCTGATGCGGTGTCCACCCGCCTCGGCGCCGCTCGCGACGACCGCGTCGGCTCCCGCGGCAGCGACGGCGCGGGCCTCGGCGACCGTCGTCGCACCCGCGATGACTCGGATGTCGCGGGCGCGGAGCCGTTCCATCGTGTCCGGGTCGGGCATCCCGAAGATGACGCTGAGGACGGCGGGGCGAGCGTCCAGGACCGCCTCGAGCTGCTCCCCGACGTCGACGAGGTAGCGCTCGGGCGTTCCCGCGGGGATGGGGATCCCGAGGGCGTCGTACAACGGCGCGGCCGTGCGGAGCGCCGCGGTCGTGTCGACCTGTCCGGGAACGACCTCGGTGCCGGTGGGCATCCAGAGGTTGAGGGCGAACGGGCGGTCGGTCGCGGCGCGGATGAGCGAGGCCGTCTCGACGATCCGCTCGCCGTCGTAGCCGTACAGTCCGTAGGACCCCAGTCCGCCCACATTGCTCACGGCGGCCGTCAGCGCGATCGAGGACATCCCACCGAAGGGACCGAGCACGATCGGCGTCTGGATCCCGAGCATCTCCGCGAGCTGCGGGCGGTCAGCGGGAGCGGGCATGACGCCGATCCGCGGCGGTGTCGGAGGAGATGCGGCGGCGCTCGACGACGTCGCCCGGGCGGACGGGATCGGGAAGCCGGATGGGGGTCGTGGCCGCCACCTCGTCGCTGAACTCCTCCGGGGCCACGACGGCGATGGGGCGGGTCTCCTCGATCGTCAACGCGAAGCGCCGGGACTCGTTCCGGTGCAGGCGGCCCGAGACGAGGAGCCAGCCGAACCCGACGGCGAAGGCCACGAGGGCGGCGGCCGCGCCGACGAGGATCGCGATGCGCGGCCCGAACTCAGCCGCCACCCACCCGACGATCGGGGCGCCGAGCGGGGTGCCCCCCATGAGGATCGCCATGTAGAGCGCCAGCACCCGCCCGCGCAGGGCCGGGTCGGTGGTGGTCTGGACGTACCCGTTGGCGGTCGTGAGCATGGTGACCACGGCGAAGCCGGTGACCATGAGGGTCGCCGCGTAGAGCCAGTACGTCGGCATGAACG
Organism: Microbacterium sp.; assembly: GCF_047607225.1. GTDB lineage: Bacteria > Actinomycetota > Actinomycetes > Actinomycetales > Microbacteriaceae > Microbacterium. The sequence goes on along the minus strand of NZ_JASGDO010000046.1, from coordinate 6,629 downwards.
CAGAGACGGTGGCGGCGATGGCGAACAGACCGGTCCCGAGGATCACCATGCGGATCCGGGCCCGGTCGCGGCGCGCGGCCATGAGCGCGCCGGCGAGTGAACCGATCGCGAGGATCGAGCTGAGCAGTCCGTACCCGTCGGCCTCCTGCCCGAACTCCAGGGCCATCGTCGACGCGAAGATCGGGAAGTTCATCCCGAACGCGCCGAGGAGGAACACCATCACGAACGCCACGACGAGGTCGGGGCGCCCCGCGACGTAGCGGAACCCGTCGGCCAATCGCGCGGCGCCGGGTGCGGCGGCGCGGGGGACGAGCTGGTCGGTGCGGATGAGGCCGAGGGCGACGATCATCGCGAGGAACGTCACGGCGTTGACGAGGAAGACCCACCCCGTGCCGATCGCGACGATCACGATCCCGGCGACGGCCGGCCCGATCATGCGGGCGCCGTTGAAGGAGGCGGCGTTGAGGGCGACGGCGTTCGAGGCGTTCTCGCGGGACACGAGATCGGAGACGAAGGCCTGGCGGGCGGGGTTGTCGAACGCGGCGACGACGCCCAGTGCCAGAGCGAACGCGTACATCAGGGGCAGCGTCATGAGACCGAGGAGCAGGAGCACGCCGATCGCGGCGCCGAGAAGGAGCAGGAGGCTCTGGGTGAGCATCAGCAGCCGGCGGCGCTCGAAGCGGTCGGCGACCCACCCGGTCACGCTCACGAGGAGGAGCGGCGGGGCGAACTGCAGCGCCATCGTCACGCCCATCGCTGCGGCGTCGTTGTCGGTCAACTCGGTGAGCACGACCCAGCTCAGCGCCGTCGCCTGCATCCAGGCGCCGACGTTCGACACGAGCGCGCCGATGAACCACACCCGGTAGTTGAAGACGGAGAAGGAGCGGAACATGGCGCTCATCGGTCGGCCACCTTCCGCATGATCTCGGCGGCCTCGGTGAGGGTCGCGCGCTCGGCGTCGGTGAGCGCGTCGAGCGAATGCTCCAACCAGGAGTCGCGCCGGCGGGTGGTCTCCTCCACGACGGCGAGGCCGTCGGGGGTCAAGGCGATCCGCACCTTGCGGCGGTCGTCGTCGGCGGCCGTGCGGGTGAGGTATCCCGACTCCTCGAGGCAGTTCACGGTGCGGTTCATCGACGGCGCCGACACCCGCTCGCGCTCCGCGAGCTCGCTCAGGGTGTGGGGTCCGTGCACCTTGAGCGCCGCGAGCACGGCGAACTGGCCGTCGCTCATGCTGTCGACCGCGCGCTGCGAGCGCAGGCGTCGTGCGAGGCGGAAGGTGGCCATCCGGAAGTCGGAGGCGAGGGCGTGGTGGACGGCGGGATCGGGGGAGATGTCTGTCGAGCTCATGCGATTACTTAGCATAGCTCATTAGTCTTGCTAATTACCTGGGCGACCCATCGTCGTTCGGTACTGCGGCTCGGTCCTCTGGCGGCGTGGGATGAGCCGGGATCCCCAGCAGATGGAGGAAGTCCTCGAACAGGCCCACCATGTCGACCTCGTCCGGGTCGAGCAGCCACTGCAGCTGGAGACCGTCCATCATGGCGGTGACGAGCTGTCCGACGCGACGCGGATCGAGGTCGGTGCGCAGGTCGCCGTCCTCCTGCAGGCGGCGGAACGCGGCGTCATCCTGGTGTCGGAGGTGCCGGTATCGCTCGCGGAACGAGTCGTGGGCGGGGTGCTGCGGATCGGTGGCCTCGGCCGAGAGGACGACGTGGAGCGCCACCAGGCCGGGGGAGTGGGCGTTGCGCGCCACCTGCTCGCGCATGGTGTCGACGAACGACGTGCCGGCGGATTCCGACTCTTCGCGCCGCACCCGGTCGCGCTCGTCGCGCTCGGCGATCGTGGCGGCCAGGAGCGCCGTCTTGGAGCCGAAGTGGTGGAGCAGGCCCGCGTCGGAGATGCCGACCCGCCGCGCGACCTCGCGCACCGAGGTGCCGCGGTAGCCCTGCTCGCCGAACACCTCGACGGCGGTGGAGAGGATCCGTTCGCGTCGCGCGTCGCCGCGGACCCGCCGCAGGTCGGGGCGAGCAGACGGCGCCGCGGACTCCGTGGGGCTCGCGGTCGCATCGGTCCGTGGGCGATCGTCGGCCATGGGTGCCTCCCTTGCGCGTGCTGGCGTCCTCAGTCTATGGTGAACAAACTAAGCGAGCAGTCGCTAGGTTTGTTTTGGATCACCGTCGAGGGCTCATGATGCCGCTCTCGATCTCGATGAGGAGGACTCCATGAAGATGACACGCAGAGTGGTCGCACTCGGAGCGCTCGGCATGGTCGGGGTGCTCGCGCTCGCCGGCTGTGGTCGCGCCGACGACGCCCCCACCGGTTCCGATGCGCCGTCTGCCCAGGCGCTGGATGACGGCCCCGCGACCGGCGAGATCACGATCTGGGCGATGGGTGAGGAGGGGGAGAACCTCGGCGACTTCTCCGAGTCCTTCACCGAGGCCAACCCCGACGCCAAGATCACGGTGACCACGATCCCGTGGGCGGACGTCATGACGAAGTACCAGACCGCGGTGGCGGCGGGAACGGTTCCCGACGCGATCATGATCGGGTCGTCGCTCCTGCCCTCGATGGTCGCGGCCGGAGGACTCGCCCCCGTCCCCGACGGCGTGGTCGACGAGTCCACGCTCAACCCGACGGCCGCGGAGTCGACCCAGGTGGACGGGGCGTCCTACGCGGTCCCGTGGTACGTGGAGACCCGCGTGCTCTACTACCGGAGCGATCTGGCGGAGAAGGCCGGCCTCTCGGCGCCCACCTCGTGGGAGGAGCTCACCGCGTTCGCGAAGGGCTTCACCGACGCCGGTGCCGCACACGGCATCCAACTTCCCATGGGCGATGCGGAGGACTCCACGCAGGTGATTCTGCCGTTCTACGCGCAGGCCGGCGGCGAGGTGCTCAACAGCGCGGGAGACGCCTACGCGTGGGACCACGACGCGCTCGTAGCGGCGCTCGAGTACTACGCGTCGTTCTTCACCGACGGCCTTGCCCCCCTCTCGGGCTACGGCGACTCGCAGACCGCCGCATTCACCGACGGTTCCAACCCCGCCTTCATCTCGGGGCCCTGGATGGTGTCGGTGTTGGCCGACATGAAGGACGCCGACTGGGTCGCGAAGAACGTCGCGACCGTGCCGGTGCCCGCCGGCGCCGCCAACAACGACTCGTACCTCGGTGGCGGCCACTTGGGCGTCTTCGCCGACGCGAAGAACGCCGACGGCGCGTGGAAGTTCATCAAGTGGCTGTCGCAGGCCGACACGCAGAAGGCGTGGTTCGACCTCACGAGCGACCTCCCGGCGGTCACCTCGGTGCTCGACGCCGAGCCCTACACCTCCGATGCCCGCATCTCCGTGCTCAACGACCAGTTGGAGAACACGGTCGCCCCGCCGTCGGTGCCCAGCTGGGACGAGATGTCGGCGTTCATCGAGACCGAGGCCGAGAAGGTCGCCAACGGCTCGAGTGCCGATGAGGCCGCATCCGCCATCGAGGCGAAGGCGGAGTCTCTCGGGACGGGCTGGTAATCATGTCGGTGGCCACCGCGGGGCGTCCGGCGGGTTCCGGGCGCCCCGCCGGGGACCGCTCTGCGGTCACCCGCGCACGGGGTGGGATGGCGGGCCAGCGGCGGCGGACGGCGATCGTCGCGTGGGTGTTCGCCCTCCCCTTCCTCGTGATCTTCGCGGTCTTCATGCTCGGACCGCTCATCGGCTCGTTCGCGATGTCGTTCACCGACCTAGGGGTGCGGGACCTCCGCTCGCCGTTCGCGGTGAACTTCATCGCCTTCGACAACTTCGGGGCGCTGTTCCAGGATGAGCTGTTCCTCAAGTCCATCGTCAACACCTTTTACTTCGTCGGTGTGGGGATCCCCCTGACGATGGCGCTCGGGCTCCTCCTTGCCGTCGCCCTCAACTCGGGCATCGAGCGCTTCCGCGGCGTCTTCCGCGTGGGCTTCTACACCCCGGTGGTCACCTCGATCGTCGCCGTCGCGGTGGTGTGGCGCTTCATCCTGCAGGACTCCGGGCTCCTGAACACCGTGCTGTCGTGGGTGGGGATCAACGGACCGGACTGGCTCAACGATCCCGTCTGGGCGATGCCGTCGATCATCGCGATGGGGGCCTGGCGGAACATGGGCACGCTCATGATCATCTTCCTCGCGGGCCTCCAGGCGATTCCGCGGGACGTCTACGAGGCGGCCGAGGTCGATGGCGCGGGTGCCTGGCGCCGCTTCACCGGGATGACCCTGCCCCTGATGCGTCCGACGCTGCTGCTGGGCGCCGTGCTGCTGTCGGTCGGGTTTCTGCAGGTGTTCGAGGAGCCGTTCGTGATGACCCAGGGCGGTCCGCTGAACTCCACCCTGACCATCAGCTACTACGTCTACAACCAGTTCGGCTACGGCGACTACTCGCTGGCCTCGGCCGCCGCGTACGTGCTGTTCGCATTCATCGCTGCGCTCTCAGCCGTGCAGTTCCGCCTGCTGCGATCGAAGGACACCTGACATGGCCACGATCACTCCGCCGGTCGTTCCGGCCGTCCCCTCGCCGACGAGCACGCGCGCGCCGCGTCGTCGCCGTCCCGTCTCGTGGTCGCGCGGAGCGACCTACCTCGCGTTGACGATCGGGCTGATCCTCACGCTCATGCCGTTCCTGTGGATGCTGCTCGGCAGCTTCAAGACGCAGGGCGAGCTGCTGCAGCGCCCCATCACGTGGTGGCCCGAGCAGGCCACGCTCGACAACTACTCGCGCTGGCTCACCCAGCTCGACTACGGCCAGTTCTTCGTCAACTCGGTGGTCGTGGCGCTGGTCGTGGTGGTCGGGAACATCGTGTTCTGCTCGATGGTCGCCTACGCGCTCGCCAAGCTCGAGTTCCCCGGCAAGAAGGTGCTCTTCGCCCTCGTGCTCCTGACCCTCATGGTGCCGGGCGTCGTGACGCTTGTACCGATGTTCGTCCTCGTCGCGAACATGGGGCTCGTCAACACCTATCCGGCGCTGATCCTGCCGTTCCTGGCGGGGCCCCTCGGGGTCTTCCTCATGCGGCAGTTCATCATGGGGGTGCCCGACGCCCTGCTGGAAGCGGCGCGGATCGACGGGGCGGGCGAGTTCCGCATCTTCCTCCGCGTGGTGCTCCCGCAGTGCGGCCCCGCGATCGCGACCCTCGCGATCCTCACGTTCCTGAGCTCGTGGAACAACTTCCTGTGGCCCCTTGTGGTGGCCCAGACCGAGTCGATGTACACCCTGCCGGTGGCCCTCTCGCTCTACTCGGTGGGGTCGAACGGCACCTACTACGGCCTCCTCATGGCCGGGTCGGTGCTGGTGGTCACCCCCATCCTCATCCTGTTCCTCTTCCTGCAGCGCTACTTCGTGCAAGGGATCACCATGACCGGGCTCAAGTGAGCCCAGACAAGGACGATCGATGACGACTCTCGCCTTCCCCGACGGCTTCGCCTGGGGAGCAGCCACCGCCGGACACCAGATCGAAGGCGGCAACGTCAACAGCGACTGGTGGCCGCGCGAAGTGGCCCCCGACTCGCCGCTGGCCGAGCCCTCGGGAGACGCCGCCGACAGCTATCACCGGTACCGCGAGGACATCTCGCTGCTGGCGGCGTCGGGCCTGGACACCTACCGCTTCTCGCTGGAGTGGTCGCGGATCGAGCCCGCCGAGGGCATGGTCTCCCATGCCGCCCTCGACCACTATCGCCGCGTCATCGACTGCTGTCTCGAGCTCGGCGTCGACCCCGCGATCACGATCTACCACTTCACGACGCCGCAGTGGTTCGCCGCCGACGGCGGATGGCGCAATCCCGCCTCGGTCGACCGCTTCGCCCGTTTCGTCGAGATCGTGCTGCCCCTCCTGTACTCCGCGTCGCACGTGTTCACGATCAACGAGCCGAACATCCTCGCGATGATCTTCGCCGGGAAGGGCAACCAGCAGATTCAGGCAGGCGCCCTCCCCGAGCCCGATCCGATCGTCACCGAGCATGTGATCGCGGCGCACCGGCGCGCAGTCGAGCTGGTCCGCACGACCGGACGTCCGGTGGGATGGCCCGTCGCACCGCAGCAGTTCTTCGCCGACCCGGGCGCCGAAGAGGTGCTGCGCGCCTACGCCTACCCCCGCGAGACGGTGTTCCTGGAGGCCTCGCGCGGCGACGACTTCGTCGGCGTCCAGGCCTACACGCGCACGCGCATCACGAAGGACGGGCCGTTGCCCGCTCCCGACGATGTCGAGCAGACGCTCACGGGCTGGGAGTACTACCCGCCGGCGATCGCCGAGGCCGCTCGTCTCGCCCACGACGTGACCGGACTCCCGGTCTACGTGTCGGAGAACGGCATCGCCACCGCCGATGACGCCCGGCGCATCGACTACACCCGTGACGCCCTCCGTGCGCTCCACGCGGAGATGACCGCGGGTCTCCCCCTCATCGGCTACCTGCACTGGTCACTGCTCGACAACTACGAGTGGGGCTCCTACGCGCCGACGTTCGGGCTCATCGGATGGGACCGGGAGACCTTCGTCCGCCGTCCGAAGCCGAGCCTCGCGTGGCTGGGCGGCGTGGCGCGGGGCAACGCCCTCACCGTGGACTGACGGGCGGCTCGCTAGGCGCGGGGGTGCTCGCGCCACCCGCCGTCGCTGTCGGCGCGGTCGGC
>NZ_JASGDO010000045.1:0-72456 GCF_047607225.1 Microbacterium sp. | reverse complement strand
GCGCCCTCGCGCTCCCGCGACCTGCCCACGGCGACGCCCGCGGCAGCACCCGCGCCCGCGCCGACGCTCAGCCCCGCCACTCCCACGCCGGCGGCGAGCCCGAACAGCCCGCGCCGGCTGAGCCCCGGCACCTCCCGTCGAGCGTCCACGACACGCGGAGACGACGCCGGGTCATGCGGCGTGTCGTGGACACTCGGCGATCCGGGTGGCGGGTCGGTGGGACTGGTCATGGGCGGCGGGTCAGGAGAGGACCGTGGAGGTCAGCTTCGAGAGCGGCTCGGCGAGTGCGTTGAGGAGGTCGGTGAGCTCGCGCTTGTCCGCCTCGGTCAGCTCGCCGTAGCCGACGAAGCCATCTGCCAGGGAGCCGTGAGCCGCCAGCGCCTTCTCGAGATCGGCGTACCCCCGCTCGATCTGGTCGGCCAGCGCGGCACCCTCGGTGCCCTGCGCCGTGGCGAAGTCCTTCACGAGGGAGAAGGCCATCTTCGACCCCTCGACGTTGGCGGCGAAGTCCCACAGGTCGGTGCCCGACCACCAGTCCTCCTCGCCCGTGATCTTGCCGGTGGCCACCTCATCGAGGAGGCCGATCGCGCCGTTGGAGATGCCGGCCACGCCCTGAGCGTCCAGCGCCGACTGGAAGTCGGCCGAGTGCACGTAGTCGTTGAGCTGGGCGACATCGGCGACGAGCTGGTCGCCGAACGAGGCGCGCTCCTCGGTGGTCGACGGGGCCCAGTCCTTCCATGCGGAGGTCTCTCCGTCGGCGTTGAGCGCGTCCTTCGCCGGCACCCACAGGTCCTTCTCGATCCGGTGGAAGCCGGTCCAGTCCAGGCCTTCCGCGACCGCGTCGACCTCGCGGTAGTCGATGCGCGGATCGAGGTCGCCGAGCGACTCGGCCACCGGCTCGATCCGCTCGTAATAGGCGCGCACCTGCGGGAACAGGCCGCGGGCCTTCTCGTCGGCGCCTTGCTCGTACGCCGCGACGAGCTCGTCGACGGCGGGGACGAGCTGCTCGACCTGGTCCTTCACGAACGCGGCGTAGAGGTCGACCGCCTTCTGCTTCTGCTCCGCGTCGTCGCCGGTCGCGGCCACGGCTTCACCCGATACCGAGAACGCCGTGCGCCCGACTCCCTCTCCGACCATTCCGGGCTTGCACAGGGTGAAGTAGTCGCCCGGCTGCGCGACGACAGTGAGGGTGCGCGAGGCGCCCGGCGCGATGTTCTCCACTTCGCCGACGATCCGCAGCCCGTCCGAGGCGAGCAGGTAGAACTCGGTCACCTGGGAGCTCTCGTTCGCGACCTCGAAGTTGACCGTTCCGCTCGTGGCGCTCGCCGCCGACACGTCGCAGGACGAGTCGGTCGAGGTGACGGTGAGGGAGTCTCTCGCGGCGACGTCGGTCTTGGCGACACACCCTGAGAGGGCGATCGAGGCGACGCCGACGGCGGCGAGGGCGCCGATCGTCTTCGCGGTGCGGATGCGGATCATGATGCTCCTTGGGGTGCGGTAGGGGTCTCGGTGACGGAGGGTGCGGAAGCCGTCTCGATCGACGGCGCGGAACGGCGGGGCCGGCGGCGCAAGCCGCGGACGAAGAACGAGCCGACGACGGCGAGGTAGACCGTCCACGCGATCACCTGCAGCCAAGTCATCTGCGGCATGAAACCGATGGTCGCCTGCAGTACGACGGCCAGCGCTCCGGTCGGCGGGATCTGCACCCGCACGTCGAACGCCCAGCCGAATGGGAAGCCGGGCCAGCCGACGCCGACGGCGCCGGTGGCGGGGTCGATGGTCGCGGCCGTTGAGAAGGGACCCGGCAGGACGCCCGCCTCCTGGAGGTCATGGAGCGCGTAGGCGAGCACCCCGGCCGCGACGATGACGAGCACCGCTCCGGTCCAGGCGAAGAACACTCGAAGGTCGATGCGGATCATGCCGCGCGAGAGCAACCACCCCAGCACGACCGCTGCCGCGATGCCGAGGAGGGCGCCGCTGAGCACCTCGGGCGAGTCGCCGAACGAGCGCACCATCGACCACAGCAACAGCGTGGTCTCGATCCCTTCGCGCGCCACCGAGACGAACCCGATCAGCACGATGCCCCACAGTCCGCCGGTGGCGAGGGCCCGGTCGAGCTCACCCTCGAGGCTGGACTTCAGGGTGCGCGCGGTGCGCTGCATCCAGAAGATCATCCACGTCACCATGCCCACCGCCAGGAGCGACAGCAGACCGCCGATCAGTTCCTGGGCCTGGGAGGTGAGCGCGTACGCGCCGAAGGTGAGGATCGCGCCGATCGCGAGGGCGAGCGTGACGGCCAGAGCGATGCCGACCCACAGGCGGGGAAGCACGTCCCGGCGGCCGATGCGGGTGAGGTAGGCGATCAGGATGCCGACGACGAGGGCGGCTTCGAGGCCTTCTCGCAGGCCGATGAGGAAAGTGGCGAGCACGGGATCGATTCGGATGTCGGGGAAGCGAGGCCGGTGCCCGCTGCCCCGTCGCAGCCCTCGTCGGAGACTTAGGTTAGGCGAACCTCATCGGGGAGCGTACACCCCGTCCCCATCGGATTCCAACACCGTGGCGTTCCAGAAGCAGGCTGAGCCGCATCGGAAACGGTGGCCGTGTCCGCCAGCGGCGGTTGCGCCTGCTTTTGGCCCGCTCGCCGCGGGTGAGAGTGAGAACCGAGGGCGGCGCGCGGGGGTGTCCGCCGAGGCGAAACGGGCCTCAGCGCTCCGCGTGTCGGTCGAGGAAGGCGTAGACCTCGCCGTCGTCGACGCCGGGAAACGCGCCCCGGGGGAGCGGTGAGAACATCTGCATGTGCACCCGCGCGCTCGGCCAGGCTTTCCCCTCCCAGCGCTGGGTGAGGTCGGCGTCGGGCCGGCGGCAGCAGGCCTCGTCGGGGCACGTCGAGGTGGCGCGCTTCTGGGTCTCACGGCCGCGGAACCACCGCGCGTCGTCGAAGGGGACGCCCACCGTGATCGAGAACTCGCCGTCGGAGGTGCTGCCGGTCTGGCTGGAGCACCAGAACGTGCCGGCCGGGGTGTCGGTGTACTGGTACTGCTCGGTCGTGCGGTTCTGCTCCCCGAACGCCGACCGCGCCGCGAACTTCCGGCAGACGATCTGGCCTTCCACCGACCCGGTGACGTCCATGGGGAGGGGCAGTTCGTCGTTCTCGTACACGCGGCTGATGGCCCCTGTGCCGTCGACCCGCAAGAAGTGGAGGCGGATGCCGAAGTGCTCCGTGAGGAGGTTCGTCAGGCGCATTCCCGCCGCCTCGTGGGTCACCCCGAACGCGTCGCGGAAGTCCTCGACCGCGAGATCACGCTCCTTCTTGGCCTGGGTGAGGAAGGACACGGAGGCCGTCTCCGGCATGAGGCAGCAGGCGGCGTAGTAGTTGATCTCCAGGCGCTGTTGGAGGAAGTCGGCGTAGTCGGTCGGGGGCGTGTGGCCGAGGAGCCGATGCGCCATCGCCTGCAGCGCCATCGAGCGCAGCCCATGACCGCCCGGGATCGAGGCGGGCGGCAGGTAGATGCGTCCGTTCTCGAGGTCGGTGACCGACCGGGCGGAGTGCGGCAGATCGCTCGCGTAGATGAGCTCGAACCCGAGCTGTTCGGCCATGATGCTCACGGTGCGGTGCGTGAGGGCTCCTCCGGTGTGCCCCGCGGCCCGCAACTGCTTCTCGGCGAGCTTCTCGATGTCGGGGAGGTAGTTGTCGCGTGCCCGCATCCGGAGGCGGAGCTCGGTGTTGGCGCGCCGTGCCTCCTCCGGCGTCGCGATCGCTTCGCGTTCCCGCCGGTGGAGCTCGCGGTGGAGCGCGAGCACCGACTCGAGGGTCTCGTCGGTCACGGTGCGCGTCACCTTGAGCGGCGGAAGTCCCAGCCGTCGGAAGACGGGACTGGCCTGCGCACGATCGAGCTCCAGTTCCAGGGCGGCACGCCGGTTGGGGGGTTCGGTGGACAGCAGATCGGTGACCTCGGTGCCCGTGGCCGAGGCGATCGCCTGGAGGAGCGAGAGCTTCGGCTCCCGCTTCCCGTTCTCGATGAGGCTCAGCTGGCTCCCGGCCACTCCGACGATCGCGCCCAGCTCGTCCAGCGTGTAGCCGCGGGACACCCGCTGGTGCCGGATGCGGTGGCCGAGGGTCGACAGTTCGATCGCGGTGGGGGACATTCCTTGAGCATAGCGAAAGATTCAAGATTCTTGCCAGACTCCCGGTCGGAAAGTGTCGGCAAAGGCGAGGGAAAGTAGAGCCACGGAACGAACCGGACGCTCATCGAAGGAGATCGACATGGCCCTCGCGGACATCTTCCCCCGCCCCGTCGCCGCGCCCGCCGCGCCCACCCCGTCGGCGACGCGTGCCTACGGTGCCGCCCCGCGTATCGCCGGGGAAGGGCTGGCCGAGCTGACCGCCTGGGTCGACGAGATCGCCCGCCTCACCCAGCCTGACCGCATCCACTGGGTCGACGGCTCCCGCGCCGAGAACGACGCTCTGCTCCGTCAGCAGGTGGAGGAGGGGAAGCTCATCAAGCTGAACCCGGAGTGGCGCCCGGGCTCCTACCTCGCACGGTCGCACCCCAGCGACGTCGCGCGCACCGAGGGGCGGACCTTCATCGCCTCCGAGCGCCAGGAGGACGCCGGGCCCACCAACAACTGGGTGGCGCCCGATGAGATCCGGCGCACGATCACGCCACTGTTCGAAGGATCGATGCGCGGCCGCACCATGTACGTCGTCCCGTTCTCCATGGGGGCCGTCGGGGGGCCGCTCTCCCACATCGGCGTGCAGGTGACCGACTCCGCGTACGCCGTCACCTCCATCGGCATCATGACCCGCGTCGGGACGCCGGTGCTGGAGCAGATCGCCGCGGGAAAGCCGTGGGTCAAGACGGTCCACACCGTGGGTGCGCCGCTCGCGCCCGGCCAGGACGACGTCGCGTGGCCGTGCAACGACGAGAAGTACATCGTCCACTTCCCCGACACCCTGGAAGTGTGGTCGTTCGGATCGGGATACGGCGGCAACGCCATCCTGGCCAAGAAGTGCTTCGCGCTGCGGATCGCCTCGGTCATCGGGCGGGACGAGGGCTGGCTGGCCGAGCACATGCTGCTCATCCGAGTCATCAGCCCCGAGGGGCGTGCCTTCCACCTCGCGGCCGCCTTCCCCTCTGCATGCGGCAAGACGAACCTCGCGATGCTGCGTCCGACCATCCCCGGATGGCGCGTGGAGACGCTCGGCGACGACATCGCGTGGCTTCGGCCCGGCGAGGACGGGCGCCTGTGGGCGATCAACCCCGAGGCCGGTTTCTTCGGCGTCGCGCCCGGCACGGGCGAGTCCACGAACGTCACGGCCGTGGAGACGCTGTGGGGCAACACGATCTTCACCAATGTCGCCCTCCGTCCCGACGGCGACGTGTGGTGGGAAGGGCTGACCGACGAGGTTCCCGCGGAGCTGACCGACTGGGAGGGAAACCCCTGGACCCCCGCGTCCGGCCGGCCGGCCGCGCACCCCAACTCCCGCTTCACCGTGAGCGCGGGGCAGTGCCCGCAGATCGCGCCCGATTGGGATGCGGCGGAGGGCGTGCCCCTGGACGCGATCCTGTTCGGCGGGCGCCGCGCCACCAACGTCCCGCTCGTCCTGGAGGCCACCGATTGGGCGCACGGGGTGTTCCTGGGCGCCAACATCTCCTCCGAGCGCACGGCGGCCGCCGAGGGGACGGTGGGGGAGCTGCGTCGCGACCCGTTCGCGATGCTGCCCTTCTGCGGTTACAACATGGCGGACTACTTCGGGCACTGGCTGTCGGTGGGACAGTCGCTGCGCTTCGATCGCGCTCCCCGCATCTTCCAGGTCAACTGGTTCCGCAAGGGGGCCGACGGCCGATTCCTGTGGCCCGGTTTCGGGGACAACTCGCGAGTCATCGAGTGGATCGTCCGCCGCGTGGAGGGCGCGGTCGGCGCCGTGGACAGCCCGATCGGCCGGCTCCCTCGCGTGGAGGACCTGGACCTCGACGGCATCGAGATCGCCGCGAGCGACCTCGACGCGCTCTTCGAGGTCGACCCCAGCCTTTGGCTCCAGGAGGCCGATCTGACCGAGGAGTTCTTCGCGGGGTTCGACGGCCGGATCCCCGCGGCGCTCTCGGCGGAGCTGGCAGCCCTCCGGTACCGCTTGAAGCTCGCCGGGGCGAGCGCCTGAGCGGACTCAGTCGGCGGCGAGGCGGCTGACGCGCACCGTCACGCGGGCTGCCTCGCCGAGCAGGGCTCGGACCTGCAAGGCCACCCGGCGGGCAACCTCGTCCGCCCGGTCGCCCGCGACGCCGATACTCACGACCGCCTCCCACGTGTCATCCCGGCGGGTGATCGCCGTGAACGTCTCGTCGCGGGCGACGGCCTGCCAGAGGCGCGCGGGCAGGGGAGCTGCGTAGTACAACTGCGAGACCCCCTCGACCTTCTGCACCTCCGCGTCCACGAGAGCGGCCAGCTCGGCCGGAGTCGTCGTCATCGTCCCTCCTCCTGCACCCGCAACGAGTCGATCGTGACGTCGATCCGCCCGACGCTCCAGACGGTGCTGCGGGCGATCGCCTCGGCCACCGATCGCCGCACCCGATCAGCGACCCCGGGAAGGGGCGTGCCGTGCACCGCGCTGATCGACAGCGCGACGTCGATGAGGGGGGCCTCCACGCTCACCTCCACCCGCTCGACCAGCACGCCGTCGACGGCGTCGCCGGCGTCGCGCACGAGACCGCGGATCGCACCCTCGGTGACCACGAGGGTGACCTCGCCGTCGTCCTGGATCGGCAGGTCCTGACCGGCACGCGACTCCCGCGCGACCTCGCCGATGATGTGCTCCAGCCACGATTCCGAGACCTCGACGACGGCGTCTTTCTCGACGAGCTCGCGCGAGAGGGCGCCCAGTCGGTCCATCGAATCGAGGATCGTCCGGCATTGGGGGTCGCCTTCGATCGCCGGGATGACGGGCTGGCGACCGCGGTCGTGATACTCGGCCAACTGCTCCAGGGTGTACCCGGAGTCGCCGATCTCGCCCTCTGTCATCTCGTTCACCTCCACTCCTGCATTCTGTCGAAGACGGTTGCCCGTGCTCGGGCGAGACGGCCGCGGACCGCGGTGGCCGAGACGCCGAGTTCGCGCGCGATCTCGTCGTAGCTGTAGCCGCTGACCTCCCGGAGGAGCCATGCGGTGCGCTGATCGGCAGGAAGCTCGTCGAGCACGGTGCGCAGCATGTCGAGCTGCGACGAGGCGACGGCGGCCTCGTCCGGCCGGGGTGATGTCGCCTCCGGCTCCACGTCGTCGAGCGAGGCGACCGGGGGCCGTGCGCGCAGGCGATCCGTGGCCTTCCGGGCGACGATCGTGGAGAACCATGCGCGCACCCGGTCGGGCTCTCGCAGCTCCGGAAGGCGCCGCCACGCGACGATGAGCGACTCCTGCACGCAGTCGTCGGCGTCAGCCCGGGATCCGAGGAGGCGGGTGGCGAAGGCGATGAGGTATCCGCCGTGCCGCCGCACCAGCACAGTGAACGCACGCTCGTCGCCATCGGCCGCGCGGCGAGCGAGGATGCCGTCCTCGACCCCGTCGAGCCGGTCGGTCCCCACGCGTCGGTCCACGCCCCTCCTGTCCTGCGCCGCCCCGCCGCGGCTCCCCTCGACGATCTCACACCCACGCGCGACTCGTCTCGGGGGAGGCTGAGCGCACTCAGCGAACTGCCAGCAAGCGGGCCGTGACGAATCCGCCGCACCACCCGTCATACCCGTGAGAGCCCCCAATGCGGGGCATGACGAAAGGACATCATCATGGCAGGCACCACCCCCTCCACCGCAACGGCCTCGACCACGTCGGTCGCCGAGACCGTGACCGGCGGCGGCAAGACCGTCATCGTCGACCCCGTGATCGCGAAGATCGCCGGCATCGCCGCGTCGTCCGTTCCCGGAGTGCACGCCCTCGGTGGTGGCGCGGCGCGCGTCATCGGCAGCATCCGGGAGGCCGTCGGTGCGAAGGACCTGGGGCAGGGCGTCCACGTCGAGGTCGGCGAGAAGCAGGTTGCCGCCGACATCACGATCGTCGCCGAGTACCCCGAGCAGCTCCAGCGGGTCGCCTCCGACGTCCGCGCCGCCGTCGCCGACGCGATCACGCAGCTGGCCGGGATGGAGGTCGCCGAGATCAACGTCACCGTCGTCGACGTCCACATCCCGGGCGACGACGACACGGTCGAGGAGCGCGTCCAGTGACTCCCGTCGCATGGGGTGCCCTGGCGGGGGCGGCGCTCGCGTTCGCCGCGCTCGCCTTCGGGTTCTGGGGCATGCTCCTGGTGGCGGTCCTCGGACTCGTCGGCGCCCTCGTCGGCGGCGTTCTGTCGGGCACGCTCGATCTCCGGGCCGCCGTCGACGCCGCTCGCGGGCGGCGCGTGGGATGACCATGGACGCCGCCGAGATCGCGGGACGCGTCACCATCACGGCGCGTGCGTACGAACGCATCGCCGCAGCTGTCGCCGCCGACGCGCTCGGGGTGCCGTCGCGAGATCCGAAGGCGACCGTGCGCGACGAGCAGGGCCGACTGCGTGCCGACATCTCCTCGGGCATCGATCCCTCGGGCATGGATTCCTCGGGCACGGATTCGAGGGGTTCCGACCCCGCCGGGCGGAGTGTCGTCGCCACGGCGGCCCGGGCCCGGAGCCTCGTCACCGAGCGGCTGACCGCCCTCACAGGAGCCGATGTCGCCCGCGTCCGCATCCACCTGACCCACGTCGTCCGGAACGAGAGGAGAGCATCGTGAACACCGCGCCAGAACGCCGCATGGCTCGCCGGATGACCCACCGCAGTCGCAGTGTCTGGGTCTGCGTCGCCCTGGCCGCCTTCGTCATCGCGGCGGTCGTCGTGATCGCCGAGGCGGTGCGTGCCGGACTCGGGGCGCCGGCGCTGTGGCTTTCGCTTCCGGAGGTCTGGGCGCAGATCACGGGCGGGGGGCCCGTGGGAGTCGCCGTCGCGATCGTCGCCGGGCTCGCCGGGATCCTCTGTGTGTGGGGCGCTCTCTCGCCGGGGCGCACCGGCCGCCGCATCATCTCGGCCGACCGCGCGCCCATCGTCGTCGACGACGCGATCGTCGCCGGCACGCTCTCTCGCGGTGCCGCGCGGCGTGCGTCGGTCGGTGCACCCCACGTCGCCACCCGCGTCTCCCGTCGCCGCGCCGACGTGCGCATCACGCCCGCCACCGGCTTTTCCGTCGCGGGGACGGAGATCGCCCGCGCCGAGAACGAGGCGCTCGCCCCCGTGGGACTCACACCGCCCGTCACGGTACGGGTGCGCGTCGAGGATGGGGGGCGGCTGTCATGAGCAACGCCAATCGCACGATGAACCGCCTGCTCCTGGGACTCGTCGGCGTGCTGCTGTTCGTATTCGCCGCGCTGGCTGCGTGGCCCGCCGTCACCGGCGACCCGTTTCCGGCGCTCTCCTCGCTCGCCGACGGCCTGGACCGGCTCGGACTCACGGGCGCCCGGGGGATCTGGGTCGGCGTCGCCGTGCTGAGCGTCCTCGTCCTCCTCGCCCTGATCTGGATCCTCACGCGGACGCGCCGCCGCGAGCCGGTGATCATCGACGACGAGGACGTGATCGTCGACGGCACGATCATGCGTGACCTCCTGCAGGCCGAGCTGTCGACCGCTCCCGAGGTGGCAGGGGTATCGGCCACGGTCCACCGGCGCGGTCGCCGCGGCGAGACGCGTGTGCTCCACGTGCGTGTGCAGGTGCGGCCGCGCGCCGATCTCCCGTCGACGCTCGATCGGCTGACCGCGGCGGTGGCCGCTCTCGACGCGACGCTCGGCACGCGCGTGCCCCTCGTCCTCCACCTCACCACGGGCGTGCGCAGTGCGCTGGCCCGCGCACGCCGCGTGACCTGACCCACCGACTTCCCCGCCGTGGGGCGGGGAACCACCGAAACCGAGATCGACAAGGAAAGGAGCTCATCATGGGCTTTGCTGACGACATCAAGAACACCGCCGAGAACCTCGCCGGAAAGGCGAAGGAGGCCGTGGGGAACCTCACCGACAACGACAAGCTCGTCGCGGAGGGCAAGGCCGACCAGGTCAAGGCCCACGCCAAGGACGCGGCCGCCGACGTCAAGGACGCCGCGAAGGACGCGAAGGACGCGCTCGGCGGCAAGTGACCGCGTCGCACGGCGCGCCGTCGGTGCAGCACGAAGGGGTCCGTCCTGTGGGACGGGCCCCTTCGTCGTCTCCGAGGGGCCACGAGCACCGGGCTGCGGCGTCGCGTCAGACCAAGAGCTGGTGGGCGGCGAGCTCGCGGTAGAGGGGCACCGTGGCTACCAGCTCCTCGTGCGTTCCCTGTCCGATCACTTCGCCGCCGTCCAGCACGACGATCAGGTCGCTGTCGACGACGGTCGACAGCCGGTGGGCGATCACGATCAGCGTGCGTCCGTCCGACACGGCGTCGATCGCCTCACGCATGCGTTGCTCGTTGCGGCCGTCGAGCGAAGACGTCGACTCGTCCAGCAGCAGGATGGGAGGTGCGGCCAGGAGCGCGCGGGCGATCGCCAGACGCTGGCGCTCGCCGCCCGAGAGCATGACGCCGGCCTCACCGACGGGCGAATCCAGGCCGAGGGGGTGTCGATCCAGGACGTGGTCGAGGTTGACGGCGCGGAGCACCCGCTCGCACTCCTCGTCGGTGGCCCGAGGAGAGGCCAGCCGGAGGTTCTCGGCGAGGGTTCCCGCGAGGGTGGGCGCGTCTTGCTCGACGTAGCCGAGCTGTGCACGCAGTCGGTCGCGGTCGATCGTGCGCACGTCGACGCCGTCGAGGAGGATCTGGCCGGCGGTCGGATCGTAGAAGCGCTCGATGAGCGCGAGGGTCGTCGACTTGCCCGCCCCCGAGGGCCCCACCAGCGCCACCCTGGCGCCGCGGGGAACGGCGAACGACACGCCGCGCAGCACCTCGTGGGCCTCCGACGGCGTCGCCTCCGCGGAGACCGGCACCTCCACTGCCGCGCCCATGCCGGCTTCGGCGAGGGTGCGGTGCGCGTCGAGCTCCGCGCGACGGCGGGCGGACACGACCGCGTCGGGGTAGCGGAAGTGCACGTCGCGGAACTCGATCGCCGCGGCCGGCGAGGCGGCTTCGCTCTCGGCGGCGGTGGCGATGGCCAGGCGCTCGTCGCCCTCGCACTCGGTCGGCAGGTCCAGCACCTCCTGGATGCGACCGAGAGCTCCCAGCGCCTGGTTCACCGAGGTGATGGCGCCCAAGAACGATCCGAGCGGTCCGATGAGAAGGAACAGGAACATCACGAAGGCGACGAGCTGCGCGATCGTGATCGCCCCCGCCGCCACCCGGAAGCCTCCGAACCCGAGCACCACCAGCAGCGAGGCCTGGAGCGCGACGCCGGCGATCGGCACGACGAGGGCGGAGACCTTCGCGATCCGCACGCCGACGTCGTACACGTCGGTGGCCTGCGCGCTGACGGCGTCCGCCTCCCGCTCGGTCGCGCCGGCGGCGCGGATGGTGCGGATGGCCCCGACGGCGCGTTCCACGCCCGATGCGAGCACCCCTACCTTCTCCTGCTGCAGGCGCGTGGCGACGCGGATGCGTCCGCTCAGCAGCACGACGCCGGCGATGGCGACCGCGAGCACGACGGCGATGGCTCCGAGCAGCACCGGGTCGATGACGGCCATGGCCACGATGGCGCCCGCGAAGATCAACGAGTTCCCGACCGCGTCGGCCAGTCCCTGGGTCAACACGGCGTACAGCAGGGTGGTGTCGGTGCCGACGCGCGAGACGAGGTCACCCGTCCGTCGTGCGTCGAACTCGCTGATCGGCAGATGCAGGATGCGGGAGATGAGGCGGCGTCTGCTCGAGTACACCACGGCGGTCCCCGTCCGCTGCAAGAGGTAGTGCTGGTATCCGGACACGAGCGAGGCCACCACGACGAGGCCGACGATTGCCCAGACGAGGCCGCCCAGCGGCTGCTCCTCCTGGACGAGGTCGATCACCCGACCGACCAGCACCGGTTGCGCCAGCGTCAGGGCCGCCCCGATCACGCTGAGGATCGCGACCGCGACGAGGACACCGCGGTGCTCCAAGAGGAAGGGGAGGAGTTGGCGGAGGCTGGCGCGGGGCCCGTCGTCCGTGGAGGCGCGGCGCAGGCCGCGGCGTGGGGTGGACATGGGGAGCTCCTCGGGTGGAGAGGTGGATCATCCGGCGACGCTGCCTCCTCCTATCTTCCCCCCGTCCACCCTGTGCGCGGCCCGCCGAGGGACGTGCCGCGGCGTCCAGCAGTGTCGGAACCGCCGGATAGTGTGGTCCGGTGCCTGACGCCGTGATCTCCGCCCAGAACCTCCGGAAGACCTACAAGGTCAAGGGCAAGCCCGATTTCGTCGCCGTCGACGGACTCAGCTTCGAGGTGGCGCCGGGCGAGTCGTTCGGACTCCTCGGTCCCAACGGTGCGGGCAAGTCCACGACGATGAAGATGATCGGAGCGGTCTCGACCCGCACCTCCGGGGCGCTCGAGATCCTCGGCCTCGACCCCGATCGCTACGGGCCCGAGATCCGCTCCCGACTGGGCGTCGTTCCTCAGCAGGACAACCTCGACGGCGAGCTCAACGCACGCGAGAACCTCTACATCTACGGCCGCTACTTCGGGCTCCCGGGAAAGGTGTGCCACCAGAAGGCCGACGAGCTGCTGGCCTTCGCCCAGCTCGAGGACAAGGCCAAGAACAAGGTCGACCAGCTCTCCGGGGGCATGAAGCGACGGCTCACGATCGCTCGTGGCCTCATCAACGACCCGCGCATCCTCCTCCTCGATGAACCCACCACGGGGCTCGACCCGCAGGCTCGGCACGTGCTGTGGGACCGGCTGTTCCGACTCAAGGAGCGTGGCACGACACTCGTTCTCACGACGCACTACATGGACGAGGCGGAGCAACTGTGCGATCGGCTTATCGTCGTCGACAAGGGGCGCATCATGGCCGAGGGCACGCCCGCCTCGCTCATCCGCGAGCACTCCAGCCGTGAGGTGCTGGAGGTCCGTTTCGGTTCCGACCGCAATGCCCAGGCCGCCGCGCAGCTCCAGGGCATCGGCGATCGTGTCGAGGTGCTCCCGGATCGGGTGCTCATCTATGCTCACGACGGCGAGGCCGCGCTGGAGCGCGTCGCCGCCGAAGGACTGCAGCCGATCACGAGCCTGGTCCGCCGCTCCAGCCTGGAAGACGTCTTCCTCCGCCTCACCGGAAGGTCGCTGATCGAATGACGACCGCCCTTCATCCCACCCTCGACGAACTGCGCGCGGAGGCGATCGAGTGGGGCCGCAAGCCCCGCCGCCGCGGCAGCTGGTATGTCACCGAGCACATGGTGCGTGCGATGCGCGCGTATGGCTGGACGATCATCGTCGGCGCCCTGGGTCAGCCGATCCTCTACCTGCTCGGGCTTGCCGCGGGGCTCGCCGCACTCATCCAGGCGCCGGTGGTCGACCGCGGTGTCGCGGTGGACTACCTGGTGTTCGTCGCCCCCGCCCTCCTCGTGACCGCCGCGATCTCGGTGGCCTCGGAAGAGATGACCTACCCCGTGATGGCCGGCTTCAAGTGGCGTCGCTACTTCTATGGCTTCAACGCCTCGCCGCTGGCGAGCCCGCAGATCGCGAACGGCGTGATCCTCGGCGCCGGCGCCCGGATGACGGTCGCCGTCGGGGCGTACTACCTCTTCATCTGGCTCCTGGGCGTCCTCGGTCTCGAGACGGTTCCCCATCCCGAGACCGGATGGCTGGCGATACCGATCGGCGTGGTGGCCGGGCTCGCCTTCGGAATTCCGCTGATGGCATACGCCGCGTCCATCGAAGATGACAAGGGGCAGTTCGCGCTCGTCCAGCGCTTCATCTTCATGCCGATGTTCCTGTTCTCGGGAACCTTCTATCCCCTCGACTCGCTGCCGGTGTGGCTGCAGTGGATCGGGTGGGTCTCCCCGCTCTGGCACGGCGCTGAGCTCGGCCGCGTCGCGACCTATCACGCGGCGGTTCCCACCGAGATGATCGCGATCCACGTGGTCTATCTGATCGTGCTGTCCTTGGCCGGATACCTGTGGGGGCGCCGGCTGTTCACCGAGAGGCTCGCGAAATGACCGCCGTCGCTTCCGTCGACACCTCCGTCCGCCGCGGCGGGGTCCGCGCGCTCTGGGCGGGCAATCCAGGAGCGGTCGTGCAGCGCGGGCTGATCGCGGCGCGCTCGTCGAGCTGGGCGGTCGTGCTGTCGGGGTTCTTCGAGCCCGTGTTCTACCTCGCCTCGATGGGCATCGGCCTGGGCAAGCTCATCGGCGACGTGCAGACCTCGCAGGGCGTCGAAGTGAGCTATGCGGCGTTCATCGCCCCGGCGCTCCTGGCTGTCTCGGCCATGAACGGCGCGATCTACGATTCCACCTGGAACGTCTTCTTCAAGCTCAACTACGGCAAGCTCTACGAGGGGATGCTGTCGACGTCGCTCGGTCCGCTCGATGTCGCCCTCGGCGAGATCCTCTACGCACTTCTGCGCGGGCTCCTGTACGCCACCGGGTTCATGATCATCATGCAGGTGCTGGGGCTGAACCTTGCGTGGACGG
The DNA here is from genome assembly GCF_047607225.1 of Microbacterium sp. Lineage (GTDB taxonomy): Bacteria > Actinomycetota > Actinomycetes > Actinomycetales > Microbacteriaceae > Microbacterium. Next base: position 57,895 of record NZ_JASGDO010000045.1, on the reverse strand, counting down.
CGGTGCTCGCCATTCCCGCGGTGCTCCTCATCGCGTTCGGGTTCGCGAGTCTCGGCATGGCGGTCACGAGCTACATGAAGACCTTCCAGCACATGGACTGGATCAACTTCGTGCTGCTGCCGATGTTCCTCTTCTCGGCCACGTTCTACCCGATCACGGTCTACCCGGGCTGGGTGCAGCAGATCGTGATGGCGCTACCGCTGTGGCACGGCGTGGAACTCATCCGGGGTCTGACGACCGGGGTGCTCCATGCCGGCATGCTCTGGCACGTGCTCTACTACGCCGTGATGATCGGGGTGGGGCTGGTGTTCACCACCAAACGGCTCCGAGCGCTGTTCCTCGACTGAGCGGGTCCGTGCGGCCGGCGCCGACCGCACGGACCGTCGTCAGAGCGACCCGGTCTCGCCGAGGCCGAGGTTGCTCTCGTAGTCGATGTCCTTCGTCTCCTTCGACAGCCACAGCGCGATCAGAGTGAGGACGGCCGAGCCACTGAGGTAGACGCCGACGAGCCACGGCGAGCCACCCGCCATCGCCCAGAGCGTCGTGGCGACGACGGGCGCGAGGGCCGCGCCGAGGATCGAGGAGACGTTGTACGCGATCGCCGATCCCGTGTAGCGGACGTTGGTGGGGAAGAGCTCGGGAAGGAGCGCGCCCATCGGGCCGAAGGTGGCTCCCATGAGCATGAACCCGAGGATGAGGAAGGCCTGGACGAGCGCCCCGGTGAACTTCGGATCCACCTGCGGGGCGAGGAACACGGAGAAGAGCAGCCCGAAGACGGCGATCGCCGCGGTGATCCACAGCAGCAGTCGGCGTCGCCCGATGCTGTCGGCGACGGGCCCCGACAACAGGGTGAAGATGCCGAAGAAGACGACGCCGATGATCTGCATGATGACGAAGTCGGTGTAGCCGAACCCGAGACCCGCGACGTAGGTCGAGGGGTCGAAGGCGGGTCCGCCGGCATCGGCGGCAGCCTGAGCCCCCTCGGCCGTGGCCTTGGTGCCGTACGCGAGGGTGAAGCTCGTCATCAGGTAGAAGAGCACGTAGGTGGCCAGCATGATGAAGGTGCCGAGGATCATCGGCCACCAGTGCCGGCGGACGACCTCACCCAGGGGGAACTTGCGCAGAGCCCCCTTCTTCTCGGCCGAGGAGAAGGTCTCCGACTCCACCAGGCGCAGACGCACCCAGAGCCCGACGATCACCATGACAGCCGAGAAGAGGAACGGGACGCGCCAGCCCCATTCCAGGAAGGCCTCGGAGCGCACCGCCGGGCCGTCCGGGTGGGGGAGGGCGAAGTTGATGAGCAGGAACACCGTGTTGGCGATGATGAAGCCGATCGGCGCGCCCAGCTGAGGGAAGGTCCCGTACCAGGCGCGCTTGCCCTGGGGAGCGTTCTCGGTGGCGACGAGTGCGGCGCCGGACCATTCGCCTCCGAGGGCGAAGCCCTGGGCCAGGCGCAGCACGAGCAGCAGCACCGCCGCCCAGACTCCGATCTCGGTGAACGTCGGAAGGAAGCCGATCAGGAAGGTCGCGATCCCCATGGTCAGGAGCGAAGCGACGAGCGTGGCCTTGCGGCCGAACCGGTCACCGAAGTGGCCGAAGACGACGGCGCCGATGGGGCGGGCCACCATGGCCGCGCCGAACACGCTGAAGGACAGCAAGAGGGCGGTGGTGTCGTTCCCCGTGGGGAAGAAGAGGAGCGGGAAGACGAGCACGGCCGCCGTCGCGTAGACGTAGAAGTCGTAGAACTCGATGGTGGTCCCCACCAGGCTCGCGGTGATGACGCGCGAGCGGGGATTGACGGGGGTGGTGGACGGAGCGGGAGCGTGGGACATGGAGCACCTGGAAGACACGGAGGGACAGCGGATCCTCGTGGGATGAGGGCCAGGCGGGTCGCGCGCCGCGCGGGGTGGTGCGCGGGGCGGCTCGGAGGTCGTGGCGGAGCGGCGGTTAGCCGGAGCCGACGGAAAATCGTACGTCCGCATGCGACGCACTCGGGTGAAACGTCAACCGCCGTCCGCCACGTGTGCGGCGGACGGCGGTGGTGGTGCGACGGACGGTCAGCGCCAGAGGACGGCCAGAGCGGCGTTCAGGAGCGTCAGGACGCCGATGCCCCAGAAGAGGGGAGCCGGGACGCTGCCCACCTTGCGCTGGCGTGAGGCACCGATGCCGAGGAGGGCGCCGATGACGAGGAGCACGACGAGCTTCACCCCGATCTTGACGTAGTTGAGCTCCCACGTGATCCCCCATGGGGCGGCCAGCGCCAGGCCGGCGACCCCGGCGATCGCGAGACCCCAGTGCTGCAGCCGCGTGATCTTGCGGTCGCCGACGGCGGCGACCAGCCAGGCTCCGAAGAGGGTGGCGAACCCGACGAGGTGGACCAGGACGACGACGTGGCGGAGGGTTTCCATACCCTCAGTCTATCTGAAGGTCAAGAGGAGAGGTTGCGGGGCTTTGCGCGCTGTCGATAGGCTCGCATCGCCGCAGGGACCGAAACGCTTCGGTAATTTCGGTTCGCCCTCTCGACATCACAAAGGAGTGAGTATGCCTTCGATCACACGGGATCGTCCGCCGCGATCACCAAGACGGATGAGGACAGCGGCGATCATCGCCGCGACGGTCTCCGTCGTCGGCGCGGCGAGCGCCGTAAGCGTGTCGGCCGCCGCAGCCACGAGACCAGTCGACTACGCGATCGACCTCTCGCCCGCCGCGATCGCCGCTCCGGCCTGGCAGGTGACCGGCGAGATCGACCTCGTCAGCCGCGTGGCGCTGGAGCCGGGCGGCGCGTTGTGGCAGGGGATCGCCTCGACCACCGAGGCGACGACGCCACAGCCGGGCGACATCGTGCACGGCTCGGTGGAGGTGCTCCGTCACGACGACGTCGATGCCGACGCGACGGTCCTCATCCGGGTCACCGACGACCGGGGGATCCTCGCGGAGCACACCGATCTCACCTCCGTGGAGGCCGGTGTGCCCACGGCCGTCGAGACGGCGCCGGTCGCCGGCGACGCGCGTATGCACGAGGGGGCGACGACCCTCTGGGTGGAGTTGCACAACGACACCGAGGGAACGATCGAGTTCACCGACGTGCGTCTGTGGGGGGAGCGAGACGGCGAGCGTGTGGACTACGTGCTCCCCGACGCCGACTTCTCGGACGGTTTCGGTGGTGACCTCTGGGGTCACAGCAAGGCCGTCGTCACGCGCGTCGCCGAGCTCGCCCCGGGGGCGCGGGCAGAACGAGCGATCGAGATCGATGCGGCGAACGCGGACCTGCCGATGACCGGCGACCGGCTGACGCTGTTGGCGGAGGTCTTCGGCGCCTCGGCGTCGCCCTCCCACGGATCCATCTCGATCCGCTCGGAGAGCGAGGACCTCGCGCGGACGACCTGGGATGCCGCTGCAGGATGGCAGGACGTCGAGGCCGCGACCTCCGTCGCCCTCGCCTCGGACGTCGCCACGGTGCGGGTGGTCATCGACAACCCCACCAGCGCCCCCGTGCGCCTGCGTGCGCTCGAGCTGACCGGCGAGCGGGGTCGCCCCAGTGACGACCTGAACGGCGACGGGCGTGTCGACGACGATGACCGCGCGTGGTTCGCGGCGGCCGTCCGCGACGGGTCCGCCGACGATGCGTGGGACTACGACGGCGACGGCGAGGTGACCGCCGCCGACGTGGACTACTTCGCGCGATTCGTCCTGGACGACTCCTCGGTCGTCTTCCCGAGTCTTGCCCATCTCGACTTCCTCAGCGAAGACGTCGAATTGGACGGACAGCAGATGATGATCACGCACCTCTACTCGGAGCCTCGACGGGCGGGCGATCCGGCTTCCGGCTACGTCTGGGTCGGCGACCCCCAGGAGGGTGTCTCTGCGCTCGACGACGTCGCCCGAGCGGTCATCGCCTATGCCGAGCACCACACCACCTACGGTGACACCCACAGCTACCGGCAGCTGGTCAAAGGTGTGCGCTTCGCGATGTGGATGCAGGCCGACAACGGCGACTTCGACAACTTCGTCGCCCGGGACGGCGCAGGCGAGCTGGTCAAGAAGGACAGCCAGTCCTCGCAGACCTCCTTCGGATACTGGGCCGCGCGCGCCTGGGAGGCGTTCGCCACCGCCCTTCCGGCGATCGACGAGCGCGACCCCGCCCTGGCGGCCGAGGTGCGGGCGCGCCTCGACCTCATCCGCGATCGGGTGAGTGCGCTGCTGGCAGCGGCGCCCGCCAGCGGCGAGGGCCGACTTCTCGCCGGTGACGTGTGGATGTCCTCGATCGCCGTCAACGCCGCCAGTCGGGAGTACGCCGTCGCCGACGCGGGCGCGCGCGCCTCGCTGTCCTCGATCGTGGCGCAGCTGGCCGGGGGTATCGCCGCACATCAGCGAGGTTCGTTCACCTCGTATCCGCTCGGGGCGATCCAGAACGCTGCTGGCGGCTGGGACGAGTGGGGGAGCGTGCAGGTGGAGGCCCTGGCGCGCGCCAGTGTGGTCACCGGCGACGGCACGTTCCTCGAACGGGCGCGCACGAGCGCGGAGAGCTTCCTCTCCGATCTGCTCCTGTCCGGCCGGGCCTACGCCGTCTCGCCGAACAAGGCCACCTATCCGCAGCTGAACTACGGCACGGCCAGCTACGTCGACAACTTCCTCGCGTTGTACGAGGTCACCGGAGATCGGGTGTACGCCGACGCAGCAGGTCTGGCGGCGTCGTGGTGGCGAGGGAACAATCCTGCCGAGACGATCATGTTCACCGAAGACACCGGCGTCGCCTTCGATGCCGTCGACCACAACGGGGTGAACCGCAACGGCGGGGCGGAGTCGGTCGTAGAGGCGCTGCGCGGCATCCTGAGGGTGCAGCGGGTGCCCGCCGCGCTCTCCGCGATGACCGCGAGCATCGGCGACCGCGTGTCGGCGCAGGTCGTGGAGGCCGAGGAACTCGCCCGCGCGGTGGGAGGCGCGGACACGCGCCGCGAGCTTCCCGACGGAGACCTCAACGACCCGGCTCGCGCGCTCGTGACCCCCGCGCCGTCGTCGGGCACGGACGAAGGGCCCGTCTATGCCGACGCTCAGCGGGTGGAGGAGCCTCAGGAGATCTACCCCTCCTGGTCGGGACGCAGGGCGATCTTCGTCGCCGGATCCGGGCACAACAACGTCCGGCTCTTCGACGGCGGGTTCCTCGAGTCGCGGATCGAGGTCGGCGGCGAGGGCCAGCCGGTGCCCGGCGACAGCCTTGCCGTGCGCTTCAGTGCCATCGTGCAGTTCGACACCGACCTCGACGCGGAGGTGCTCGGCGTGGATGCCGCGGGCACCGAGACCCTGCTCTCGGACGACTCCGGCTTCAGCTACCACCCGCGCACGTGGTACGCCGGCGGAGCGGCGGTGCGCACCTCGCCGATCGTCGCCGTCCCCGAGGACGCCGTGGCGGTCGTAGTGCGCTTCTCGGTCACATCGACGAAGTCGATCCCTGCCGAGGGCTACGCGAACGTCACCGAGGCGAGCCTCTGGCGCGTCGGCACTCCCGAGTTGCGCTACGGTGCCTCCGATCTCTCCGGCGGCGCCTACGCTCAGCTGGACGCAGACTCGACGCATGACTGGACGGCTGACCTCATGCGATCCGACGACTACCTCGTCTACGCCAGCGTGCGCGCGGGCGAGGAGGACACCCAGCGACGGGCGGGAGCGGCCACCGGCGGAAGCGGCTCGCTGCGCGTCGGCGGCGTGGACGTCGGCGTGATCACGGCGCCGGGGGAGACCGGGCAGGTCACCATCGTGCCGGTGGGCCGGCTCGCACTGCCGGCCGGTCCGCTCCCGGTGCGGGTGATCGCCGGTCAGGAGGGGCTGGCGCTGGACGCGCTGATCTTCTACCCGGTGCGCACGTCGGTGGAGCTGCGCTCTCCCGACGGCACCGAGAGACTGATCGTGCGTGACGCGGATCAGAGGAGGTTGCTCTCCGGCACCGCCGCCGAAGTCGCCCCGACGGCCTCTCCCACCGCCTCTCCCACCGCGTCTCCCGCTCCGACCACGACCGCCGCGACCCCGGTTGCCCCGACGCCGACGGCGACCGCGTCGTCGACCGGCGGCTCTCCGGCGGCAGCGGGCGAGGGCGACGGGGCACTGGCGGGAACAGGTGGAGCGTCCACCCCGCTGTGGTGGATCGCCGGCGTCCTGGCGTTCCTCGTGGGAAGCGCGCTCGTGCAGCGGGCGCGCCGGACGCGGCGCAGCTGAGACCGCGCAGAAGGGGCTCGCGGCGGGATGACACCTGCCGCGGGCCCGTCCGGTCAGCGCATGTCGCTGCGCAGGCGTCCCGCGGAGCCGCGGAGCACGAAGCGGGCCTCCGACAGCACGACGTCGGCGGGGCGTCCCCCCGTCACGGCGTCCAGCAGCATGCGTGCGGCTTCCCGGCCCAGCTGCCGGGGAGAGGTCTGCACGGTCGCGAGTTGAGGTTTCACGAACTCGCCGATGCGGTTGCCGTCGTAGCCCACGATGGAGAGGGCGTCGGGGACGGCGACGTCGAACTCGATCGCCCGGTTCATGAAGCCGATCGCCGACTGGTCGTTCGCGCAGAACACCGCGGTGGGACGCTCGTCTCGTGTCAGCAGGATCTCGGCCGCCCGGCGCCCGCCTTCATAGGTGAAGCTGCCGTCTTCGACGAGGTCGGCCGGCAGGCCCTCCTCCGCCATGGCCGCCTGCCAGGCCCGCAGACGCTCAGCGGAGTGGGCGTAGGTGTCGGGCCCGCTGACATGAGCGATCCGCCGGTGCCCCAGCTGGACGAGGGTGTGGACGACGTCGCGGATGGCGCGGGTGCCGTCCTGGTGCACGGCGGGGAAGGCGAAGTCCGCCTCGGCCGGGTTGACGGCGACGGCGGGCACTTCGAGATCGCGCAGGAGTGCGATGCGAGGGTCGTCGACCTTGAGTTCGTTGAGGAAGACGCCGTCGACCCGCCGGCCGTGGACGAGCTCGACCAAGCGGCGGAGGGTGGCCTGCGAATCCTCGGTTACCAGGAGCGCCAGAACGTACCCCTCGGCGGAGAGCGACTCTTCGATGCCTCCGATGAACGCCCCGAAGAACGGATCGGCTTCGAGGACATCGGGATGCCGCTCGACGACGAGCCCGACGGCGAAGGCGCGTTGGCTCGAGAGCGACTTCCCGCGCATCGACGGAACGTAGTCGAGCTGGGCGGCCACCTCCTTGACGCGCGCGCGGGTGGCCTCCGAGACTCCGGGGCGGTCGTTGAGCGCGGCCGATGCGGAGCTGAGGGCGACCCCCGCCTCCCGAGCGACGTCGACGATGGTGGCGCGCGCCGTGGCGGGTGACCGATTCGCCTGAGCCGCCCGGCCCGCGGAGGTTGTGTTCTTCATCGAAGTCAGTCTAAAGTACGAGTACCGAAAGAACAGAAACGTTTCGGTTCTGCCTCGAAGTACTGCACAAAGGAGTGACATGCGCACACACATCACCCGGGGGATCGCGGCCGTCGGGGTCGCCGCTCTCGCGCTGGCCGCCGTGACCGCCTGCTCGTCGACCGAGGACGGCGCCGCGACCGGCGAGGTCTCCGGGACGCTGCAGATCCTCGTGTCGAGCTCGTCGGGATCCGACGCCGCCTTCGCGAAGGTCAACGAGGCCTTCATGAAGAAGTACCCCGATGTGAAGGTCGAGTTCAGTGCCGTTCCCAACGAGAACTTCAACTCCACCCGGTCGTCGCGCCTGACCGCGGGCAACGTCGACGTCACGCTCGCCCAGCCCCGCGATGTACCCGCCTTCGCCGAGGGCGTGTCCGCGAGCGATGACAACGTGGCCGCCGACGCGGGGCTCTTCGTCGACCTCACCGATCAGGCTTTCATGAAGAACTTCACCCCGACGGTGCTGGAGGCCACCGCCTACAACGGCAAGCAGTACACGGTGCCCACCGGCCTCAGCTACTACTCCGGCGTGTACTACAACAAGAAGATCTTCGACGACCTCGGCCTGGAGATCCCGACGACGTGGAGCGAGTTCGAATCCGTCGCCGCCGCGCTCCAGAAGGACGGCATCACCCCGCTCGGCATCGGCGGGAAGGACAGCTGGCCCGCCGGTCTCGCGATGCTCGCCGCGGTGCAGGGCCTCTACCCGACAGCCGACGACAAGAACGCGCTGGCGACCGGCCTCTGGGACAACTCGCTCTCGCTGACCGACGGCACGCAGCTGCAGGTGCTGGAGAGGGTGAAGAGCCTCTACGACATGGCCCAGAAGAACTTCGCCGGCGTCGGGTACGACGCCATCCCGTCGGGCTTCGCCAACGGGGACTTCGCCATGACCATCGACGGAACCTGGAACCAGACGACGATCGACGACGCCGTCGGCGACGCGTTCGAGTACGGATACTTCCCGTTGCCGGCCAGCGACGACGCGGCCGACAACGCAACTCTTGCCGGCAAGGTGGAGCTCCGGCTGGCGGCAGCCTCCAACGCCCCCAACAAGGCGGCCGCACTCGCCTACCTCGACTTCTTCTCGAGCCCCGAGGTCTACGCCGACTTCGTGGCCACCACGGGGTTCGCGCCCGCACAGCCGAACATCACCGCGAGCGATTTCCTCACGGGCATCGCCGACTACACGGCGACCTTCTCGCCGGCGTGGGACACGATCTGGGTGTCGAACCAGGACGCCGGCCCCGCAGCCGTGTTCCCGTTCAACTACCCCGCCATCGCTCCGCTCGGAACGATGACCGTGCCCCAGGCCGCCCAGGAAGCGCAGTCGGCCTGGTCCGCCGCCTTCTGATCGACCGACCGCGCCCGCGGGCGGCGACCATGTCGTCGTCGCCCGCGGGCCCCTCCAAAGGAATGGCATGAGCACCTTCCCCTTCGGGCACCGTCGCACCATGCGGGTGAGCATGAGCGCCGGCGCGGCCGTCCTCGCCGTCTTCGCCCTCGTCCCGGCGGTCGCCGTCTTCGCGATCTCCTTCACCGACATCCGGGGCCTCCCCGGCATCCCGGTGAACTTCGTCGGTCTCGAGAACTACGCCCGGTTCTTCTCCGCCGCCAAGCTCGGCTACAACCTCAACGCGCTGCAGAACACCCTCGTCTACGCGATCGTCTCCACCGTCGTCATCAACGTGCTGGCGCTCGGCATCGCGGTGCTCTTGAACACCAGGCTGCGCGGACGCACCTTCACCCGCGCGCTGGTCTTCCTGCCGACGATCCTCGGGGTCACCGTCATCGGCCTCATCTGGTCGCTGTTCTTCAACCCGTCGGCCGGGCCCGCCGCCACGATCTGGTCGTGGTTCGGGGCCGACTCGGCGTTCTTCGGCGACCCCGCCCTCGCGCTCGGGCTCGTGATCTTCGTGCAGATCTGGGCGGGACTCGGCGTCGCCGTCGTCATCTATCTCGCGGGCCTCCAGTCGATCCCCGAGGAGCTGTACGAGGCGGCGGCCCTCGACGGCGCAGACGGCGCGAAGAGACTGCGCCTGGTCACGATCCCGCTCCTTGCCCCGTCCGTCACGGCCAATGTGCTCCTCGCGATCGTCGGCTCGCTGCAGAGCTACCAGCTCGCCTACGTCCTCACCGGCCCGAACAACCCGGCCACGCAGTTGCTCTCGCTCGCGATCTTCGCTCAGGCGTTCGGCGGATCCACCACCAGCGGCATGGGGCAGTCGCAGGGATATGCCGCGACCATCTCGGTCATCCAGTTCTTCATCGTCGGCATCGCCTCTCTCCTGGTGATGTGGTACCTGCGCAGAAGGGAGGCCCGACTGTGACCACCGTGGAACTGCGGCCCGGCCGCGTCGAGAAGCGCCGACGTCCGCTCACGCCCGGCCGTGTCGTGTCGTACCTCCTGCTGGCCCTCGTCGCCGTCTGCTATCTCTTCCCCCTGGCGTTCCTGCTGAACACCTCGCTCAAATCCAGTGGTGCCTTCTTCGCCGATCCCGGGGCCGTGGTGACCGATCCCCAGTGGGGCAACTTCGGGGCAGCCTGGGTGCAGGGGAACTTCGGCGCGTACCTTGCCAACAGCATCATCTACACCCTGACGGCGGCGGCGATCGGAACCGCGGTCTCACTCGTGCTGGCGTTCCCGGTGGCGAGATCGTATGTGAAGCATCCGCGCCTATGGAACCTGCTGTTCGTGGTGCTCCTATTCCTCCCCAACGCCCTCATCACGCAGTTCCAGCTTCTGCTCCGCCTGGGGCTCTACAACACGCAGATCGGCTACATCGCCATCATGGCCGCGGGGGTGGGGATCGGACCGATCCTGCTGGCCGGATACGTCCGCTCGATCCCGTTCGAGCTCGACGAGGCGGCGGCCGTGGACGGTTGCGGCTATTGGCGGTACCTCATGACGTTCGTGATCCCGATGGCCCGGCCCGCCCTTGCCACGGTGTTCATCCTGCAAGCGATCGGCGTGTGGAACGACATCATCCTCGCAACGATCCTCCTCCCCGATCCCGCGAAGAGTCCGATCTCCCTCGGCCTGTACGCGTTCAAAGGCACCTACACGAACGACTGGCCGCTGCTGGCGGCGGCCACGATGATCGTCGCGGCGCCGCTGCTGGCGGCCTACGTCTTCCTGCAGCGGTACCTCGTCGGGGGCGTCGTCGGCTCCGTCAAGGGCTGATGCCTCCCTCCCGCCCCGTCCCTCCTCGACACGAAAGCCCTCTCATGACCTCTCCCGCCGTCTCCACGGCATCTACCGTCCCCTACGAGATCCGTCGGCTCGGCGTGCTCATGTCGCCCGACCCGCAGGCGCCGGAGGAGGTGGAGGGCGTCCTCAATCCTGCGGTGGCGACTGACACCGACGGCAGGGTGTGGCTGTTCCCGCGCCTGGTCGCCGAGGGGAACTTCTCGCGCATCGGCCGGGCCGAGGTGCAGTGCGACGGCGGGGTGCCCGTCGGAGTGCGCCGCGACGGCATCGCCCTCGAACCGGACCGCACGTGGGAGGCGGGGGGCCGGCACGGAGGCGCCGAAGACCCGCGCATCACCCGCATCGACGCGCTCGGGCTCTACGTCATGACCTATGTCGCGTTCGGTCCCACGGGCCCGCGGACCGCACTGGCCGTCTCCGATGACGCGCGCTCCTGGCGACGCCTTGGACCCCTGCAGTTCGCGTACGAGGATGCGCTCGATCTCGACCTGAACCTCTTCCCGAACAAGGACGTCGTCTTCTTCCCGGAGATCGTGCCGGCCCCCGACGGGACCCCGTCGGTCGCGCTGTTGCACCGGCCGATGTGGGACCTCAGCTTCGTGCGTCCCGACCACGACGTGCGTCTGCCCGACGGCGTCGTCGAGCAGCGGCCGAGCATCTGGATCTCCTACGTACCCGTCGACGAGGTGCATCGCGACCAGTCGGCGCTCACGCGTCCCCGGGGTCACCGTTTCCTCGCCGGACCGAAGCAGGACTGGGAGAGTCTGAAGATCGGTGCCGGCCCCGCCCCGCTGAGGGTTCCCGAGGGGTGGCTCCTGCTGTACCACGGTGTCTCGGGAACGATCGAGGGAAGCGTGTTCACGCCGCAGGTCGACGTCCACTACGCCGTCGGAGCGATGCTGCTCGACCCGACCGATCCGTCCCGTGTCATCGAGCGCACCGCCGCCCCGCTGATGATTCCGGAGACCGACGGAGAGCGCGAAGGCGTGGTCGCCAACGTCGTCTTCCCGACGGCCGTGGAGCGGATCGAGGAGCGCGACTTCGTCTTCTACGGCATGGCCGACAGCCGGATCGGCGTCGCCGAGCTCGTGCGGCGGGAATCGTGACCCGTCCGCTCACGACCGCGTCGCAGCGGCTCGCGCTCGCCCGCGCGCGGGCACAAGCCAATCCGCAGACCGACGCCCTGTCCGAGCACACCTTCCTCGCGCAGTTCGCCGAGCCTCGGGAGTGGCAGGTCGGTCCCTTCGCCGAACGGCCCGAGCTGCGATTCGACGGACGCCCCTGGGAAGACCCGTGGGGGATCGGGTGGGAGGTGGCCTCGCTCATCAACTCGTCGCTCTTGCCCGAGGGTGACCGGCTCCACCTGTTCTACCGCGCTTCGCCGGCCAAGGAGTCGCTGGCCTCGCGCATCGGCCACGCCGTTCTCGACGCCGACGGCACGTGGCAGGACGACGCGGCCAACCCCCTCGTCTGGCCGACGGTCGAGGGGGAGGACCTCGGCGTCGAGGATCCCAAGATCTACCGAGCCGAGGGGCGCTACCTGCTCTTCTACAACGGGGTGTTCACCGTCACCGACGCCGATCGCGCGCAGTACCCGTCGCCGGGGTACGAGGTCGGCGACGTCGGGTGCGACATCTCGGTCGCCGAGTCCGACGACCTCCGCACCTGGACCAAGCGCGGACGGGTCGTCGACCGCGACGTGTCACGGCTCTGGGCGAAGGGCGCCGTCATCCCGCGCGACCTCGACGGCAACGCCGTGCGCATCGGCGGCGAGTACCTGATGTACCTCTCCGAAGGCTGCAATGGCCGTCTGCACGTGGGGCGCTCGACGGACCTCGTCAGCTGGAGCTTCGCCCCGTGCGACTATCTCGACCTCACCGGCTTCGGCGACATCCTGCACGAGGTGGCCACCGCGATCGTGATCGACGACCGTCTCGTCCTCGACTTCTTCTACGAGTCGGAGGGCACCTGGCGGGCCGGGCAGGCGCTCTACCGACTCGAGGACCCCTTCACCGCGAGGGAGCTCGCCCGTGGCGGCACGCTCGCCTGGGGTGGAATCGTCCGCTGGAGAGGCGAGACGATGTTCGCTCAGGGATGGGACGCGCCCCCGGGAGAGGCCCAGGTGCAGCTCTTCGTGCGCTGAGCGACGGGGTTCAGCCGCGCAGCTCGCGCAGCAGCACCGCGGTGCGCAAGGCCGCGTCGGCCGCCTCGGCGCCCTTGTCCTCCTTCGAGCCGGCGAGGCCGGCACGATCGAGGCCCTGCTGCTCGTCGTCGAGGGTCAAGACGCCGAACCCCACGGGCTTGCCCGTCTCCAGGGCGACGCGCGTGAGGCCATCGGTCGCTGCGGACGAGACGTACTCGAAGTGGGGCGTCCCGCCGCGGATGATGACTCCGAGGGCGACGACCGCGTCGGCCCCCGCCTCCAGCGCCACCTTGCTCGCGACGGGGAGCTCGAAGGAGCCGGGCACCCGGACGAGCCGCCACGACGCGCCGGAGGCCTCCAAGACGCGCTCGGCTCCCGCGATCAGGCCGTCGGTGATGGTGTCGTGCCACGTGCCGGCGACCACGATCACGCGCAGCCCCGTCGCGTCCACCCGCTCCGTCGTCGGTGCCCCGTGTCCGCTCATGCGTTCTCTCCCTGTGCTCCGGCCAGCGCCTGGTCCAGCGCCGCACCGTCGATGATGTGTCCCATTCGCTCCGCCTTCGTGGCGAGGTACTGGTGGTTGTTCGGCCCGACGCCGACCAGCAGCGGCACCTGCTCGACGATGTCGAGTCCGAGTGCACGCAGCTGGTTGACCTTGTCGGTGTTGTTCGTGAGGAGACGCACCTTGTCGACGCCGAGGTCGGCGAGGATGCCGGCAGCGGCGGCGTAGTCGCGCGCGTCGGCCGGGAGGCCGAGGGCGAGGTTCGCATCGACGGTGTCGAGGCCGCGCTCCTGGAGGCTGTAGGCGCGGAGCTTGTTGATCAGCCCGATTCCTCGTCCCTCATGGCCCCGCATGTAGATCACGACACCGCCGTCCTGCTCGATCGCATCGAGGGCGGCGTCCAGCTGCGGGCCGCACTCGCACTTCAGCGAGCCGAAGGCCTCGCCCGTCAGGCATTCCGAGTGGACGCGCACGAGCGACGCGTCCTCGGTGAGGTCGCCCGAGACGACGGCGATGTGGTCGGTGCCGGTGATCCGGTCCTTGTAGGCGAGGAAGCGGAAGGAGCCGTGCGAGGTCGGCACCTGCGCCTCGGCGCGGAGGCTGACGCGTCGGCGCGAGCCGTGCTCGCCCTGTGACTGGGCCACCGAGGTGCCATCGAGGTGAGCGATCAGCTGCTCGATCGTGATGACCGGCACGCCCTCGCGCGCCCCGAGTTCGAGCAGGCCCGGAAGCCGCATCATGCTGCCGTCCTCGGCGACGACCTCACCGATCGCCCCCACCGGCTGGAGACCTGCGAGCATCATGAGCTCCACGGCCGCCTCGGTGTGCCCCGCCCTCTCGCGCACCCCACCGTCGACGGCGCGCAACGGAAGGATGTGCCCGGGGCGGATGACCGAGGACGGGGTCGAGGCGGGATCGGCCAGGACGTTCAGGGTGTGGGCGCGGTCGGCCGCGCTGATGCCGGTCGATACGCGGTCGGCGGCGTCGACGCTCACGGTGTACGCCGTCCCGCGGCTGTCCTCGTTGACTGCCACCATGGGCGGCAGGTCGAGTCGGTCGGCCCAGTCGGCGGGCATCGGGGCGCAGAGGAAGCCGCTCGACCAGCGGATGGTCCAGGCGAGCCATTCGGGGGTGGCGAGCTCGGCCGACAGGATGATGTCGCCCTCGTTCTCGCGGTTCTCATCGTCGGCGACGATGACCGGGCGGCCGGCGCGGAGGGCGTCGAGGGCCTCGGGAATGGTGGAAAGGCTCATGCGGAGCCTCCTTCTCGGATGGTGTCGGGTCGGAAGTCGAGGAGGCGCTGCACGTGGCGCGCGAGGATGTCTGTCTCGAGGTTCACGCGGTCGCCGGGGCGCAGCGCGCCGAGTGTCGTCTTGTCGAGGGTCTCGGGGATGAGCGACACCTCGAACCAGGCCTCTGGCGCATCGGCGGGCGAGACGGCCGAGACGGTCAGCGAGACTCCCTGCAGGGAGATCGAGCCCTTGTCGACCACGAGCGGCGCCAGGTCGGCAGGCAGCGACACCCGGATCACACGCCATTGTGCTCCCGGTCGGACCTCGATGACACTCCCGGTGCCGTCGACGTGTCCCTGCACGATGTGTCCTCCCAGGCGCGCGTGCGCGGCGAGCGCGCGCTCGACGTTCACCTCCGCGCCGACGTCGAAAGCGCCGAGACTGGACATGTCCAGCGTCTGCTTCATCACGTCGGCGGTGAACCAGTCCTCGCCCTGATCGGTGACCGTCAGGCAGACGCCGCTGATGGCGATCGAGTCTCCGCGGCGGGCGTCCGACACCGCGAGGGGCGAGCGCACCGTGAGTCGCACGCCGTCGCCGGACGGCTCGATGGCGGTGACGACGCCGCGCTCTTCGATGATCCCGGTGAACATCAGGCGGTCTCCTTCTCGATGAGGGGGCGGGTGGTGACCAGGAGGTCGTCGCCGAGGCGCTCGACCGTGACGATCTCGAGTCGTCGTTGCTGGGCGATCGTGGACACACCCACGTCGGTGACCGCGACGCGGTCGCCGCCGATCACGGTGGGGGCGATGTAGGTGAGGACCTCGTCGACGAGACCCGCACGCAGGAACGAGCTGGCCAGCGTCGGGCCGCCCTCGACGAACACGGACTGCGCACCCAGCTCGCGGAGGCGGTCGAGGAGGTCGGGAAGGTCGTCGCCCTCGTCCTGCAGGAAGGGTCGAGGGTGACGTCGGACAGCGGCCTCCTGCGGCACCGCGCGGGTCCCGACGATGACGGGCCGCGGCTGGTCGGGGAGCAGTGCGCCGTTCGGCTCCCGTGCCGTCAGCGCCGGGTCGTCGGCCAGCAGCGTGCCGGTGCCGACGATGATCGCGTCGGCCCGCGCGCGTCGGCGGTGCACGTCCGCCCGCGCCTCAGGCCCCGTGATCCACTGGCTGGTGCCGTCCTGGGCGGCAGCGCGACCGTCGAGCGACTGCGCCCACTTGATCGTCACGTGCGGCCGCCCGAGCCGCTGCACCGTGAGCCATCCGGCCAGCAGCTCGGCGGCCTCCTCGGCGCGTACACCCGCGACGACGTCGACGCCGGCGGCCCGCAGCCGGTCGGCTCCGCCCGAGGACGCCTCGCCGGGGTCGTCGATCGCGTAGACCACGCGCGCGATCCCGGCATCGATCAGCGCCTGCGCGCACGGTCCCGTGCGGCCCGTGTGGTTGCACGGCTCGAGGCTCACGACGGCAGTCGCTCCGCGCGCGGCATTCGGCGCGAGGTGGGAGAGAGCATCGACCTCCGCGTGAGCGGTGCCCGCACCGCGGTGCCAGCCCTCAGCGAGCAGCTCGCCGTCAGCGCCGAGGATCACCGCGCCCACCTGGGGGTTCACCCCGCGCGGCCCGTTGAGCGCCAGCATCAGCGCGCGGCGCATCGCCTCGCTCTCGCGGTCGGTGGCGGCCATCCCTCGTCCTTCGGTCAGACTCCGGGGATCGGTCGACGCCTCGCCGGCATGCGCTATCGACACACACCGCCTGTGCTTCCTCCCATCCGGACTCGCGACTCGCGTCGCATCACCGTCGGTCCTGGAGTTCCACCAGGTCAACCCGTCGCCGTGGCGAGGGGCTCGCGGACTGTCACCGCCGGTTCGGATTCTCACCGACCCCGGAGCACATCGTGCTTCCGAGTGTACTCAACGCGTCCCGCGGTGTTTCATTCCGCGCCAGCCTCTCCACAGGCCGGGCGACGTAGCCTGGGGTGGAGAGGACGGGTATGCAGACAGCGGAGGAACGCACGAGGCTCATCGACCGGCCGTACGCCGACGTGCTCATCATCGGGGGCGGCATCAACGGTCTCGCGACCTTCCGCGACCTCGCACTGCAGGGTGTGGACGTCGCGTTGGTCGAGCAGAACGACTTCGTCTCGGGGGCATCGGCCGCCTCCAGCCACATGATCCACGGCGGCATCCGGTATCTCGAGAACGGCGAGTTCCGTCTCGTCCACGAGGCCGTCACCGAGCGCAACGCCCTGCTGCGCATCGCGCCCCACTACGTCCGGCCGCTGCAGACGACGATCCCGATCTACTCCACGTTCTCGGGCCTCCTGTCCGCACCGCTGCGGTTCCTGCGCCACGGGGCCGGCGCGCCGAGGGAACGGGGCGCGCTGCTCATCAAGATCGGCCTGGTCATCTACGACTCCTTCTCCCGCGGAGGCGGCTTGTGGGGTAAGGGCACCGTGCCCCGTCACGCCTTCCACGGCCGCCGACGCTCCCTCGAGCAGCTGCCCCAGCTGAATCCCCGCGTGCGATACACGGCGACGTACTGGGACGCCTCCCTGCACGATCCCGAGCGATTGGCGCTCGACGTGCTCCACGATGGGCGGCTCGCCGGTGGCGAGCGTGCCCGCGCGGCCAACTACACGGCAGCGGTCGGTGTCGACGACGGCCGCGTGGTGCTGCGGACGGAGGACGGCGAGGAGTTCCCCTTCACGGCGTCGGTGATCGTCAATGCCTCCGGTCCGTGGACCGACCTCACCAACGCCGCGCTCGGGCAGCCCACGCGCTTCATGGGCGGGACGAAGGGCTCGCACATCGTGCTGGAGCACGACGAGTTGCTGGCGGCCACGGGCGGACGGGAGTTGTTCTTCGAGCACTCCGACGGCCGCATCGTCCTCATCTACCCGCTCAAGGGACGTGTGCTGGTCGGGACGACCGACCTGGAGCACGACATGACCGAACCGCTCGTGTGCACAGAGGCGGAGGTGGACTATTTCTTCGACCTCATCGGGCACGTCTTCCCCGGCATCGAGGTCTCCCGCTCCCAGATCGTCCACCGCTTCGCCGGTGTCCGCCCGCTTCCCGGCCACGGCGACCTCGCTCCCGGATTCGTCTCGCGCGACTATCGCATCGAGGCAGAGCGACTGCCGGGAGCGACCGGCGCGAGCGTGCTCAGCCTCGTGGGCGGGAAGTGGACCACCTTCCGGGCGTCGGCGGCCCACCTCACCGACCGAGTCCTGGCCCTGCTGGCCGTGCCACGGCGGCGGAGCACCAAGGGGCTCCCGATCGGGGGCGGCAGGGGATACCCGCAGAGCCATCGCGCGCGTCGCCAGTTGATCGAGTTGCACGCGCCGGGGCTCGGCGCGCGCCGGGCTGAGACGCTGCTCGACCGCTACGGCACCCGCGCCGGCGAGGTGATCGCTTCCCTCGGCGACGACGACAGGGACCTGCGCACCCTTCCCGGCTACAGCGTGGGCGAGGTGCGGCACCTCGCGCGCACGGAGGATGTCGTCCACCTGGACGATCTGGTGCAGCGTCGCACGAGTCTGGCCTTTGCCGGCCTGGTCGATGCCGAGGTCGCCGCCGAGCTGGCCGAGGTGATCGCACCGGTGCGGGGGTGGGACGCCGCGACGCGCGACGCCGAGGTCGCCCGCACCTTGGAGCGGATCGACTCCGCCGTTCCCGGCCGCCCCACACTTTCCGCGCGATAGCGTGTCAGGGCGTGTGACGGCCGCCGGAGGAGCCAGAGCCGGCGACTCAGTGAGGAGACGATGTTGCCCAGCCATGTGATCGCTGTCGACCAGGGGACCACCTCCACTCGGGCCATCGTGTTCGACGCGACGGGAGGGATCGTCGGCACTGCTCAGCGCGAGCACGAGCAGATCTTCCCGCGGGCCGGACGGGTGGAGCACGACGCCGACGAGATCTGGACGAACACCGAATGGGTGCTCGCGCGGGTCATGGAGGACACCGCCCTCTCCCGCGACGACGTGGCCGCGATCGGGGTGACCAACCAGCGCGAGACCGCGATCGTGTGGGATCGGCGCACCGGACGGCCCGTCCATAACGCCCTCGTGTGGCAGGACACCCGCACCCAGCCCATGCTCGACCGCATGATCGCCGAGCGCGGGGTGGACGCCTTCACCGAGCAGACCGGCCTTCCGCTGGCCACCTACTTCTCCGCGTCGAAGCTCGCCTGGATCCTCGAAAACGTTCCCGGCGCGCGCGAGGATGCCGAGGCGGGGCACCTGCTGTTCGGCACGGCCGACAGCTGGGTGGTGTGGAACCTCACCGGGGGCGTGGACGGCGGAATCCACGTCACCGACGTCACCAACGCGAGCCGGACGCTCCTCATGGACCTCCGCACGCTGGACTGGTCCGACGAGCTCCTCGAGATCTGGCGGGTGCCGCGCTCGATGCTCCCGGCGATCCACTCGTCCTCGGAGGTGGTCGGTGCGGTGCGCACCCCGGCCGCGCTCCGCGGAGTGCCGCTGGCAGGCATCCTCGGTGATCAGCAGGCGGCGACGTTCGGGCAGACGGCCTTCGACACGAGCGAGTCGAAGAACACCTATGGCACCGGCAACTTCCTCCTCGTGAACACCGGGACCGAGCTCGTGCGGTCGCGGGCGGGGCTGATCACGACGGTGGCGTACCGTTGCGGCGACGAACCCGCGCGCTATGCGCTGGAGGGATCGATCGCCGTCACCGGGTCTCTCGTGCAGTGGCTGCGTGACAACCTCGGCCTCATCCGCAGCTCGGAAGAGGTCGAGACCCTGGCCACGACGGTGGACGACAACGGCGGCGCCTACTTCGTCCCGGCCTTCTCAGGGCTGTTCGCGCCGTACTGGCGCCCCGATGCCCGCGGCGCCCTGCTGGGGCTCACCCGGTTCGTCACGAAGGGCCACGTCGCGCGTGCGGCGCTGGAGGCGACGGCGTTCCAGACGCGAGACGTCATCGAGGCCGTCGTCGCCGACGCGGGCCGGGAACTGGAGGAGCTGCGGGTCGACGGCGGGATGACCCGCAACGCGACGCTCATGCAGTTCCAGGCCGACATCCTCGGGATCCCGGTGGTGCGCCCCCGGGTCGTGGAGACGACGGCGCTCGGTGCCGCGTACGCTGCGGGCCTTGCCGTGGGCGTGTGGGCGGACCGTGACGAACTGCGCACGCACTGGAAGGAAGACGCGCGGTTCGAGCCGCGTATGGATCCCGACGAGCGCGCGCGTCGCTATCGGCAGTGGAAGAAGGCCGTCTCGAAGTCGATCGACTGGGTCGACGACGACGCCCGCATCCTCATGGGCACCACCGGCTGACGCGCTCCGCCGGCGGGTCGTCGAGACGCTACTTCAACAGCCGCGAGAGGCGTCGGTCCGCGAGGATCTTCCCGCCGGTCTGGCACGTCGGGCAATACTCCAGGCTGTTGTCGGCGAAGAAGACGCTGCGGACCTCGTCGCCGCACACCGGGCACGCCTGTCCGCGCCGCCCGTGCACGGCCATCCCCCTCCGCTTGGCGTCCTTGAGCTCTGCCGGCGGCTTGCCGCTGGCCTCGGCGACCGCGTCGGTGAGGGTGTCGCGAACGGCCGCGTAGAGGCGATCGATCTCGGCGTCGTCGAGCCCGGCCGCCAGCGCGTAGGGCGACATGTGCGCCGCGTGGAGGATCTCGTCGGAGTAGGCGTTGCCGATGCCCGCGACGATCGACTGGTCGCGCAGCACCCCCTTGATCTGCGTGCGGCGCCCGGCGAGGAGGCCCGCGAGCGTGTCGCGGGAGAAGTCCTCGGCGAGGGGATCAGGGCCCAGGCGTGCGATCCCGGGGACGTCGTCGGGGTGCCGGGCTGCGTAGACCGCGAGGGACTTCTTCGTGCCGGCCTCGGTGAGGTCGAATCCGGAGTCGTCGTCGAAGCCCACCCGAAGGGCGATGGGGGTCTTCCCCGGCCGGATCACGGTGGCCGGCAAGAGGTCGTACCACCGCAGCCAGCCCGCTTTGGCCAGGTGGAAGATCAGGTGGGGCACCGCGGCGCCGTCCTCGGTGCCGATGTCGACGAACTTGCCGTGCCGCGTGACACCGGCCACGCGCGCGCCGACCAGAGCGGGCAGGGGTGGGTCGTAGGTCTTCAGCGCCGCGATGTTGGCGACGGTCGCCTTCGTCACCGTCCGTCCGCGCAGGCGCCCGTCGAGGAAATCGACCAGTCCCTGCACCTCGGGCATCTCCGGCATGCCCTCATCCTGCCACCGTGAGCGGACACGCGCGCCCCCTCGTGGGCGGGACCGGTCAGGCGTCGAGCACGGGCCAGGGCTGCGGGGTGCGGTCGTCGGAGGGGAGGAGCCCGGCGATCCAGCCGTCTGCCCGGGCGCCGGCGCCGTTCCGCAGCGACGCGCGCTGCGTGCCCTCGAAGCGGAACCCGAGTGCGCGGGCGGCGCGGGCGGAAGGGAGGTTGCCGACGACGGCGCGCCACTGGATCCGCGCAAGCTCCAGCCCATCGGCGGAGAAGCCCCAGTCGATCACGGCAGTGGCGGCCTCGGTCAGGAAACCATGGCCGCGGTGGGCGGCCGACATCCAGTAGCCGAGCTCGGCATCGCCCCCGCCCAGGCGATGCAGCCCCACCACCCCGGTGAGCACACCGTCGGCGCGGACCGCCCACGTCGCCTCCGTCCCGGACTCCCACCACTCGGTGGCGCGCGCAACGAAATCCACCGCGTGATCGCGCGTGTAGGGGCTCGGCACCGTCGTGTAGCGCTGGATGTCCGGATCCTGGCAGGCCGCGAAGATCGCATCGACGTCGTCCGCCGTCGCCGCCGAGAGCTCGAGTCGGTCGGTGCGGAGCGTCACGGGCTGCATCCTCCGACCCTATCTCCGCGGCCGGCCGCGTCCCGCTCAGGAAAACTCCGCCGGGCAGGACGATCCGGTGAGATCGGTCCTGCCCAGCGGAGTTTTCCTCGATACCCGCGGGCGCGGTTCACACGCGACGGAGCAGACCCACCTTGTCGTACACGTCGGCGAGGGTCGCCTCGGCCACCTCGTCGGCCTTGGCCGCGTTCGCGGCGAGCAGCCGGTCGAGCTCGGCGGGGTCGTCGAGCAGTTCCAGCGCGCGTTGACGCACCGGGCCGAACTCTCCGACGATCACCTCCGCGAGGCCCTTCTTGAAATCTCCGTAGCCGCGCCCGGCATACTCGTCCTCGATCGAGGGGATCTGCCGCCCGGTGAGGGCCGCGTAGATCACGAGGAGGTTGGAGACGCCGGGCTTGTTCTCCCGGTCGTAGCGCACCGAGCCTTCGGAATCGGTGACCGCTCGCATGACCTTCTTCGCGGAGACGGCCGGGTCGTCGAGGAGCCACAGCACGCCGGCGTCCGACTCCGCGGACTTCGACATCTTCGCCGTCGGGTTCTGCAGGTCGTAGATGCGCGCGGTCTCCTTCTGAATGACCGGGGTCGGCACCGTGAACGCCTTCCCGTACCGTGCGTTGAAACGCTCGGCGAGGTCGCGCGTCAGCTCGACGTGCTGCTTCTGGTCGTCGCCGACGGGAACGATGTCGGTTTGGTACAGGAGAATGTCGGCCGCCATGAGCACGGGGTAGGTGAACAGTCCCACGTTGGTCGCGTCGGCGCCGTACCGCTGCGACTTGTCCTTGAACTGCGTCATGCGTCCCGCCTCGCCGAATCCGGTGAGGGTGGCCAGGACCCATTGCAGTTGGGCGTGCGCCGCCACGTGCGACTGGACGTACAGCGTGGACTTGGACGGCTCGATGCCCGCCGCGATGTACTGCGCCGCGGTGCGCCGGGTCTTCGCACGCAGTTCGGCCGGGTCGTTCGGCTGAGTGAGGGCGTGGAGATCGACGACGGAGAAGAACGCCTCGTACGCCTCCTGCAGATCACGCCACTGGAGGAGCGCGCCGATGTAGTTGCCGATCTGGAGGGAGTCGGCGGAGGGCTGCATTCCGGAGTACAGGCGAGGTCTGGTCACCCGACAATCCTAGGCGTGCGGCGCCGGCGCGTCCGACGGAGCGAGCGGACGGGCAGGGGTCAATCGAAGGTGTAGTCGGCGATCACGGGTGCGTGGTCGCTCCACCTCGTGTCCCACGAGGGCGCCCGCACGATGCGGTAGTCGGTGACCTTCTCCGCCAGGGTGGGCGAGGCGAGGTGGTAGTCGATCCGCCACCCCGTGTCGGTGTCGAAGGCCTTGCCGCGGTTGGACCACCACGAGTACGGGCCATCGACCTCTCCGGCCCATCGCCGGCCCACGTCCACCCAGCCGAGGCCGGTTCCTGTGGTGCCGTCGACACACTCGACGGTCTCGCCCCGGGCTCCGGTGAAACGGTCGAAGTACGCGCGCTCGCGGGGGAGGAAGCCCGCCTTCTTCCGGTTACCCCTCCAGTTGCGGATGTCGAGTTCGCGATGGCCGACGTTGAGGTCGCCCGTGACGACCGCGAGCTCTCCCAGCGCGGGCAGTCGCGCCTCCATCGCGTCGAGGAAGGCGTACTTCGCCACCTGCTTCTCGGTGTCGGCCTCGCCCGTGAACACGTACGCGCTGACCACCGTGACTGCCTGGCCGGCGACCTCGATGTCGGCCTCGACCCAGCGGCCCTTCGAGTCGAGCGTGTCGTCGCCGAGCTCGGTGCGCCAGATCTCCAGCGGCTCGCGCGCAGCGATCGCCACACCGGCGCGCCCCTTTGCGAGGGCCTCGTCGTTGACGACGTGCCAGCCGGGAAGCGCCGCGGCGAGGTCGCTCGCCTCGGCGCGCACCTCTTGCAGGGTGAGGATGTCGACGTCGGCCGACTCGAGCCACCCGTGCATCCCCTTGCGTGCCGCCGCCCGGATCCCGTTGACGTTGACCGAGGCGACACGCAGGCGTTGGGGCATGGGTGCCAGCCTACTGAGAGCCGCCGACACGGCTCTGCGGACGGGTCAGCGGGATGCCGGAGCGTCCTCCTCACCCGCATCGAGGCGGGCAAGCTCATCTTCTGCGCGGCGCACCTCTCGCGTGGCGACCCACCGTGCCCAGAGGGAGGCCTCGCTCCGTGCGACGTGCGCGTCGCGGACCCGTAGGCGTGCCGCCACCAGGAGGGCCTCTCGTTCCGCGGCGCGCCGCTGCGCTTCGGTGGGGGTCACCAACGGCACGTCGCGGTCGTGGGCCGAGACCGCCACCCACGACGAGGCGACGAGGATCACGATCCCCGCGAGCCGGAACCACAGGAGGAAGCCGATGAAGACGGAGAACGTCGCCAGCAGCGGGTTGGCCGGTGTGTAGTACAGGAGCAGTCCCGCGCCCAGCTGAAGCACGACCAGGGCGCCGCCGCCGAGCATCGCTCCGGGCCAGATCCGGCCCCAGGGGAGGGTTGTGCCGGTGAGGAAGCGGACGAGGAAGGCCAGCGCTCCGGTGTTGATGACGAGCGCGATCACGAGGGACGCAAGCCGGCTGAGCACGTTGCCCCAGACGGAGAGGATGTCGCCCCCGACGACGCGGAAGAGGAACTCCACCGCCCCGCTGGCTGCCCATCCGAGCCCCGCGCCGAGCACGAGCGATCCGCCGAACAGGGCTCCGGCGACGAAGTCGCGCGCTTTCAGGAAGAGGTAGTTGCGGTCGTCGAAGGGCAGACCGAAGATGTCGCGCACGGCTCGCCGGGTGAAGGTGATGAAGCCGATGGCGGTCCAGATCGCCACCATCACCGCGACCGCACCCGTCACCGCCAGAACGCTCGTCGCGCTCCGCGCGATCTCCTCGACCGCGTCGTCGGGGATCAGCCCCGCTCCCTCGGGCCCGATGAGCCCAGGAATGTAGGAGTTGATCAGCTCGATCAGCCCGTCGATGGCGGACCGACTGCCACCGAGCCAGAGTCCGACCCCGGCGAAGGCGACGTAGATGATCGCGAAGATCGCAAAGATCGACTGGTAGCTGATGGCGGCCGCCAACAGGAAGCCGTTGTGCTGGAGGAAGTGGCGCCACACCCGAACCGGGAACCATGCCAGCGTCTTGCGGGTGATCCGCGTGGCGCGCTCGATCGGCTCGTCGAGGCGTTCGCGCAGGCCGGAATCCTCCCAGCGTGCGCGCCAGAGGTCGCTGCGGTCCTCGCTCACCCGACCAGGCTACCCAGCCTCGGAACGCGGAGCGGCTCAGCGGCCGCGCAGCACCGCCTGCTTGACCTCGGCGATGGCCTTGGTCACTTCGATCCCGCGCGGGCACGCCTCGGTGCAGTTGAAGGTCGTGCGGCATCGCCACACGCCCTCCTTGTCGTTGAGGATGTCCAGCCGCACATCGCCGGCGTCGTCACGCGAGTCGAAGATGAACCGGTGCGCGTTGACGATGGCGGCCGGGCCGAAGTACTGTCCGTCGGTCCAGAACACGGGGCACGACGACGTGCACGCCGCGCACAGGATGCACTTGGTCGTGTCGTCGAAGATCTCGCGGTCGGCGATGGACTGGATGCGCTCCTTGCCCGGCTCCGGCTTCGAGTTCGCGATGAGGAACGGCTGCACCTCGCGGTACGAAGCGAAGAACGGCTCCATGTCGACGACGAGGTCCTTCTCCAGCGGCAGGCCCTTGATGGCCTCCACGTAGATCGGCTGCGAGATGTCGAGGTCCTTGATGAGCGTCTTGCACGCGAGACGGTTGCGGCCGTTGATGCGCATGGCGTCGGAGCCGCAGATGCCGTGGGCGCACGAACGGCGGAAGGTCAGCGAGCCGTCGACCTCCCATTTGATCTTGTGGAGGGCGTCCAGCACGCGGTCGGTCGAGTACAGCTCGACGTCGTAGTCCACCCAGCGCGGCTCGCTGTCGACCTCCGGGTCGAAGCGGCGGATGATGAACGTGACGAGGAACGACTGGATGCCGGTGTCGTTGGTGGCCTCGGTGGCGGGGTCGGCGACGAGGGTCATCTCAGTACTTCCTCTCCAGCGGCGGGTAGCGCAGTTCGCCGGCCTCGTTCTTGGTGAACACGACGGGCTTCCAGTCCAGGCGGATGTGATCCTCGGGGTGCGACGAGTGCGGGTCTCCCGAGAGGTAGGCCATGGTGTGCTTCATGTAGTTCTCGTCGTCGCGGTGCGGGAAGTCGTCCCGCATGTGGCCGCCGCGGCTCTCCTTGCGGTTGCGCGCGGTGACGACGACGACCTCGGCGATGTCGAGGAGGAAGCCCAGCTCCACCGCTTCCAGCAGATCGGTGTTGAAGCGCGTGCCCTTGTCGTCGACATGGACGTTCTTGTAGCGCTCGCGGAGGTCGGCGATGACGTCCATCACCTCCGACAGCGACTGGTCGGTGCGGAACACCTGGGCCTTGCGGTCCATCTCGTCCTGCAGGGTCTTGCGGAGGACGGCGATGCGCTCCGAGCCGGGGTTGTTCCGCAGGCCCTCGAGCATCTCGCGCACCTCGCGGGCCGGATCCTCCGGGAGGGGCACGAAGTCGGCGGTCGCGGCGTACGTCACCGCGTTCCGGCCGGCGCGCTTGCCGAACACGTTGATGTCCAGGAGCGAGTTGGTGCCCAGACGGTTGGAGCCGTGGACCGACACGCAGGCGCACTCGCCCGCGGCGTAGAGGCCGGGGACGACGGTGTCGTTGTCGGCGAGGACCTCGGCGTCGACGTTGGTGGGGATGCCGCCCATCGCGTAGTGGGCGGTCGGCATCACCGGGACCGGCTCGACGACGGGGTCGACGCCCAGGTAGGTGCGGGCGAACTCGGTGATGTCGGGGAGCTTGGTCTCCAGCACCTCGGCGCCCAGGTGGGTGCAGTCCAGCAGTACGTAGTCGCGGTGGGGGCCGGCTCCGCGGCCCTCTGCCACTTCTTGCACCATGCAGCGGCTGACGATGTCGCGCGGAGCGAGGTCCTTGATCGTGGGGGCGTAGCGCTCCATGAACCGCTCGCCCGAGGCGTTGCGGAGGATCGCGCCCTCGCCGCGCGCACCCTCCGTGAGGAGGATGCCGAGTCCTGCGAGGCCGGTCGGGTGGAACTGGAAGAACTCCATGTCCTCCAGCGGCAGCTTCTTGCGCCACACCACGCCCACGCCGTCGCCGGTCAGGGTGTGGGCGTTGGAGGTCGTCTTGAAGATCTTGCCGAAGCCGCCGGTGGCGAAAACGACCGCCTTGGACTGGAAGACGTGGAGGTCTCCCGTCGCCAGTTCGTATGCGACGACGCCCGCGACCTGGGTTTCGGTGCCCTCACCGACGGTGATGAGGTCGAGCACGTAGAACTCGTTGAAGAAGTTGATCCCGAGCTTGACGCAGTTCTGGAACAGCGTCTGCAGGATCATGTGACCGGTGCGGTCGGCCGCATAGCAGGCGCGTCGCACGGGAGTCTTGCCGTGGTCGGCCGTGTGCCCGCCGAAGCGGCGCTGGTCGATCTTGCCCTCGGGGGTGCGGTTGAAGGGCAGGCCCATGTTCTCGAGGTCGATGACCGCGTCAATGGCCTCCTTGGCCAGGATCTCCGCGGCGTCCTGGTCGACGAGGTAGTCGCCGCCCTTGACGGTGTCGAAGGTGTGCCACTCCCACGAGTCCTCTTCGACGTTGGCGAGCGCCGCCGCCATGCCGCCCTGCGCCGCGCCGGTGTGCGACCGGGTGGGGTAGAGCTTGGAGATCACCGCGGTCTTCGCGCCGGGACCTGCCTCGATGGCCGCGCGCATGCCGGCGCCGCCGGCGCCCACGATGACGACGTCGAACTGGTGGTAGTAGACGCCGTCTTTGACGACCGCGTCGGGGTAGCTGAGAGTCACAGTCAGGATGCCTTGCAGATCTCGGTCAGGACGCTGCCGTCGCTGAGGTTGGGGATGCACGGGTCGAAGGTGAAGACGACGAGGGTGCCGAGCACGATGAGCAGGCCCGCGGTGATCCACAGGGCCCACACCAGCACGCGCCGTGTCTTCTCGCCCGTGACGTAGTCGTTGACGATCGTGCGCATGCCGTTCGCACCATGGATGAGCGCGAGCCAGAGCATCAGCACGTCCCACCACTGCCAGAAGGGGCTCGCGAACTTGCCGGACACGAACGCGAAGTCGATCCCGTGGATGCCCTCGCCCAGCATGAGGTTGACGAAGAGGTGGCCGAAGATGAGCACGACCAGCAGCACGCCCGAGACGCGCATGTAGATCCAGCCCCACTTCTCGAGGTTGGCGCCCTTCTTACGGGGCGCGGTGCTGCGCGGGGCAGCCAGGGTCTCGGCGGTCATCAGTGCCCCCCTCCCATGGTCGAGAAGACGATGGGGAGGTGGCGGGCGGCGAATCCGCCCACGGTCACCACCCAGAGCACGAGCACCGTCCACCACAGCTGACGCTGGTGGCGCGTGGCCCACGGCCACAGGTCCACCGCGATGATGCGGAGGCCGTTGAAGGCGTGGTACACGATCGCGGCCACGAGCACGGTCTCGCCCAGTCCCATCACGGGGTTCTTGTACGAGCTCATGACGGCGTCGTATGCATCCGGGGCGACCCGGATCAGAGCCGTGTCGAGCACGTGGACGAGCAGGAAGAAGAAGATGGCGACGCCGGTGATGCGGTGCAGCACCCACGACCACATGCCCTCGTTTCCGCGGTACAGCGTGCCGCGCGGCGTGCGGGATGTGGTCTGGGTTACCGACGGTGTGACGCGTGCTGGTGCGGACACGGTCGTCCTCCCTTTGGTGTGAACGGCACCTCGAAGCGGCGGGGGACAGCATCATCCCTGGGGCTTCCGACCCCGACGTCGCACACGGGCGCCCCTTCATCCTAGGACGGTCCTCGGGCAGGGGGCGAGTGAGGCGGGCCTTACTTCTCTCGACGTCGAGATATCGGTGCGCTGGGGCGTGGGTTCCCCGACGCGACCCCCGACTTTCGGGGGGATCGGCGTTGCGCCTCCCCAGCGCGCCTCCCCGGCGCGCCTGCCCTGTGGACGCTCAGGAGCCGCCCGCTACGCTCGGTGCCATGGTCGATCCCATTCCCGACTTCTATGCCGTCATTCCCGCGGGAGGGGTGGGAAGCCGCCTCTGGCCTCTGTCCCGCGCCGACGCTCCCAAGTTCCTCCACGATCTCACCGGCTCCGGGCACTCCCTGCTCCGAGACACGTGGGACCGTTTGGAGCCGCTGACGGGGGAGGGGCGTATCGCCGTGGTGACGGGGCGCGCACACCGAGCCGCCGTGGAGGAGCAGCTGCCGGGGATCGCCGACCACAACGTCTTCCTCGAATCGGAGCCGCGCGACTCCGCCGCCGCGATCGGACTGGCCGCGGCGATCCTGCACCGCCGCAACCCCGACGTCATCATCGGATCGTTCGCCGCCGACCACGTCATCCGCGTCCTCCCGGTGTTCCACTGGGCCGTGCAGCAAGCCGTCGCGGTCGCGCGCGAGGGCTATGTGTGCACGATCGGGATCACCCCCAGCGAGCCCTCGGTCGGGTTCGGCTACATCAAGAAGGCCGACATGCTCGAGGTGTCGGGGGCTCCCGAGGCAGCGCTCGTGGAACGCTTCGTGGAGAAGCCCGACCTCGAGACCGCGCGACAGTACGTCGCCTCGCGGGACTATCTGTGGAACGCGGGCATGTTCATCTCCCGCGCCGACGTGCTGCTCGCCGAGATCGAGGCGAACCAGCCGGAACTCCATGCCGGACTGATCGAACTCGCCGAGGCATGGGACGACCGCGACCGGCGGGGGCCTGTCGTGGACCGCGTGTGGCCCAAGCTCCGCAAGATCGCCATCGACTACGTCGTGGCGGAGCCGGCCGCCGAGCGGGGACGGCTGGCGGTGATCCCCGGACACTTCGACTGGGACGACGTCGGGGACTTCGCGAGTCTCGCCAAGCTCAACTCCGGCGGACGCAAGAACGACCTCGCGATCCTCGGCGAGAACGCGCGGATCCTTTCCGACGCCGCCAGCGGCATCGTCGTCAGCCACACCACCCGGGTGATCAGCCTCATCGGGGTCAAGGACATCGTCGTCGTCGACACCCCCGACGCACTGCTGGTGACCACCAGCGAGCACGCCCAGCGGGTCAAGGGCGTCGTCGACGCTCTGAAGCTCACCGGTCGCGGCGACGTCCTGTAGTCCGACGGCTGCAGGCGGCCCGGTCAGCGGCGCCCGTCGCCTTCCGATCTCCGCGCGGTGGTCGCCTCGATGATCGCGTCCTCCTCGGCCGCGTCACGATCGACGGGCTCCGGCGTGTTCCCCGCGTCGCCGCGAGGGTGGAGCAGGACCGTCGGAACGAGGATGCCGACGAACAGAGCGCCGACGGTTCCTGTCCAGGCGACGTTCGCCGGACCCGCCAAGAGTGCGAGCGAGTTGACGTCGGCTCCCTCGATGATGCGGAAGAGGACGAAGAGATACCCGGCCACCATCGCGAAGACCGCGTAGGCGATCGTGGCGCGCACGGCGGTGACCATGAGGTTCGGTCGCGCGTCACGGGGGAACGGGAAGCCCCGTACGAGGCAACACCACAACGCCGCCGCGAAGAAGGGGAGCGCACCCACCCACTCGGGTCCGATCCAGAAGGCGAGCACCGACCGCGTCCCGCTCTGTCCCTCCGGGAAGACGACGCGAAGGAGAAACAGGGCGGGGATGCCCTGGAGGGCCCAGACCGCCACCGCGCTCGCCGCGATGAGCGCAACCCACTCGCGTCCACGTCTGTTCGACATCTTCCTCCTCGTCCCGACCTTAGCGAGCCGTCCCACTGACGTTCAGCCGAGGGGTTACGCACGGCGGCTCCCGCCGTCGGAAACCGGTCGATCCTGAGCAGGATGCGTGCTGCGTGACGGGTTCATTGCGTCTTTGTAACCATTCGCGCTGAACGGCCTGCTCAGCGTGCAAATCAGCCGACACAATCGGTAACTTGATCCCGCATGCCCGCGAAGTCCGCGGGTCTTCGTCCGTGGAGGCACACTTGACCATTTCGACCACCAAGAAGTTTGCGGGTATCGCGGGAGCAGCTCTGCTCGTCGCGGCCCTCGCCGGCTGTGGGAGCGCCCCGCAGGCGAGCCCGTCGTCGCCCGGTGCCAGCGCACCGACCGTCGTCGATGGCTTCAAGCCCTGCCTGATCTCGGACGCGGGCGGCTGGAACGACAAGTCGTTCAACGAGTCGGCCAAGAACGGCATGGACAAGGCCGCAGCGGAGCTGGGCGTGAAGCCGCTGGAGTTCGAGTCGACCAACGACAACGACTACAGCCCGAACATGACCACCGCGATCTCCGAGGGCTGCACGCTGATCATCTCGGTCGGCTTCAAGCTCGCCGCCGCCACGGTCGAGGCCGCCAAGGCCAACCCCGACCTCAACTTCGCGATCATCGACGACTACGCCGACACGGACTTCGACGGCAAGACCGATGCTCCGAACATCAAGCCGCTCGTCTTCAACACGGCTGAGGCGGCCTACCTCGGTGGCTACGCCGCCGCGGCGTGGTCGGCTCAAGCGGGCGTGAACAAGGTCGGCACCTTCGGCGGCATGCAGATCCCGTCGGTCGCCGTGTTCATGGACGGCTACAAGCTGGGTGTGG
This sequence comes from Microbacterium sp., assembly GCF_047607225.1. Classification (GTDB taxonomy): domain Bacteria; phylum Actinomycetota; class Actinomycetes; order Actinomycetales; family Microbacteriaceae; genus Microbacterium. The sequence continues at coordinate 27,001 of NZ_JASGDO010000045.1, read as the reverse complement.
ACAAGTACAACGAGGACAAGGGCGCCGACGTCCAGGTCTTCGGCTGGGACGTCGAGTCGCAGAAGGGCGCCTTCACCGGCGGCTTCGACGCGAACGACACCGCCAAGCAGACCGCCAACTCGGTGCTCGACCAGGGCGTGGACGTCATCCTCCCCGTCGGCGGACCCATCTACAAGAGCGCGGCGGCCGCCATCGCCGACAGCGGCAAGGACACCCTGATGCTCGGTGTCGACAGCGACCTCGCCGTCGCTGACGACAGCGTCGCGGACATCACGCTCGTCTCGATCATGAAGGCCATCGACGTCGCGGTCTACGACGCCACCGTCGCCGCTGCCGCGGGCAGCTTCGACCCGGCTCCCTACGTCGGCACCCTCGAGAACGAGGGCGTCAAGCTCTCGAGCTTCCACGACTTCGAGTCGAAGCTCCCGGCGGGCCTGACCGACGAGATCGCCGCTCTGCAGAAGGCGATCGTCTCGGGCGAGATCAAGGTGGAGTCGAAGAACTCCCCGTGATCTGACCACTCACCACTCGGGGCGAGCCAGCGCAAGCGGCTCGCCCCGAGTGTCGTCCGCAGTGATATCGATGGCACCCTCCCGCCGCAGCGGGGGCGCCGGATAGGGTTTTGATATGAAGCTCGAGATACGCGGGATCACCAAGAGATTCGGCAGCCTCGTCGCCAACGACCACATCGATCTCGTGGTCCAGCCGGGGGAGATCCACGCTCTCCTCGGTGAGAACGGCGCAGGAAAGTCCACCCTCATGAACGTGCTCTACGGCCTCTACCAGGCCGACGAGGGCGAGATCCTCCTCGACGACGAGGTCCAGCACTTCCGCGGGCCGGGCGACGCGATGGCGGCGGGCATCGGCATGGTGCACCAGCACTTCATGCTCATCCCCGTGTTCACCGTCGCGGAGAACGTCATGCTCGGACACGAGGAGACCAAAGGCCTCGGGCGGCTCGACATCCAGAAGGCCCGGCAGCACGTCCGCGAGGTCGCGGAGCGCTTCGGGTTCCAGATCGACCCCGACGCGCTCGTCGGCGACCTCCCCGTCGGCGTGCAGCAGCGGGTGGAGATCATCAAGGCGCTCTCCCGCGACGCGAAGGTGCTCGTCTTCGACGAGCCCACCGCCGTGCTGACCCCGCAAGAGACCGACGAGCTCATGGCGATCATGCGCCAGCTGCGCGACGAGGGAACCTCCATCGTCTTCATCACCCACAAGCTGCGTGAGGTTCGCGAAGTCGCGGACCGCATCACCGTCATCCGCCTCGGCAAGGTGGTGGGGGAGGCATCGCCGACCGCCACCAATACCGAACTGGCCTCGCTCATGGTCGGACGCGCCGTCGAGCTGACCGTGCAGAAGGGCGCTCCGCAACTGCGCGAGGGCGGACTCTCGGTCCGCGATCTCCGTGTGCTCACCGCCGAGGGCGGGATCGTCGTCGACGGCGTCAGCTTCGATGTGCGCCCCGGCGAGGTGCTCGCCATCGCGGGAGTGCAGGGCAACGGCCAGACCGAGCTCGTCGAGGCCATCGTCGGCCTCGCCCCCCGCGTGGAGGGCTCCATTCGCCTGGGCACCACGGAGCTCGTCGGCAAGAGCGTGCGAGGGATTCTGGAGTCGGGCGTGGGCTTCGTCCCCGAGGACCGCACCGAGGACGGACTCGTGGCGGGCTTCTCGGTCGCGGAGAACCTGATCCTCGATCGATCGAGCGACCCCGAGTTCAGCCGCGCCGGGACCATCCGACGCGCGGCGCTCGACGCGTTCGCCCGTGCTCGCATCGCCGAGTACGACATCCGCACCCAGGGGCCGCAGACACCCGCAGGAAAGCTCTCCGGCGGTAACCAGCAGAAGGTCGTGATCGCGCGCGAGATGAGTCGTGACCTCCACCTCCTCGTCGCTGCGCAGCCCACCCGCGGGGTGGACGTCGGGTCCATCGAGTTCATCCACAAGCGGATCATCGAGACCCGCGACGCCGGGATCCCCGTCGTGGTGATCTCCACCGAGCTGGACGAAGTGACCGCTCTCGCCGATCGGATCGCCGTGATGTACCGCGGCACCATCGTCGGCATCGTCCCGGGCGACACTCCCCGGGACACCCTCGGCCTGATGATGGCCGGTGCGACGGATGCGGAGGTTGCGGCATGAGCGGCACGACGCCGGGCGCGGCCGATGCCGCTCGCCCCACCGAACAGCTTCCTCCGGCCAGCGGTCCGCTGACCGGCGAGGAGGTGCCGCCGCCTCCCCGCTCCAGCGTGTTCCTCAAGGAGCTGCTACGGGGAAGCGCCATGACGACGATCCTCGCGATCGTCCTGGCGATGGTGGTCGGCGGCGTGCTGATCGCGATCACGAACACCGACGTGCAGGCAGCAGCCGGCTACTTCTTCGCGCAGCCGGGCGACACCTTCGCCGCGATCTGGAACGCGGTGTACAACGGCTACGAGGCGCTCTTCCGCGGCGCCGTGTTCAACTTCCGGGGGGCGAGCTTCGAAGCCCAGATCCGCCCGCTGACGAACTCGCTCGGCTTTGCCGCTCCCTTGATCGCCGCCGGTCTCGGCGTCGCGCTCGCCTTCCGCGTCGGCCTGTTCAACATCGGTGCGCGCGGCCAGATGCTGGTCGGTGCGATGTTCGCGGGCCTGTTCGCGTTCAATCTCGACCTGCCGATCTGGATCCACCTGCCCGTCACGCTGCTGGCCGGCATCGTCGGCGGCGCGCTCTGGGGTGGCCTGGTCGGGATCCTCAAGGCCAAGACGGGCGCGCACGAGGTGATCCTCACGATCATGCTCAACTACGTCGCCTTCTACCTGCTCATGTGGATGCTCCGCACTCCGGGGCTCCTGCAGATGGAAGGACAGAACCAGCCGCAGTCGCAGCCGACGCCGGTCACCGCGCAGTTCCCCGACCTTCTGGGTCCGCTCTTCCCCCAGCTGGACTGGGGCTTCGTGATCGTCGTGGCCGCCACTCTCCTGGTGTGGTGGGTGATCGAGCGGTCGAGCCTCGGCCTTCGGCTGCGTGCGGTGGGAGAGAACCCCCACGCGGCACGCGCCGCGGGCATCAACGTCGAGCGGCTCTACGTCTACGCCATGCTCTTTGCCGGAGGGCTTGCGGGCCTCGCGGCGATGAACCAGATCCAGGGGAACGTGACGACCGGCTTCGGTGCGACGATCGACGCCGGCATCGGCTTCGACGCCATCACGGTCGCCCTCCTCGGCCGGAGCCGCGCCTGGGGCACCTTCGCGGCCGGCATCCTCTTCGGCGCGCTCAAGGCGGGATCGTTCTCGATGCAGGCCCAGGGCATCCCGGTGGACATCGTGCTGGTCGTCCAGTCGCTCATCGTGCTGTTCATCGCGGCGCCGCCGCTCTTGCGCGCCGTGTTCTTCCTTCCCAAGACGGACCTCGAGAAGGCGGCCAAGGCGCGAGCCAAGGCGGCCAAGAAGGCGGTGACGGCATGAGCGCCCCCGCTCTCGAAGCAGACGGCACCATCCAGCTCGACGTCGTGAAAGAGCGGCGCCTGAAGGTGCCCGCGGTGTTCGCGATCGTCACCGTCTTGCTGACGGTCCTGTTCGCGGCCGCCCCCCGCGGCGGCGTGTCCATCTTCCGGCTGGGCGACCCGTCGTCGGCCATCGCCATCCCCGACGTCGAGCTGCCCACCGGGCTGACGACGTGGCTGCTGGTGGCGGTGCTCGCCGCCCTCACCGTGTGGGCCGGCTGGATCGCGTGGTCGTTCCGCCCGGTTCCGCTGTGGATCGCCGCGGTCTTCGGCGTCGTGGGCGTCTTCGCCTTCCTCGTCTGGGCGGCGGCGGGCGGGCTCGTCCCGCTCCCGAGCCTGCTGTTCGGCGCCGTGTCGCTGTCGGTACCTCTCGTGTTCGGCGCGCTCGGTGGTGTCATCGGTGAGCGCGTCGGCGTCGTCAACGTCGCGATCGAGGGGCAGCTGCTCCTGGGTGCGTTCTCGGCCGCGCTGCTGTCGAGCATCACCGGGAACCCCTTCGTCGGGCTCCTGGGCGCCATGGTCGGCGGGGTGCTCGTCGCGTTCGTGCTGGCGGCCTTCGCCATCAAGTACCTGGTCGACCAGGTGATCGTCGGTGTCGTCCTCAACGTCCTCGTCACGGGTCTCACGGGCTTCCTCTATGGAGCGCTGCTCGTGCCGAACGAGGCCCAGCTCAACCGCCCCGAGCGGTTCGGGCGCATCGAGATCCCGCTCCTCAGCGACATCCCCGTGATCGGACCCGTGCTGTTCAACCAGACCTTCATCGTCTACCTCATGTTCGTGACGGTCGCCATCGTCGCCTGGGGGCTCTACCGCACCCGGTGGGGTCTTCGGCTCCGTGCCGTCGGAGAGCACCCGCAGGCGGCCGACACGGTGGGCATCAAGGTCGCCGCGACGCGGTTCTGGAACGTCTCCCTCGCCGGCGCGATCGCCGGCATCGGCGGCGCCTTCTTCACCCTCGTCTCGGTTCCGGAGTTCGGGAAGGACATGACCGCCGGCCTCGGCTTCATCGCTCTGGCCGCGGTGATCTTCGGTCGCTGGGACCCCATCCGGGCGACCCTGGCCGCACTGCTGTTCGGGTTCGCGACGAACCTCCAGAACCTGCTCACGATCTTGAAAACCCCAATCCCGAGCGAGTTCATGCTGATGCTGCCGTACATCGTGACGATCCTCGCGGTCGCCGGCTTCGCCGGGCAGATCCGCGGGCCCGCCGCCGCCGGCAAGCCGTACATCAAGGGATGACATGACCGACATCGATTGGGATCATCTGCGCGCCGTCGCGACCGAGGCGATGCAGCGCGCCTACGCGCCGTACTCGCGGTATCGCGTGGGGGCTGCCGCGCTCGTCAGCGACGGACGCGTCGTGTCCGGGTGCAACGTGGAGAACGCCTCCTACGGCGTCGGGCTGTGTGCCGAATGCGCCCTCGTGGGAGACCTCCACATGTCCGGCGGTGGCCAGCTCGTCGCCTTCGTGTGCGTCAACAACGACGGCGAGACGATCATGCCGTGCGGCCGATGCCGTCAGCTTCTGAACGAGTTCGCCCTGCCGGGCATGCTCTTGGAGACGGTGTCCGGCATCCGCACGATCGACGAAGTCCTGCCCGACGCGTTCGGGCCCCGAGACCTGGAGGCCGCGCGATGAGCAGTCCGACCACGCCCGACGTGGAGCCCTTCGACGCGGTCGACGTGATTCGCACCAAGCGTGACGGCGGTGCCGTCGCCGAAGACGCGCTGCGGTGGATGGTCGACGCCTACACGCGCGAGTACGTCGCCGACTCGCAGATGGCGGCCTTCGCGATGGCGGTGCTCCTGAACGGGATGACGAGGGACGAGATCCGCGTCATGACCGACGCGATGATCGCCTCGGGGGAGCGCATGAGCTTCGCGGGCCTGGGCAAGACCACCGTCGACAAGCACTCGACGGGAGGCGTCGGTGACAAGATCACGCTTCCGCTCGCGCCGCTCGTCGCCGCGTTCGGTGTGGCGGTGCCGCAGTTGTCGGGGCGGGGGCTCGGGCACACCGGCGGCACGCTGGACAAGCTCGAGTCGATTCCGGGGTGGCGCGCCGCTCTGTCCAACGACGAGATGTTCGCCCAGCTGCGCGACGTCGGCGCGGTGATCTGCGCGGCCGGTTCCGGCCTCGCGCCCGCCGACAAGCGGCTCTACGCCCTCCGTGACGTCACCGGAACGGTCGAGGCGATCCCTCTCATCGCGTCGAGCATCATGTCCAAGAAGATCGCCGAGGGCACCGACTCCCTCGTCCTCGACGTCAAGTTCGGATCGGGAGCGTTCATGCGCGACGTCGACCGCGCGAGAGAGCTCGCGCGGACGATGGTGGCGCTGGGCACCGACTCCGGGGTGGCGACGACGGCGCTGCTCACCGACATGAACACGCCGCTGGGTCTGGCGATCGGCAACGCCAACGAGGTCCGGGAGTCGGTGGAGGTCCTCTCCGGCGGCGGACCCGCCGACGTCGTGGAGCTGACGGTCGCGCTCGCGCGCGAGATGCTCGCCCTCGCCGGCCAGCCCGATGCCGATGTCGAGGCAGCGCTCACCGACGGACGGGCGATGGATGCGTGGCGTCGGATGATCCGGGCTCAAGACGGCGACCCCGACGCTCCGCTTCCCGCCCCGCGGGAGACGCACACGGTCGTCGCCGATCGCGAGGGCGTCGTCACGGCGCTCGAGGCGCTCCCCTTCGGAATCGCGGCGTGGCGCCTGGGCGCCGGACGCGCCCGCGCACAGGACCCGGTGATCCACGCCGCCGGTATCGATCTCCACGTCAAGCCCGGCGACCGGGTCGCTCCCGGTCAGCCCGTCTTCACCCTCCTCGCCGACGACGAGCACCGCTTCGCCCGTGCCCTCGACGCCCTCGACGGGGCGTGGACGATCGGCGACGAGGCCCCCAGCCGTTCGCCGCTCGTCCTGGAGCGCATCACCGCCTGAACGGCGGCACCCGCCATTCCATCCCTCACACCCCGGGAGAATCATGTCCATCGATCAGCACGGCGACGCGAAGCTGCAGGGCGTCTCGATCCGCTCCCTGCCGAAGGTGTCGCTGCACGACCACCTCGACGGCGCTCTGCGCCCACAGACGATCATCGAACTCGCCGACGAGATCGGGCTCGAGGTTCCCCGGACCGACGCCGACGCCCTCGCCGACTGGTTCGAAGGGCAGAGCGATTCCGGCTCGCTCGTGGAGTACCTGAAGACGTTCGACCTCACCACCGGTGTCATGCAGACCCGCGAGGGACTGCGCCGCGTGGCCAAGGAGTTCGTGGAGGATCTGGCGGCCGACGGCGTCATCTACGGTGAGGTCCGCTGGGCTCCGGAGCAGCATCTTGCCGCCGGACTGACGCTCGAGGAGGCCGTCGAGGCCGTGCAGGAGGGGATCGAGGAGGGCGAGGATGCGGTCGAGGCCCGCGGTGACGACATCCGCGTCGGGCAGCTCATCACCGCCATGCGCCACACCGATCGGGCACGAGAGATCGCCGAGCTCGCCGTCGCCTTCCGGGGACGCGGCGCCGTCGGGTTCGACATCGCCGGACCCGAGGACGGCTTCCCGCCCTCCCGTCACCGCGAGGCGTTCGATTACCTCGCCGAGCAGTTCTTCCCCGTGACGGTTCACGCGGGTGAGGCGGCGGGTCTCGACTCCATCCGCTCGGCGCTGATCGACGGCCGCGCCCTGCGCCTCGGCCACGGGGTCCGTATCGCGGAAGACCTCGAGGTGGTGTCGCAGAAGGGGGAGGAGACCTTCGTCACCTTCGGCGACCTCGCCCACTGGGTACGCGACCGTGAGATCCCGCTCGAGCTCTCGCCGTCGTCCAACCTCCAGACCGGCGCGATCGCCAGCTGGGGCACGACGATGGAGGATCACCCCTTCGACCTCCTGTACCAGCTCGGGTTCTCCGTCACGGTCAACGTCGACAACCGGACGATGAGCCGCACGTCTCTGACTCGTGAGCTGGCGCTCCTCGCCGAGACCTTCGACTACTCGCTCGACGATCTCGAAGCGTTCCAGCTGAATGCGGCCGCGGGGGCCTTCCTCTCGGTCGAGGAGCGCGAAGAGCTCATCGAGCTGATCGGTGAGGGCTTCGACCGCTGACCTCCCTCTGATGCCGTCTGCATAACTCCTCCACGTCGGCGCTGACGTCTGCCCGTCACAGGATTTCCGGCACGATCGCCGCGGAACTGGAGGAGTTGTGCAGACCCGGCCGCGGCGCGGGAGACGACAGGGCCGACCGGAGAGCCGCGAGGACGGCCTCCGGGTGCGTCAGGATGTCCTCGGCGAGGGGACGAACCGTCGTGTAGCCCAGGGCGGCCGCGGCGAGATCGCGTCGACGGTCGCTTCGCTGCGCATCCCAGCCGCTGTGGTGCGCCCTGCTGTCGCATTCCACGATGAGCCAGCCGTCGGCGAGGAGGTCGACCCGGCCGACACCGGCGATCGCCACTTGCACCTCGACGCGGCACCCGAGGCCACGGAGCATCAGCCGCACGAGCGTCTCGGTCCCCGACTCGGCGCGCGGGTCGAGGAGTCCGCCAAGGCGACGGAATCGACGAGGAAGCCGACCGAGGACGGCGGCGATGTCGGACTCGTCCACCACTGCGTGGAACCACGCGCTGTCGAGCGTGGCGATGGCGTCTCTCGGGCTCTGGCAGCGACAGGCCTGCGTCACCGCGTCGATGATCTGCGCGACCAGGTCTTGGGACGAAGACTCCGATGCCCGCCAATGTGCGACCACCCCGGTCGGACGGGGCGGGAGCCTGCTCGATCCCCGTTCGAACTGGACATGCGGGATCGCCGGTCGCGATCGCACGAACACCCCGACGGCCGCGAGCAACGACAGGCAGTCCAGCCGGCCGCCGAGCCGGCCGACCTCGACGAGTTCGCGTGGCGTCTCCACGGCGACGAATCGCCCGCGACGAAGGCGGATCAGCTGCCCCTGATCAACGAGGCGGGCGGCATGATGACGGCTGATACCGGCGCCGCGGAGATCCGACGCGGTGAGGTAGCGCGCCGTGTGGAGCTCTTCGGCGCGGGCGAGGGGACGACGAGAATCGGACATCGCTCTAGCGCACTCGCTCGCGCCCCGCGCGGTGTGCGGATGGGCCGTCCACGGGGGGAACTCGGCCCGAGTCGCGCACGGGGAGGAGTCGCCGCGCCTGCAGAACTCCTCCAGGTCGGGGCGCGAACGCGCGTGAGGGCGGCGGCGACGGGCGGACGGTGGCGGGTTGGCGGAGTTAGGCAGGTCGCCGTCGACCGTCGCGGGCGGCGCGGATCCGATCGGACTTCAGCGACTGCGTCATCGCACGCACCGTCGTGCGATAGGCGTCCTTGTTGACGTAGTACGACATCCGCTCCAGGGCCAGGTACCGGTAGCCGCCGGTCAGGTCGGGCCAGGGGACGTTGACCCTCCGACGGAACAGGGACGCACGCTCGGGGGCGTCGACCTGAGCGCGCAGATAGGCGGCGACGAGCTCCGCCTGCTCGAAGCGCCCCTGCCAGCCCAGTCCTGACGCCTCGACCATGCCCATCACATAGAGCCCATTGAACGATGGCGGGAAGATGTGCAGGAAGAGGCGGGGTGCCGCGCCCGTCCAGTGCAGATCGGCACGATCGACGAACGGATAGTCGAGACGGTAACCGGTCGCCAGCAGCACCGTGTCGTACTCGCCCGAGCTGCCGTCGCGGAAGTGGACCCTCGCGCCGTCGAACCGGTCGACGTCGGCGCGGATGCGCAGATCGCCCTGACCCAGATGGTGCAGAACGAGGGTGTTGACGATCGGGTGCGACTCGTAGATCCGATAGTCCGGTCGAGGGAACCCGAATCTCACGGGGTCGCCCGTGAACGCGCGCAGCACCCGCGTGTCGATGAACTGCTTGAGTCGAGCGGGCAGCGGACCCCCCTGGTTCAGCGTGTCCGCGGGACGGCCGAAGAGGTAGCGCGGAACGAAGTAGTAGCCGCGGCGCACGCTCATCTCCACCGAGGCCGCGTGGTGCACCGCGTCGACCGCGATATCGCAGCCGGAGTTCCCGGCGCCGACGATGAGCACCCGGCGGCCGGCGAGCTGGCTTGCGTTCTTGTAGGCGCTCGTGTGCACGATGTCGCCCGAGAACTGACCCGTGAAAGCCGGGATATGGGGCTCCGCGAGCGTGCCGTTGGCGATGATCACGCCGTCATACGCCGTCGTCGACGGTCCGTCGGGGGAGTCGGCGGTCACGCGCCAGGCGCCGGATGAGGTGCGCTCGACCGCGGTCACTCTGCTGTGGAACCGGAACCGCTCATCGAGGCCGAAGGCGGTGCTGTAGGCGCGGAAGTATCGGACGAGTTCCCGATGGCTCGGGTAGTCTGCCGTGCTCTCCATCGGGAACTCGGTGAACTCCGTGGTCGTGCGCGAGGAGATGAGGTGGGCCGACTCGTACATCGTCGAGCGGGGGTTGTCGATGTCCCACAGTCCGCCGACTCCCGCCGACGCCTCATACCCGTCGAAGTCGAGGCCCTCGCGCTGGAGCGCCCGGGCCGCGGCAAGCCCCGACGGCCCGGCGCCGATGATCGCATAGCGACGCTGAGGCATGGTCCGGTCACTCCTTCGTGGCGGATGAGGAGACGTGACGTGATGCTATCGGCTGCCCGCTGTCGTGACCGAGCCGGCTAGTCCAGCGACGCGATGAACTCTCCGGCGGACGACGTGATCTCCGCGGTCACCTTCTCGCGCGAGAGCGTGGGGACCCCGTCGCCGTCCTGAGGGCCGTAGGCGCCGAAGGACGCATGGCTGGCGCCGTCGATCTGAACTACGGTCGCCCCCGGCGGAAGGAGGTGACGGGCATCGTCGATCTTCTGCGGTGTCGACAGCCCGTCATCGCTCCCCGCCAGGCTCAGCACCGGAAGGCCGGAGCCCGAGATGTCGGTGGCGCAGTAGGAGGCGAAGAGCACCAGGGCGTCGGCATCGGTGGCGAGGCTGCACGCGCGCACGCCGCCCAGCGAGTGGCCGCCGACCGCCCACGTCTGCACCCCGGGGGCGAGATCGGTGAACGTGCTGAGCGGGCGCGGGTCGAAGAAAGCGAGGTTGAGCCAGGGCCGGGTGATCACGACGGTCAGGCCGTCCTCGGCGACGAGCCCGCTGAGTGTGCTGGCGTACGCCCACGGGTCGACCTTCGCGCCCGGGATGAACACGAGCCCCCGCGTCGCGTCGGTGTCAGCTCGCGTCGGCGACATGACGATGGCGGTGCCGTCTTCGGCGAGGCGGATGGCGGGGTCGGCGCGGACAGCGGCCAGCGGCTCCGCTTCGGCTTGATAGACCCCGACCTGGCTCCACACGACGATGCCCGTGGCGGCGAGCAGGAGCACGCCGGCCAGACCACCGCCGATCCACCACAGCAGCCGGCGCCGGCGTCGCCCCGCCCCGGTCACTCCCGCTCGGCCTGCCGCGCCGCGACGACCTCGCTCACGCGCGCGAAGAGGGGGTGGTCCTGCGTGAGCCCGGTGACCGACGCGGTGAAGTCATCGGCGGTCTGTGCCCGCAGTCTCTGCTGGAGCTCCACCGACTGCTCGTCGTCGGTGTCGTCGAAGCGCAACGCCGCGCCGATGGCCGCCAGAAGCGCATCGACGGAGAGTCCGCGCTCGGCCGCTTCGGCTGCCGGACCGACGAAGCGTTCGTGGCGGGAGAGCTTGCGCAGCGGCTGACGCCCGACACGGCCGACGGTGTCGGGAAGAGCCGGGTTGGCGAACCGGCGCAGGATCGTGGCGCGATACTCGGCAAGCTCGCCGGCATCCAGTCCGTGCTTGGCCACGAGCAGCGCCGAGGTCTCTTCGAGGGTCGCTGCGACCTTGCCCGCGATGGCGGGGTCGGCCAGAACGTCGGAGATCTTGTCGATGCCCGCCTCAGCCCCGAAGTACGCCGTGGTGGCGTGGCCCGTGTTGACGGTGAAGAGCTTGCGCTCGATGTAGGGGGCGAGATCGTCGACGAAATGCGCGCCGGGGATGTGCGGCGGCGCATCGCCGAAGGGCGGCAGCTCGATGGCCCACTCGTAGAACGGCTCCACGGTGACATCGACCCCGGATCCGGCGGGCTGCGCCGGGACGATGCGGTCGACGGCGGTGTTGGCGAAGACCGCGCGGCCTTCGAGCGCGTCCCACGCTTCACCTGCCTGGGCCTTGATCTCCTCGCGGAGCAGATCGGTCGCATTGATCGCGTTCTCGCACGCCATGATCTGCAGCGGAGGAGCGGACGGGTCGCGCAGCGCCAGGCCGGCGACGATCGGCGGGGCCACGAACTTCAGGATCGTCGGGCCGACCGCGGTGGTCACCACGTTCGCGCGGGAGATCTCGTCGACGAGCTCGTCCTGCTGTGTGGTGCTGTTGAGGGCGCGGAAACCGGTGACCACCTTGTCGGTGCCGCCGTCGCCCACCTCGTGGACCGTGTACGAGGAGGCCGCGTTGATCGCATCGACGAGCGGCGCGGCGACATCGGAGAACACGAGGTCGTAGCCGCCCTCGTGGAGGAGCAGTCCGACGAAGCCTCGCCCGATGTTGCCGGCGCCGAAGTGGACGGCTTTCATGCCTCGTTCACCGCTGCGAGCAAGGTGAACAGCTCTTCGGGGCTCTGCGCTGCCTTCAGCCGCTCGACTTCGTCCTCGTCGGAGAACAGGAGGGCGATCTGCGACAGGATCTCGAGGTGTTCGTCGCCCTTGCCGGCGATGCCCACGACGAAGCTGACGGGGTTGCCGTCCCAGTCCACTCCGCCGTCGTACCGGACGAACGAGAGAGCCGAGTCGAGGATGGCGTCTTTGGTCTCGTTGGTGCCGTGGGGAATGGCCAGCTCATTGCCCATGTAGGTCGAGACGGTCGCCTCGCGCTGCTGCATGGCGTCGAAGTACGCCCCCGTCACGGCACCTGCCGCCTCCAGGATGTCGGCTGCCTCTCGCATCGCCTGCTCCCGCGTAGCCGACCCCGCGTGGATGCGGACCTGTCCGACGTTCAAGACTTCACGTGCCATGACTGTTCTCTTTCTTCCTTCGGTTCGGATGCCTCGGGCTGCGAGGCCGGGTGCATCTCGCGACCCGACCCCGCAGCGGTCTTCCGAGGCTACGCGTCGTGCTGATCGACCACGAGCTTGACGACCTCGTCGTACTTCGGCGAGTTCATGAAGTTGTCGACTGACACGTGGATGGCGTTGGGGTTGACCCCGCGGGCCCGGTCCGTCAGCTGCTGCTGCGTGATCACCAGGTCCTCGGAGCCGTCGAGGTTGGCGACCGCCTTGTTGGTGACGGTCACCCCTTCCACGCCCGCCTTCTTGATCTTGTTGCGGAGGACGCTCGCGCCCATCGCGGACGAGCCCATTCCCGCGTCGCACGCGAAGACGATGTTGTTGATCGTCTTGTCGGCTGTGACCGTTCCCGCCCCGGCAGTGGCGCCCGCAGCTGCAGCGCCCGAGCCGCGGAGCGCGTCCATGGCGGACGAGGACTTGCCCTTGTTCGCCTCGGTCTGGTCGATGGCTGCAGAGAACGAGTCCGTGGCGGCGGCGAGATCCCGCTTGCGCGAGGAGCGCAAGATGACGGCCGTGATCAGGAAGGTCACCGCTGCGGCGAGGACGACGGACAGGTAGACGACCAACAGGTTCCCGACGCCACCAGCCTCGGGAGTCAAAGCCGCCGCAGTCACGGCGATGATGCTTCCGGGGGCCGCGGGGAACGCGAGACCGCCGCCGAAGATCATGTTGGTCGTGACACCGGTCGCGCCACCCGCAATGAGGGCGAGGATCGTCATCGGCTTGCTCAGCGCGTACGGGAAGTAGATCTCATGGATGCCGCCGAGGAACTGGATCACGATCGCGCCCGGCGCCGAGGCCTTGGCGGCCCCGATGCCGAAGAACGTGAAGGCGAGGAGGAGCCCGAGTCCGGGGCCAGGGTTGGCCTCGATGAGGAACAGGATCGACTTCCCTGTCTCTGTCGCCTGCTGGATCCCGAGCGGTGTGAACACGCCGTGGTTGATGGCGTTGTTGAGGAACAGCACTTTCGCGGGTTCGACGATGATCGAGAGAACCGGCAGAAGGCTCGCCGACACGAGGCCGCCGACGACCGTCCCGAGGAATCCGCTGATGCCGAGCATCACGGGGCCGAAAGCGAAGAACCCGAAGATAGCAAGAAGCATGCCCAAGATGCCCGCGGAGAAGTTGTTGACCAGCATCTCGAAGCCGGGCTTGATCTTCCCGTCCCAGAGCTTGTCCATCTGTTTGGTGACCCACGCCGCCAAGGGACCCATGATCATGGCGCCGAGGAACATCGGAATGTCCGTTCCCACGATCACACCCATCGTCGCGATGGTCGCCACGACGCCACCTCGCTCGCCGTAGACCATCCGCCCACCAGTGTTGGCGATCAGAAGAGGCAGGAGATAGGTCACCATCGGGCCGACCAAGCCGACGAACGTGGTGAAGGTGACGCCGTCCTCGGTCTGGGCGAGAGCGGTTCTCGCGCCCTCCCAGCCGATGGTTGCCGCATCCCCGAAACCGCCGAGCAGGTTGGCAACGGGGAACCACCCGCCCAGCCAGCCGGCGGAGATGAAGAGCATCGTGATGAAGCCCCACGCGATGAATGCCGCGATGTTCGGCATGATCATGCCGGAGAGGAACGTGCCGAAGCGCTGGACTCCGACTCGTGCCCGATTGACCCCCGTCGTGGGGGAGGACGCCGTTGTCATGTGCTGATTTCTCCTTGGGGTAGCCCCGCCGGTCAGGCGGGGGAGCCAGACGCGGCCTGTGCCGCGGCTCGGGCGGACGCCGCGTCGGACGCGGCGAGTGCTGCTGCGGCGATGCGCTCGGCATCGTCGCGGGTGTACTGCAAGAGGGTGGCGCGGACATCCGCGAGCGCCGTGGGCGCCATCGACAGGGTCGTCGCCCCGAGGCCGACCAGGACGACGGCCAGCATCGGGTCGGCGGCGGCCTCGCCGCAGATGCCGATGGGCTTCCCGTGCGCCTTGCCGCCTTCGCCGGTCAGCTTGATGAGCTGCAGGACCGCCGGGTGCCAGGGGTCCTGGAAGCCCGAGACCGACCCGAGCAGCCGGTCGGCGGCCAGGGTGTACTGGGTGAGGTCGTTCGTGCCGATCGAGGCGAAGTCGGCGATGTCGAGGACCTTGTCGGCCAGGAGCGCGGAGGAGGGCACCTCGACCATCACGCCGGCGGTCTTGATGCTGTACTCCTTGGCGAGGGTGACGAAGTACTCCGTCTCCTCCACGGTGGACACCATCGGCGCCATGACCCAGAGGTCGGCGTCGGTGGCGGCGTCGGCCTGCGCCAGAGCGGTCAGCTGCTCGCGCAGGATGTCCTCGCTCGCGCGGAGCGCGCGGAGCCCGCGCAGGCCGAGCGCGGGGTTCTCCTCGTGCGCGTCGTTGAGGAAGGCAAGCGGCTTGTCCGCTCCGGCGTCCAGCGCACGGACGACGACCTTCTTGCCGGGGAAGGCCTGGAGGAGCTCGGTGTAGGCCTTCGTCTGCTCCTCGACGGTCGGCGCCTGGGAGGACGACAGGAAGAGGAACTCGGTGCGGAACAGCCCCACGCCCTCCGCGCCCAGCTCGACCGCTTCGGCCGCTCCGCCGGGCTTTCCGAGGTTCGCCAGGAGCGGCACCGCCGTCCCGTCCTTCAGGGCGCCCGGAGTGAGGGGGGCGGTTGCCGCGGCAGCACGGGCGTCGGCGCGGTGCTGCGCCTGAGCGAGTTCGGCCTCCGAAGGGCTGCTCGTCACGACACCCTTGGCCGCATCGACGATGACGGTCTCGCCGTCGGTGAGGTCTTTCGCTGCGGCGGCTCCGACCACGGCGACGATCGACTTCTCCCGCGCGAGGATGGCGGTGTGCGAAGTGGGGCCGCCGTCGGTGGTGACGAGGGCCAGCACCTTGTCGAGGTCGAGGAGAGCGGTGTCGGCGGGAGCGAGGTCCTTCGCGACGAGGACGAACGGGTGGCCGGGGTCGGGGATGCCGGGGGCGGGAAGGCCCCGCAGACGCGCGATGACGCGCTGGGCGACGTCGTCGAGGTCGGCCGCGCGCTCGCCGAGGTATCCGCCCATCGCCGAGAGCATGTCGCGGAAGGTGGCGAAGGCGTCGTGCACCGCGTACTCGCCGGTCTTGCCGGCGGTCACCCGCGTGGAGACCTCCTGATCGAGCGTGGGATCCTCAGCCATCATGGCCTGCGCTTCGAGCACCTCACGGGCAAGACCCCCGGCCTGCGAGCCCCGTTCCTCGAGCTCGCGGGCGACGGCGGCCACGGCTTCGCGAACCCGGGCGAGCTCCTCCTCGGGAGTGCGCTGGCTGGGGACGTCCTCGGGGGCGGGAAGCGGCTCCGCCATCCGGGCGACAGGTCCCTGGGCAACGCCCAGACCGATGCCGACTCCGCGCAGTTCGCTCATGTCGTGGATCTCCTTGTGGTGCTCTGTGGGGGTGGAACGTCGGCGAGCGATTACTCGTCGTGGTCGGTGGTGAGGAGCTCGGCGAGCGCATCGAGGACGCTCTCCGCGTTCGCTCCGTCGGTGGTCAGGGTCACGTAGTCGCCCTTCTCGGCGCCCAGGGAGATGACACCGAGGATGCTGGCGGCGTTGACGGGAGCGCCGGAGCCCTTCGAGATGGTCACCTCGGCGCCGGACTCCTTCGCGGCCTGCGCGAACAGCTTCGCGGGACGCGCGTGAAGGCCGTTGGACGACCCGATCCGGACGGTGCGGGACACAGCGGTCATGCGGGTTCCTCTCGATAGGGCGGCGTCAGGGTTGCATCGACGAGTGCGAGGGTTCGGGTCCCGTCGAGGTCGGCGAAGATGTCGGGGGGCAGCAGCACGACGCGCGTGCCTCGCGGACCGGCGTCGTGGCGGATGCTCTCCAGGGCATGCTGCAAGTGGGGTCCGACGAGCACGAGATCCGCCCGTTCGATATCGGTCGGCAACGACTGCTCGGTGCCGGCGACCGCGCTGAGCTCCCGGCCCCGGGTCTGGGCCGCGCGCCGCAAGCGCTGGGCGACGAAAGTGCTCGACGCTCCTGCGCCGCATACCACCAGGATCCTCATCGATCCGCCTCCTTCCCGCCCATTCTTGTGAAACCACTGAGAGCCGACAACCACTCCTGTTTCCGCAGGGGCGGAAACCGCCGGAGCCCGGCGGAGAGACCCATGGTTGACTGGACGGGTGAGCAGAGCCCGGCAGGATCGCGTCATCGCCATGCTCGCGCGCGGCAGCGACTGGATGACCGCCGCAGAGCTCGCCGACGCGATCGGGGTGACCCCGCGCAGCATCCGCTCCTATGTGAATGCGATCAATGGCCGGGTTCCCGACGGGTCGGCCGTCGAGTCCGGGCCCCAGGGGTATCGTGCCGGTGCCGACCTCGTCGCGGCGCAGCGCGCCGGGGGCGTGGAGTCCGGCACTCCGAGGGATCGGCTCCATCGCCTGGTGCGGGCGGTCCTCGCCTCGCCCGACGGCATCGATGTGTTCGAGACCGCGGACCAGTTCCACGTGAGTCCGGCCACGCTCGACGCGGATCTGGCTCGGGTGAGGGCTCTCCTCGGCGAGACCGACCTCGTCCTCGAGCGCACGGCCTCCCGCGCCCGGCTGCGGGGAACCGAGATGTCTCAGCGGAGGCTCCTCAGCCGCCTCGTCCACGAGGAGACCGACGACGGCGCGTTCGACGTCGATGCGCTCCGCCGAGCGCTCGGTGAGGAGTCCATCGGAGCGGCGGCGTTCGGGCCGTTCAAGGCGGAACTGGTCGCCGAGCTCACCGACCTCGGGTACTTCGTCAACGAGTTCGGGATCGGCGACGTGATGATGCACATCGCGATCGCCGCCGACCGGGTGTCCCGAGATCGCGGCCTCGAGGAGGCGGGGGCACCGCCGTCGGGGGAGTCGGCCGAACGCATCGCCGCCGCGCTCGACCGCCTGAGCGCCCGCCACCTCCGCGTGCGTTTCGGGTCGGGAGACCTGTTGCACCTCACGGCCCTGGTGGAGAGTCGCGTCGTGGCCCCGGGCGCCGCGGAGCCGGCTGCGGTCATCCGGCAGCGGCTCGACCCGGAAGTGGAGACCGCCGTACGCGACGTCGTCGCGCGCGCCGCGGCGGAGTTCCAGGTCGACATCGATCACGACGACTTCGTCCTGCGTCTCGCCCTCCACGTGCAGAACCTGCGGATGCGGGCGCGCGAGCAGGCGTGGTCGCGCAATCCGCTCACGAAGTCGCTGAAGACGAGCTATCCGATGATCTTCGAGATCGCCGTCTACATCTCCGACGGTCTGCGGGGGCTCCTCGGGATCGCGCTCCTCGACGACGAGATCGCCTATATCGCGATGCACGTCGGTGGTCGGCTGGAGAGAAGCCGACGTGCGGGTGCCGTCCTGACGGCGACGATCGTCTGCCCCGGCTACTACGAACTGCACGAGCTCTTGCGTTCGAGCATCGCGCAGTCGCTCGGGCAGGCCGTGACCGTGGTGGGCGTGGAGACCCGGGTGGATCCCGACTGGTCCTCCATCGACACCGACCTCGTGCTCACCACGATCGACCCGCCGACAGTGGCCGATCGGTTCGTGCGCATCCAGCCGTTCCTCACCGAGGCCGACGTGGAGCGGGTGCAGGCGGCGGCCAGCCGTGTCCGCCGCGCGCGGCGGCTCGCGCGCCTGCGCACCGAGCTGGAGCGCTACTTCCACCCCGACGCCTTCGTCTACGGCCTTGACCCTCAGCAGGACGAGGAGGCGGTGATCTCGCGGCTCGGGGCGCTGTTGGTGCGCTCCGGCGTCATCGACGACGACTACGTGCAGCGCACCCTCGAGCGTGAACGGCTGTCCTCCACCGCGTTCTCCGACGCCCTCGCGGTGCCGCACGCGCTCGGGATGACCGCGACGCGAACGGCCATCGCGATCGGCATCGGCGAGCAGTCGATCCCGTGGGGTGACGGCCGCGTGCAGGTGGTGGCCCTGGTGGCCTTCAGCGAGTCGGATCGCGCCGCGTTCCAGACCGTGTTCGAGCAGCTCGTCGAGGTGTTCAGCGAGCGCGACAGCGTGCAGCGCATCGTTCGGCGGGGAACCACGTTCCCCGCCTTCCTCGACGAGTTGGTCGCCGTCGTCGACGGCTGAGCCGGCTGCCGGTCAGGACAGGCGCGCACTCAGGCCCCGCCGTACCGTGGGCCATTCGTGCGGGAGGATCGAGTAGACGACGGTGTCGCGGAGAGTGCCGTCGGGCCCGAAGCGGTGATTGCGCAGCACTCCGTCCTGCTTGGCCCCCAGCCGCTCGATGGCCGCCCGAGACTGACGGTTGTGCCAGTGGGTGCGAAACTCCACGGCGATCACGTCGCACGCCTCGAACGCGTGCGTGAGGAGGAGCAGCTTGGCGGCGGTGTTGACCGCGGTCCGCTGCACGGTCGGCGACAGCCAGGTGTGGCCGATCTCCACGCGTCGGTTGTCCGCATCGATGTTGCAGAACGTCGTCATGCCGCGCGCACGCCCGTCGACCACGACCGCCCAGGGGTTCATCCGGCCGGCTTCCCTCTCGCCGACCCGATGCGCGATCTCATCCTCCACCGAGGCGGGCACGGAGGTGTACCAGGCGTACTCCAGCCCTCCGCGCGCGTCTTCCAGATCGGCGGCGTGCGAGGGGTGCAGGGGCTCCAGGCGAACGTGGGGATCCTCGAGGACGATCGGCTCGGTCAGCAGCATGACACGAGCCTAGGCGCGCGCCGCGTCACCCCTGTGCGGCGGCGAGGAGGTCGCGCGCCCCGCCTTCGACCGCCGCGAGCCGCGATGCGGCTTGCGTGGCCGAATCGCCGCGGACATCGAGATACACCTTGACCTTCGGCTCGGTGCCGCTCGGGCGCACGATCACTCGCGAGCCGTCGGTCAGCCAGAAGCGGAGCACGTCGCCGCGCGGAAGATCGCCGACACCCGCCAGCAGGTCGTCGACACGTTCCACCGCGGTCCCACCGATCGAGGTGGGCGGTGCGGAGCGCAGCGCCGCCATGACGCGTGGGATCACAGAGAGATCCTCGACCCTGACCGAGACCTGACCGGACTCGAAGAATCCGAACGTCTCGTCGAACTGACGGAGGAGGTCGGCCAGGCTGCGGCCCTCCTCGCGCGCCTCGGAGACGAGACCGAGCAGGGCGATCGCGGCGGAGATGCCGTCCTTGTCGCGCACGGTGCCGGGGTTGACGAGGTAGCCGAGCGCCTCTTCGAAGCCGTAGACGATGCCCGGGGCGCGGGAGATCCACTTGAACCCGGTGAGCGTGGAGTGGAAGTCGAG
The DNA here is from genome assembly GCF_047607225.1 of Microbacterium sp. GTDB lineage: Bacteria > Actinomycetota > Actinomycetes > Actinomycetales > Microbacteriaceae > Microbacterium. The sequence goes on along the minus strand of NZ_JASGDO010000045.1, from coordinate 7,271 downwards.
CCCGTAGTGCTCCGCCACGGTCTGGAGTCCCGGGGAGGACACCAGCGAGCACGCGAGGGCACCCGACGTGGCGGTTCGAGCGGCGCGCCAGCCGAGGAGGAGGCCCACCTGATTTCCGGTGAGTCGGCGCCACCCCTCCGGCGCCTCGGCATCCGGAACGGCCACCGCGAGCCGGTCCGCATCGGGATCGTTGGCGAGGATCAGCTCCGCCCTCGCGTCCCGTGCCGTGGCGAAGGCGAGATCCATCGCGCCGGGCTCTTCCGGGTTGGGGAAGGCGACGGTGGGGAAGGTGCCGTCGGGGCGGATCTGCTCGGCGACGACGGTCGGCAAGGGGTAGCCGGCGGCGGTGAGGATGCGCTCGAGCGTCTCGTATCCGACACCGTGCATCGCGGTGTACACCCAGTTCAGTCCCGCCGCCCCCGCGGGGGCGGGGGCCACCGTGGCCGTGGCCGCGACGTAGGCGTCGACGACGTCCTCGCCGGCGGTCTCGAAGACGCCCCGCGGGAGCGCGCCGACATCACCCGCCTCCGCCACCGCGAGGATGTGGGCGGCGATCTCGGCGTCGGCCGGCGCGACGATCTGTGAGCCGTCGTCGGCGCCTCCCAGATACACCTTGTACCCGTTGTCGTCGGGCGGGTTGTGCGACGCGGTGACCATCACCCCGGCCGCCGCGCCGAGGTGGCGCACGGCGAAGGCGAGCACGGGGGTCGGCAGGAGCCGGGGGAGGAGGATCGCGCGGAGCCCGGCGCCGGCGAAGAGCTCGGCGCTGTCGCGCGCGAACACGTCGGAGTTGCGTCGTCCGTCGTACCCCACGACGACCGTCGGCGTGGTGCCGTCCGCCTTCTCGAGGAGATAGGCCGCGAGGCCCGCGGCAGCTTGGGCGACGAGAACCCGGTTCATGCGGGTGGGGCCGGCACCGAGGCGCCCGCGCAGCCCCGCGGTCCCGAACTCGAGGCGCCCCGAGAACCGGTCGTCGAGGTCGGCTGCGGCGGCGGGATCGCCCGCCTCGGCCGCATCGATCAGCCTGTCGAGCTCTGCACGGGTCACGTCGTCGGGGTCCTGATCGCGCCACGCCCGTGCGGCCGCGATGCTCATCACAGCTCGCCGATCACGCGGGCCAGGAGCGCGGAGATCACCGGCTCTGCCTGCTGGCCCGCCTCGATCACCTCCTGGTGACTGAGCGGCGTCGTCTGGATCCCGGCGGCCATGTTGGTGATGAGTGAAAAGCCCAGGATCTCCATTCCCGCCTGGCGGGCGGCGATCGCCTCCAGCGCCGTCGACATCCCGACGATGTGACCGCCGATCGTCTTGGCCATGCGCACCTCGGCGGGCGTCTCGTACTGCGGACCACGGAACTGGCAGTACACGCCTTCGTCGAGCGAGGGGTCCACCCGTCGTGCGAGGTCGCGCAGGCGCGTCGAGTACAGGTCGGTGAGGTCGATGAAGGTCGCGCCCTCCAGCGGCGAATCGCCGGTGAGGTTGATGTGATCGCTGATGAGCACCGGCTGCCCGGGAGACCACGTGCTCTTGATCCCGCCGGCGCCGTTGGTGAGGACCATCGTGCGGGCGCCCGTTGCCGCGGCGGTCCGCACGCTGTGCACCACGCGGCGGACGCCGTGGCCCTCGTAGTAGTGGGTCCGTGCCCCGATCACGAGGACGCGCTTGCCCTTCGGGGTGAGGATACTGCGCAGCGACCCGACGTGCCCCGCGAGAGCGGGCTTGCTGAATCCCGTGACCTCGGTGGCGGCGATCGTCGCCGTGGTCTCACCGATGAGGTCGGCGGCCTTGCCCCAGCCGCTGCCGAGGGTGAGGGCGATGTCGTGATGCTCGACGCCGGTGAGACGAGCGATGTCGTCGGCAGCGCGCGCGGCGACCTCGAACGGATCGGTCGCGAGGTCGTCGAGCGGGTGGTGGATCGTTTCGGACATGCCTCCACTCTAGGAACCTGCGGCACGCCGTGCCAGGAGCGGCGCGGCGTGCTCATGCGCCGCCGTGGCGCGCGACGGTCGCCCGAGTTGCGACAATGGATGTCATGTCGTTGAGCTTCGAGCGCACCCAGTCCGTCGCCGTCCTCGGTGGGGGGCCCGGAGGGTACGAGGCGGCGCTGGCCGCCGCGCAGCTGGGTGCCCAGGTCACCCTCGTCGAGCGCGCTGGTGTGGGCGGGAGCGCGGTGATCACCGACGTCGTCCCGTCGAAGAGCCTCATCGCCACGGCCGACGCCGCCGTCGCGATCTCGGAGGCCTCCGATCTGGGGGTGCAGCTGTTCGCCAAGTCCGACACGGGCCGGCCCCTGAAGCCGGAGATCGCGATCAACCTCGCCGCCGTCAACAAGCGGCTCCTCTCGCTGGCTCGTCAGCAGTCCGACGACATGCGGGCCCACCTCGTCGAGGCGGGCGTGCGCATCATCTCCGGCCACGGCCGGCTGGACGGCCCCCACGCCCTCGTGGCCTCGACCGGGCCCGGGGGGACCGACTTCGACCGCATCGAAGCCGACACGCTCGTCGTGTCGGTCGGCGCCTCGCCCAGGGAGCTGCCCAGCGCCCAGCCCGACGGGGAGCGGATCCTCACCTGGACGCAGCTCTACGACATGAAGTCGCTGCCGGAGCATCTCATCGTGGTGGGATCCGGTGTGACGGGAGCAGAGTTCGCCTCGGCCTACATGAACCTGGGCGCGAAGGTCACATTGATCTCCAGCCGCGACCAGGTCCTCCCGGGCGAAGACCGCGACGCGGCCGCCGTGATCGAGAAGGTGTTCAAGCGCGGCGGGATGACGGTGTTGTCGAAGTCGCGCGCCGACAAGGTGGAGCGCTCCGGGTCGGGCGTGGTCGTCACCCTTTCCGACGGACGCACGGTGGAGGGCAGTCATTGCCTCATGGCGGTGGGATCGATCCCCAACACCCGTGACATCGGTCTCGAGGAAGCGGGCGTGCAGCTCACCGACTCCGGACACATCCGGGTCAATCGCGTCGCGCGCACCTCCGTGCCCAACATCTACGCCGCGGGGGACTGCACGACCTTCGTCCCCCTCGCCTCGGTCGCCTCGATGCAGGGACGCACGGCCATCTTCCACACGCTCGGCGACATCGTCATCCCGTTGGAGCGCCGGCGGATCACGGCCAACATCTTCACCGCTCCCGAGATCGCGACCGTCGGCCGTTCGGAGGCCGACATCGAGTCAGGCGCCGTCAACGGGTACGTGCACAAGCTGCCGCTGGCAGCCAATCCCCGCGCCAAGATGATGGGGATCAAAGACGGCTTCGTGAAGATCATGGCGCGGGAAGGGTCGGGCACCGTGATCGGCGGCGTCATCGTCGCGCCGCGTGCCTCGGAGCTCATCTACCCGATCGCGATCGCGGTCGAGCGCCGCCTCACCGTCGACCAGGTGTCGCGGATCTTCGCGGTCTACCCGTCTCTGTCGGGCTCGATCACCGACGCCACCCGCGCGATGCACATGGTCAACCGCGACGACGACTTCTTCGGCTGAGCCTTCTCAGCGCTCGGCCGTGAGGGCCTGGATCACCTCGACATAGGCGTACGTGGACGGATCGGCGCGCGCCGTGAGGAACGCCGATTCCGCGCGCTCGATCCCGTCATCCCCGAACGGGATGTCGTGCGGCTTCTCGTCGCAGGGGATCTCGAGCCCATAGCCCACCGAGGCGCCCTCCGCCGACGCGGTCACCGTCACGATGACCTCGGCCTTGTGCCCACCGAAGCAACTCGCCTGCGCGCGGGTCAGGCTCACCGGTTCGCTGAAGTCCAGGCGCACGCCGTCGTCGGAGGGCGCGTCGGGTGTGGCCGACAGCATGGCTGCGCCGGCAAGTCCCGGGCCGTCGGAGCTCTGCGCACTCGACTCGGCCGCCCACGCACGCGCAGCGTCGAGATCGACCGACGCCGACGCGGCGCATCCCGCCGACAACAGAGTCGCCGAGATCACGACGACGGCACCGAGTAGGCGTCTCATGCCACCCACGCTACAGATCCGCGCCGGCGGCCGCGGGCTGCCGAACGATGTCAGGAGATCGTCAACAGCTGATGCCCCGCGGCGACGGTGGTCCCCGGGTCGGCGTTGATCGCGCCGATGACGCCGTCCTTGTGGGCTTGGAGCGGCTGCTCCATCTTCATCGCCTCGAGCACGACGACCAGGTCGCCCTTGACGACCTGCTGCCCCTCCTCGACGGCGACCTTGACGACGGTGGCCTGCATCGGCGAGGTCACCGCGTCGCCCGACGCGCCGGCGTTGACGGTCGGGGCATGCGACCGACGGGACGGGGGCACCGCAGCGGGACGGCCGACCTGCGTCGGCGCCTGGGAGATGCGGTCCGGAAGGCTCACCTCGAGGCGTTTGCCGGACACCTCGACGACGACGGTGTGCCGCGCCTCGGCGGCCTCGGGGGCTTCCAGCTCGCCGTCCCACGCGGGGATGTCGTTGTCGAACTCGGTCTCGATCCAACGGGTGTAAACGCCGAAGCGGCCGTCCTCCGCGGTGAAGGCGGGATCGCGGACCACCTTGCGGTGGAACGGCAGCACGGTGGGCATTCCGGCGACCTCGAACTCGTCGAGGGCGCGGCGCGAGCGCTCGAGGGCCTCGGCGCGCGTGCGTCCCGAGACGATGATCTTGCCGAGGAGGGAGTCGAACGCGCCCGAGACGCTGTCTCCGGCGGTCACGCCCGAGTCGAGCCGGATGCCGGGCCCGCCGAAGGTCTTGAACTGGTGGATACGGCCGGGCTGGGGGAGGAAGCCCCGCCCCGGATCCTCGCCGTTGATCCGGAACTCGAAGGAGTGACCGACCGGCTCAGGGTCGTCATAGTCGAGCACGCCGCCCTCGGCCAGCCGGAACTGCTCGCGGACGAGGTCGATCCCGGTGACCTCTTCCGAGACCGGGTGCTCCACCTGCAGGCGTGTGTTGACCTCGAGGAAGGAGATCGTTCCGTCGGCGCCGATGAGGAACTCGCACGTCCCCGCGCCCACATAGCCGACCTCCTTCAGGATGGCTTTGGACGAGGTGTAGAGGATCTCGTTCTGCTCCGCAGTGAGGAACGGCGCGGGCGCCTCTTCCACGAGCTTCTGGTGGCGCCGCTGCAGTGAGCAGTCCCGCGTGGAGACGACCACGACGTTGCCCTCCGTGTCGGCCAGGCACTGTGTCTCGACGTGCCGCGGCTTGTCGAGGTACTTCTCGACGAAGCACTCGCCGCGCCCGAAGGCGGCGATGGCCTCCCGGGTGGCCGATTCGAACAGTTCCGCCACCTCGTCGAGCTCTCGGGCGACCTTCAACCCGCGTCCGCCACCGCCGTAGGCCGCCTTGATCGCGATCGGCAGACCATGCTCGCGGGCGAACGCGATCACCTCGTCCGCCCCCGAGACGGGGCCCGGCGTACCGGGAGCGAGCGGAGCCCCGACTCTCTCGGCCACGTGGCGAGCCGTCACCTTGTCGCCCAGCGCCTCGATGGCTTCGGGGGACGGGCCGATCCAGGTCAGCCCCGCCGCGATCACGGCACGGGCGAAGTCGGCGTTCTCCGCGAGGAACCCGTAACCGGGGTGCACGGCATCGGCTCCGGACCGCCGGGCCACCGAGAGGATCTTCTCGATCGAGAGGTAGGTGTCGGCGCTCGTCGCACCGTCGAGAGCGTAGGCCTCGTCGGCCAGGCGCGTGTGGAGGGCGTCGCGGTCCTGGTCGGCGTAGACGGCGACCGAGGCCTTGCCCGAGTCGCGAGCTGCGCGGATGACGCGCACGGCGATCTCGCCTCGATTCGCGATGAGCACCTTGGTGAGCGGAGTGGTCCCGAACTGAGGCATGGAGTCGAGCCTACCGAGAGGAGACGGGTGGTCTTTGGATCACTCGCACAAGATCATTCCGAAAACGTGGGTGACACCCTACGAGGTCGACGGCGCGCCGCCGCGGTTCCACAGCGTCGTCCAGACGATGTCGAGCTCGCCCGCCAACCGGCGGAGTGTCGACAGGGACATGCCGACCACGGTCGAGGGGTCGCCCTCGACACGGCTGATGAAAGGGCCGCCGAGGCTGTCCACGGTGAAGGCGCCGGCGACCAGCAGAGGCTCGCCCGTGGCGACGTAGGCGTCGATCTCCGCGTCGGAGACATCGTCGGCGAACGTGACGGCTGCGTCGGCGACCGCGTACGCCTCCGTCGGAGCGCGCCCGGGCCCGACACGGTAGACACTGTGCCCGGAGTGTAGGACGCCCGTGCGTCCTCGCATCGCCCGCCAGCGCGCGACCGCGACCTCCGGCTCGTAGGGCTTGCCGAGGATCTCGCCGTCGAGCTCGAACATGGAGTCGCCGCCGACGATGAGACCCTCGAAGTCCGGATCGGTGCGCGCGAGGGAGGCGACCACGGCGGCGGCCTTCCGGCGCGCCAGCAGGAGCACGTGCTCGGCGGGGAGGAGAGTGCGTCCCTCCTCCGCTTCGACCGTGGCGATCACGCCCTCCTCGTCCACGTCCGGGGCCTGGAGGAGGGGCTCGATGCCGGCGTGTCGGAGCAGCATCCGGCGGGCGGGAGACGTCGAGGCCAGGCATACGCGCATGACTCCCACGCTACCGAGGCGAGATCGGTGTGGAAGAGTCGAAGAGTGACGGGAGCCGAGATCGAACTGGACATCACCGACGTCGCCCACGGCGGGGTCTTCGTGGCCCGCCACGTCGACGCCGAGACCGAGGCGCGCGGTGGTCGTGTGGTCTTCGTCCCCGACACGGTGCCGGGTGAACGGGTGCGGGCGCGCGTCGTCGACGACAGCAAACCGGCCTTCTGGCGCGCCGAGCTCCTGGAGGTTCTCGAGCCCTCGCCACACCGGCGTCCGCACGTATGGAGTGCCGCCGAGGTGTCGGCGGCACCCGAGGACCGGCCGGGTGGGGCGGACTTCGGTCACATCGCCCTGGCGCACCAGCGAGAGCTCAAGAAGCGGGTCATCGCCGATGCGCTCTCTCGCGTCGGCCGCGTGGACCTGCCCGTGACTGTCGAGCCGGTCGACGCAGAGACGCCCGACGGCACGCGATGGCGCACGCGCGTTCGCCTCCATGCCGACGGCGAGGGACGCGTGGGACCCTACGCCGCGCGGAGCCATCGGGTCATTCCGGTGGACTCGCTGCCTCTCGCCACCGAAGCCATCGAGGAAGCGGCCGCGCACCTTGCCCGCCGAGCAGGCGCGGCGGCGGAGATCGACCTCGTGCAGCCCGCGGACGGTCGGGTGCGGGTGATCGAGCGTGCGGCGCGGCCTGGCTCCCGTGCGCGCGGCGGCCGACGGGGCGCTCGGGGCGCGGC
>NZ_JASGDO010000044.1:0-215466 GCF_047607225.1 Microbacterium sp. | reverse complement strand
GGCGGCAGCTGCGGCGCCCGTCACCCACGCACGTCGCCGCCGGGCGGTGCGCGCCACCGGCGGGGAGTCGCGCCGTCCGTCTTCGTGGATCGACGCGAGCAGGCTCTCCTCGATCTCGCGGACTCGCGCGTCGCTCAGCCGAGGAAGCTCCGTATCGTCGGCGTTCATGGCGTTCACCTTCCCTCCGGTTCGATGGCGCTCCGCAGACGCGTGCGGATGCGGGAGAGACGATTGCGGACGGCGCCGTGGCTGACACCGAGCTCTTCGGCCGCTGCCTGGTACGCATATCCTTCGGCGGCGCACAGGCGGAAGATCTCCTGGTCCAGCGCGCTGAGGGTCGCGACTTCGCGCAGGATGCGCTCCGTCAGCTGCGCCGTGATGACCTGGTGCTCCACGTCGACCGTCGACGGAATAGTCTCGTCGACGGCGGCGGCGGTGTTCGCACGGTCCCGTTGCTGCCGCCGGATCCGGTTCGCGCTCTGGAACCGACAGATCGTCACGAGCCACGGGAGGGCGGACTCGCCCTCCAACACCATCCCGGGGAGTTTTCGCCAGGCCGCGAGGAACGTCTCCTGCATGACTTCCTCCGCATCCGCCGTGTTGCCGACGAGACCGTGCGCGACCCAGTAGACCGGCCTCGCGTAGGCGCGATAGAGCGCGCGGAAGGCGAGGGCGTTGCCACTCGCCGCCGCGGCGACCAGTTCTGCGTCGCTCTGTCCTGAATCGCTCCGGGCGGTCGGATCCGTCATGGTCTCCATATCGTCTCTCACGAGGGAGGTGTCCGTTCCACCGAGACCGTCTCACAGTCCGCGTCCGGTCGTGTCTGGCGCGCGCTATCCTTGCCTGTGCGAGAGGGAGTATCCCGGACTCGCGTGTCCGTCATCACGGGCTCCGTCGTCGGGGCCCCGGGCGCGCGCCGCGGCGGCGGGGGAGAGACTTTCGACGATTCGTCACCCCTCTGAAAGGCCCGAATGGACCTCGACCTTCCCGTCTGGTTCGAGATCGGCGCGCTCGTCGTCCTCGTCCTCATCCTCGCGGCAGACCTCCTCATCATCTTGCGCCGACCGCATATCCCCTCCACGCGAGAGTCGACGCTCTGGGTCGTCTTCTACGTCACGCTGGCGCTCATCTTCGCCGGATTGATGTGGGTGTTCGCGGGCGGCGAGTACGCCGGCCAGTTCGTTGCGGGATGGCTGACCGAGTACAGCCTGTCGATCGACAACCTGTTCGTGTTCGTGCTGATCATGGGCCAGTTCTCGGTGCCGCGGCGCTACCAGCAGGAAGTGCTGATGGTCGGGATCATCGTCGCGCTCGTGCTGCGGGGGCTGTTCATCCTCGCGGGCGCCGCGATCATCGAGCAGTTCAGCTGGGTGTTCTACATCTTCGGCGCATTCCTCGTCTGGACCGCCTGGCGACAGGCCTTCCCCGGCGGAGATCACGACGACGAGGTGCAACGCGAGAGCTTCATCGTGCGGGTCCTGCGCCGCGCGATCGACATCTCCGACGAGTACGACGGCGCGAGAGTTCGCACGGTCGTGGCCGGGAAGAAGATGTGGACGCCGATGATCATCGTGTTCGCCGCGATCGGAGTGACCGATCTGCTGTTCGCGATCGACTCTATCCCGGCGATCTTCGGGATCACCCAGAGCCCGTTCATCGTCTTCACCGCGAATCTGTTCGCTCTCATGGGCTTGCGCCAGCTCTACTTCCTGCTGGGAGACCTGCTGGACCGGCTTCGCTATCTGCACTTCGGGATCGCGTTCATCCTCGCCTTCATCGGCGTCAAGCTCGTCTTCCACGCCATGCACGTCAACGAGGTCGCCTTCATCAACGGTGGGGAGCACATCGAGTGGGCGCCGGAGATCAGCACCTGGATGTCGCTCGGTGTGATCGTGGTGGCCATGACCGTCGCCACGGTCGCCAGCCTCGCCGCCTCGGCTCGCGAGCGTCGCGCCGGCGGGGCGGAGGCGGCAGCGGCAGCGGTCGCCGAGGAGAAGGGCACCCCGCCGACGGTCGACGGCTCCGGGAGCGATGGTTCTCGATGAACCGGGCAGCGCCGTCGCGGTGGTAATCTGAGCCGGTGCGGATCGCTCGCCTTCTCCTTATCGGCCGCGACGAGAACTCGTTCTGAGCCCTCTCTCGTCGCGGAGTCCGACGCGGGCCTGAATCCGTGGGCACTGCCCTTTCCAGGAGAACGAGACACATGAGCATCCCCATTCCCGACCGTCCCCGCACGCTCGCCGAGAAGGTCTGGGAGGACCATCTCGTCGTCAAGGGCGAAGACGGACAGCCCGACCTGATCTACATCGATCTGCACCTGCTCCACGAGGTCACCAGCCCGCAGGCGTTCGATGGCCTCCGCGCTGAGGGGCGTCCCGTTCGCCGGCTCGACCTGACGATCGCGACGGAGGACCACAACACGCCGACGCTCGACATCGACAAGCCGATCGCCGACCTGACCAGTCGCACTCAGATCGAGACGCTGCGCCGCAACGCCGAGGAGTTCGGTGTGCGGCTGCACTCGCTCGGCGACAAGGAACAGGGCATCGTCCACGTGGTCGGCCCTCAGCTGGGTCTCACGATGCCCGGGATCACGGTCGTCTGCGGCGACTCCCACACGAGCACTCACGGCGCGTTCGGCGCGATGGCGTTCGGGATCGGCACGAGCGAGGTCGAGCACGTTCTGGCGACGCAGACTCTGCCTCTCAAGCCCTTCAAGACGATGGCCATCACGGTCGAGGGCGAGGTGAAGCCGGGCGTCAGCGCCAAGGACATCGTCCTCGCCATCATCGCCAAGATCGGCGCCAACGGCGGTCAGGGGTATGTCCTGGAGTTCCGCGGCAGCGCCATCCGCGCACTGTCGATGGAGGGTCGGATGACCATCTGCAACATGTCGATCGAGGCGGGGGCCCGAGCCGGCATGGTCGCCCCCGACGAGACGACCTTCGCCTACGTCAAGGGCCGGCCTCATGCGCCCACCGGGCAGGACTGGGACGACGCGGTCGCATACTGGCGCACGCTCCCCTCCGACGAGGGCGCCGTCTACGACGCTGAGGTGTTCCTCGATGCGGGCGAGCTGGAGCCGTTCGTCACGTGGGGGACCAACCCGGGGCAGGGGGTGCCGCTCAACGATGTGGTGCCCGACCCGTCGACGATCGCAGACCCGAACGAACGTGCCGCGGCGGAGCGCGCCCTGGAGTACATGGACCTCCGTGCCGGAACGCCGTTGAAGGAGGTTCCCGTCGACGCGGTTTTCATGGGCTCCTGCACGAACAGCCGGATCGAGGACCTCCGTCAGTTCGCGTCGATCGTGAAGGGGCGGACGAAGGCAGAGGGCGTGCGCGTCATGGTCGTCCCCGGGTCGGCACGCGTCCGGCTGGAGGCGGAGGCGGAAGGCCTCGACAAGATCTTCACCGATTTCGGCGCCGAGTGGCGCTTCGCGGGATGTTCGATGTGCTTGGGGATGAACCCCGATCAGCTGGCGCCGGGCGAGCGCTGCGCATCCACCAGCAACCGCAACTTCGAGGGCCGTCAGGGCAAGGGCGGGCGGACTCATCTCGTCTCGCCCCTCGTCGCGGCCGCGACCGCCGTGTTGGGCAGACTCGCCAGCCCCAGCGACCTCGTCGCGCGAGAGACCGTGGAGGCCTGACATGGAGAAGTTCACGACGCACACCGGGATCGCCGCCCCGCTGCAGCGCTCCGCCGTCGACACCGACCAGATCATTCCCGCGGTCTTCCTCAAGCGCGTCACCAAGACCGGCTTCGAAGACGCGTTGTTCGCCAACTGGCGAAACGACCCCGACTTCGTCTTGAACCAGGAGCCCTACCGCGCCGCGAGCATTCTCGTCGCCGGCCCCGATTTCGGCACCGGCTCCAGCCGCGAGCACGCGGTGTGGGCGCTGCGCGACTACGGCTTCCGCGTCGTGTTGAGTCCGAAGTTCGCCGACATCTTCCGAGGCAACGCCGGCAAGCAGGGCCTCGTGACCGGAGTCGTCGCCGAAGCCGACATCGAGCGGGTGTGGCAGTTGCTGGAGGCTCAGCCGGGCGTAGAGATGACGGTCGACCTTCAGGAGCGCACCGCCGTCGTCGGTGACCTCCGGCTCACTTTCGAGATCGACGATTACACTAGATGGCGGCTCCTCGAAGGGCTCGATGACATCGGGCTCACCCTGCGAAACGAAGACAAGATCTCGCAGTTCGAGGCGCGCCGAGAGGCGTGGCGACCACGGACGCTCCCCGTTCCGTAGCCCGAGAACACGCCCCTCACGACGGGGTGTCGTAGGAGATTCCTCGAGATACAAGTGAGGTCGATCGGATGAACACACTCGTGAGCGAGTCGGCGTCGTCGAAGCCCGACGGACAGCAGGGCGAAACCCTGACGATCCGCGGGGGCCACCCGTTGCGCGGTCGCGTCGACGTGAAAGGCGCGAAGAACCTGGCGACCAAAGCGATGGTCGCCGCCCTTCTCGGCGAGTCGGAGAGTCTCTTGCGCGACGTTCCCGACATCAGCGACGTGAAGGTGGTCCGCTCGCTCCTCGAGGTTCACGGCGTTCGCGTCGAAGACGAGGGCGAAGGCGTGTTGCGCCTCGATCCCAGCGGTGCCGTGTCGGCTCATATGGAAGAGATCGACGCCCACGCGGGGGCGTCGCGCATTCCGATCCTCTTCTGCGGCCCACTGCTGCACCTCCTCGGTCAGGCGTTCATCCCGGACCTCGGCGGGTGCCGCATCGGCGACCGTCCGATCGACTTCCACCTCGACGCGCTGCGCGCCTTCGGAGCCACGGTCGACAAGCTCCCGAGCGGCATCCGTCTCTCGGCGCCCGGTGGACTGCACGGCGCGAACATCGAGCTGCCGTACCCGAGCGTCGGCGCGACGGAGCAGGTGCTCCTGACAGCCGTGCGCGCGAAAGGCACTACGGAGCTGCGCAATGCCGCGATCGAGCCGGAGATCATGGACCTGATCGCGGTGCTGCAGAAGATGGGCGCGATCATCTCCTATGAGCCGAACCGCGTGATCTTCATCGAGGGTGTCGAGAGCCTCCGCGGCTACGACCACCGGTGCATCTTCGATCGCAACGAGGCGGCGTCGTGGGCGTGCGCCGCGCTCGCGACCGACGGCGACATCTTCGTGGCGGGCGCGAAGCAGCAGGAGATGCTGACTTTCCTCAACGTCTTCCGCAAGGCCGGGGGCGACTTCGACATCGCCGAAGACGGCATCCGGTTCCGTCGGGGCGGCCCGCTCAAGCCGGTCATGGTCGAGACCGATGTGCACCCCGGGTTCATGACCGACTGGCAGCAGCCGCTCATCGTCGCGCTCACGCAGGCGGAGGGCGTCTCGACGGTGCACGAGACCGTGTACGAGAACCGGCTCGGCTTCACGCAGGCGCTCAACCAGATGGGGGCCGACATCGTCGTCCACCCGGAGGGTATCGCGAGCGACGATCGACGTGTGCCGCGGCGGGCTCTGGAGCAGGCCGCCGTCATCACCGGCCCCACCCCCCTCCACGGCGCCGACGTCGTCGTGCCCGATCTCCGCGGCGGCTACAGCTACGTGATCGCGGCGCTCGCGGCGGAGGGGGTCTCGACCATCCGGAACGTCGACATCATCCGTCGCGGTTACGAGAAGCTCTTCGACAAGCTCTCGGCGCTCGGTGCCGACTTCACGGTGGCGAGCTGACCGGCCGTGTCGCCTCGTCGTCGCGCGTCGGCTGAGAAGACCCGCCCGAGCGCCTTCTGGCCGGCTGCGGCCCTCGTGGTCCCGGCCGTCGGCTGGTTCGCGCGGATCGAGATCTCCGGCGGCGAGCACTTGCCGCAAGAGGGCGCGTACGTCCTGGCGCCCAACCACTACAGCGAGTTCGATCCCCTCATCATCGCCGTCGCGACCTGGCGTCTCGGGCGCGCTCCCCGCTTCATGGCGAAGGAGAGCCTTTTCCGGGTGCCGGTGCTCGGGTCGCTCCTCCGGGCGACCGGGATGATCCCCGTCGCCCGGGCATCGACCGCGTCGGCGGCGAAGCAGACCATCGAGCAAGCCCAGCAGCTCGCCCGCGACGGGCGCGGAGTCATCGTCTACCCCGAGGGATCACTCACCCGCGATCCCGAGATGTGGCCGATGCGGGGAAAGAGCGGGGCCGTGCGTCTCGCCCTCGCGGGCGGTCTTCCCGTGATCCCTGTCGCGACCTGGGGTGTTCAGCAGATCCTGCCGCGCTACGGAAAGCTGCGGGTGTTCCCACCGCGGCGACGGGTGAAGGTGCTCCTCGGTCCGCCGGTGGATCTCGACGCGTATCGCTCGGCCGTCGGCACGGCGCACCTGGCTGCGGCGACGGACGCCGTCATGGCCGATATCTCCGCCTTGTTGTCGACGCTCCGCGAGGAGCCTGCTCCCGCCCAGCGGTGGGATCCCTCCGCGCACGGCCAGAAGGAGACGGGTCGCCTTGAGCCGTAGACAGGAGACGGTGCGGCCGCGGGTGGCGGTGATCGGTTCGGGCAGCTGGGGGACGACGTTCGGCAAGGTCCTGGCCGACGGCGGTGCGCACGTGGTGATGTGGGCGCGGCGGGCCGAGCTCGCCCAGGAGATCCAGGAGGGGCATCGCAACAGCGAATACCTCCCGGGAGTGAATCTCCCGAGGTCGATGTCGGCCACGACGCATCTGTCCGAGGCGTTGGACGGGGCGAGCCAGGTGTACCTCGCCATCTCGAGTCAGGCGCTGCGGCAGAACCTCAAGGCGGTGCGCCCGCTCATCGCCGCCTCCGATGTGCCGATCGTCTCGCTCATGAAGGGCGTGGAGAAGCGATCCGGGCTACGGATGAGTCAGGTGATCGAGCAGGAGCTGCATTGCGATCCGGCCCGCATCGCCGTGGCCTCGGGGCCGAACCTCGCGCTCGAGATCGCCCGCGAACAGCCCACGGCCGCGGTCATCTCCTCCTCCGATCAGGAGACCGCCGAGGCGGTCGCCCGACGCGCGCGCAATGACTATTTCCGCACCTTCGTCAACACCGACGTGATCGGGACCGAGTTCGGCGGAGTGCTGAAGAACCTCATCGCGGTGGCGATCGGAATCGTCGACGGCGTCGGCTACGGCGAGAACACGAAGGCCTCCATCATCACGCGAGGCCTCGTCGAGATGACCGATTTCGCCGTCGCGCAGGGCGCCCAACCGGAGACGCTCCAGGGCCTCGCCGGACTCGGCGACCTCATCGCGACGTGCCAGTCGCCCCTCAGCCGCAACAACACGGCGGGGCGCCTGCTCGGACAGGGCTACAGCTTCCAGGACGTCGTCAAGCAGATGAACCAGACCGCGGAGGGGCTCGCATCCGTCGCGCCGGTGCTGCAGCTGGCCCGGGAGGCCGGCGTCCACATGCCGATCGTCGAACAGGTGAAGATGGTCTTGGACGGAACGATGAACCCCCGGGACATCGCTCCGCACCTCACGACGGACGACGACACCCCGAAGGGCGAGAGGACGCAGGATGGCAAAAGCGGCAGTGGCGGTGCTCTTCGGAGGTCGTTCGAGCGAGCACTCGATCAGTTCCGCAACGGCGGGAGGCGTTCTCCGGGCGATCGATCGTGACCGCTTCCGAGTGATCCCGGTCGGCATCACTCGCGACGGCGCGTTCGTCCTCGAGGACGACGACCCCGACAAGTTCGCCCTGTCGCCCGGCGCGCTGCCGGAGGTCGTCGACAACGGCACCCGGGTGCGGTGGCCCGACTCGACCCTCTCGCGGGAGCTCGTCGTGGAACATGCCGACGGGCGACGCGAGTCGTTGGGAGACGTCGATGTCGTCTTCCCGATCCTGCACGGCCGCTTCGGCGAGGACGGCACGGTGCAGGGGTTCCTCGAGCTCCTCGGACTGCCGTACGTCGGCGCAGGCCTGCTCATGTCGGCCATCGGGATGGACAAGCACACCACCAAGAGCGTCCTGAAGGCCGCCGGCGTGCCGGTCGTCCCGTGGGTCGCGTTCACCCGGGCCGAGCTGGACCGCGATCGTGATCTGTGGGAACGCCGCGTGCGAGCGCTCGACCTTCCCGCGTTCGTCAAGCCGGCTCGCGCAGGATCCAGCGTCGGCGTCTCGAAGGTCTCGGAGTGGAATGAGCTCGACGCTGCGCTGGATGCGGCGTTCGCGGAGGACGTCACGGTGCTCGTCGAGCAGGCCGTCGTCGGTCGCGAGGTGGAGTGCGGTGTGCTCGAGGGCCGCGATGGGGCGCAGCCGCGAGTGAGCGTGGCCGGCGAGATCGTCATCACGGGGCGCGACTTCTACGACTTCGAGGCGAAGTACCTGGACGCACCCGGCATCGAACTGGCGTGTCCGGCAGACCTTCACGACGGCGAGCTCGCCGAGATGCAGCGGATCGCCGCCCGCGCGTTCGACGCCGTCGGCGGGGAAGGCCTCGCCCGTGTCGACTTCTTCTTCACCGGGACGGAGTTCTTCGTCAACGAGGTGAACACGATGCCGGGCTTCACGCCGATCTCGATGTTCCCGAAGTGCTGGATCGCCTCCGGTATGAGCTACGCCGACCTGATCAGCGAGCTGATCGACCTCGCGCGCGTCCGCTGATCCGTCGTCGGATCAGGAGTCGGCCGGACGCTCGATGCACTCGTCGCCGGTCTGAGGGAGCATTCCCACCGCCGGTGAGAGCGATGACAGCACGGCGCGAGCGCTCACGACGTCGTAGTCGAGGTAGACCTCGACGGCGGGGGAGCGTCCGTACGTCGTGAAGCGGTAGCGCGGCGCTTCGCTGTTGTCGATGATCCAGTCCACGCCGTCGACGGTCTCGCACGGGAGCTCGGTGGGTCCGGGGGCGGGGATGCCGCACGTGAGGAGGACGGAGTCCCAGGCGCCGGTGGCCTGTGCATCGGTCCAGTGGCGCGGCTGCCCGCCGACCGAGTCCGGGAGCCGGACGATGACGGCGGCGCAGTCGGGGGAGTCGGCTTCGGGCGCCGGCTTCATCGAGACGGTGCTGGCGCATCCGCTGAGCGCGCTCGCCCCCACCACGAGGGCCGCAATGCCGAGGATCGGACGACGAGCGCGGCGTGAGGAGAGCACCCCTCCAGGCTACCGTGGAGGGATGACTCCCTCGCCCTCCCCGACGGTCGCCGACGTGTCGGAGCAGGAGCTCGTGGCGGCGATCCTGCGTGTGCTGGCGGGGTCCTCCCACGCCGTCGTCGGACCAGGCGACGACGCCGCGGTTCTGGCCGCTCCCGGTGAGCGCGTGGTCGTGACCACCGACACGTTGGTGCATGGACCGGACTTCCGGCTGGCATGGTCCTCGCCGTTGGATCTCGGCTTCAAGGCGGCGGCCGTGAACCTTGCCGACGTGGCGGCCATGGGCGCGCGACCGACCGCGTTGTTCGTCGCCCTGGCACTTCCCGAGACGACGACCGTCGCGTTCGTGGAGGAGCTTGCTGCGGGCCTTCGCGCAGCGTGTGATGACCTCGCCCCCGAGTGCGCGGTGGAAGGCGGCGATCTCACCGTCTCGGACACCCTCACGATCGCCGTGACTGCGGTCGGGGTTCTCCCGGGGCGACCGGTGCTCCGCTCCGGTGCCCGGCCGGGGGATGTCGTCGCGGTTGCCGGCGAGCTGGGCCCGGCCGCTCGTGGTCTCGCCGTGCTGTTCGATCGCTTTCGAGACGAATCCGGTCATCCGGTAACGGTGGACCCGGCGCTCCTGAGCGCGCGCGAGCGCGAAGAGCTTCGGGCGCAGTTGCGGCCTCGGCCGCCCATCGGCGCGGGGGTTCGTGCCGCGGAGGCGGGAGCGACGGCGATGATGGATGTCTCCGACGGCCTTCTCCTGGACGCCACGCGGCTGGCGGACGCCTCGGGAGTGACGGTCGACCTCGATGGTGTCGAGGACGACGCGGCGCTTCGCGGCGGCGAGGACCACGCCCTCTTGGCCACGTTCGGGCCCGGGCGGGATCTTCCGACGGGCTTCCGGCCGATCGGGACGGTGCGGCCCCGCGGAGACGTACCGGTCACGATCGCCGGCGAAGCGGCCTCCGGTGCCGGCGGCTGGGACCCTCAGCGGGATTGGGACTCCGCGCGAGGCTGAGCGATCGGGGCACGATCGAGCGGGTCCGGGCGTTCACTCCCGCGTGTACCACCACAGCGTCGTGTCGCCGTAGCGTTTGGTCCGGTCGGGAGACAGCTCCTCGGGCACGTGGGGCTCGGGGGAGCGCGAGCTGCGTTCGACGATCACGATCGCGCCGTCCGCGAGACGCGGGGTCAGGAGGCCGAGCGTGGTCGTCAATCCGGCATCGTCGAGGTCGTATGGCGGGTCGAGAAAGGCGAGATCGAACCTCCCCGTCGAGGTGCGGAGGAAGCTCTCGGCCGTCATGCGGTGCACGCGGACCGGGGCTGCGCCGACGGCATGCTGCACCGATCGTGCATTCTGCGCCGTGACGGCGGCGGAGCGCGGCGCGCTCTCGACGAGGTCGGCAGAGGCGGCGCCTCGGCTGATGCACTCCAGTCCGAGGGCTCCCGAGCCGGCGTAGAGATCGACGACGCGCGCCTGGCGGAGCACGTCGCGGCCCTCCAACGCTCCGAACAGCGACTCCCTCACTCGGTCGCTCGTCGGACGCGTGCCTGATCGCGGTACGGCAAGGCTCAGCGAGCCTGCGACTCCGCCGATGATCCGCGTCATGCCGTCATCCCGCCCGGGCGGGCACCGGCAGATCGAGCGTCGGAGGCGGGAGCGGTTTCGTCGCGCAGCCGCGGTTCCACGCGCTTCTCCGGCCGGAGGCCGGACTTATCGGCGTAGAACGCGCGGATGCGGTCCATGTCCGTCTTCGTGTCGCCGGTCGGAGAGAAGGTGGGGCCGAGGCCCGCCGTCATGGTGGTGCGGTCGACGTAACCGAGAGTGAGCGGCATCTCGGCCGCAACGGCGATCCGATAGAAGCCGCTCTTCCAGTGGTCGTGAGCGCCTCGGGTGCCGTCGGGGGTCACGACGAGGCCGAACCTCTCACCGGCGCGCACCCGCGCGACCACCTCGTCGACCACGCGCCCGGCATCCTGACGATCGACCGGGATCCCGCCGAGCCGGCGCATGATCGGGCCTCGCCAACCGGTGAACAGGGTGCTCTTGCCCAGCCACCGGATGCGGATGCGGAGCCTCCAGGCGATCGCCAGCATGAGGACGAAATCCCAGTTGGAGGTGTGTGGCGCTCCCACGAGCACCGTGGGGCGAGCCGGTGCCGGTTCCGTGCGCAACGTCCATCGGCTGACGAGCCAGTAGAGGCGGGCGAGCGACGAACGGATCACCCGTCCACCCTAGTTGTCCCTCCCGCCTCGAGTCCGTGCCGCGGACCTGCACCTGCCTCCGCGGCGTCGGCCGTGCTCCCTAGACTCGAGGCATGACGTCGTTCTCGCTGACCACCGACCTCGAGTCGGTCATCGGTGCGAAGACTGCGAAGACCCTCTCCCGCGCCTTCGGCATGCACACGGTCGGAGACCTCCTCGGGCATTACCCGAGGCGTTACGCCCGCCGCGGTGAGCTGACGCCGATCTCGACGCTGCCGGTCGGGGAACAGGTCACGATCGTCGCCGAGGTGCGCTCGGTCTCGACCCGACCGATGCGCGGACGTCACGGTGTGCTCCTCGAGGTCGTGATCAGCGACGGTGCGGGCACCCTCAATCTCACCTTCTTCAACCAGGCGTGGCGCCAGAACGAGCTGCGGGTCGGGCGGCAAGGGATCTTCTCGGGCAAGGTGGGCGAGTTCAAGGGACAGAAGCAGTTCGCCCATCCCGATTACGAGCTGTTCGACGACGAGGAAGAAGCACGGTCGAGCGCCGAGGCTCGACAGCACCAGCCCATCCCGATCTACCCGGCGACGAGCACCATCACGAGCTGGCAGCTCCACAAGGCGGTCCTCCACGTGCTGGCGGGGCTGGGTGAGGTGCCCGATCCCCTCCCCGAGCCGCTGCGAACGGCCGAGGGCCTCCTGGATGCACGGACTGCCCTTCGGCTCATCCATGCGCCCGACCGGCCGGAAGACGTTCCCCTCGCGCGCGACACGCTTCGCATGCACGAAGCCTTCGTCCTCCAGGCCGCGCTGTTGCAGCAGCGTCAGGCGGTGCGCGAACTCACGGCCACCGCGAGGCCGCCTGGCGATCTCCTGGAGCGCTTCGACGCCGCGCTGCCCTTTGCTCGCACGCCGGACCAGATCGTGGTCGGCGACAGGATCGCCGGGGATCTGCAGGGCTCGTGGCCGATGAACCGCCTCGTCCAGGGGGAAGTCGGATCTGGAAAGACGCTCGTGGCTCTTCGCGCGATGCTCCAAGTGGCCCAGACCGGTGGGCAGGCGGCGCTGATCGCCCCGACTGAGGTGCTCGCCGCCCAGCACGTCCGCTCGATCGCGCGAATGCTCGGACCGCAGTTGGCGCCCGAACTGATGCCGACCCTGCTCACAGGTCAGCTGCCGGCCGCTGAGCGACGCAAGGCCGCGCTTCGGGCCGCATCGGGGCAGGCGAGGATCGTCGTCGGCACGCATGCGCTCCTGAGCGCGTCTACGACTTTCGCCGACCTGGGACTCGTGGTCGTCGATGAGCAGCACCGCTTCGGCGTCGATCAACGCGAGTCGTTGCGGGCCAAGGGAGCCGCTCCCCACGTCCTCGTGCTCACGGCGACTCCGATCCCGCGCACCGTCGCCATGACGGTGTTCGGTGATCTCGACGTGTCCACGATCCGCACCCTCCCCGCCGGCCGTGCCGGCATCTCCACCTTCGTCGCGCCGGTGGCAGAGAAGCCGGGGTGGTTCGGCCGCGTCTGGGAGCGCGTCACCGAGGAGGTCGCGGCCGGTCACCAGGTGTTCGTCGTGTGTGCCGCCATCGATGCCGCGGCAAAGGACGCCGATGCCGAGAGGCCGGATGCCCCGCCCGTCGACGGAGAGAGCGAGCGGACCCGGTGGGGCGTCGTGCAGGTGGCGGAGATGCTGGAGCGCGACCCGTCGTTCGACTCGATCCGGGTCGCACAACTGCACGGCAAGATGCCCGCCGACGAGAAGGACGCCGTGATGCAGGCCTTCGCCCGTGCCGACGTCGACGTCCTCGTCGCGACGACCGTGGTGGAAGTGGGTGTCGACGTGCCCAACGCCTCGACCATGGTGATTCTGGAGGCGGATCGTTTCGGTGTGTCGCAGCTTCACCAGCTGCGGGGCCGCGTCGGGCGGGGGAGCGTGGCCGGGCTGTGTCTGCTCGTCACCGAGGCCGCCCAGGGCACCACCGCGCGCAGCCGCGTCGAGGCCGTCGCGGCGACGACCGATGGATTCGCCCTGGCCGAGGTCGATCTCGAGCTCCGGGGCGAGGGTGATGTGCTCGGTGACGCCCAGTCGGGTGCCCGGTCGTCTTTGCGACTCCTGCGCGTCGTGACCGACGCGGACGTCATCCTCCGTGCACGTGCCGCGGCGGAGGACGTGCTGCAGGAGGATCCGACGCTGTCGCGCCACCCCGAGCTCGCCGCAGCGATCGAACGACGCGTGGGCCGCGAAGAGCGGGCCGCACTCAACAAGAACTGAGGTCGGTATCGCGTCGGTGGCTGGACCGTTCGGGTGCAGAGCCGGCTCGAGCGCGGAGCCCACCGGTAGGCTGGAGGCATGAACAACCGCATCGCGGTCGTCCCCGGATCGTTCGACCCTCCGACCCTCGGTCACCTCGATGTCATCCGCCGGGCTGCCTCGCTCTACGATCAGCTCCACGTGCTGGTGGTGCACAATCCCGGAAAAGAGGCCATGCTGCCGATCGCGCAGCGGCTGACCCTCTTGGAGCAGTCGGTGGCCGACGCCGGGATCGAGGGAGACATCGTCGTCGCCTCGTGGAGCATGGGGCTGTTGGTCGACTACGCGACCGACGTGGGGGCGGGGGTGCTCGTGAAGGGCATCCGTTCGCAGGTGGACGTGGCCTATGAGACACCGATGGCGATCGTGAACCGTCATCTCGCCCATGTGGAGACGGTGTTTCTCCTTCCCGACCCGGCGCACGCGATGGTGTCGAGCTCGCTCGTCCGGCAGGTCGCCGCGTTGGGGGGAGATGTCTCGCCGTTCGTGCCGCCGCCGGTGGCACGATTCCTCGACACCGGCTCGCGAGAGAACTGAGGAGGTTGCGATGTCCCGTCGTCACCTGAACGGACCCTTCGTGCTCCCCGTGCGCGATCTCGTCCACCGTCCGGGGGAGATGCGCGAGCATTCCCTCCAGACGGAAGCCCCCGACAAGTGGGGCGAGGGGCTCGTCGCGGTCGAACAGGGCACGCCCGTCCTGATCGACGTGCGTCTGGAGTCCGTCCACGAAGGGATCCTGGTCACCGCGGAGATCGACACCCGCTACGACGGTGTCTGCGGCCGGTGCCTGCGCGAAATCGCCGAGCCCGTCCAAGTCGAGTTTCAAGAGCTCTTCGGGTATCCTGGATCGGAAGCGAATGACTTCGAGGTTCAAGACGACCACGTGGATCTTGAAACTCTGGTCAGGGATTCGATCGTCCTGTCGCTTCCATTCCAACCGGTCTGTCAGCCGGATTGCCCCGGGCTCGACCCGACAACGGGCGAGAGGCGGGCACCGGGATCGGTTCCGGAAACCCCGATCGATGTGCGCTGGGCCGCGCTGAAGGCCCTCAAACCAGACCACGACGTCCAGGCATCGCGCCCTGACGCCGCCGATACAGAGAAGAGTTAGCCATGGCAGGTAACCCCCCGAAGCGGAAGGTCTCCCGCTCCAACACGCGTTCGCGCCGTGCGCAGTGGAAGGCCGAGGCGCCCGCGCTGGTCAAGACCATCGAGAACGGCAAGGTCGTCTACAGCCGTCCTCACCAGGCGAAGGTCGTCACCGACTCGCAGGGCACCGAGCTGTTCCTCGAGTACAAGGGCCGCAAGGTCGCCGACGTCTGAACGACGGTGACGTCGTGACAGACGTTTCTCACGAGCACGCAGTGCTCATCGGCAAGCTCGGGGTCGACATCGACCCCGAGCTTCTGTCGCTGGCGCTGACACACCGTTCTTACGCGTACGAGAACGGGGCGATTCCGCACAACGAACGCTTGGAGTTCCTCGGCGACTCGATTCTGGGGCAGGCCGTGACGGTCCACCTCTTCACCCGTCACCCTGAGCTGGACGAGGGAGCCTTGGCGAAGCGGCGCGCGAGCGTGGTCTCCACGGTCGCCCTCGCAGAAGTCGCACGCACCATCGGCCTGGGCGAGCATCTGCGGCTCGGACGTGGCGAAGACCAGACCGGCGGACGCGACAAGGACTCGATCCTCGCCGACACGATGGAAGCGGTCTTCGGCGCCACATTCCTTTCCGCCGGATCCGAAGCGGCCACGTCGCTCGTTCTTCGACTGCTCGAACCGCTCCTGGCCGACCCCGCTCGTTACGGGGCCGCGATGGACCCGAAGACGAGTCTGCAGGAGCTCGCCGCGCGCTTGAGTCTGTCGCCCCCGACGTATGCCATCACGGCTGAGGGCCCCGACCACCACCGCCGCTTCACGGCGACGGTGACGGTGGGCGAAGTCATGTCGACGGGGATCGGCTCCAGCAAGAAGCAGGCCGAGATGGCGGGTGCCCTCGCGGTGTGGCGGCAATTGTCCGGCCGTGCCTGAGCTTCCCGAAGTCGACGTCGTGCGCGCGGGGCTGGCCCCCGCTGTCTCGGGCGCCGTGGTCGCCTCCGTCGAGGTCCGCGACGCTCGTGCGCTCACGCGCCATCCGGGAACCGCGGAGGATTTCGAGCGCCGCCTCACCGGAGCTGTGCTCCAGGCGCCGGCACGCCGAGGCAAGTTCCTCTGGATCCCGATGGCGAAAACATCGCAGGCCCTCGTCGGTCATCTGGGGATGAGCGGCCAACTGCTGCTCCGGGCGCCCGGTGCTCCGACCGAGCGCCACGAGAGGATCCGGCTCGCGCTCGAGCATCCGCGCCATGGCGAGCTCGCCGTCGTGTTCGCCGATCAGCGCACCTTCGGATCGCTGGCCCTGGACACCCTCGTGCCCACGACCGACGGGCGCGCCGGTGGGTGGGGGACCGACGAGGCGACGGTGCCGACCCAGGTGTCGCACATCGCGCGAGACCCGCTCGACCCCGCGTTCTCCGACTCTGCATTCGTCGGTCATCTGGCGCCGAGAAGAGCGGCCATCAAGCGCGTGCTGCTCGACCAGACGATCGTCAGCGGCATCGGGAACATCTACGCCGACGAGTCGCTATGGGCCGCACGTGTGCATCCCGAGACGCCCGCGCAGGAGCTCTCCTCCCGGACGGCGCGTCGGCTTCTCGCGGAGGTCCGACTCGTGCTGCAGAAAGCCCTGGCCGAAGGCGGCACCAGCTTCGACGCCCAATACGTCAACGTCAACGGCCAGGCGGGTTACTTCGCGCACAGCCTCAATGCCTACGGGCAGACCGGGAAGGCGTGTCCGCGGTGCGGAGCGAAGATCGTCCGCGTCGCGTTCACCAACCGCTCCTCGCACTATTGCCCGCGCTGTCAGCGCCTGGCTCGTCGCTGAGGCCCCTCCACGCGTCGAGGCTCAGCGACGCGCGAGGAACGGTCAGTCGAGGGTCTTCTTCCACGCTCCCTCGTAGCCGACGGGCCGGAATCCGATGGCCTCGTTGATGTCGAGCATGGGGCGGTTCTCCTCCGCGTTGTATGTGGTCACCTTGGGGGAGGACGGAGCGGTGTCGCGCCATGCGCGCAGGGCGGCGCACTTCACGAGCTGGCCGAGGCGGTGTCCCCGGTGTTCACGTAGGACGAGCGTGTCCTCCTGATGGGTCGGGAGTGTGAGGTCGGACCCGATCACGAGTTCGTTGAACGCCACGAGCTCTCCACTGTCGATGTGTTGCGCGGCCGTGATGAGCGCGGTCATCCCGGCGTCCCGCCAACGAGCCTCGTGGCGCAAGACGCGGTCGGCATCCCACCGCTCCTCGTCGATCTCCAGTCCTGCGGCCGGCGCATCGGTGGACATGCGTGACTTCATCCAGGCGTAGCCGGCGCGGTGCTCGGGCGGGGTCGGCGCCTGCCACTGCACCACGCGATACCCGGTCGAGGCACGCTCGGCCTCGGCCAGCAACCGGTCGACGGTCTCCACCGAGGTGGCCAGATCGAGATCGCTGCGGCGCTCGACCTGCTCGAGCGCGTAACCGTTGGCCAGAAAGAAGCGGGCGGCACGGTCCACCGGGATCGTGCCGAACCCGGTCGGCGGCTCGAGGCGTGCCACGGCGTCCGAGGTGTCGTGCGTGTGGAAGGCCCAGGACTGCAGGACCGATCTTCCGTGCTCTCGGGCCGTTCGCTCCACGAGTGTGTACGCGGCGGTTCCGATGCCCCGGCCTTGGTGCGATCGCAACAGTTCGATGAGCCAGAATGCGCTTCGCGACCCCTCCTCCTGCGGGAGATCGACACCCACGCGCCCGACGAGCTGGCCGTCCGCCACGACGATCCACATGAATCGTCTCTCGTCGGGGTTCGGGTGAAAGTGCGGCAGGAGTTCCGAGGCCGTGCGCGCATCGTCGTCGTTGCCGATGATCTGTCGGTACACCTCGTTGCGCACGCGAGTCATCTCGACGAAGTCGGCGGCGTCAGCGTCGCCGGGGCGGGCGGGGATGTGCAGGGGGCGGAACTCGAGGTCGAGAGCCGTGTCCATGGGATTCCTTCGGGTGGGTGGCGACCGGTGCCGGCGCGCCTGTGCGCGATCCGGCACCGGCCGTCCACAGCGGTGGAGGTGATTCAGATGCTTGTGAAGTGGCGCTGCAGTTCCCAGCGCAGCTCACGCTGTTCGCGCTCGCGGCGCAGCTCCCGGTTGCGGAGTGCACGATCAACAGCGTGCGCATGATCAGGCGGGCGAGTGCTCCACAGGAGCAACTTGAGCGCGATCCGCAGGGCGATCCGATCGAGGAGCGCGGTACGCGGGGCGTTCAACTGCAGAGTGGTGGTGAGAGTGTCCTGCGACGTCGATTCGTCGAGGACGCGCTGCGGCGCGGTCAGGGTGGTGTTCATGAGTGGTTTCCATTCGAGCGGAGATGATGTCGCGAGCGCGACGGAGAGGTGCCGCCGGGGGCGGCGAGGAACGTGCCGCAGCACGAGAGACGGATGACCGCAGACGGAAGAGACGTGCCGCAAGGGCACAGTCCTTCTGCGAGGTCAGTGGAACGCGACGATAACGGCGTTCGGCGCGAATCCGAAGGAGCGGGTCCCGGTGTACGCGCGACGGGGAGCGGTTACTCCGCTGTTCATCATGTGCATCATCTTCAGGACCTCCTTTCTCAACTTCGGACGCGACTTCGCAGACTAATGGGAAATCTCCGACAGCGTCAAGCCGGGGCCACGATACGGCGTGTCGGTGGTCCCGGGATTCCGTGGTGCCGTCCGCTACGGTGGAGCCACACACCCTGTCCGTGGAGGAACCCCGAATGCACCTGAAGAGCATGACGCTCAAAGGCTTCAAGTCCTTCGCACAGCCCACCACGTTCGCTCTCGAACCGGGCGTCACCTGCATCGTGGGACCGAACGGGTCCGGTAAGTCGAACGTCGTCGACGCCCTGGCCTGGGTGATGGGGGAGCAGGGGGCCAAGACCCTCCGTGGCGGCAAGATGGAAGATGTCATCTTCGCGGGGACGGCGACGCGTGGCCCGCTCGGGCGCGCCGAAGTGCAGCTCACGATCGACAACTCGGACGGCGCGCTCCCGATCGAGTACTCCGAAGTGACGATCAGCCGCACACTCTTCCGCAACGGCACGAGCGAGTACGCCATCAACGGTGAGAGCTGCCGACTGCTCGACGTGCAGGAGCTGCTCAGCGACTCGGGTCTCGGGCGTGAGATGCACGTGATCATCGGTCAAGGCCGCCTGGACACCGTGCTGCAGGCGACCCCCGAGGACCGCCGTGGCTTCATCGAAGAGGCCGCCGGGATCCTCAAGCACCGCAGGCGTAAGGAGAAGACACTCCGCAAGCTCGATGCCATGGAAGCGAACCTCACGAGGTTGAGCGACCTGGCCGGTGAGCTGCGCCGGCAGCTCAAACCCCTGGGCAAGCAGGCCGACATCGCTCGCGAGGCCGCCACGATCGCGGCGGTCGTGCGCGACGCGAAGGCGAGGCTCTACGCCGACGAGCTCGTCGGACTTCGGGCACAGTTGGCCGATCACGCCCGCGCCGAGCACGAGCGTCACGCGGAGCGCCTCGTCCTGCAGGACGAGACAGGGCAGTTGGCGGAGCTCATCCGCGCACGGGAGGCGGAGCAGCGTTCGGATGTCGTGGACCGTGCCCGGGCCACGGCCTTTGCGCTCGAGCAGGTGCAGGAACGTCTCCGCGGTCTCGCGACTCTCACCGCTCAGCGGCTCGCTCTGCTGGAAGACGACGGGCAGCTCGCGATCGACGTCGCGACCGTCAGCCAAGCAAGCATCGACGAGGCGCGCGCGGAGATCGACGAGATCGGTTCCGGGCTGGGCGAAGCGCAGGACGCTGCAGCCGCCGCCGCGCGCGACGTGATCCGCGCCCGCGCCGAGCTCGATGCGTTGGACGTCGACATCGCAGCCCAGAGCGCGCTGGTCTCCGAGCACGACATGCGGCTCACGACGCTGCGCGGTGCTGCCGATGCGGCCACGTCGCGACTGGATGCCGTGCGCGGAGCAGTCGAACGGCAGCAGCGCGCGCTGGATGCCGCTCTGGAGCGGCGAGTCGAGGCGGAACAGGCCCTCGAGGGGGTCGATCCCGAGCTCGTCCCGGAGGGCTCGTCGGCGGAGCACGCCGCGGCGTACGAACGCGCCCAACGTGATGCTTCCGAGGCGGAGACCCGCGTGGGGAGTCTCCGCGAGAGGCTCCACGCCGCCGAACGCGAGGTCGAGTCGCTGCGCGCGCAGGCCACCGCGCTCAGTCGGGCGCTGGATGTCCGCAATGCCGCAGCGGCGCTCATCGGACGCGGCGGAACGGGCATCCGCGGCCTCGTGAGCGATGCGGTGAAGGTCACCCCCGGGTATGAGGCGGCAGTCGCCGCGGCGCTCGGCTCCCTCGCCGACGGTCTTCTGGTCGACGATCTCGCCGCGGCCGTGGACAGCGCGGCGGCGGCGCGCGATGCGGATCTCGGTGTCGTCGACATCGTTCTGGCGGAGGCGGCCGGCGCCGCGGTCGCGGACACGTCGATCGACGGTGCCGTGCCCGCTCGTGACATCGTGTCGGCGCCTCCGGGTGTCCTCGGGTTGCTGGCGGGCGTCTTCGTCGTCGACGACCTCGAGGCGGCCCGGTCCGTCCGGGCGACGCTGACGGTGCCGGCGACACTCGTCACGCGCGCCGGCGAAGTGCTGACGGAGTTCACCCTTCGCGCCGGATCGGGAGGTGGCCGTTCGAGGCTGGAACTCGCCGCCGAACGTGACGCGGCCCAGGACCGGCTCGACGAGATCGCGGTGGTCGCAGACTCGCTCCGTGAGGCTCTGGAGGAGGCGCAGCAGGCCTGGAACGAGGCGCGGCGGCGCACGAAGGAGTCGCTGCAGACGCTGAGGGAACACGATGCGGCGTTGGCGGCCCACACGGAACTCGTCAACCGTGCGACCGTTCGTCACGAGGCGGCCGTCGCGGAGTGCGAGCGGCTGGAGGCAGGTGTGCGCCAGGCAGAGTCCGCCGTCGCCGAAGCCGAGACCGCAGCCCGGAGTGCGAAGGAGGCCTACGAGAAGGCGGTCGCGGCCCCCCGGCCCATCCTCGATGCCTCCGCTCGCGACGGGCTCTTGGCCGAACTCGAGCGGACACGCGACGCCGAGATGCGTGCGCGCCTCGACGTGGAGACGCTCAAGGAGCGCGTGCGCGCGGCGGAGTCCCGTGTCGTGCAGCTGGAGCGGCAGCGCGAGCGTGAACGGGCGGCGGCGGAGGAAGCGGCGCGGCGGGCCGTCATCCGGCGTGCGCAGCGCGACCTTGCCGCAGAGGTCTCCGAACAGCTGCCTGCTCTCCTGGAGTCCGTGGACCGCTCCGTGACCAGCGCGCGGGTCGAGCTCGAGCTCGCCGAGCAGTCGCGGACCGCCGTCACCGCGGAGCTCTCGGAACTGCGACGGCAGGAGGCGTCCGCGCGCGAGCGTCTGAGCATCCTCACCGAGAGCGTCCACGGGCTCGAGCTCCAGATGCACGAGAAGAAGCTCCACGTCACCTCGCTGCTCGAGCGTGTGTCCAGCGAGCTCGGCGTGGACGAGCGTATTCTCATTTCGGAATACGGTCCGGACCAGCTGATTCCCGGCGAAAGCGAGGAAGACGAGCCCCAGCCGTTCGAGCGTTCCGCAGAGGAACGCCGGCTGCGCGACGCCGAACGGAAGCTCGCGCAGCTGGGTCGCGTGAACCCGCTGGCGCTGGAGGAGTTCGCTGCCCTGGAACAGCGCCACGCCTTCCTCACCGAACAGCTCGCCGACCTCACACAGACGCGCGCCGATCTGCTCACGATCATCGAGGAACTCGACGAGAGGATGCAGACGATCTTCCTCGCCGCCTTCGAGGACACCAAGACCGCCTTCGGAGAGGTCTTCCCGATCCTCTTCCCCGGCGGCTCCGGAAGCATCTCGCTGACCGACCCGGACCACCCGCTCACGACGGGCATCGACGTCTCGGTGCGTCCGGTCGGGAAGAAGATCGAACGGCTCTCGCTGCTTTCCGGAGGGGAGCGGTCACTGGCCGCCGTTGCGCTCCTCACCGCGATCTTCAAGGCCCGCCCCAGCCCCTTCTACATCCTCGACGAGGTGGAGGCGGCACTCGACGATGCGAATCTCGGGCGCCTGTTGGGCGTCTTCGAGCAGTTGCGCGCCTCGAGCCAGCTGATCGTCATCACCCACCAGAAGCGGACCATGGAGATCGCCGACGCCCTCTACGGCGTCTCGATGCGCCAGGACGGCGTCTCGGCGGTCGTGGGGCAGCGGGTTCGCGAGAAGACCTCGGCGTGAGCCGGTCCCCGTCACCGCGCCCGTTCGCGGAGCCGCGATGCGTCGTCACTGCTCTTTCCGCGACGACCTCCTAGGCTGGAGGCATGGCGGAGAGTTCGTGGTCCCTGGGTCGTGCATTGCGCGGCATGTTCGTCAAACCGACGATCGACGAGACGACCTGGGACGACCTGGAGACCGCCCTGCTGACGGCCGACTTCGGTCCGGACATCACCGAACGGCTGCTCGATGAGCTCCGGGAGAAGGTGGAACGTTTCCGCACCACTGATCCACGGGATCTGCAGCGGATGCTCCGAGAGACGCTCGAGGAGCACTTCGCACGGTTCGACACCACGCTCAAGCTCACCGAGCGGCCCGCCGTCGTCCTCGTGGTCGGGGTCAATGGCGTGGGAAAGACCACGACGATCGGCAAGTTCGCGCACTACTTGCAGCGCTTCGGGCGATCGGTCGTGGTCGGAGCGGCCGACACTTTCCGGGCGGCGGCGGTGGACCAGCTGGCGACGTGGGCCCAGCGCGGCGGTGCAGCCATCGTGCGGCCGCAGCAGGAAGGCCAGGATCCCGCCTCAGTCGCCTATCAGACGATCGACCATGCCCTGCGCAACGGCACCGAGATCGTCCTCGTCGACACCGCCGGTCGTCTGCACACCAAGGGCGGGCTCATGGACGAGCTCACCAAGATCCGACGGGTGATCGAGAAGCTCGCGCCGATCAGCGAGGTGCTGCTCGTCCTGGATGCAACGACGGGCCAGAACGGCGTGATGCAGGCCGAGGCGTTCCTCGAACACGCGGGGGTGACAGGCCTCGTCCTGACCAAGCTCGACGGATCCGCGCGTGGCGGCTTCGTTCTCGCCGTGCAGGAACGCACCGGCATCCCGGTGAAGCTCCTGGGCCAAGGCGAGGGGATCGGTGATCTCACGGGTTTCACTCCGCACGTCTTCGCCTCGGCCCTGGTCGACTGAACGGGCCTGCGGAGCGACGTCGCACTGCCGCAGAGGGTCGCGCCGACTCCCGCAGGGTGATTGCATAGAGCCATGGCGATCGAGCACGACTACTTCGGACTGCTGGAGTCCGGCCCCGACGGATCGATCTTCTGGAGCGAGGTCGTGGACTTCGGAGACCAGACGGTCACCGTCGACCTCACCGCGCCGGATCAGGATGATGTGTCGGTCGAGGCGCTCGATGTCGCCGCCGCCATGATCTCCTCGATCGAAGACGTGGACCTGCGGGCCCGCAATGCGATGGTCTCTGAGCTCGACGACCGCACGAGCGAAGTGACCGAATACATCCTTCAGCAGCAGGAGCAGCTGGGGGAGGAACTCGAGGCCTTTCTCGCCGACATCTCGGGTGACACGCATATCGATGTCATCCGGTCGCTGCAGCTGGTCAGCATGACGATCCTCGCCGATGAGCACGGCGGGACCGACCCGTTCGCGGTGCTGGAGTACGCGCTCGACCGTGACGCGACCGACGAGGTGCTGTTGGTCAACCTCGCCGGCGACGGTTCCGTCCAGTCGGTGACCAGCGCGGACTGAGCTGCCGCCCGACCGCCGCCCCAACGCGCGGGTTCACACTGCCTGGGCGAACTCCCCGCTATCGGCGAGGTGGGCCAACCCCGCCGGGATCTCGCGCCCCTTGCTCACCATGGACTGTGCCCAGAGGCGACCCGCCCGGTAGGAAGACCGCACGAGCGGCCCGGCCAGCACGCCGAGGAAGCCGATGCGCTCCGCCTCGTTCTTGAACTCTACGAACTCTTCGGGGCGCACCCAGCGGTCGACCGGGAGGTGGCGCGGCGTCGGGCGGAGGTACTGCGTGATCGTGACGATGTCCGTTCCGGCGTCGTGCAGATCCTGCAAGGCCGAGATCACTTCTTCCTTCCGTTCGCCCATGCCGAGAATGAGGTTGGACTTCGTGATCAGACCGGCCTCGCGGGCTCGGGTGAGAACGCCGAGGGACCGCTCGTAGCGGAAGGCAGGCCGAATGCGCTTGAAGATGCGTGGCACGGTCTCGACATTGTGCGCGAACACCTCGGGGCGGGAGGCGAAGACCTCGTCGAGAAGGTCGGGCTGGCCGTTGAAGTCGGTCGCGAGGAGTTCGACGCCGGTGCCGGGGTTCGTCGCGTGGATACGCCGGACGGTCTCGGCGTTCAGCCACGCGCCCCCGTCGGGGAGATCGTCGCGCGCGACGCAGGTCACCGTGGCATACCGCAACTGCATCCGAGCCACGCTCTCGGCGACCCGGCGGGGCTCGTCGGTGTCGTATGCGGCGGGCTTGCCGGTGTCGATCTGGCAGAAGTCACACCGCCGCGTGCACTGTGATCCCCCGATGAGGAACGTCGCCTCTCGGTCCTCCCAGCACTCGTAGATGTTGGGGCATCCCGCTTCCTGGCAGACCGTGTGCAGCTGCTCGTCCTTCACGAGCGCATGAAGCTGCTGATACTCCGGGCCCATCTTCGCCCGAGTCTTGATCCACTCCGGCTTTCGCTCGATCGGAGTCTGCGCATTGCGCACCTCCAGTCGGAGGAGCCGTCGTCCCTCGGGGGCAGCGGGGGAGTCGCCGGGATCGACGGTGACGCCACAGCTCATGCCGCGACCTCCGTCGCGAACTCGGCGCGGAACGCGGCCTCCACGACGGGCAGGGCATCGGCGGGGCTGATCACCGTCCCCGCGACCTCGCTGAGCGTCGTGACACCGGCATCGGTGATCCCGCACGGGATGATGCGCGAGAACGGCAGGAGAGAATTGTCGCAGTTGAGGGCGAACCCGTGCATGGTGACACCGCGCTGTACGCGCACACCGATGGCCGCGACCTTGTCCTCGGACAGGGGGCGGCGCACCCAGACGCCACTGCGTCCCTCGACGCGATAGCCGTCCACGCCGAACTCCCGGAGCGCGTGGATCAGAACTGACTCCAGTCGTCGCACGTGAGCGACCACGTCCACGGGCTCGGGAAGGCGGACGATCGGATAGCCGACCAGCTGACCGGGACCGTGCCAGGTGATCTTGCCGCCGCGGTCGACGTCGATGACGGGAGTGCCGTCCTGGGGCCGCTCATGACGCGCGGTGCGCGCTCCCGCGGTGTACACCGCCTCGTGCTCGAGGAGCAGCAGTGTGTCCGAGCGCTCTCCGGTCACGATCTCGGAGTGGCGTCGACGCTGGAGCGCCCATGCCTCGGAGTACGGAACAAGGCGCGGGGCCAACCCCACGGTCTCGACGGTCAGCATGAGCCCTCCTCGATTACCTGGACGCCGTCCAACAATACGCCATCGATAGGCTGGCGACATGCGTGCCGGCAGACCCAGGTCCACCTCTCCCGAGACGATCGCCGAGGCCGCCTGCGAGCTGTTCCTCGAACGCGGCTACGTGCAGACGACGGTGGACGACATCGCGCGCCGGGCGGGTGTGGCCCGGTCGAGCTTCTTCAACTACTTCGCGTCGAAGTCCGCCGTGCTCTGGGCGGGCTTCGATGAGCGCATCGAGGCGGCGGAAGAGTCTCTCAACGCAGGCATGGCCGTGCGTGAGGCACTGACGACCGCCTTGGCGGACCTTCGCCCCGACAGTCTGGCTCTGGCCATGACGCACGCCGAAGCGATGGGTCTGGATGAGGAGCTCCCGCGCGAGATGGCGTGGCGGCGCGCGCGGCTCAGTGCGGCGGTCTGCACCCGTGTGCAGCGTGACGGTTGCCCGCCGCTCGTCGCCGACGTGGTCGGGAGCGCGCACGCCGGGGCCGTCACCGGCGCTCTGGCCGAGTGGGCGCGGCGGGGCCCGGGCCACGTGCGGCTCGACGTCGTTCTCTCGTCGGCGCTGGACGCCGCAGCACCGACGTTGCCTGCTCCGGTCCGTCAACTGCGCGTGGTCGCGCGCGCCGACGACTTCGAGGGCGCGTTGCGGTTCTATCGCGATGTGCTCGGTATGCCGCAGCGCGCGGCGTTCCAGGGTGACGGCGGCGCACGCGTCGCGATCCTTGATGCCGGGCGAGCGACGGTGGAGCTGGCCAACGCCGCCCAGATCGACATGATCGACGCGGTCGAGACGGACGGGAACACCCCGAGCGAGTCGGTGCGGATCGGGCTCGAGGTGGACGACGCCGCAGCAGCGACGCTGTCGGCGACGACGGCGGGCGCGCTGCTGGAGGCGACGCCGAGGGAGACGCCGTGGCGATCCGTGAACGCGCGCGTGCGGGCGCCGGCCGGTCTTCAGGTCACCTTCTTCCAGGAACTCGGCGAGGCACAGGGCGATGCCGGGCGTCTGGACGCTCGGCCCCTCCCGTAGAATCGGTGCATCATGGCGACTTTCGGCACACTCTCCGACCGGCTCACAGAGACCTTCCGGAATCTCCGCACCAAGGGCAAGCTGTCGCCCGCCGACGTCGACGGGACGGTCCGGGAGATCCGGCGCGCACTGCTGGACGCGGACGTCGCGCTGACGGTCGTCAAGGACTTCACGGCTCGCGTGCGTGAGCGCGCCTTGGGAGACGAGGTCAACCGGGCGCTGAATCCCGCGCAGCAGGTCGTCCAGATCGTCAACGAAGAGCTGATCGGGATCCTCGGCGGTCAACAGCGCCGGCTGCAGTTCGCCAAAAACCCTCCGACGGTGATCATGCTCGCCGGCCTCCAGGGTTCCGGTAAGACGACCTTCGCCGGCAAGCTGGCGCGCATGCTCGAGAAGGACGGCCACACGCCGCTCCTGGTCGCGGCCGACCTTCAGCGCCCGGATGCCGTCGGTCAGTTGACGGTCGTCGCCGAACGCGCGGGAGCCACGATCTTCGCGCCGGAGCCGGGCAACGGCGTGGGTGACCCGGTCCGGGTCGCACGCGACGGCGTCGAACATGCACGTCGGCATCAGCACGATGTCGTCATCGTCGACACTGCGGGCCGTCTGGGTGTCGACGCCGAGCTCATGAAGCAGGCCGCCGACATCCGCCGCGCGGTCGATCCCGACGAGGTTCTCTTCGTCATCGACGCGATGATCGGCCAGGACGCCGTGAACACGGCCCGCGCCTTCCAGGAAGGCGTCGACTTCACCGGCGTCGTCCTGTCCAAGCTCGACGGCGACGCTCGCGGTGGGGCGGCGCTATCGGTCGCTTCCGTCACGGGACGCCCCATCATCTTCGCGTCCACGGGCGAGAACCTCGAGGATCTCGAGCCGTTCCACCCCGATCGGATGGCCAGCCGCATCCTCGATCTCGGTGACATCCTCACCCTCATCGAGCAGGCGCAGGCGGCTTTCGACGAGGAAGAGGCGCGGAAGGTCGCCGAGAAGCTCGCGACCGAGCAGTTCACGCTCGAGGACTTCCTCGAGCAGATGCAGCAGTTCAAGAAGATGGGCTCGATGAAGAAGATGCTGGGGATGCTGCCGGGCGCCGGCAACATGAAACAGCAACTCGAGAACTTCGACGAACGCGAGATCGACCGCACGGAAGCCATCATCCGTTCGATGACCCCCGTCGAGCGTCGCAATCCCAAGCTCCTCAACGGTTCACGTCGGCTGCGGATCGCACGGGGCTCCGGCATGACGGTCACCGACGTCAACCAGCTCGTGCAACGCTTCGACCAGGCGGCGAAGATGATGAAGACCGTCGCCCGCGGCGGCGTGCCCAACATTCCGGGCATGGGTCCCATGGGTGGCAAGCCGGGCGCATCGAGCAAGCGTGGGAACAAGCAGAAGAAGTCGGGGGGCTCGCGATCCGGAAACCCGGCGAAGCGGGCCGCAGAGAACGCTGGCCTCGCGGCATCGTCGACGACCCCCAATCAGGCCGGCAGCGGGTTCGGTCTCGGCCGTCCGGCGGCGGGCGAGCCCGACCTGGCCGAGATCCAGAAGCTCTTCGGCAAGGGCTGAGGCGCGGCGCCGCTCGACACCATTCGCCGCTGCCACGCTAGGCTGACCCGCAATGACGTGCGACGCCGATGGGGGCGTCGACCGCTGGGGGCCGTGCGGGGGAGAAGCTGGCGGGTGAGAAGTGGCGAGGACAGTCTCTGCGACGTCCGTTTTCGAGCGGGACACTCCGCTCTTCGTCGAGAGTGAGACGGGTCGCCTCGCGAAGTACCCGGCTTCGCCGTGGGCGCGGTGGGGTCTGCGGCTGCTCATTGCCGCGATCTTCGCGGCGATAGCAACCATCTACCACCTCGGAAGTGATGGCGACTGGTCTGCGACGGCGAACGGCGCTCTCGCCGAGCGTGTGCCGGTGCTGACGCGCGGGGCGTTCGACGACGGGGTCGGGATCGTCGGTGCGCTGTACCCTCCGCTCACGAGCCTCCTCGCGCTGCTCATTCCCGGCGGTGCATATGGTCTCGCGATCGCTGGCAGCGCGGCTGCAGGCCTCATGCTGCAGCTGATCGTTCAGTCCCTCCAGCGCAAGGGCTTCCCCTTCGGCATGAGGATCGTCTTCACCCTGACCCTGGCCACGACCCCGATCTTCGCTTACATCGCCACGACGAACTTCGAGTCGATCGTCGGGTTGCTCTTCTTCGGGCTCGGCATGGTCGACCTGGTGCGATTCGTCACATGGGCCAATACGCAGGCCGGGTTCCGGGCGGGCTTGCTCTTCGCGTGTGCAGCGTGCTCGGACTCCACGGTGACCTTCTCGGCCCTCGTCGCCGCCGTCGCCGGCACGCTGATCATCCAGTCCCGTCGTGGCGCGAGACTGGCCAACGCTTTCGTCGTCGCGTTCCCGACACTCGCACTGTTCGCGTCTCTGGCTCTTCTCGGGATCGCCTTCGGTGCGGGACCGCTGGCCATGGTGCGCGGCGACCTCGCGTGGCACCCGGAGCGGTTGGAGGGCTTCCTCGGTTCGCTGACCTCGCCCGGTGGCTTGTTGTTCCTCGCTCCGATCGTGGTGATGATCCTCACCTCCTTTGCGCTGAGGTTTCCGGGCACGGCACTGATCGCCGTGTTCCTCGCTGTCAGCACGTTGCTCGCGTACTTCCTGGGGCTGACGCCACCCGGAAACGCCGGGACGACCTACACGCTCATGCTCCTTCTCGCTGTGGCCATCGTCCCGGCCGCGACGACCCTCGCTCATCGGCTGCTGACGGCGACCGTCGCGGTCGTCCTCTGGCTCATCGGTTGGGCCACGTCGTCGCAATGGGCCACACTCCGCGATTGGCTGGGCGTCGTGGGAGGTGTCGCGTGAAGGCTTCGCAGGAACGCGGGCTCTGGAACGCCGCGTGGCGCACCCGATACGTGCAGGAGGGCTGGATGCCGCTCGCCTGGGACGGGGACACGGTCGTGGTCGGCGCGTCGCGGGACCTCGGGCGCGGGGTGCGCAACGAGATCCGACGGGACCTCGGCGCGACCGCGATCCAGGTGCGGCAGGTCGCCCACCGCGAGGTCGTGGACGGCGTCCTCGCACAGTTCCGTGACGAGTTCGCCGATCATGCGGCCAACGGTCTGGCGGATGATGATCCGGAGCTGTCGGCGCGGCACGTGCTCTCTCGTGCGCAGCAGGTCGGACTCGTGGTGGTCCTCCTGATCGTCGTCGCCTGCGCCGTCCTCTGGCCGCTTCCGACGGTCATCACGGTGATCGCCGTGGCGAGCGTCGTCTTCCTCTCCAGCACGCTCTTCAAGTTCTCCGTCGCCCTCCATGGATCGCGGTACGACCTCGTCCAGCGTGTGGACGCATCGGCCATCGCGGCGCTGCGGGACGACGACCTCCCCGTCTACACCGTGTTGGTCCCGGTGTTCCGGGAGGCGAAGATCGTCGGCCGATTGGTGGAGAACCTCGGGCGACTGGACTATCCGGTCGACAAGCTGGAAGTGATCATCCTCGTCGAGGAGGAGGACGACGAGACGCGTGACGCGATCGCCGTGTCCGAACCGCCCGCCAACTTCGTCGTCGTGACGGTTCCGCGCGGCACGCCGCAGACCAAGCCGCGCGCCTGCAACGTCGGTTTGGAGGTCGCGCGCGGCGAGTTCCTCGTGATCTACGACGCGGAGGATGCGCCGGAGCCCGACCAGCTGAAGAAGACGGTGGTCGCGTTCTCGCGTGCCGAGGAGTCGACAGTCGTCATGCAAGCCGCCCTGAACTACTTCAACGCTCGCGAGAACATCCTGACGCGGATGTTCGCGCTCGAGTACAGCTATTGGTTCGACTACATGCTCTCGGGCCTCGACGTGCGTGACCTCCCGATCCCGCTCGGCGGCACGTCGAACCACTTCCGTACCGCGGCCCTGCGGGAGCTCGGCGGCTGGGACCCGTACAACGTGACGGAGGATGCGGACCTCGGCATCCGTGCGAGCGCCCTGGGTTACCGGGTCGGCGTCGTGGACTCCACGACGATGGAGGAGGCGACCAGTCGGATGGGCGTCTTCATCGGCCAGCGCAGCCGCTGGATCAAGGGCTACATGCAGACGGCCCTCGTGCACGCCCGGCGCCCGGGCAGATTGATCGCCCAGATCGGCCTGCGACGCTTCTTGTCCTTCACTCTCCTGATCGCCGGCACGCCGTTGACGTTCCTCGGAGTGATCCCGTTCACCGCGCTCCTCGTGGCCGCCTTCGCGATCCCGTGGCTGGATGTGTCGGCGGCCTTCCCTCCGCTCGTCCTCTGGCTCTGTCTCCTCAATTTCCTCGTGGGAAACGGCCTGATGGTCTACCTGAACATGATGGGACCGTACAAGCGGGGCACGTTCTGGCTCGTCGGCTGGGCGATGCTGAACCCCGTCTACTGGATCCTGCATTCTGCCGCGTCGTACAAGGCGCTCTGGCAGCTGATCACCAAGCCCCACTACTGGCAGAAGACCGAGCACGGTCTGTCGACGTTCCACCTCGACGCGGAGCCGACTCCCGTGCAGGCTGCGGGCTGAGGAAGGTGCCCCGACCCGTCAGACGGTGGTCGAGGAGAGATGCTCCCGCAGTGTGGGACCGGCGCGGAATTCACGGATGAGATGCTGCACGACCTCTCGCAGATCGCCGTCGGCGGCGTCGGCCACGAGAAGCTGACGCGCGTAGCTCGCGCCCTGGGAGAGGATCGTGTCGATCCCGGCCAGCTCACGCGCGCAATGCAGTTCATCCGCCACAGGGCGGAGTCGTTCGATCGTCTCCCGCAGGTGGTCGACCACGGGGCGTTGCGTTCCCTCTCGATCGACGATCACGCGCGCGTCGAGGCCGTAGCGTGCGGCACGCCACTTGTTCTCGCGGACGAACCACGGCGGGATGGTCGGGAGTTCACGCCCCTCGTCGATCTCACGTGAGAAATGCTCGACCAGCACCTGCACGAGGGCGGCGACCGCCGCGAGCTCCGGGAGTGTCGACATGCCGTCGCACGCGCGCACCTCGATCGTTCCCCACCGCGGTGCCGGGCGGATGTCCCACCGCACCTCGGTGGCATCTGTCATCACTCCGGTGCGCACCATGTCGTCGAGATAGGTCTCGAACTCCGACCATGTCTCCAGCGGCCACGGAAGGCCCGCCGTCGGAAGCTGCTGGAAGACCAAGGCGCGGTTGGAGGCGTACCCCGTGCGGTCCCCGGCCCAGAACGGGCTGGAGGCCGAGAGAGCTTGGAGGTGCGGAAGGTAAACCGCCAGCGCGTTGATGATCGGGAAGACCTTGGTGACGTCGTCGACCCCGACATGGATGTGGATGCCCCAGATCATCATGTTGCGGCCCCACCACTGCGTGCGTTCGATGAGGCGGTGATAGCGCGTCTTGTCCGTGACGCTCTGGTCGTACCACTGCGCGAAGGGGTGGCTGCCGGCGCACAGGAGCTCGATGCCGCGAGGCGCGGTGAGCGTGCGGATCTCGGCGATCGCGTCCGCGATGTCATCGACGGCGGCGGCGACGGTGTCGCCGACCCCGCTGGTGACCTCCACGGTGTTGGTGAGCAGCTCACCGGTGACGGTGTAGCGCTCCAGCGCCGTGCGGTCTTCGAGTTCGGGCACCAGCTCCGGGGCACGCGGAACGAGATCACCCGACTCGTTGTCGGCCAGCATCAGCTCCCACTCCAGCCCCACGGAGGAGCGGGCGGATGTCGCGAACGGCACCGTCATGCGCACAGTCTGACACGCCTGTGCGGGGGGATTCGCAGCATGCGTCATGATCTGGCAAAATAGATCGTTGGACCGGCGCTCGACCCTCTATCCAGCGTCTCGTCCGACCTCAGAGCTTCCGCCGGGTGTGCACCCCACTCTCCAGGCGACGTTCATCATCACTCCCACACCATTCAGGAGAATCGTGGCTGTCAAGATCCGTCTCAAGCGGCTCGGTAAGATCCGTGCCCCGTACTACCGCATCGTCGTCGCCGACTCGCGCACCAAGCGCGATGGTCGCGTGATCGAAGAGATCGGCAAGTACCACCCCACCGAGGAGCCCTCGTTCATCGAGGTCGACTCCGAGCGTGCCCAGTACTGGCTGTCCGTGGGCGCTCAGCCCACCGAGCAGGTCGCCGCGCTGCTGAAGCTCACGGGCGACTGGGGCAAGTTCAAGGGCGACGCCAACGCCGTCTCGACGGTCAAGACCGCCGAGCCGAAGGCGGAGTTCAGCGTCGACGCGTCCAAGAAGTCGGTCATCAAGCCCAAGGCGGAGAAGAAGGCCGAGGAGCCGGCTGCTCCCGAGGCCGACGCTGCCGAGGCCGAGACCACCGAGGCCGAGTAAGACCGTGCTCGCTGCCGCGCTCGAACACGTCGTCAAGGGGATCGTCGATCACCCCGACGACGTCACCGTCCGCTCGTCCACGTCTCCTCGCGGCGACGTGCTGGAGGTGCGCGTGCACCCCGACGACCGCGGTCGTGTGATCGGGCGCGGCGGCCGCACGGCCAAGGCGCTACGCACCCTCATGGCCGCTCTGGCCGACGGGTCGCGGGTGCGTGTCGACGTCGCGGACGACTGATATGGCCGCTGCAGAAGCCGCACGCACCCAGTTGCGCGTCGGCCGTCTCGTCAAGGCGCATGGACTCAAGGGTGCCTTCAAGCTCGAGCTCTATACGGACGACCCCGACGGCCGCTTCGTTCCAGGCGCGCAGTTCACCTTGCAGGTCCCCGAATCCTCACCGTGGCACGGGAAGACGGCCACCGTTCGGGAGTTCCGCTGGATGAACTCGCATCCCGTCGTCTTCCTCGAGGGGATCGACGACCGCACGGCAGCCGAGTCGCTCGTACGCGCGATCCTCTGGATCGACCAGGACGACGATGACCTCGCCGAGGACGACGCCTGGTACGACCACCAGCTGGTCGGTCTCTCGGTCATCCGGGACGGGGAGACGGTCGGTCAGGTCCGTCGCGTCGATCATCTGCCTGCGCAGGATCTTCTCATCGTCACGCCGGTGGACGGGAGCGATCGCGAGATCCTCGTCCCGTTCGTCGCCGCGATCGTTCCGGAGGTCGATGTCGTCGCCGGTCGGGTCGTCGTCACGCCCCCGCCGGGGCTCTTCGAGGAGCTGCCGGACGAAGAGTCACCGCGCGGCGAGACGGACGATGCACCCGGCGAGTCGTCCTCCGAGTCCTGACGTGCGCGTCGACGTCGTCACGATCTTCCCGTCGTTCTTCGACGTGCTCGAGGTCTCACTTCTCGGCAAGGCCCGTACGAGCGGCATCCTCGACGTGCGCATCCACGATCTGCGTGAGTTCACGACGGATCGTCACCGCACCGTCGACGACACCCCGTATGGCGGTGGCGCGGGAATGGTGATGAAGCCCGAGCCGTGGGGCCAAGCGCTCGACGCGCTCGTGGCCGGCCGCGACGCGAACGATGCGACGCGGCCGACGATCATCTTCCCGTCCCCCGCCGGAGAGCGGTTCACCCAAGCAACGGCCCGCGAGCTCTCCGGTCATGCCCACCTCGTCTTCGGCTGCGGCAGGTACGAGGGGATCGACGAGCGGGTGTTCGACTACGCCGAGACGCTCGGCGAGGTTCGCCTCCTGAGCCTCGGCGACTATGTCCTCAACGGCGGTGAAGTCGCCGCGATGGCGATGATCGAGGCCGTAGGCCGCCTGATCCCGGGCGTCGTCGGCAACCCCGAGAGCCTGGTCGAGGAGTCGCACGAGTCGGGCCTTCTCGAGTACCCCTCCTATACGAAGCCAGCGGTGTGGCGGGGGCGCGAGGTGCCACCGGTCCTGCTGAGCGGCCATCACGGCCACGTCGCACAATGGCGGCACGAGCAACAGCTCGAACGCACCCGCACGCGCCGTCCCGATCTCCTGGGCGACGACGATTCAGCCGTTGTGTAGAGCCCGCAGCGCCGAGACGACCTGGTCCTCCCATCGCCGGGACGCATCGAGCGACCCCGTGTACGTGGGCACGTCGTGCCCGACGCCGAGGTAGCGCACGACCGTCGCGTCGACCCCGCTGCTTCGCAGCGCCGCCCCGTAGGCGGCGCCGTCGCCGCGGAGGTTGTCGTACTCGGCGGTGAGGATGAGAGCAGGGGGAAGCCCGGAATGGTCCCGCGCCCGCAAGGGTGACGCGTACGGATGGCGCGCGTCACCTCGGGGTCCGAGGTAGGTCCTTGCGATCGACCGAAGTTCGCGGACGACGAACAACGCGGGGATGCCCATCGCCCACGTGGGGCGGAGGTCGATGTGCCGGCCGGTGAGGTCGGTGACCGGCACCTCCAGCACCTGGCATCGGATCGGGTGCTGCGCGCGGTCGCGGTTCATGAGGGTGACCGCTGCCGCGAGCCCACCACCCGCGGAGGTGCCCTGGAGACCGATGCGATCCGGGTTCACGCGCAGTTCTGCCGCGTGCGAGACGAGCCATTCGAGTGCAGCGTATCCCTGCTCCACCTGCGTGGGGAAGCGATGCTCCGGTGCCAACGCATAATCGACCGCGACGATGACCACGTCGGCACCTGCGGCACGACGCCGAAGGGCGGCGTCGGTGGTCGGGTAGTCGATGCCTCCGATCCGGAAGGCGCCGCCGTAGAAGGAGAGGACCGCGGGTCGGCAGCGCTCGTCGTCGGCGGGTCGATAGAGCCGGACGCGCACGGCAGGCAATCCCGGCACCGCGACGGTGTGCTCCTCGGTGGGGAGGTCGGGGCCGGGCGTACCGGCGTGTGTCAGCTCGTTGCGATCCCACGCCAGTGCCGCAGCGCGATGACGCTCGCGCGGGGTCGCGGCGCGAGCGTCAGCTCCGGGGCGGATCGGCGGCCGCTCGGCGGTGGTCGACCCGGCACTGAGCGGTCCGGCGACTCGGACGCCATCTCGCTGTGCCGCCCAGGGCCACCACCGCCGCACGGCGCCGCGCAGTCGCGCGCGGAAGCTCTTGACGGCGGTACGCAGCAGATAGCGGCGATGCACCCGGAGCCGCTCCGCGAAGTAGGGGTCCAGGGGCACGGTGGTGCCTCAATCGACGCCGAGGAACGAGCGATCGGTGAGGACGATCGGTCCCTCGTCGGTGATCGCGACCGTGTGCTCGGAATGTGCGCCGCGTGAGCCGTCGACACTGCGCAGCGTCCAGCCGTCGGGGTCGGTGACGAGCCCGTCCGTGGTCTGCAGGAACCACGGTTCCAGCGCCAGCACGAGCCCCGGTCGCAGGGGGTATCCGCGACCGGCCTTGCCATCGTTGGGCACGTGCGGGTCGCCGTGCATCGTGCGTCCGACGCCGTGCCCGCCGAAGTCGGTGTTGATGCGATAGCCGTCGGTCGTGGCCACGTGGGAGATGGCGGCGGAGATGTCTCCGATGCGGTTGCCGACGCGGGCATGAGCGATGGCGGCCTCCAGGGCCCGCTCGGTCGTGTCGATCAGCGCGAGGTCTTCATCGCGCGCCGTGCCCACGACGAAGGAGACGGCCGAATCGGCGACCCAGCCGTCGACGGAGACGGCGAAGTCGAGGCTCACCAGGTCGCCGTCGCGCAGGTCGTAGTCGTGTGGCAGGCCGTGGAGGACGGCGTCGTTGACCGATGTGCAGATCACCTTCCCGAACGGACTCGCCCCGAACGAGGGGTGGTAATCGATGTAGCACGACTCCGCCCCCGCCCGCCGAATGAGGTCGTGGGCACGACGGTCGATCGCCAGGAGGTTCGTCCCCACTGTCGTCTCGTCCCGGAGGGTGGTGAGAACCTCGGCGACGAAGCGCCCCGCGGCACGCATCTGTTCGATCTCTGCGGGCGTGCGCAACTCGATCATGTGGATCCTTTCCTCAGGTTCCATTCTGACGGACAGGCGTAGCATCGGAGTCATGTGGGTACGACGGGCGTTCTTCCGATGGCTGATTCCCGCGGCGGTCGTCCTGCCGCTGTGGCTCGTGGTCGGGTGGATCGTGTTCGGCGCGAACCCCTGGGCGCTCCTGTGGGTGCTCGTCTCGGCTCCCATCGTGTTCATCGGCCAGATCGTGCTGACCCTGCTGGTTCGTGCCCGCGGCACGGTACGCACGGATCGGGCCGTGTCCTGGACCGACGTCGGCGTCATCGGGGCCTGGCACGTGTTCATCGTCGCTCTCGGAGTCTTCGACGGCAGGTGGTGGTGGCCGACACTCGCGGTGACGATCGCGGTAGGCGTCGCCGCGTTCTGCACGTCGCTGTCTCAGCTGTGGCGGGAGGCGCGGCCCTCGACCTTCCTGCTGCGCACGAGTGACGGTGTCGGCTACATCCCTCCGACGGCCGAGCCCGCATCGGAGCGCGTTGATCCCGACGTGCTGATCGTTCGCGAGAACCGGCCCCCGACGAGCTGACGGCTCCCGGGCGCGCACCGCGGGCGTTTTGGCGACGGTGTCCGTCCATGGCAGAATGGACACTTGTGCCCTGACCGGTCTCTGCCTCAGGGGAGCACGGCGTCGAACCATCGGCGTCTCGGGCACACCTCATTCACCTTTGACTCTCGCGATCGACCTGTGGCGGTCGCAGGAAGTGACGATCATGCAGATCCTCGACTCCGTCGACGCGGCCTCGCTCCGCTCCGACATCCCCACCTTCTCGCCCGGCGACACCGTCAAGGTGCACGTGAACATCACCGAGGGAAACCGTTCCCGTATCCAGGTGTTCCAGGGCGTCGTCATCGGCCGCTCCGGCGATGGCGTTCGTGAGACGTTCACCGTCCGCAAGATCAGCTTCCAGGTGGGTGTGGAGCGGACCTTCCCCGTCCACAGCCCGTCCATCGACCACATCGAGGTCGTCACCCGCGGCGATGTCCGTCGCGCCAAGCTCTACTACCTGCGCGAGCTGCGCGGCAAGAAGGCCAAGATCAAGGAGAAGCGCGACAACTGACGCGCTTGTCCACGAATGCCCCGGGCGTGATCCGGGGCATTCGTGTTTCCCGGGTATCTCGGGACCCAGGCATTCGACGTGGAGGAATCCGTCGTGGTGTGCGTGCGGCGCGACGCGGAGACGCGGCCGTGGTGTGCGAACCTTGAGGGGTGCAGTGAGCACGGCGGGATCAGCCCCTGCCGCCGAGACGAAGGATCCGAATGACGTCCGAAGAGACCGCCGCAGGGGCGGGCGAAGCACCGTTGCGCTCACGACGGCGGTCTCGCCGAGGATTGTGGCCGCTGGTGCGCGACATCCTCGTCATCATCGTCATCGCGGTCTTGGTGTCCTTCCTGGTCAAGACGTTCCTCGTCCGGTCGTTCTACATTCCGTCCGGCTCGATGGAGCAGACGCTGCAGGTGAAGGACCGCATCCTCGTCGATGAGCTCACCCCTCGCTTCGGTGGGTACTCCCGCGGCGACGTCGTCGTCTTCCGGGATCCGGGCGGGTGGCTTCCCACCGAGCCCACGCCGGCGAGGTCAGTGCTCGTCGAGGCCGTCGACTGGCTGCTCTCGGTCGTCGGGATCTCCGCGCCGGACAGCAAGGATCATCTGATCAAGCGGATCATCGGCGTTCCGGGCGACCACGTCGTCTGTTGCAACGCGATGGGTCAGGTGACCGTCAACGGCGTCCCCATCGACGAGTCCTCGTACCTCAACCTCGCGGAAGGCCAGAGCGCCC
The DNA here is from genome assembly GCF_047607225.1 of Microbacterium sp. GTDB lineage: Bacteria > Actinomycetota > Actinomycetes > Actinomycetales > Microbacteriaceae > Microbacterium. The sequence goes on along the minus strand of NZ_JASGDO010000044.1, from coordinate 177,763 downwards.
CCAACGTGGTTTCCTACGACGTGACGGTGCCGGAGGGGTCGCTCTGGGTGCTAGGAGACAATCGGGACTCTTCACGAGACTCTCGGTACAACATGGACCAACCGGGAGGCGGCTTCGTCCCGCTCGACAATGTCGTTGGGCGCGCGTTCCTGATCACGTCGCCGTTGCCGCGCTTCGGTCTCATCGACTTCCACCACGACGTGTTCGCCGGCGTTCCGGAGCCCGTGGCGCGATGACGGTCGTTGCGCCTCGGCTCGGTCTTGAGCGGCGGCTCCTCAAGGAGCACCCGCTCATCATCGCGTGTGACGAGGTCGGCCGTGGAGCCCTTGCGGGGCCCGTGGCGGTGGGGGCGACGGTGATGGATGCCGCCGGCGCGCGGCGCCGGATCCCCGCGGGACTGCGTGACTCCAAGCTCGTCGCGGAAGCTCGGCGGCCGGAGGTCGCCGAGCGCGCGAGGGCGTGGGTGCGGGCCTCTTCAGTCGGTTGGGCCGACGCGGGCGAGATCGATCGGGTGGGGATCATGCGTGCGCTGGGCCTGGCGGCACAGCGCGCGATCGCCGACCTGCGGGCGGCCGGAGTCGTCGTCGAGGAGGCGATCGTGCTCCTCGACGGGAACTACGACTACATCTCGGCGGCCGGCCCGGCGACGCTCACCGTCCGCCCCGTCATCAAGGCGGACCGTGACTGCGCATCGGCCTCCGCGGCGTCGATCATCGCGAAGGTCGCGCGAGACGAACTGATGGCGCGCCTTCATGACGAGAGCCCCGTGTACCAGTGGGCGCGGAACAAGGGGTATGCGAGTGCGGACCATCGTGCCGCGATCCGATCGCACGGCCTCAGTCCGCACCATCGATCGTCGTGGGCGATCGCCGATGCGCCGACCTTGTTCTAGGGACGTCGACGCGGCGCCGCGGCCATAGGATTGAGTCACCATGGATGACGAAGTCTTCGAGGATTACGACCGCGAACTCGAGTTGGCGCTCTACAAGGAGTACCGCGACGTCGTGTCGCAGTTCCAGTACGTCATCGAGACCGAGCGGCGCTTCTACCTCGCCAATGAAGTCAACGTCGTGCGCCGCGACACTGAGCACGACTTCTACTTCGAGATCTCGATGAACGACGTGTGGGTGTGGGACATCTACCGCGCGGACCGCTTCGTGAAGTCGGTGCGGGTCCTCACATTCAAGGACGTGAACGTCGAGGAGTTGCAGCGGCGCGACTTCCAGATCCCCGACGAGCTCTCGCTCGACTCCTGAGCGTCGGCTCCTGCACGCTGGGCGAATCGTAGGGCTCATCCCCACCTAGGCACTCCGGGCGCACCGGCCGGCGTCATCGGGCGCGACGATCGTCGCATGGCGATGAAAGACGTACGCGGTCGCGACGGTGAGGAACGGGCTGCCGATTATCTGCTCGCGGCCGGTTACCGGGTCGTCGACCGAAACTGGCGGTGCCCCGAGGGTGAGATCGACATCGTGGCCACCCGCGGAGCAAGCCTGGTCATCGTCGAGGTCAAGACCCGGCGGACGGCGTGGTTCGGACACCCCTTCGAGGCGGTCGATGCGCGGAAGGCCGCGCGCCTGTGGCGCCTCGGTGCCACCTGGAGCCGAACTCACGAGTCCGAGGCGCGCGGTCGCCGTCTGCAACTCGACATCATCGGAATCACGGGGGAAGACCCCCGAACCGCCGTCCTCGAACACCTCGAAGACGTCCGATGACGATCGGTCGAACGTGGACGGTGGTCCTCACGGGGCTCGTCGGCGACGTCGTCGAGGTCGAAGCCGATCTCGCTTCGCAGACCCCGGGATTCACGGTGATCGGTCTCCCGGACAAGTCGATCGGCGAAGCGCACCAGCGCGTTCGTAACGCCTGCGGCAACAGCGACCTGCCATTGCCTCGTCGGCACGTCGTGGTCAATCTCTCACCCGCGAGCCTGCCCAAGCACGGGACCGGCCTCGACGTCGCCATGGCGATCGCCGCGCTGGCGACGGAACTGCCCCTCGATGCCGTCTCGCTCGGCGCCACGGTGCATCTGGGTGAGTTGAGTCTGGACGGTCGACTCCGGCCCGTACCGGGGATCCTTCCCGCCGTGGCGGCGGCCGCCCGGGCAGGATTTCGCGTGGTCGTGGTGCCTGCCGCGTGCCGTGACGAGGCCGAACTGGTGGCCGACGTGCGCGTCGTCCCCGCCGTGAGTCTTCGTGATGTGGCGAGACTCCACGGCTTGGACGTCGTCGATACCGTGCAGGAGCCGGTTCCCCTCCCGGGCGGAGAATCGTCTCTCGCTGACCCCCCGGCGGAGGAGACCGATCTTCGTGAGGTGATCGGTCAGCCCGAAGCAGTGGAGGCGATGATCATCGCCGCGGCAGGAGGACATCATGCGCTGATGAGCGGACCCCCTGGGGCGGGAAAGACCATGCTGGCGCGGCGTCTGCCGGGCATTCTTCCCCCGTTGGAAGACGATGAAGCCCTGCAGGTGGCCTCGTTGCGATCGCTTGCGGGTCGGCCCGTGCACATCCTCGATCGGACGCCACCCTTCGAAGCTCCCCACCACTCCGCGAGCGCAGCTGCTCTCGTCGGTGGCGGGAGCCGGTATGTGCGGCCGGGAGCGATCGCCCGTGCCTCTGGTGGCGTGTTGTTTCTCGACGAGGCGGGGGAGTTTTCCGCCCACGCGCTCGACGCGCTGCGCCAGCCGTTGGAAGCCGGAGAGATCTCGATCCACAGAGCGGGTTTCCATGCCCGGTTCCCGGCGCGGTTCCAGCTGCTTCTGGCGACGAATCCGTGCCCGTGCGGCCAGTATGGGGTTCCCGGGGGCGCCTGCTCCTGTCCGTCGCTGGCGATTCGGCGTTATCTCAGCAGACTGAGCGGTCCGCTCGTCGACCGGATCGACATCGAGCTCGCCGTGCAGAGGGTGTCGCTGGCTCGATTGCGCAGCGGCGAAGGCACGGTCAGCAGCGCGAGCGCACGCGAGCGGGTGGCCGAGGCCAGGGCGCGAGCGGAGCGCCGCCTTCAGGGGCTGCCCTGGAGGACGAACGCCCGAGCGAGCGGGACGTGGCTGCGCGACGGTCCTCAGGCGCCGTCTGCGGATGTTCGCGCGCCGCTGGATGCGGCTCTTCACCGCGGCGCGCTCACCTTGCGCGGCTACGACCGTGTGCTTCGTGTCGCCTGGACGCTCGCGGATCTCGACGGTCGCGACCGTGTCACGGTCGGCGACGTCGGCCGCGCACTCTTCTTGAAGAAGGGATCGGCAGCGTCATGATCGATCTGTCCACAGAGGCTGCCCGCCGTCGCGCCGGAGCGCTGCGGGCGGACCTGTCGGACGACGATGCCCTTCGAGCGCTTGATGCGCGAATGCTCTGGTCTGCCCTCATCGAACCGGGCGATGGGGTCGCTGGCGCGCTGATCGCTGCCTACGGAGCTCGAGCCGCCCTGGAGATCGCCGTCGGCGCGCGTGACCTCCCGAGTGTGCGGACAGATGAGCTCCGGGCCGGCCGTCGGCGCTGGCTGGCGCGGCTCGACGACGCGGTCACGGCTGCCGAGCGCGCAGTCGCAGCGGGAGTCGTGCCATTGACGCCCGAGGACGATCAGTGGCCACGCCGGCTCGATGACCTGGGCGTCCACGCTCCCGTCTGCATCTGGTGGCGGGGGAGAGCGGAGGTTCTGAGCCTCCCGCGGAGCGTCGCTCTCGTGGGAGCCCGCGCGTCTACGGCCTATGGTGAACACGTCACGGCCGAGTTGGCATCCGGTCTCGCTGGCCGTGGCGCGGTCGTGGTCTCGGGAGCCGCCTACGGCATCGACGCCGTCGGACATCGCACTGCGCTTCTGGCAGAGGGTCCTACCGTCGCCTGGCTCGCCAACGGTGTCGATCGCGCATATCCCGCGGGGAATCGCCATCTCATCGAGCGCATCGTGCGGGAGGGAGGCGCGGTCGTCGCCGAAGTCCCCTGTGGCGCGTCACCGACGAAGTGGCGGTTCCTGGCGCGGAATCGTCTGATCGCGGCGTCGTCGGTGGCCACGGTGGTGGTGGAGGCCGGATGGCGCAGCGGCTCTCTCAACACCGCTGGACACGCCGCGCAGCTCGGGAGACCTCTGGGCGCGGTGCCCGGCCCCGTGACGAGCGCCGCCTCCGCGGGGTGTCACCGGTTGATGCGGGAGTACGGTGCACAATGCGTCACGGGCGTCGATGACGTGCTGGAACTGATGGGCTCTCTCGGAGACGTCCACGAGAGCGACTCCCCGCACCGCGCTGACACGTCGCATCCGGATCCGCACGACCGGCTCATCGCATCGTTGAGCGCAACTACCCCGCGTCGCGTCGCCGAGCTCGCCCAGCGGACGGGACTAGGCGGCGACGACGTGACCGCAGTGCTCGGACTTCTCGCGCTCGAGGGCCGGGTGATCGAAGGGCCGCGGGGGTGGCGGCGCACACCTCGGTGAGTCGGCCGACCGTCGTCCTCATGGGGAGGCATGGTGGACGTGTGCAGATGATCGACGCGATCGAGGAGTTCTCGCGCCACCTCACCGACGTGCGGAGGCTCTCCCGAGCAACGGTCCGGGCATACACGGCGGACCTGCGGGATCTCAACGAGGGCTACCTCCTCGAGGAGGTCGATATCGAGCACTTGCGTGAGTGGCTGTGGAAGGCCACGCAGCGGGGAGACGCTCGCTCCACGATCGCTCGTCGGGCGGCCTCGGCACGCGCCTTCTTCCGTTGGGCGGTGAGCGCAGGGCACCTCACCTCGGATCCGAGCGCGCGGCTGCAGTCTCCCAAGCGCGGTCGTCCGCTTCCGCGCGTGGCCTCTGCCGATGCGATGAGCACCGTGCTCGACGCGGCGCGGGCGGTCGCAGATCACGGGGACGCCGTCGCCCTGAGAGACGCGGCCATCCTTGAGCTGCTCTACGCGTCAGCGTTGCGCGTGTCGGAGCTCTGCGGAATCGACCTCGACGACCTCGATCGCGACCGCGGGACGGTCCGCGTGACCGGCAAGGGATCCAAACAGCGCACCGCCCCCTACGGTCGGCCCGCGCAGCTCGCGATCGATCGTTATCTCTCGTCGGGGCGTCCGGTGCTCGTTGCCCGGGGGACGGGGACACCGGCACTCTTCCTCGGAGCGCGCGGCGGCCGTATCGGCAGCCGAGCCGTCTACGACGTCGTGAGCCGCACCGTGGGGCCAGCCGTCGGTGCCGCAGCACTCGGCCCGCACGCGTTGCGGCACTCCGCGGCGACGCATCTTCTCGACGGCGGCGCTGACCTCCGCGCCGTCCAAGAGATGCTCGGCCACGCGAGCCTCGGAACCACCCAGATCTACACGCACGTCTCCGCGGAGAAGCTGACGCAGACCTACCGACTGGCTCATCCTCGTGCCTGACCCCTAGATCAGCACCGGACCCCTAGATCAGCAGCAGGGCAGGAGGACGGCGGGTGGCACTCCGCCGATGAGCCCGGTGGGGTCGATGTAGCGGTCGTAGCGTCGCACGCCGAAGTGCAGTGCCCCGTCGCCGTGGCCGCCGGAGCCGAGAACAGCCACAACCGCTCCTCGCGCCACGGCAGTCCCCGTCGGGGCCGCTTCCGTCACCGGCTCCAGCGTCGTGATCCACCCGCCGCCATGATCGATCGTGAGGACGCCGCGACCGGCGACGGAGCCGGAGAATGCGACCACTCCGTCGGCCGGAGCGAGGACCGTCTGTGCCGGCGCTGCGACGAGATCCACCCCCCGATGTCCTGCGGCGTAGGCGTGGGCGGGCTCCATGAAGGGGGCGTCGATCCGGAGCGGTGTCACGGGCCACTGCCAGACGATCGGGGGCGGATCGACCGGCGCCGAGCGCACGGCGGGTGTGGCCGAGGGTGTGGAGACGAGGACGAGGAGAAGAAGGACCGCAGAGGCGAGGGCACGCATGCGCCAAGTGTGCGTGGCCTTCGCGCGGGAGGAGCGGTCGTATCTCGGCGGATGTGAGGAGCGCACGATCCGCAGTGGCGGGGGAGGAGCCAGGGTAACTGGTAGGCTGGAAGGGCATCCCGCTCGTCGGGGTGACTACGCGTGCCCACTCGAGGTCACACATCCCCGGTCCCTTCATGAAGGGTGGGTGTGTGCCAGGGCGCCAGGTTCGCGGCCGACCGGCCGTCGAAGACAACCCAAAGAACAGGAGAACGGCCATGGCCGTCGTCACGATTCGCCAGCTGCTCGACAGCGGCGTCCACTTCGGGCACCAGACCCGCCGCTGGAACCCGAAAGTCAAGCGCTTCATCCTCACGGAGCGTTCGGGCATTCACATCATCGACCTCCAGCAGTCGCTGTCGTACATCGACAAGGCGTACGAGTTCGCGAAGGAGACCGTCGCCCACGGTGGCACGATTCTCTTCGTCGGGACCAAGAAGCAGGCGCAGGAAGTGATCGCCGAGCAGGCGACCCGCGTCGGGCAGCCCTACGTGAACCAGCGCTGGCTGGGCGGCCTGCTCACCAACTTCTCCACCGTCAGCAAGCGCCTCGCACGCATGAAGGAGCTGGAGGAGCTCGACTTCGAGAACCCCGCCGAGAGCGGATTCACGAAGAAGGAGCTGCTGCTCAAGAAGCGTGAGCTCGACAAGCTGCACAAGTCGCTCGGTGGCATCCGCAACCTGCAGAAGACGCCCTCGGCCATCTGGGTCGTCGACGCCAAGCGGGAGCACCTCGCCATCGACGAGGCCAAGAAGCTCGGCATCCCGGTGATCGGAATCCTCGACACCAACGCCGACCCCGACGAGTTCCAGTTCCCGATTCCCGGGAATGACGACGCGATCCGTTCGGTCGGCCTGCTGACCCGCATCATCGCGGACGCCGCCGCCGAAGGGCTCATCCAGCGTCACCAGCCGTCGGAGGAGTCCGCCGACGCCGAGCCGCTGGCCGACTGGGAGCGGGAGCTCCTGGAGCAGCCGACGGCGGAGACGCCGGACGTGGCCGCCGTCGAGACCGCTGCCACCGAGTCCGCCGCCGACGAGGCAGGCGCCGAGGCTGCTGCCGAGACGCCGGCCGCCGAGACCAGCACCGACTCGAGCGCTGCCGAGTAATCCGCTTTCGCCGGGGAGCCGCCGATCGCGGCTCCCCGGCACCAGACGACACACGACTAGGAGCCACTACCCATGGCAAACTTCACGATCGCCGACATCAAGGCCCTGCGCGAGCAGCTCGGCACGGGCATGGTCGACACCAAGAAGGCGCTCGAGGAGGCCGACGGAGACCTCGAGAAGGCCGTCGAGATCCTGCGCCTCAAGGGGGCGAAGGGCAACGCCAAGCGGGCCGACCGTTCGACCAGCGAGGGCCTCGTCGCCGCCGCCGAGCGTGACGGCAAGGTCACGATCATCGAGCTCAACACGGAGACCGACTTCGTCGCGAAGAACGAGCGGTTCATCGCTCTCGCGGACAAGGTGCTCGACGCCGCGGCCGCCGCCGGTGCCGATTCGGCCGAGGCTGCTCTGGCTGCCGATGCCGGCGGACAGACGGTCGCCGACCTCATCTCCGACGAAGCGGCGATCATCGGCGAGAAGGTCGAACTGCGACGCGTCCGCACCCTGACCGGTGACGCGTTCGAGATCTACCTCCACAAGACGAGCAAGGACCTCCCCCCGCAGATCGGCGTCGTGGTGGCCTACACGGGCACCGACGCCGAGACGGCCCGGAGCATCGCTCAGCACATCTCGTTCGCCAACCCGACCTACCTCTCGCGCGAGGACGTCCCCGAGGACGAGGTGGAGAAGGAGCGTCAGATCGTCACGGAGATCTCGCGCAACGAGGGCAAGCCCGAGGCGGCGCTGCCCAAGATCGTCGAGGGCCGTGTCGGCGCGTTCTTCAAGCAGGTGGCCCTGCTCGACCAGGACTACGCGAAGGACAACAAGCAGTCCGTCCAGCAGGTCGCCAAGGCCGCCGGCATCACGATCACCGATTTCGCCCGATTCAAGGTCGGCGCGTAATCGTCGAAAGGGGCCTGCATCATCGCGATGCGGGCCCCTTTTCGATGCCCGCTGTTGGATAGTCTGCAACCGACGAGAGGAACCCCATGCCCACTGAGACCACCGGACGCCGGCGCGTCCTCCTGAAACTGTCCGGAGAGGCGTTCGGGGGTGGGCAGCTCGGGGTGAACCCCGACATCGTCAGCCAGATCGCGCGAGAGATCGCCGAGGCTGTGGACACGGTCGAGATCTCGATCGTCGTGGGCGGAGGCAACTTCTTCCGTGGCGCCGAGCTCAGCCAGCGTGGCATGGACCGTGGGCGAGCGGACTACATGGGAATGCTCGGAACGGTGATGAATGCCCTCGCACTGCAGGACTTCCTCGAGCAGGCAGGCGCGGCGACGCGCGTGCAATCGGCGATCTCGATGACACAGGTCGCCGAGCCCTACATTCCCCGACGAGCCGAGCGTCACATGGAGAAGGGCCGCGTGGTGATCTTCGGCGCTGGAGCCGGCCTGCCCTACTTCTCCACCGATACCGTGGCCGCCCAACGCGCGTTGGAGATCGGCGCCGACGAGGTTCTGGTCGCGAAGAATGGCGTCGACGGCGTCTATACGGCCGATCCCCACCGCGACGCCGATGCGATCAAGCTCGACCGACTGACCTACTCCGATGCGCTCCAGCGCGGACTGAAGGTCGTCGACTCGACCGCGTTCAGTCTCTGCATGGACAACGGGATCGACATGCGCGTCTTCGGCATGGAGCCGGCCGGAAATGTGACCCGCGCCCTCCTGGGCGAGTCGATCGGCACGCTCGTCACCGTCTGAGTGGCGCGCGGCCTCCGCACTAGACTGGATCAGACGCAACAACGAATGGAGTGACCGTGATCGCCGAGACTCTGGCTGACACGACCGCGCGCATGGACCGTGCCGTGGAGGCTGCGAAGGACGACTTCGCCACCGTACGGACGGGGCGGGCCAACCCGCAGTTGTTCCAGAAGATCCTGGTGGACTACTACGGCTCGCCGACCCCGCTCGCGCAGCTCGCGTCGTTGAACAACCCGGAGGCGCGCACGCTGGTCGTCACGCCGTACGACAAGTCGGCGCTCAAGGCGATCGAGCAGGCGATCCGTGACACGCCGAACCTCGGGGCGAACCCGACCAATGACGGCAACATCGTCCGCGTGACGATGCCCGAGCTCACCGCCGAGCGCCGCAAGGAGTACGTCAAGCTCGTGCGCTCCAAGGGCGAGGACGCCAAGGTGCACCTCCGTGGGATCCGGCGCAAGGCGAAGGACGAGCTCGACGGCCTCAAGAGCGAGGTCGGCGAGGATGACCTCGCTCGTGCCGAGAAGGAGCTCGACGCCATCACGCGTGCGCACGTCGATGAGATCGACGAGGCGCTCAAGCGCAAAGAGGCCGAGCTCCTCGAGGTCTGACACCCCATGACCGACGACCCTTCGGCCGCGTCGGGACCGGCTCCGGCTGACCCGCCGACGAGAGGTGACGCGCGTCGCGCCGCTTCGGCCGATCCGTCGTCGCTGCAGTCGCACGTGCGCGCTGCTCGATCCGAGTTCGAACATCAGATCGGGCGGGCCCGTGCGGATTTCGAGCAGGTCAACGAGCGCATCAATGAGCGCACCGGCCGCAATCTCCTGCTGGCCGTGTTGATCGGTCTGGCGATCGGTGCGGCCGTGCTGGGGTCGCTGCTGTTCATCAAGTCGTTGTTCCTCATCTTCGCGATCCCCGTCTGCGCGCTCGGCATCTTCGAGTTCTCCCGTGCGCTCCAGGGCGCGGGACGCCGTGTGGACGTCTGGCCTCAGATCGTCGTCGGCACCCTGATCCTGGTGGCGGGCTTCATGGAGGGACACTGGACCCACTGGGTCGTCACCTTCTCTGGGGTCAGCCTGCTGATCGTCTGGCGCATGGTGACTCAGATGGCCCTCGCGGACGGGCGGCGGTATGGCGAAGTCGTCTCCGATCTGCTCGTCGCAGGCCTCATCCCGATCTACGTCCCGTTCCTCGCGAGCCTCACGCTCGTCCTGCTGCGGCAGGAGTCCGGGCAGTACTGGCTTCTCACGATGATCGTGGTCGTCGTCGCCTCGGACACAGGCGCCTACGCGTCGGGGCTCGCCTTCGGCAAGCACCCGATGGCGCCGCGCATCAGTCCCAAGAAGACCTGGGAGGGCTTCGCGGGGGCAGCGGTGTTCGCCCTGGTGTCCGCGGTTCTCGCGGGGATCTTCCTGCTCGACATTCCGATCTGGGCCGCACTGCTCGTGGGCGTCGTGATCCTGGTGACCGCCACGGTCGGGGACCTGGGGGAATCGATGATCAAGAGGGATCTGGGGATCAAGGACATGAGCTCCTGGCTGCCTGGTCACGGCGGTGTGCTCGATCGGCTCGATTCCATCCTCCCGTCGGCCGCTGTCACGCTCGGCCTGTATTTCGTCCTCTCCCCGTTGGCAGGTGCCTCATGACCGACACCGATGTTCGCCCGTTCCCTCGAACGACCGGCCGCACCAAGGGCTACGATCCGGAGGCGGTCGACGCGTTCCTTGCGCGGGCGCGCGAGGCGTTCGAGGCGCCGGCCTCGGAGACCCCGATGCGGTCCGCCGACGTGCGGCAAACGGCCTTCCCCCTCGTTCGTCAGGGCTACCAGGTCGCGGCCGTCGACTCGGCTCTCGGGCGGATCGAGGACGCGTTCGCGGCCCGGGAGCGGGAGGCGGCGCTGTCGCAGGCGGGTGCGCGGGCCTGGGTGAGCGCGTCACGCCGACTCGCGCAGGAGGTCCTCGACCGCTTGTCCAGGGAGCCGCGACAGCGGTTCCGCCGGGCAGGCTACCTGCATTTCGGCTATCGGATCGATGAGGTCGACATCGTTGCGGATCGCATCGCGGGATACCTCGAGTCGGGGGAGCCCCTGACGGCCGAGCAGGTGCGAACGGTGGCATTCCGAATGCAGCGCAACGGCTACGACGAGGCGCAAGTGGACGCCGTGCTCGACGCCGTCGTCGAAGTGATGCTGGCCGTCGGATAGTCCCGTGGACGGCGCGGGCGTGGCATGTGTGAAGCGGGACCGGTAAGATCGAGCGCATTGTGAGTCCTGACCGCGCCGTGATCCCCGTCTCGTCTGCGAAGCCTCCGGCCTCCACGCGACGTTCCGTGACGCGTGGCCGAAGCTCATCGGAGCCGACGGCCTGGTCGCGCAGACGCCGGTTCGTATCGGTGTTCGCCGTCTTCGCGACGGCGGCTTTTGCAGGGGCCTATGTCCTTCCGCTCACCGCCACGATCTCTCCCGCGCAGGCTGCGGAGCCGGATCCGATCTCGCTCTATGCGAGCACGATCCAGGATGCCCAGGCCTACATCGCCACCCACGCGGATGACGAGGACGGACTCGGCCGCGACGGGATGAACTTCACCGCCTACGTCAAGCCGAAGCCGAAGCCCACCCCGACGGCGGCCACGAAGGACACGGCGACCGGTTCGCCCTCGGGCGGATCAGGGGCGTCGTGGCGGCCGCCATTCGTGACTCCCAACCCCGGGAGTGCGCAGGCCATCGCCTATGAACTGGTGACCGCGCGCGGATGGGGAGACGACCAGTTCGCCTGCCTCGTCGCACTGTGGAAGAAGGAGTCCGGCTGGCGCGTCAACGCCTACAACAAGTCGAGCGGAGCCTATGGGATCCCCCAGGCGCTCCCCGGCAGAAAGATGGCGAGCGCGGGAAGCGATTGGGAGACCAATCCGGCCACCCAGATCACGTGGGGCCTCGGGTACATCAAGGGACGCTACGGCTCACCCTGCGGCGCCTGGGATCACTCGCAGCGTCGGGGCTGGTACTGATCGCATGCCCCGGTCACATCGCCGCCGACGGGACTCCACGGCCGGCGACGCGTCTTTCGAGCGCTTGCTTGCCGGCTGGAAGCGCACCGAGGTGCGCCACGGACGCGAATGGACGGTCCAGCCCGTCTCGGCGTCGCAAGCGCTGAAGAGCTACACCTGCCCCGGGTGCGCAGGGGAGGTATCGCCGGGAACCGCACATGTGGTCGTGTGGCGCGCCGATGGCATCCTGGGAGATGCCGCAGACCTGGCGGCGCGAAGGCACTGGCACACCGGATGCTGGGGGAGAGGCTGACATGGAGATCCGCGGACCGATCCTCCTTCCTGCGCGGCGGGAGAACATCGAACTGCACACCCTCGACGGGCTGACACTCGTGGGAGAACTGGCGATGCCGCTCGACCGTCCCCCGGTCGCCACGCTCGTCACGCTTCATCCGCTCCCCACCGCCGGCGGTTTCATGGACTCGCACATCCTGCGCAAGGCCGCGGGGCGTCTGCCGGCGTTGGCCGACATCGCCGTGCTGCGCTTCAACACGCGGGGAACGGCGTCGGCGCGGGGAACGAGCGAGGGGGCCTTCGACGGGGGAGCCTCCGAGGCCTTCGACGTCGCCGCCGCGGTGGCCTTCGCCGAGCAGCGCGGGCTGCCGCGCCCGTGGCTCGTGGGCTGGTCTTTCGGCACGGAACTCGCCCTCAAGTACGGGCGGGATCTGGACGTCGCGGGCGTCATCCTCCTCTCACCGCCGTTGCATCGGACCACCGATGAGGAGGTGGCGGCCTGGCGGGACGATCCGCGCCCTCTCGTCGTCCTCGTCCCGGAGCTCGACGACTACCTGAGGCCGGACGAGGCCCGACGTCGGTTCGGGGTCCTCCCGAACGCGACCCTGGTCGCCGTCGACGGCGGCAAGCACTTGTGGGTCGGGGAGAACCAGACCCGACGGGTGCTGACCGAGATCGTCGCGGCCGTCAACCCTGACGCGCTCCCGCTGCCCGAGGAATGGGACGGAGCAGAGGGACGACCGGCGTCATAGCTCATTCTGCCGGGGGATCACGACCTGGCGGTAGATGATGAGGATGCTCGCGGCGACCGGGATGGCGACGAGGGCGCCGAGCAGCTGGCCGAGGGACGCGCCCGCCAGCGCAGCGATGACCACGACGGCCCCGGGAACAGCGACCGCGCGGTTCATGATCCTCGGCGAGATCAGGTACGCCTCCACCTGCATGTAGACGACGTACCAGACGAGGGCGACGATGGCCGTGAGCGGGGAACCGAGACCCGGGATCAGGCACGTCAGCACGATGATGATCGAACCCGTGAGCGTGCCCACGAGGGGGATCAGCGAGAAGAAGAACGCGACCACCGCCAGGACGGCGGGGAAGGGGGCCTGGATGACCGTGAGGAAGATCGCGCTGAGCACGCCGTTGACGGCGCCGAGCGTGACCTGCCCCATCACGTAGTAGCCGACAGAAGCCGTGATCTGCTCGGACAGGTCGATGAAGCGTGCCCGCTTCGAGGCGGGGACGAGTTGGTAGACCGCAGCCTTCAGCGACGGTGTGGAGGCCGTGAAGTAGATCGTCAGGATGAGGACGATGATCGCCCCGGTGAATCCCGCGATGATGGATGCCCCGATCGTGACCAGGCTCTCCCCGATGCTCGTCCCGATCCCTCCGACGTTGATCGACTGGTACCAGTCGGAGAGGTAATCGAAGACCTGATCGACATCCAGGAGCGGGAAGGTGGTGTGCAGCCACTCCTTGGTGTCGGTGATCGGGTCCCACTGCTGACTGACGAGCTGAGCGATGAGCTTCTGGATCTCGTTGATGAGCTGTGTGATCTGGCCGACGATGATGGGCACCACCATCAGGATGATCCCCGCGAAGGCGGCGAGCACGGCGGCGAAGGTCACCACCAGCGCCCCCCACCGGGGAAGCCCCCGGCGCTCCAGCCACGAGACCAGGGGGTCCAGGCCCAGAGCGAGGAAGAGGGCGGTACCGACGTAGAGGAGGACGGTAGACAGTGTCTGGACACTCGAGATCAGCATCAGGCCGACGCCCACGCCGAGGGTAGCGACGAGAGCGGTGCGGAAAGGATGCTGAAGCTTCACGGGTCTGCCTTCTGCCGAGGTGGTTGACGATCAGGATACGCACGGCCGCGCCGGCTGCGCCGCCGCCACCCCCTCCCGGGCGACATTCAGGAGATTTCGCTAGTCTGGAACGTCGATTGTGCGCCCGAGCACGCCCCGAAAGCACTTCGCTGGGTATGCCCGAGCGCGGGAAGGTGATCCGTGCGATTTGTCTGGGCGGTGGCCGCATTCGTGCTGGCCACGGTGATGATCGGCGCGGGCATCGCGCAGCGCACCGTCCTTCAGGGCCCCAAGACGGAGACGCAGTCGATCGCGCTCGACGATTCCGCGCCGTACGTGCTCATCGACGGAGCGGTGCTCGCCCATCATCCAGGCGCCCAGACGTTGCGTGCTCAGGGCGACGGAGAGATCTTCGCTGCGTACGGCCGTACGGATGATGTGCTGGCGTGGCTCGCGCGTTCGGACTACGTGCACGTGCAGCAGAAGGGCGGCGAGGTGACGACCACCCGGGTGGCTGCCCAGGCTCCTCCCACCGACGCGGACACGAACGAGGAAGCACCTCTCGACCCTGCCGGCTCAGACCTGTGGCTCGACGAGTTCTCCCAGGACGACGTCCTCATCCAGACCCTCCAGCTACCGGCCGACATGAGCGTCCTGGTCGCGGGGGATGGCAGCTCGCCGGCGCCCGCGACGCTCTCGGTGACCTGGCCGACGGGAGTGACGACGCCGTGGGCAGGACCGCTGATCGTCGGCGGCAGCATCATGCTCGCGATCGGGATCGTGCTGTACATCCTCGGGGTGCGTCATGCGCGTCGCTCTCGCGGACCCCGCCGGAAGGGTCTGCCCATGCTGGAGACGCAGCCCATCGACCTCACCGACGAGGCGGCAGAGAAGGGCGTGATCAGCGCGTCCCCGACGCGCCGTCAGCTGTCGGGCGGCAAGCGGGCCTTCCTCGCCATCCCCATCGTCACGGCGACTGCACTGGCGGTGGCGGGGTGCTCCGCGGACTCGTGGCCTCAGCTCCCGGCGGGGCCGACGCCGACGGCGAGCACCACGATCATCGTGCCCGAGGGCCAGGACGATCCTCCGGCCGTCACGCCCCCGCAGGCCGAACGCATCCTCACGAAGGTCGCTGCTCAAGTCGCGGCGGCGGATGAGAAGAGCAGCGCCAAGGAGGCGGAGAAGCGTCTGACCGGGGCGGCGCTTGCCGTGCGCAAGACGAACTACAAGCTCCGCGAAGACCTCGACGACCAGAAACCCCTCGCAGCGATCCCCACCAAGGACCTCGAGATCCTCCTCCCGGAGGCGTTCACCGGCTGGCCCCGTGCCTTCTTCGCGGTCGTGGAGGATCCGTCCACGAGTCTCGCGACCATCATGACGCTGACTCAGCAGGATCCCTGGGCGGACTACAAGCTCTCCTACATCGCCAACCTCGTCGCCGATGCGGAGCTGAACGTGGCACCCGAGTATCTCGGCGCGCGGCGCGTCCAGCCTGATTCTCCGTTCCTGCTCCTGCCTCCCCAAGAGCTCGCTGCCGCATACGCGGACGTCCTCGACAAGGGTGACGACAGCACCTACGCCAAGCTCTTCGATGAGGAGACCGACTCGTTCCGCGCTTCGGTCGACGAGAACCGGGCGAGCATCCTGGAGCAGTTCAACAAGACGGGGGCCAAGACCGGCAAGATGGCCTTCACGGCCTCTGCCGGTGACGACGAGCCGCTGGCCATGTCGACCGTCGACAGCGGTGCGATCGTGGCGGTGACGGTCGACGAGAACGTCACGGTCACCCCGACCAACGACGACGCCGTCATCAAAGTCGACGGCAAGCCCGGGAACCCCGTCGTGAAGACGCTGACGGGGGTCACCCAGTCCTCGACGGGGTTCACGACGACCTACAGCGACCAGTTGTTCTTCTTCATCCCCGCCGAAAGCTCCACGGAACGCATCCGGTTCCTGGGGTACTCCTCCGACATCCTCTCAGCCAAGGTGGTGAAGAAGAAGTGACCGACCCGACTTCCGGCGCGGTGCTCCGCGGCGCCGTCGACCTCTCCTCGCTCCGTAACCGTCCCACTCCGGCGGCCGAGGGCGAACAGGCGCAGGCTCCGGCGAGCAGTCTCGTCTTCGACGCGACCGACGCGAACTTCGGGCAGGTCCTGGAGCTCTCGCGGACGGTTCCCGTCGTGGTCGACCTCTGGGCCGAGTGGTGTGGGCCCTGCAAGCAGCTGAGTCCCGTGCTCGAGCACGTCGTGCGGGAGCTGGCCGGCCGGGTCGTGCTGGCGAAGGTGGACGTCGACGCGAACCCCCAGCTCGCTCAGGGGTTTCGCGCACAGTCCATCCCTATGGTCGTGGCACTCATCGCCGGACAGCCGGTTCCGCTCTTTACCGGAGCGGTGCCCGAGCAGCAGGTGCGTGAAGTGTTCGCCCAGCTACTGCAGCTGGCGGCGCAGCACGGGGTGACCGGTACGGTGCCGACCGACGGGGAGGACGCCCCGGCCGACGAAGCCGCCGGCGAGCCGGCTCTCCCGCCGCTTCATCAGGAGGCCTTCGACGCGATCGAAGCGGGAGACTACGCCCGCGCGATCACCGCGTACGAAGCGGCCCTGGCGGAGAACGCTCGCGATGAGGACGCTCGGGCGGGTCTCGGGCAGGTGCGGCTGTTGCATCGGGTTCAGGGGATCGACGGCGCGGAAGTGCGGGCGGCTGCAGCCGCTGATCCGCTCGATGTATCAGCGCAGCTGGCCGTCGCCGATCTCGACGTCGCGGGCGGTCACGTGGACGACGCCTTCGGCCGACTGCTCGATCTCTTCGCGCAGCTTCCCGCTGACGAGCGCATCCCTGTTCGTGAGCGCCTGCTGGAGCTGTTCGGTCTGATCGGCGACGCCGATGGGCGCGTGCTGCAGGCGCGGTCACGCCTGGCGAGCCTGTTGTTCTGACCCCGGCCGACAGACCCGCGGCAATCCGCTCAGCCGCGGGAGTCGTGCCCGTGGGACAGCCAGAGCGCGCCGAGGGGCGGCAGAACGAGGGTGGCCTCGGACTGATCGTCGGTCTCCACCCCACCGAGATTCCCGACGCCGGACCCGCCATACTCCTGCGCATCGGAGTTGAGGATCTCGCGCCACTGCCCTCGCTCGGGAAGCGCCAGCCGGTAACCGTGGATCGGCACGCCGGAGAAGTTCGCCACCACGGCGACGACATTGCCATGGTGGTCACGGCGGGCGAAGGCGACGACGTTCGGATTCCAGCTCGGGCCCCCCAAGCGCACGAAGGCGTCGGCGTCGCTGTCTCGTGACCACAGCGGCGCGTTGTCCCGATACGCGCGGTTGAGAGCCCCGACGAACCCCTGGAGCTGCTGGTGCGGTGGCTGGTCGAGCATCCACCAGTCGAGGCTGCGGGACTCCGACCATTCCGACATCTGACCGAACTCCTGCCCCATGAACAGGAGCTGCTTGCCCGGGTGACCCCACATGTAGGCCAGGAACACGCGCATGTTGGCGAGCTTCTGCCAGTGGTCGCCCGGCATGCGGGTGAAGAGCGTCCCCTTGCCGTGCACGACCTCGTCGTGGCTGATGGGAAGCACGAAGTTCTCGCTGAAGGCGTAGACGAACGAGAAGGACAGCTCGCCTTCGTGGTGCGCGCGGTACATGGGGTCGCGCGAGATGTAGACGAGCGAGTCGTTCATCCAGCCCATGTTCCACTTGAAGCCGAAGCCGAGACCACCGTGGTCGGTCGGTGCCGTGACGCCGGGGTAGCTCGTGGACTCCTCGGCGATCATGGCGATCCCGGGGTAGCGCTTGTAGGAGGTCGCGTTGACCTCCTGCAGGAAGCGGATGGCCTCCAGGTTCTCCCGCCCGCCGTGGATGTTGGGCTCCCACTCGCCGGCCTCTCGCGAGTAGTCGAGGTACAGCATCGAGGCGACGGCGTCCACCCGAAGTCCGTCCACGTGGAACTCTTCGTACCAGTAGAGCGCGTTGGCGACGAGGAAGTTCCGTACTTCGTTTCGGCCGTAGTCGAAGATGAGCGTCCCCCAGTCCTTGTGCTCTCCACGACGCGGGTCGGGGTGCTCGTAGAGGGGACGCCCGTCGAACCGGGCGAGCGCGAACGCATCTTTCGGGAAGTGGCCCGGGACCCAATCCATGATCACGCCGATGCCCGCCTGGTGCAGGCGATCGATGAGGTAACGGAGGTCGTCGGGGGAGCCGAAGCGACTGGTCGGGGCGTAATAGCCGCTCACCTGGTACCCCCAGGAGCCTCCGAAGGGGTGCTCGGCGAGCGGAAGGAACTCCACGTGGGTGAACCCGAGCGAGGTCACGTAGTCGATGAGCGGATCGGCGACCTCGCGGTAGCCGAGCCCCGGACGCCACGAGCCCAGATGCAGTTCGTACGTGGACATCGGCTGATCCAGCGGCGTGCGAGCGGCGCGGGCCGTCATCCAGGCGCCGTCGTTCCAGTCGTAGGCGCTCTCGGTCACCACGGAGGCCGTGGCCGGGGGAACCTCGGCGCGCATCGCCATCGGGTCGGCCTTCAGAGTCCATTGGCCGTCCGGGGTGAGGATTTCGTACTTGTAGGTGGCGCCGGGACCCAGGCCCGGCACGAAGAGCTCCCAGACGCCGCTGGAACCCAGCGAGCGCATCGCATGCCCGCGACCATCCCACCCGTTGAAGTCGCCGACCACGCGGACCGCGCGAGCGTTGGGGGCCCACACGGCGTAGGACACGCCGTCGGCTCCCGGGAAATGACGCACGCGCGCCCCCAGCACCGTCCAGAGCTGTTCGTGCCTGCCCTCGCGGATGAGGTGCAGGTCGATGTCGCCGAGCGTCGGAAGATGGCGGTACGGGTCGTCCTCGGTGAATCCCTCGCCGTCGTCGTAGGTGGTCTCGACACGGTAGCTGTCGGGGGCAGCGTCGACGCGTCCCTCCCAGATCCCGCTTCGTCGGTGCGTCAGGTCGACGCGATCGCCGGACGCCGTGATCACCGTGACGCGGTGCGCCAGGGGACGGCGCACCCGGACGCGCCAGGCATCGCCGTCACGGTGGAGGCCGAGCACGTCGTGCGGGGCGTGGTAGGTGCCTGCAGCGACGGCGTCGAGAACGGAATCGGAGACGGCGGTCATGACTGGCCCCTGACGTGGAGGATGTGCACGGGTTCGTGGAAGGCGTCGAGACGCACGAAGTTGTCGCGGTTCCATGTCCACCGATCACCGGTGATGAGGTCTTCGACGTCATAGTCGGTACCCGATTCGACACCGAAGACGGCACTGTCGATGTGGACCATCGTCTGGCGCGCGGAGTGCGGGTCGACGTTGGCGACGACGATGATCGTGTCCGGAGTTCCGTCGGGACTGAGCGCTGCAGGGAGATGTTTGAGGTACACGAGGATTGCGTCGTCGTCACTCCAGTGGATCGTCAGCCCACGCAACTGTCGCAGCGCCGGATGAGCGCGTCGGATCTCGTTGAGGCGGGTCAGATAGGGGCGCAAGGAGTCTCCACGCGCCTCCGCTCCTTCCCAGTCCCGGAGCTTGTACTCGTACTTCTCGTTGTCGATGTTTTCTTCGGAACCCGGTCGGGCGACGTTCTCGTAGAGCTCGTAGCCGGCGTAGACGCCGTAGCTCGCCCCCGCCGTCGCCGCCAGCGCAGCACGCACCTTGTAGGCGGGTCGGCCGCCGTACTGGAGATACTCGGTGAGGATGTCGGGCGTGTTCACGAAGAGGTTCGGACGCATGAAGTCGGCCGTCTCGTCGGTGATCCAGGCGAAGAACTCCTCGAGCTCGGCCTTCGTGTTGCGCCAGGTGAAGTACGAGTAGCTCTGCTGGAACCCGCTGTAGGCGAGGGCTTGCAGCGGAGCGGGGCGGGTGAAGGCCTCGGCGAGGAACACCGCATCAGGGGTCTCCGCCGTGACCGTGGCGATCAACCACTCCCAGAACTGCAGAGGCTTGGTGTGCGGGTTATCGACGCGGAAGATCCGGACGCCTTGCGCGATCCAGTGGCGGACGATCCGCAGCACCTCGGCGCGGATGCCCTCGGGATCGTTGTCGAAGTTGATGGGGTAGATGTCCTGGTACTTCTTCGGAGGGTTCTCGGCATAGGCGATGGAGCCGTCGGGGAGCGTCGTGAACCACTCCGGGTGCTCCCGGACCCACGGATGATCGGGCGCTGCTTGGAGCGCGAGGTCGAGGGCGACCTCCAATCCCTGCGCCGACGCGGCACGTACGAAGGCCCGGAAGTCCGCGAGAGTGCCGAGGTCGGGGTGGACGGCGTCGTGGCCGCCGAACCGCGAACCGATCGCCCAGGGGGAGCCGGGATCGCCCGGACCGGCGGACAGGGTGTTGTTGGGACCCTTCCTGTTGACCTCACCGATCGGGTGGATCGGCGGGAGGTAAACGACATCGAAACCCATGTCGGACACCACTGGCAGTCGCTTGATCGCGGTCCGGAACGTGCCGCTCTTGATGCTCCCGTCCTTGAGCCGCCGGGCGCCCTCTGAGCGCGGGAAGAACTCGTACCAGGCGCCGACTCCGGCGCGTTCGCGCTCGACGATCAGGGTGTGTTCGTCCGAGTGTGTGACGAGCTCCCGAAGCGGACGTGATGCGAACAGCGCGGCGATCGCCTCGTCATGGACGATCTCCAACGCGTCGGCGTCATCGTGTGCAGGCGAGCGGAGTCGCTCAGCCGCCGCGGCGAGACGCTTCCGGTCGGCGGCCGGGCGGGTCTTCTCCGCGGCGGCGCGCTCGAACAGTTGGGCGCCGATCTCCCGCATCAGCGCGCTGTCGACTCCCGCCGCGATCTTGAGGGCCGCAGCGTGTTCCCACGTCGCGAACTCATCGGCGAACGCTTCGAACCGGAAGGTCCACTCGCCGCTCTCCAACGGCGCGACGAGGACCCGCCACTGATCGAAGCCGTTGTTGAGGGGGGCGAGGCGGTGGAGGGTCTCCGCTCCTGACGGCGAGACGAGACGCAGGTGGACGCCGATGAGGTCGTGTCCCTCACGGAAGGCGGTGATCTGGAAGGGAACGGCCTCACCGAGGAACGCGCGCGGTGCGAACAGCCCTCCCGGCACGGAGGGACGCGGTAGCACCAGAGGAATGCGGCCCATGCGCGTATCCCGCGACTCCTGCGCGGGCCGGCTCGGGCGGACGGGAATCGGTGCGGTGCTGCGCACGGAGGGGGTGAACTGCGTCGTCGTGGCCACGTCTCGAACCTACCTCTCCGCGGGTCGCGCGCCTATCGGCGCGCTCGCGCGGCGGGCGGTTCACCCACGGTCCGCTGTGCCACCGTCCTCGACGCGGAAGAGCTGCATCGCCGTGTCGGGAAGGGACACGACGTCACCGGGCAGGAAGGTGTCGCCGGGCGCTGATGGACGCTCATCGACGCTCGACCAGAGCGCGACATACCGGGCGACACCCTCGATGTGGGGAAGGGTCACATCGACGGGCCGTTCGGTGCCGTGGACGATCAGCAGGACCCGGTTGGGCGCTTCATGCTCCGGAGTCGACTGCGCGACGTACTGCAGGGTGCGGTGTGCCGGGTCGGTCCACCGTTCATGAGACATCGTCCGCCCGTGCTCGTCGTACCAGTCGATCACCGACGCGCCGGGCACGGTCTGCTCCTCGTGTGCGAAGCGCACGGGCCGTAGGGCCGGGTTCTCGCGCCGGAGCCGAGTCAGCCGACGGACGTGCTCAGCCAGATCCTGCTGCCACGGAGCGTGCTCCCACGTGAGCCAGGTGAGCGGGGAGTCGTGACAGTACGCGTTGTTGTTACCGCGCTGGGTGCGTCCGAACTCGTCGCCCGCCGTGAGCATCGGCACGCCCGCCGACAACAGCAGGGTCCCGAGGAGATTGCGCATCGCCTTGCGTCGGCGGGCGAGGATGCCCTCGTCCTGGGTGGGGCCTTCGACACCGTGGTTGAAGGACCGGTTCATGTCCGCGCCGTCGCGGTTGTGCTCGCCGTTGCCGAGATTGTGCTTGACGTCGTAGGAGACGAGGTCGCGCAGTGTGAACCCGTCGTGGGCCGTCACGAAGTTGACACCGGACAGCGGACCTCGATCGGAGGTGAACGTGTTGGACGAGCCGGCGAGTCGGGTCGCGAAGCCTCCGATTCCCACGGGAGCGGTGCCCGCGCGGCGCGCGTAGTCGATGTCGCTCAGCCAGAAGTTGCGGACACGGTCTCGGTAGCGATCGTTCCACTCCGCCCACCCGGCGCCGAAGTTCCCGGTCTGCCACCCGCCCATCCCGACGTCCCACGGCTCGGCGATCATCTTCACCCCGTGGAGGTCAGGGTCCTCGACGATCGCGCGAAGGAGCGGGTGATCGGGACGGAACTCGTGACGTGAGTCGCGTCCGAGCGTCGCGGCGAGGTCGAACCGGAAGCCGTCGATCTGCACTTCCTGTGCCCAGTACCGCAACGAGTCGAGGATGAGACGGGAGACCGCCGGCGTGGAGGTGTCGACGGCGTTTCCACATCCCGTGACGTCGATGTACGCGCCGTCGTCGTGCTGCCGGTAGTACGAGCGGTCGTCGATGCCACGGAAGCCGGAGCGGGGACCACCGAGCTCGCCCTCCGACGTGTGGTTGTAGACGACGTCGAGGATCACCTCGATCCCGGCGGCGTGGAGCGCTCTGACCATCTCCTTGAACTCGCGCAGAACGGCGTCCGGCCCGTCGGCGATGCTCCGAGCCGTCGCGTAGTCGGCATGCGGCGCGAAGAAGCTCACCGAGTTGTAGCCCCAGTAGTTGTTCAGCCCGAGCTGGCGCAGACGCGGCTCCGGCTCGAACGCGTGGACGGGCAGGAGCTCGACGGCCGTGATCCCGAGCGACACGAGGTGGTCGATCATCGCGGGGTGACCCAGCCCCGCATACGTCCCGTGGAGCGCCGGCGGGATGTCGGGGTGGCGCTTGGTCAGCCCCTTCAGATGCGCTTCGTAGATGACCGTCCGGTCCCACGGGACGGCCGGCTTCACCGTTCCCCGCCAGTCGAAAGAGGTGTCGACCACCACCGACCGCCAGTCGCCGACGCCCCCCGAGACGAGCCCGCGAGAGTAGGGCTCGATGAGGAGCGTCTCCGGATTGAAGGTGTCACCGGGGCGGTGGGGCCCGTCCACACGGACCGCGTAG
Organism: Microbacterium sp.; assembly: GCF_047607225.1. GTDB lineage: Bacteria > Actinomycetota > Actinomycetes > Actinomycetales > Microbacteriaceae > Microbacterium. The sequence goes on along the minus strand of NZ_JASGDO010000044.1, from coordinate 154,825 downwards.
CGCGTGCCGGGAACGAGGGCGGCGCTGGTCGCGCGCCAGCACCCTGCACCGTCGCGCGTCATCGGCACTGACTCGGTGATCCAGTCGAGATCATCGGCGTCGAAGAGCACCAGCTCGACGCTCGTCGCGTGCTGCGACCATACGGTGAGTGTTCCGCCATCCGGCCCGGGCCGCACACCGAGATCGTCGAAGTCCGACGACAGGATCGAGGTCGTCGCGGGCGCCGCAGTCGATGACATGCGATCTACAGTAGTAACGCTCCGCGCCGCCTCCTGACGGCGTGGTGGCTCGAGGAGAGGTATGCCGGTCTATCTGGATCACGCCGCCACGACCCCGCTCCGACCGGAAGCGCGGGAGGCGTGGCTGGAAGCCGTGGACGCGGTGGGCAACGCGGCCTCGGTCCATGGCCACGGCCAAGCCGCACGGCGCCTGTGGGAGACGGCGCGGGAATCGGTCGCGGCGTCGCTGGACTGCGATCCCATCGAGGTTCTGTTCACCTCCGGCGGCACCGAGTCGATCAACCTCGCTGTGAAGGGCCTGTGGTGGTCGCGGGAGCCCGGCCGCTCCGCGATCGTGATGCCCGAGGGGGAGCACCACGCGACGACGGAGGCCGTCGACTGGCTCCGGCAGACCGAGCGCGCCGAGGTGCGTGCAGTGCCGCTGACACCGCACGGAGCGCCCGACACCTCCGCGTTCGCCGCGGCGGTTCCCGGCGCCGCGGTGGCCACCGCCCTCGTCGCCAACAACGAGGTGGGCACCGTGACCGATGTGCCCGCGCTCGTGGGTGCCGCCGGGGCGGCGGGGGTGCCGCTCCACCTCGATGCCGTCGGCGCCGTCGGCGCGCTGGAGGTGTCCTTCCGTCGGTGGCGGGGGCCGTCCCGAGCGCGCACGGGGCTCGTCGCCCTGAGCATGTCCGGGCACAAAGTCGGTGGGCCCACCGGTATCGGTGCGCTCGTCGTGTCGCGTTATGCGTCGCTCACTCCCTTGATCCACGGAGGCGGGCAGCAGCGCAGTCTCCGTCCCGGCACCGCCGACGTGGCCGGCGCCGTGGCGATGGCGGCTGCGCTGGCAGCCACGGCGGGCGAGCGAGAGGCGGAGTCAGGTCGGCTCGCCGGGCTCCGGGACCACCTGATGGCTCGGATCGACGCGGAGCTGCCGGAGGCGGAGATCCTCGGCGACCGTGTCGAGCGACTCCCCGGAAACGTGCACGTGCGGTTCCCGGGCGCGGATGGCGAGACGCTCCTCTTCCTGCTGGACCAGCAGCAGATCTCCGTCTCGACGGGCGCGGCGTGCCAGGCGGGGATCACGGAGCCCTCTCATGTCGTCCTCGCTCTCGGCCGTGATGAACGCGCGGCCCGCTCCGTCCTGCGGATCACGCTCGGACGCACCACCACGCGTGCCGATGTCGACGCCCTCGCCGACGTGCTGCCCACCGCCTATGGACGCGCACGAGCGGCCGCGGGTGGGAGTGGGTGACGCGGCCCTCTTCCCGGGCGTGCGTTCGTAGACTGGACGGATGAAGATTCTCGCCGCGATGAGCGGAGGCGTCGATTCCGCCGTGGCCGCGGCGCGTGCCGTCGACGCGGGGCACGACGTCGTTGGCGTCCACCTCGCGCTCTCTCGGGCCGGCGGAACGCTCCGGACCGGCAGTCGCGGGTGCTGCACGATCGAGGACGCGATGGATGCGCGCCGCGCCGCCGATCTGCTGGGAATCCCCTTCTACGTCTGGGACTTCTCGGAGCGATTCCGCGACGACGTCATCGAGGACTTCATCACGGAGTACCGCGCCGGCCGCACGCCGAACCCCTGTATGCGCTGCAACGAGAAGATCAAGTTCGCGGCGCTGCTCGAACGCGCCGTCGAGCTGGGCTTCGACGCTGTCTGCACGGGGCATTACGCGATCCTGGTCGACACCCCCGACGGGCGCGAGCTTCACCGGGCATCGGACGCAGCGAAGGACCAGTCGTACGTGCTCGGGGTGCTCACGGCCGACCAACTCGCGCACTCCTACTTCCCCCTCGGCGACACACCCTCCAAGGCCGAGGTCCGAGCCGAAGCCGAGCGGCGAGGGCTCACCGTCGCGCACAAGCCCGACAGCCACGACATCTGCTTCATCCCCGATGGGGACACGCGGGGGTGGCTGGCGGACAAGGTCGGTGCCGCGACCGGCGACGTCGTCGACCGCACGGGCCGAGTCGTCGGACGGCACGAGGGGGCGCATGCCTTCACGGTGGGACAGCGGCGCGGGCTGTCACTCGGTGTCCCGGCTCCCGACGGCAAGCCGCGGTTCGTGCTGGAAGTGCGCCCGGTAACCAATACGGTCATCGTCGGGCCGAAGGAGGCGCTCGCCACCGCGGAAATCGCGGGGGAGCGGCACAGCTGGGCTGGCCGTGCGCCCCAGGACGCTGCCTTCGCCTGTCACGTGCAGATCCGAGCACACGCCGACCCCGTTCCCGCCCGTGCGACCGTGGAGGACGGCACGATCAGCGTGATCGCCGAGACCCCGTTCGATGGAGTGGCCCCCGGACAGACCGCCGTGCTCTATGACGGCACCCGGGTGCTCGGCCAGTTCACGATCTCGCGCACGGTCTCCGCCGTGCCGGTGGAGGCCTGACGAGGCGCCGCTGCGATCGGCCAGAATGTCGGACCCGGAACCTAGACTGACCGGGTGACGGATGCAGAGGGCGCAGGTGTGTCGCAAGACGAGTCGCGGGAGCACGCGCGGGAGGAAGCGGCGCAGCTGACCGGGTGGATTCTCGACGCGCGCGACGCCTACTACGGGCGAGACGCCGAGATCGTCGACGACGCCACCTACGACGGCTGGATGCGTCGGCTCGAGGAGATCGAGCGGCAACACCCCGAGTTGCAGGGGCAAGACTCTCCGACCCAGAGCGTCGGCGCTGCAGAGAGCACCATGTTCGCGCCCGTCGAGCACGCCGAGCGCATGCTCAGCCTCGACAACGTCTTCACGACCGACGAACTGCGCGAATGGTGCGCCAAGGCTCGCGCCGCCGCGGGTCGTGACATCCGCTGGCTCGCCGAGCTGAAGATCGACGGCCTGGCGATCAGCCTCCGATATGAGGACGGCGTGCTCGTCTCCGCGGCCACCCGGGGCGACGGCCGTATCGGTGAAGACGTCACCGTCAACGCATTACGCGTCTCGGGCATCCCGCGACGCCTCGCCGGCTCGGGACACCCCCCGATCGTCGAGGTGCGGGGCGAGGTGTTCATCCCCGTCGCGGAGTTCGATGCCCTCAACCGGCTCCAGGCAGATCTGCGCGCACGCGTCCTCGACAATGCGCTGGCCAAAGGCGGCGACCGCGAGAAGGCCGAGCGCAGTGCCATCCGCCGGTTCCCCGCGTTCGCGAACCCTCGCAACGCCGCCAGCGGCGGCCTGCGTCAGCAACTGGAGAAGAAGTCGGGGCTCGAACGCGAAGCCGGTGACGCGCGGCTCGCATCGCTGCGGCTGTTCGTCCACGGCATCGGCGCATGGCCCGACCCTCCGGTCGCGTCGCAGAGTGAGGTCTATGGGCTGCTGGAAAGCTGGGGCCTTCCCACGAGCCCCTACTTCCGGACTTTTGATGACATCGACGGTGTCCTCGGATACGTCGACCATTACGGCGAGCACCGCCACGACGTCGAGCACGAGATCGACGGGGTCGTCGTCAAGGTCGATGAGCTCGCACTCCACGACGAGCTCGGCGCGACCAGTCGTGCTCCGCGGTGGGCGATCGCCTACAAGTACCCGCCTGAGCAGGTCAATACGAAGCTGCTCGACATCGTCGTGTCCGTCGGTCGCACGGGGCGAGCCACGCCCTTCGCCGTCATGGCCCCCGCACGCGTTGCAGGAAGTGTCGTGAGGCAGGCAACGCTCCACAATCAGGAGGTCGTCGTCGCGAAGGGCGTCCTCATCGGCGACACGGTCGTGCTGCGCAAGGCGGGCGATGTGATCCCCGAGGTGTTGGGGCCCGTGGCCGAGCTCCGCGACGGGAGCGAGCGCGCGTTCGTCATGCCCTCTCACTGCCCCGAATGCGGGTCACCGCTGGCACCGGCGAAGGAAGGCGACATCGACCTGCGCTGCCCCAACACACGCGCCTGTCCAGCGCAGGTGCGGGGCCGCGTCGAGCACATCGGCTCGCGCGGTGCGCTCGATATCGAGGTGCTGGGGGAGGTCACCGCGGCCGCGCTCACGCAGCCCGAGTCGCCGGCTACACCGCCGCTGGAGACAGAGGCGGGGCTGTTCGACCTCACACTGGAACAGCTCGTGCCGATCCGCGTGATCGTGCGAGATGCGGAGACGGGACTGCCGAGAGAGGACGCTGACGGCGTCGTCAAGACGCGGGCGCCGTTCCAGCGTCAACCGAGCGCCGCCGAGAAGCGCGAAGGTCATGACGGTCCGCAACCCTCCGCGGCGGCCCTGAAGCTCCTCGCCGAGCTGGAGAAGGCGAAGACCAAGGATCTCTGGCGGTTCCTCGTTGCCCTCAGCATCCGACACGTGGGACCGGTGGCCGCGCGGGCACTCGCGCAGTGGTTCGGCTCGATGGCGGCGATTCGGGCCGCCAGCCGCGAGGAGTTGGCGGCCGTGGAAGGAGTCGGCGAAACCATCGCCGACTCCTTGATCGACTGGTTCGAGGTCGACTGGCACCGCGACATCGTCGATCGATGGCAGGCAGCGGGCGCCCGCCTGGAGATTCCGGGGCATCCCGGACCGGGCGCCGCGGCAGCCGGCGGTGGCGTGCTCGAGGGGATCACGGTCGTCGCCACCGGCACTCTGGAGGGCTTCACGCGCGAAGGCGCGCAAGAAGCGATCATCGCGGCCGGCGGCAAGGCCGCCTCGAGCGTCTCGAAGAAGACCGACTACGTGGCCGCCGGTCCCGGAGCCGGTTCGAAGCTCGCTCGCGCCGAGGAGCTCGGGGTCCGCATCATCGACGCGACGCAGTTCGCCCTGCTGGTCACCGAGGGTCCAGGGGCCCTGAGTCCCGCCGACGGCGACTGATCACGAGCCGCCGGGCCGGGTCAGCTGCAGCAGACTCTCCCGCACGTGGCGACGCAGCACCTTGCCGATGAGCGACTTCGGCAGCTCGTCGACGACGAACACCCGGCGTGGGACCTTATACGGGGTCAGCAGCCCGCGAACGAACGCGCGGATGTCCTCGACGTCAGGCGCGGGAGCGTCCTTGGACAGCACCACGGCCGCCACGACCTCTTCGCCGGAGTGTTCGCTCGGCAGGCCGACGACCGCGGCGTCGTCCACGTAGGGGTGCTGACGGAGGGCGTTCTCCACCTCGGTGGGAGCGACGTTGAAGCCCCCGGTGATGATCAGTTCCTTGATGCGATCCACGATACGGACGAAGCCGCTCTCGTCGATCGTGACGATGTCGCCGGTGCGGAACCAGCCCTCGACGAACACCTGTTCCGTCTCCTCCGGACGTCCGTAGTATCCCGAGAACACCTGCGGCCCGCGCACGAGGAGCTCGCCTCGCTCGCCCGCGGGAACGTCTTGGTCTGGCTGGTCGGGATCGACGACGCGGCATTCGGTGCCCGGGAGTGGGAGGCCGACGGTGCCCGGCACGCGATTGTCTGCCACGGGGTTCGCCATGAGGACGGGAGAGCATTCCGAAAGCCCGTAGCCCTCGACGAGGTATCCGCCGGTTGCGCGCTCGAACGGCACGACGAGCTCGTGGGGAAGTGCCATGGCTCCCGAGATGGCGATATCGGTTCCCTGCAGGGAGACCCCGGCCGCCTGCGCAGCATTCAGGAGGCGTTCCGCGATCGGCGGCACCAACGGGAGGAAGGTCGCCGGGTGCTTCTTCGTGACTTCGAGCACGAGATCGGGCTCGAACCGGGGGAAGAGAACCAGACGGGCGCCCATGGACATCGCGAACGTCAGGCACAGGGTGAGCCCGTACGCGTGGAACATCGGCAGCACCGCGTACACGACGCAGCCCTTCCCTCGCTGGATCGACGGCACCCACGCCTGCGCCTGCCGCGCATTCGCGAGCAGATTGCGATGGCTGAGCATCGCTCCTTTGGGGCTGCCCGTGGTTCCGCTCGTGTACTGGATGATCGCCAGGTCGTCCGTGTCCGGCCTCGGGTGCGTCGCCGGCAGGCGCTCGCTGCGCACCAGCTGACTCCAGGGCGTCACGCCGGTGACGCGGACGGTGAGGGCATCGCGGGACTCCCGCGCCTTCGCGATCGGGAGCCGCAGCGCGAGACGCAGCCGGAACGGCATCGCCTCGGTGATGTCGACCGAGACGATGCGCGAGACGGCGACGTCGGCTGGGAAGGCCTGGATGGTGGAGACGACCTTGCTCCAGGCGATGACGATCTTCGCTCCGTGGTCCTCGAACTGCTTGCGCATCTCTCTCGGCGTGTAGAGCGGATTGTGTTCGACGACCACCGCGCCCAGGCGGAGCACGGCGTAGAAGGCGACGATGTGCTGCGGGCAGTTGGGGAGGACGATCGCCACGGGATCGCCCGCGGCGACCCCCAGGGCGCGCAGGCCCGCCGCGGTCCGTTCGATCGCGTCCTCCAGATCGCGATAGCTGGTCTCGCTTCCGAAGAACTGGAGCGCGGTCGCGTCGGGGTAGTCGCGCGCAGAGGCTTCGACGATGTCTAGCAGCGAGCCCGAAACGGCGGGGAGGTCCTCCGGAACGCCCTCCGCATAGCTGGCGGTCCACGGGCGGGGCGGGTGGTAGGTCGTCACGCGCCCAGCCTATGACGCGGACGAACGGGCGCACACGTCACAACTAGAATGACCTGGTGTCGGAAATCAGCCCAGAACTCGTGCGCCATCTCGGTGCGCTCGCCCGGATCCAGCTGAGCGACGGGGAGGTGGATCGCCTCACCCAGCAGTTGTCCGTGATCGTCGACAACATCGCCAAGGTGTCCGAAGTGGCCACTCCCGATGTCGCTGCGACGAGCCACCCGATCCCGCTGGAGAACGTCTTCCGCCCCGACGTCGCGGGCGACATGCTCACGACCGAGCAGGTTCTCCAGAACGCGCCCGACGCCGTCGACGGCCGCTTCCGGGTCACCGCCATCCTGGGAGAAGAGCAGTGAGCGACGACCTGACCCGGCTCTCCGCCGCTGACCTCTCGGCGCGATTGAGCGCTGGCGAAGTGTCCAGCGCCGAGGTCACGCGCGCGCACCTCGACCGCATTCGCGATGTCGACGGTGACATCCACGCCTTCCTGCACGTGAACGAGCACGCTCTCGACGCCGCCGCCGAGGTGGACCGCCGTCGCGCGGGAGGCGAGTCGCTCAGCCCCTTGGCGGGCGTTCCGCTGGCCATCAAGGATGTGCTCGTGACGACCGACATGCCGTCGACAAGCGGGTCGCGCATCCTCGAGGGGTACATGTCTCCGTACGACGCCACCGTCGTTGCGCGAGCCCGGGCCGCAGGAATGGTCCCTCTCGGCAAGACCAACATGGACGAGTTCGCCATGGGGTCGTCCACGGAGCACTCGGCCTACGGTCCGACGCACAATCCGTGGGATCTCGACCGCATCCCCGGTGGATCCGGTGGCGGTTCGGCCGCCGCCGTCGCCGCGTTCGAGGCTCCCCTCGCGCTCGGGTCCGACACCGGGGGGTCCATCCGCCAACCGGCCCACGTGACCGGTACGGTGGGCGTCAAACCCACCTATGGCGGCGTCAGCCGCTACGGCGCGATTGCCCTCGCGTCGAGCCTCGATCAGGTCGGTCCGGTCTCGCGTACGGTGCTCGACTCCGCGCTCCTGCACGATGTGATCGGCGGACACGACCCCCACGACTCGACGTCTCTGCGGGAGCAGTGGCCGTCGTTCGCGGCGGCCGCGCGGGAGGGGGCCACCGGTGAGGTCCTGCGCGGTCTGCGCGTCGGCGTCATCGCCGAGCTTCCCGACTCGGGCTTCCAGGCCGGGGTGTCGGCGTCCTTCCGCGCGTCGTTGGCCTTGCTGGAGGCCCACGGCGCCGAGATCGTCGAGGTGAGCGCACCGCACTTCGAGTACGGCGTCGCTGCGTACTACCTGATCCTGCCTGCCGAGGCGTCGAGCAACCTCGCGAAGTTCGACTCCGTGCGGTTCGGGCTTCGGGTCGACGTGCCCGGCGGCACGGTCGAAGACGTCATGGCCGCGACTCGGGATGCCGGCTTCGGCGACGAGGTGAAGCGACGCATCATCCTGGGCACCTATGCGCTCTCGGCGGGTTACTACGACGCGTACTACGGATCCGCCCAGAAGGTCCGCACGCTGATCCAGCGCGATTTCGACGCCGCGTTCCGCACCGTCGACGTCATCGCCACGCCGTCGGCGCCCACGACGGCGTTCCGGCTCGGCGAGAAGATCGACGATCCGCTCCAGATGTACCTCAACGACGTGACGACGATTCCCGCGAACCTCGCGGGGGTCCCGGGGATCTCGGTCCCCTCGGGGCTGGCCGAGGAAGACCGGCTGCCGGTCGGCATCCAACTCCTCGCCCCTGCACGGCAAGACGCACGCCTCTACCGCGTGGGCGCGGCGTTGGAGGCGCTCCTCCTGGACCAATGGGGTGGACCACTGTTGGACCGGGCGCCGCGACGGGAAGGGGCCCTCTGATGGCCAAGGCTGCACTGATGGACTTCGACGAAGCACTGGAGCTGTTCGAGCCCGTGCTCGGCTTCGAGGTGCATGTCGAACTCAACACGCAGACGAAGATGTTCTCCTCCGCCGGTAATCCGGCGCACGAGTCGTATCACGGAGCTGCACCGAACACTCTCGTCGCCCCCGTCGACATGGGTCTGCCGGGCGCGCTCCCGGTCGTCAACGAGGTCGCTGTGCGGCACTCGATCAGTCTCGGCTTGGCGCTGGGCTGTTCGATCGCCCCGTCGAGCCGCTTCGCCCGCAAGAACTACTTCTACCCCGACCTCGGGAAGAACTATCAGATCTCGCAGTACGACGAGCCGATCGCCTTCGATGGCCAGGTGGAGATCGAGCTGGGTGACGGCACGCGGATGACCGTCCCCATCGAACGTGCCCATATGGAGGAAGACGCCGGCAAGCTCACGCACATGGGCGGTGCCGCCGGGCGCATCCAGGGCGCGGAGTACTCACTGGTCGACTACAACCGCGCCGGTGTTCCGCTCGTGGAGATCGTGACGCGACCGATCTTCGGGGCCGAGCACCGGGCACCCGAGGTGGCAAAGGCCTACGTTGCGACCATCCGCGACATCGTGCTCTCTCTCGGGATCTCCGAAGCACGCCTGGAGAGGGGAAACCTGCGGTGCGATGCGAACGTGTCGCTGCGTCCACGCGGGCAGGAGAAGCTCGGCACCCGCACCGAGACGAAGAACGTCAACTCCATGCGTTCCGTGGAGCGTGCCGTCCGCTACGAGATCCAGCGACAGGCCGCGATCCTCGCCTCCGGCGGCACGATCGTGCAGGAGACCCGTCACTGGCACGAGGACACCGGGCGCACCTCGCCCGGTCGGCCCAAGTCCGATGCCGACGACTATCGGTACTTCCCCGAGCCCGACCTCCTGCCCGTCGTGCCTGATCCGTCCCTGATCGAAGAACTGCGAGCGGAGCTTCCCGAGGCGCCGGCCGCCCGTCGCCGGCGGCTGAAGGCGGATTGGGGGTTCACCGATCTCGAGTTCCAGGATGTCGCGAACGGCGGTCTCGTCGCGGAGGTCGAAGCGACCGTGACGGCGGGCGCGTCACCCGCGGCGGCGCGCAAGTGGTGGACGGGCGAGATCTCCCGCATCGCGAATGCGCGCGGCGTGGAGCCGTCGTCGTTGATTGAGCCTGGTTCGGTCGCAGCGCTCCAGCAGCTCATCGACGCCGGCACGCTCACCGACAAGCTCGCTCGTCAGGTGCTCGAGGGTGTGATCGACGGGGAAGGCACGCCGCAGCAGGTCGTGGACGCGAGGGGACTCGCCGTGGTCTCCGACGACGGCGCCCTCATCGCGGCCATCGACGAGGCCCTGGCGGCGCAGCCCGACGTGCTCGCGAAGATCCGTGACGGCAAGGTGCAAGCCGCCGGCGCCGTGATCGGCGCGGTCATGAAGGCGATGCGCGGGCAGGCGGATGCCGCGCGCGTGCGTGAACTCGTCCTGGAGCGGGCAAGCGCCTAGCGCCACTCCGGCGACGCTCAGCGGCGTGGGGCCGGTGTCGGTGGTGCGTCGGAGAATGGTCACATGGGGCGCGGAGACGGCACGGGGCGAATCGTGTCGCCGGAGGGTGCCGACGACACGGGCACGCGAATCCTCCATGTCGACATGGACGCCTTCTATGCGTCTGTCGAGGTGCTGCACGATCCCTCCCTCCGGGGGAGGCCGCTGATCATCGGCGGTGGCGAAGGGCGCGGAGTGGTCTCCAGTGCCTCATACGAGGCACGACGGTACGGCGTGCGGGCAGCGATGCCGGTGGGGCAGGCGCTGCGCCTCTGCCCGAACGCCGTGGTGGTCACGCCGCACTTCGATCGTTATGCGTCCGCCTCGCGTCGCGTCATGGAGCTGTTCCACGAGGTCACGCCCCTCGTCGAGCCGCTGTCGATCGATGAGGCGTTCCTGGATGTGAGTGGCGCGCGGCGCCTGTGGGGGAGTCCCGGCACGATCGCACGCGATCTGCGGGTGCGTGTTCTCGAGAAGACCGGCCTGACCTGCAGCATCGGCGTGGCCGCCACGAAGCACGTCGCGAAGATCGCCTCCACCCTGTCCAAGCCGGATGGCCTCTTGATCGTCTCCCTTCCCGACACGGGTGCGTTCCTGGCGGCACGGCCGGTGCGCGCGCTCTGGGGCGTCGGCCCTCGCGCCGCGGAGTCGCTCGAGGCTCGAGGCATCCGTACCGTCGCCGATGTTCTCGCTTCGCCCCGCCCAGTTCTCGAACGCGCCCTCGGAAAGGCGATGGGGGAGCGCATCTGGCACCTGGCTCGCGGCGTCGATCCGCGTGAGGTGGAAGTGACCCACGTCGAGAAGAGCGTGGGTCACGAGGAGACCTTTCTCGAGGACGTCAGCAATCCCGTGGTGCTGCGCACCGAGGTCCATCGCCTCTCCGATCGCGTCTCCTCACGGCTTCGTGCCGCAGGATGGGAGGCGCGGACGATCACCCTCAAGCTCCGCTACGCCGACTTCACCACGGTCTCGCGTTCGATGACGCTTCCGGAGCCCACTAACGTCGGCCAGCGGATCGGCGAGGTCGGCTTGTCGCTCCTTGACGAACTGCCGCTCACGCAGCCCGTTCGACTCATCGGTGTGCGGGGAGAGCGCCTCGTGGGCGTCGGCGGTGGCCCCACCCCGCTCTGGGACGACGACGCTGATTGGCGGGCTGTCGACGAGGCGCTCGACGGCGCGCGGGCCCGTTTCGGGCGCGCCGCCGTCACTCGCGCGAGCACCCTGGGCCCCCGGCGCGACGTCAATGCGCTCCCGACGAATCCACGACTCCCGATCGATGAGTGACGCCCCTGTACATCGCGGCGACGGCGACTACGGTGGAGCCATGCCCAATCTCGCACTCGAACTCGGTAAGCAGTCTGCGTCACTCGGCGTCCGCAGCGTCTACGGCGAACAACAGGATGTCGATGGCGTACGGGTGATCCCCGTGGCGATCTCCTGGTCCGGCTTCGGCGCCGGCGAAGACCCCGAACGAGGATGCGGGGGAGGCGGCGGCGGCGTGGCGATTCCGGTCGGCGCCTACATCCGCAAGGGAGACGACCTCCGCTTCGAGCCGAATCTCGTCTCGCTCGTGGCCGTCGGCATCCCGTTCGTCTGGGTAGCCGGCAGGGCGCTCAGCCGCGTCATCCGTGCACTCAAGCGCTGAGATCGGCAACAGGCTCCGCGATGCCGCCGAGCGCGTCGCACGGCAGGTGGGAGAGCTCCCGCACCCGGTGGTGCTGATCGATGGGCGGTCCGGCGCAGGGAAGAGCACGCTGGCGGCGCTGCTCGGGCAACTCCTCGACGCGCAGGTCCTCGGCCTGGACAGCGTCTATCCGGGGTGGGACGGCCTCCGCACGGGTGCGGACGCGGTGATCGAAGGGGTGCTCCGCCCGAGATCGCGCGGTCTCGTCGGCCGCTGGGTAAGGTGGGACTGGCTGCGGGACGAGCCGGCGGAAGCGCACGACGTGGATCCGCATTCGGCCCTCATCGTGGAGGGATCGGGCATCCTCACCCCGACTTCGGTGGCTTTCGCCGATGCTTCGGTGTGGGTCGATTCGCCGTCGCGGAGCCGGAGGCAACGCGCACTCGATCGAGACGGCGACACGTATCGTCCCCACTGGGATCGGTGGGCGGCGCAGGAGGAGTCGCATCTCGCCTCCCACTGGCCAGACCGCCTCGCCACGGTGACGGTCCGCGTCCCGTGATGCCGGGTCAGGTCTCGAGAGCGCCGAGCAGGCTGTCGAGGCGGAAGCCCAACCACTCGTACACCCCGAAAAGAGGATTGTCCACGTCCTCGTCCGCCTCGTCGGTGATTCCGAGGCGCGAGGCCAGGACGAGTCGAAGGGCGGCGAGAGTCCGCAACCACGCCGCGGCCGCATCGGCGTCGAGAGTGACGAGCACGGTGCTGTCCGGCGGGGCGGCTGACGCGTCTCCGCCTGCGGCGGTGCCGAGAGAGTCTGACATGAGCCGGGCGTCGTCGATGCGCCGCTGCAGCAGGTCGGCCTGCGTGAGCGAGCGGAACTCCCGCGCGGCGGCGGGGTCGTCCGCGTAGGCGTCCGGGACCAGCCGGGCGATGGCCGGGTCGTCCGGGGAAACCGGGTCGCCCTGAGCTTCGAGCATCGCTGCGAACTGATCCAGGAGGTCGCGCAGATGAGTGACTTCCAGCGCGGCGAACTCGATGATGAGGCTCTGACCGGTCATGAGGGCGCCTTTCGTACGGTCGCCCAGAGACCGTAATCGTACATGGCCTGGGTGTGCAGTTCCATCTGCTCCCGTGCCCCTTCGGACACGACGGCGTGCCCGTCGTGGTGCACCGCGAGCATCAGTCGCTCGGCGTGGTCGCGCGGATAGCCGAAGTACTCCCGGAAGACGTGGGTCACATAGCTCATGAGGTTGACCGGGTCGTTCCAGACGACCGTCTGCCAGGGCGGCGAGGCTGTCGTGTCGGCGTCCAGACGCGTGTCTTCGAGCGGGATCGTCATGCCCAACCCAGCTCGTGCAACCGCGCGTCGTCGATGCCGTAGAAGTGGGCGATCTCGTGGACGAGGGTCGTGTGGACCTCGTCGCGGAGGTGATCCACGTCGTCGCAGGCATCGAGGTGCGCATCCCGATACACGATGATGCGATCTGGCAGTTCGCCGAGGCCGTAGCGATCACGTTCCGTGAGGGCGAGCCCGTCGTAGAGGCCGAAGAGATCGAGCGAGCCGTCCTCCGGTCGATCCTCGATCACGAAGATGACGTTGTCGAGACCGGCTGTCATCTCCTGAGGCAGCAGATCGAGTTCCTCCGCGACGAGGGCGTCGAACTCCGTCGCGTCCATCTCCATCATGGTCTGCACCCCACCTGGGAAAGCCTACCCGTGACAGCGTCGACGGTCGGACGCACACCGCCGATCGAGCGACGATGACATGGGGTGAGTAACGGGACTTGAACCCGCGACCCCCTGGACCACAACCAGGTGCTCTACCAACTGAGCTATACCCACCATGCGCCCACGTGAGCGGGCAACCACACGATTGTATTACAGGGTTGACCCGAACGACGACACGAGTGCGGTCGCGGCGTCGCGCGCCTCATCGCTCGTGGGTCCCGGAGGCGCGACAAAGACCACTTGCCGGTAGTAGGCGAGTTCGCGGACCGACTCGCGGATGTCTGCGAGAGCGCGGTGACCGCCGTCTTTTCCGGGGGCGTGGAAGTACGCGCGCGGGTACCACCGCCGCGAGAGTTCCTTGATGCTCGACACATCGACGTTCCGATAGTGCAGCCAGCGATCCACCCGCGGCATGTATCGGGCGAGGAACATCCGGTCCGTCCCGATCGTGTTACCCGCCAGGGGAGCCTTGCCCTCGGGCACGAAGCGTTGGATGTATTCGAGCGTCTGGAATTCCGCCTCGGCCACGCTCACCCCGTGGGGGATCTCGTCCAGGAGACCGGACGTCCGATGCATCTCGGTCACGAAGTCGTTCATGTTCTCGAGCGCCGAGGCATCGGGCTTGATGACGACCTGGAATCCCGGATCCAGGAGGGTGAGCTCATAGTCGGTGACGACGACGGCGATCTCGACGAGCTGATCGACCGAGAGATCGAGTCCCGTCATCTCGCAATCGATCCAGACGAGACGGTCGTTCTCTGCAGCACCCACCATGGGGACATCCTAACGACGGGGTCGGACGGACAGGCGCGGGGTCTCCACCGGGTCGTCCGCGTCGGCGCTCTCTCTGGGCGCGCCGATTCAGTAATCTGGAGGTTCAGCCTCCGTAGCTCAGAGGAAGAGCATCGGCTTTCTAATCCGTTGGTCGCAGGTTCGAATCCTGCCGGGGGCGCGGTGACCTCCCGACGACCCCGTGGTGCGAAGCGCGCGGGCGGCGTACGGTCGGGATCGGGAAGGAGTCGACGATGACGACAACCACACCGACTCGGGTCTGGGTCGCGTACGGTGCTGACGGCCGGGTCGTGGGCACGATACGTGCGACCGACGAGAGCTACACCGTGACGATGGCGGGGGCCTCCGCCGAACTGGGCAGTTATCCGACGATGGAGATCGCGAAGAGCGCGCTCCACGCCCATCTTGCTCCGGGATCGGACTGGCCTCGGTTCGGAGAGCACTGACGCTCGGCGTCAGGCTGACGCTCGGCGTCAGGCTCCGGTCACGGGGACGGCCCGTCGGTTGACACGCGCCCGCTCCGACCGCGCGCGCGTGTCGAACCAGGGGAGCGTGAGGTGGACGAGCGGTCCGATGAGGACCGCGAACAGAACGGTGCCGAGGCCGACGGTCCCGCCCAGAAGCCATCCGAAGAGCAGCACGGACGCCTCGACAGTCAGCCGCGCCGTCCAAATCGGCCACCCGAAGCGTTCGTGCATTCCCGTCATGAGCCCGTCGCGAGGTCCGGGCCCGAAGCGCGCTCCGATGTACAGGCCGGACGCGACCGCGACGACGGCCGTTCCCGCCAGGAACACCGCGATCTGGAGCAGGAATCCCTGCACGCTCGGCATGATCCAGAGGGTGAGCTGCATACTCGTTCCCACGAGCAGGATGTTGGCGATCGTGCCGATCCCGGGGCGTTGCCGAAGGGGGATCCAGAGAAGGAGGACGAGGAATCCCACGATGTTGGTCACCCAACCGATCCCGACCCCCGTCTGGCGCGAGAGGCCCTGCGCGAACACGGTCCACGGGTCCAGGCCGATGCCGGCCTGGACCATGACCGCGCAGCCGGCGCCGAAGAGGATGAGCCCGATGAGAAGTTGGAGGAGACGCAGCGTCACGTGATCATTCAACCTCAGGATTGGACGGGGCCGTGCAGTCCAATTCCACTATCGTGGCTGCATGTACTCGCGTGTCACCGCTCGGAGTCTCCATCGCGCGCTCGGAGGCTGGCGGACGCGCGACCCGGCCTATGAGGCGCTCGCGGACGCCATCCGCTTGTTGTGTCTCGACAATCGGCTCGCCCCGAGGACGGCGCTGCCCGCGGAACGCGAGCTCGCCGCCACCCTGGGGCTCAGCCGCACGACGGTAGCGGCCGCCTATCGGAGCCTCCGTGAAACGGGGCACATCGAGAGCCTGCGGGGGTCGGGGAGCGTCACCCTTCCTGCGCGACACCGTGAGTCGGCGCCCCCGGCGCACGCCGCCGACGAGATCGACTTGACGCAGGCGAGCCCTGCGGCGTGGCCGGGGCTCGCCGGTGCGCTGGCCGAGACCGCATCCGAGGCGGCGTCGATTCTCTCCCGCCCGGGATACGACATCGTCGGCTCGCGGGAGCTCCGTCGAGCGATCGCCGCTCGATACGAGCAACGCGGCCTCCCCACCCGGCCGGAGGAGATCCTGGTCACGACGGGTGCGCAGAGCGCGATCCATCTCATCGCGAGTGCTCTCGCGCGCCGCGGGGATCGCGTCGTCATAGAGACTCCGACGTATCCACACGCCGCCGAGGCGTTTCGCAATGTCGACGCGCGTTTGGTCACCATTCCGGTGTCGACGTCGGGCGGCTGGGACCTCGAGCGCGCCGAGCAGGTCTTTTCTCGGACGGAACCGACGCTGGCGTACCTGATGCCGACGTTCCAGAACCCCACGGGCCGATCGATGAAACGCCGAGAGCAGGAGGTCATCGCCCGGGCGGCCGCCGACTCGGGGTGCATGCTCGTCCTCGATGAAACGACAGCGGAGCTGTCGCTCGATGACGCGGCGATCCCGGATCCGGCACTGATCGGTACCTCCGCACTCCGGATCGGCTCTCTGGGAAAGACGGTCTGGGGAGGTCTGCGCGTCGGGTGGATCCGCGCTCAGCCGCAGACGATCCGCCGCCTCGTCGCGTCCCGCCCGTCCCACGAACTCGGAACGCCGGAGTTCGAACAAGCCGTTGCCGTGCGTCTCCTACAGCGCATGCCGGAGATCCTCTCGCAACGCGCCGCGCTTCTCGCCGAAGGCCACACAGCGTTGAGGGAGACGCTCGCGACGCGACTGCCGGAGTGGGGCATCCCCGATGTGCAGGGGGGAGTGTCCCTGTGGGTACGCCTGGACGCCCCGCTGAGCGCAGGCCTCGTGATGGCGCTCCGCCCCCGCGGCGTCCACCTGTCCTCGGGCTCGCGGTTCGCGCCCGATGGCACGCACGAGAGCAACCTGCGCATCCCCTTCACTGCGTCGCCCCAGTTGCTGCGGCGTGGCGTCGGAGTGATCGCCGACGTCTGGCCGGCCGTGAAGGCCGCAGCGCCGCGAGGTGTACCGGAGGACCTGGCGACCATCGTCTAGGCGGCTGGAGGGGGCCGAGGCACGCTCCGGCCCGGCAGTCACCGCGAGAACCGGACGCAGTCGACGGCCTCGCCCAGGTTCCAGAACTCGCCGAGATCGCGGTAAGCGTTTCGCGAGGCCAGGAAGCGCCGCGCCACGTATCGCCGCCCGTCGCTCTGGCCGCGCATCTGGATGTGACCCAAGACGCGTCCCGCCGCGTCCATCGCCCGCCAGGAGCGCTCGGACACCCGAAGCAGATCGACGCCGCCGACACGGAGCCTTCCTCGGGGCGGCAACTCGAAGGGGTCTGTGGTGACTCGCGCATCGCTTCTGGTGGACATGTCGGCTCCTCTCCCATCATCGTTGAATCGAACATAGCTTCGACCTCCGACACTCCATGGCGTCCTCCCCAGGAACCGCAGAGCAGGCGTTGCACACGGACCTCGCCTGACGGCGGCTCTACAACGGGTCACGGGGCAAGGCTGATGCCACCCATTCCTGATGACCGAGGAGGTCACCGACATGAGCGAGCACATCACCGTCATCGGCACCGTGGTCGGAGATCCCGAGCGTCGCCAGACCGCGGGGGGCCACACGGTCGCGCGCTTTCGCCTTGCCAGCACGGAGCGCAGGCGTGACGAGGCCTCCGGTGGGTGGGTCGACGGGCACACGAACTGGTTCACCGTCTCGGCCTACAGGGGCCTCGCCGAGAATGTGCTCCAGTCGCTCGGCAAAGGCCATCGAGTGATCGTGGTCGGTGCGTTCCGCCTGCGGCAGTGGGAGTCCGCAGGCAAGCAAGGCACGTCCGCCGAGGTCGAGGCCTCCGCCGTGGGGCATGACCTTCTGTGGGCAACGACGGAGTACCGGAGAGGCGAGTCCGTGCCGCCGGCGTCCTCGGCCGGGACTGGTTCGCGCGATGGCGCTGACTCTCCCGCGTCGACGGTCCGGGACGACCGCGTCTATGCGGACGCGGCGGACTCCCCGTTCTGACGTGCCAACCGCCGGCCTCTTCCGTCTGTCGTATGGCCGACGTACGAACGAGCGCGCCCCGCGCCTACAATCGACGGGTGTCCCGAACGCCCGGTCGCTTCTTCTTCGCCGCATTTCTCATCGCCGCGCTGACGGGCGGTGCGTCGGCGTGCACGCCCGCCGACACTCCACCACCGGCCCCCTCCAGTTCGCCCGCCGTGTCACCCAGTCCGACGGCCAGCGGGGTGTCGCTGAAGTCCGACGGCGATGCGGAAGACAACCTGCCGCTGTTCACGTCCGTCATGCGCGCGGTGTGGAAGACCGACGACAAGGTGAAGGGGCGTGCCTACATCGATGCGCTCGCCAAGGTCGGGTTCGATGTGCAGACGATGCAGGTGACACGCGATGAGACGAGCGTCGGCAACCCGGCGGAGAGCATCCAGTTCTCGGTGCTCTGGAAGGGCGAGTGCCTCGTGGGTCAAGTCGGCCCGTCCACCAAGAAGCCCACGGCGGTCGTGCTTCCCGCTCTGCCCGACGAGCGGTGTCTCGTGGGCGATACCCGAGAGATCGATTGGACGCCGGCGGGTTGACCACAGGTCCGTCGGCGCAAGACGGCGGAGGCGCTCCATCGGCGTCGTGGCTCGCGTTGCGGCGTTAGGCTGGGAGGCTGACGACGTCACCCCTTTGGAGATTGTGAAACGACATGGCTGAGTACATCTATCAGATGGTCCGCGCCCGAAAGGCCGTGGGGGACAAGCTGATCCTCGACGACGTCACGATGTCGTTCCTGCCCGGCGCGAAGATCGGCATGGTCGGTCCGAACGGCGCGGGAAAGTCGACAATCCTCAAGATCATGGCGGGGTTGGACACCCCGTCCAACGGTGACGCGAAGCTGACGCCGGGGTTCTCCGTCGGCATCCTCATGCAGGAACCGGAGCTCGATGAGACCAAGACCGTCCTGGAGAACATCCAGGAGGGGATCGCCATCAAGGCGAAGGTCGATCGCTTCAACGAGATCTCCGGGCTCATGAGCGATCCCGACGCCGATTTCGACGCGCTGCTGGCTGAGATGGGCACGCTTCAGGAGGAGATCGACGCCGCCGACGCCTGGGACCTCGATTCCCAGCTCGAGCAGGCGATGGATGCGCTGCGCACGCCGCCCGGAGATGCATCCGTGAGCAACCTCTCGGGAGGGGAGAAGCGTCGCGTCGCGCTCACGAAGCTCTTGCTGCAGAAGCCAGACCTGCTGCTTCTGGACGAGCCCACCAACCACCTCGATGCCGAGAGCGTGCTGTGGCTCGAGCAGCACCTCCAGAAGTACGCCGGGGCCGTCATCGCGATCACTCACGATCGGTACTTCCTCGACAATGTCGCGGAGTGGATCGCAGAGGTCGACCGCGGCCGACTCATCGGTTACGAGGGCAACTACTCCACGTACCTGGAGAAGAAGGCAGAGCGTCTGTCCGTCCAGGGAAAGAAGGACGCGAAGCTCGCCAAGCGGCTCGCCGAGGAGCTCGACTGGGTGCGCTCGAACGCCAAGGGACGGCAGGCGAAGTCGAAGGCCCGTCTCGCGCGCTACGAAGAGATGGCGGCCGAGGCCGAGCGCACCCGCAAGCTCGACTTCGAGGAGATCCAGATCCCGCCGGGGCCGCGCCTGGGAAGCGTCGTGATCGAGGCGAAGAAGCTCCAGAAGGCATTCGGGGACCGGTCCCTGATCGACGGACTCAGCTTCAGCCTGCCGCCCAACGGCATCGTGGGAGTGATCGGCCCGAACGGCGTGGGCAAGACCACGCTCTTCAAGACGATCGTCGGCCTCGAACCGCTCGACGGGGGCGACCTCAAGATCGGCGACACCGTCAAGATCAGCTATGTCGACCAGAGCCGGTCCAACATCGATCCGCAGAAGACGCTGTGGGAAGTCGTCTCGGACGGACTCGACATCATCACGGTGGGCAAGACCGAGATCCCTTCCCGCGCGTACGTGTCCAAGTTCGGATTCAAGGGGCCAGACCAGCAGAAGAAGGCCGGCGTCCTGTCGGGCGGTGAGCGCAACCGTCTCAACCTCGCGCTCACGCTGAAAGAGGGGGGAAACCTCCTGCTCCTGGACGAGCCCACGAACGACCTCGACGTCGAGACGTTGCAGTCGTTGGAGAACGCGCTGCTCGAGTTCCCGGGGTGCGCGGTCGTCATCACGCACGACCGTTGGTTCCTCGACCGCATCGCCACCCACATCCTGGCCTACGAGGGCACCGACGAGCATCCCGATCGGTGGTACTGGTTCGAGGGGAACTTCGAGGCCTACGAGGCGAACAAGATCGAGCGGCTGGGGCCCGATGCCGCCACGCCGCACCGCTCCACCTACCGCAAGCTCACCCGTGACTGAGGGGCAGGGAGGCGTCGCGGCGGGCGGCCGCCTCCACGTTCCGATCCATCTGCGGTGGGGTGATCTGGACGCGTTCAACCACGTCAACAACACCTCGATGCTGAAGCTTCTCGAAGAGGCTCGTGTGCGCGCGTTCTGGGTCGCCGAGGCGGGCGATACTGCGCCCAGCACCGCCGTGATCGAGAGCGGCCTGGATGCCGGCGCGCTCACGCTCATCGCCCGTCAAGAGATCGAGTACCTCGCGCCCGTGCCGTATCGTCGCGAGCCGCTCGACGTGCAGCTGTGGTTCAGCAAGCTCGGGGGCTCCAGCATCGAGGTCTGTTACGAGGTGTTCTCCCCGGCGAGCGACCCGGAACGGACGCTGTACGCCCG
The DNA here is from genome assembly GCF_047607225.1 of Microbacterium sp. Taxonomy (GTDB): domain Bacteria; phylum Actinomycetota; class Actinomycetes; order Actinomycetales; family Microbacteriaceae; genus Microbacterium. The sequence continues at coordinate 134,272 of NZ_JASGDO010000044.1, read as the reverse complement.
GGCGAGCTCGGTCGTCGTGATGGTCGATGCCGCCACGGGGCGTCCACAGCGCCTGACCGCGGAGATGCGGGACGCATGGTCACCGTACCTCGGCGAACCGCCGGCCTTCACTCACCGCCGTTGATCGCGTGCGGGTGGGGCACCCGCACCATGATCTCCTGCGCCACCGAGGCGATCAGCGCGCCATCGCGTGCGTAGATGCGACCGGTGCTGAACCCGCGGCCGCCGCGGGCGCTCGGCGACTCCTGGACATACAACAACCACTCGTCGACGCGCGCCGGTCGATGCCACCACATGGCGTGATCGAGACTGGCGACCTTCAGGCCCGGAGTCGACCACGCCACGCCGTGGGCCCGCAGCACCGGTTCCTGAATCGTCATGTCACTCATGTAGGCCAGGACCGCGCGGTGCAGCGCGGGATCGTCGCCGATCGCACGCCGCGTCCGCATCCACACGGCCTGGCCCGGGCTGGTGTCGGGCGCCGGCTGCGTGTACAGATCGCCGGCGGTGTGCAGGATCTCGATCGGGATCTGATCGAGGAGGCGGCCGGAGGCCGGATGATGCCGGGCCGCGTCTCGGCGGCTCCGCACTGTCTCGGGATCGTCGACGCCCGCAGGCATGGATGCATCGTGCTCGAGTCCCGGATCCTCTCGCTCGAACGACGCGATCATCGAGAAGATCGGGAGACCGTCTTGGAAGGCTTGAGTGCGGCGCGTCGAGAACGATCGCCCGTCGTGGATGCGATCCACCGAGAAGGTCAGTCCTGCCGACGCGTCGCCTGCTCGGAGGAAGTAGCCGTGCATCGAGTGCGGTGTCCGGTCGTCCGATGTCGTGCGGTCGGCGGCGAGGATCGCCTGAGCGAGCACTTGGCCCCCGAAGATCCGACCGCTCGGCATCGGATGAGAGCGACCCGTGAAGATGTCTTCCGTCGTCCGCGCGTCGCTGGAGGACAGATCGAGCACGTCCAGCATGAGTGCGACCGGGTCGGGAACCTCTGGCACGCCTACTCCCTCCGCGGTCGGACTGACCTTGCTAGCTTAGAGCGGGTGTCCGCCTCGCTCCTCTTCCACGATCCTCGCGCAGCATCCGACGCGGTGACATTCGCACAACGAGCGGCACGTGTGGGCGACGGCACCATCCGCCTGCAGGCAGCGCGAGGGACGCTGACGCTGACGTGCGCCCCCCTCGCACCCCGCGCGCTGGGCGAGCCGACACCGACGATCCTCGGGCTGCGCGCGGTGCGCACGGACCCGGAACTCGTGTGCGACCTCGTCGTCGAAGCCGGCTCACTCGCGCACGGCGAGGACCCCTCCCGCGTCTCCCTGCCCGAGACGGCGGTGACCGCGGCATGGGCGGGGGTCTCGCCTCCCCGGATGGGATGGACCCCCGTCGGGCGAGTTGCCGCAGCACGTCTGGCCGCACGGGCCCAGGGAGGTATCGCCGCGGTTGCCGAGCGGCTTCCGACGGACGCGGGAGAGGAGGTCGTTCACGCCATCCGCGCCGAGGTGTGGGGTGAGCCCGACGAGAGTGTGAGCGGGCTGCCGAGCGGAGTCGCGTTCGCTGCGTTCGCGCTCGGCTTCATCCGCGGGGAGGAGGATGCGACGATCCACCAGCACGGGCCGTGGACGCGTCTCAGCCTCGTTCGAGGGCACGTCTTGACGCGCACGATCGTGCGTAGCGGCCTCACGCCGGTACGGCCGACGGGCGCGTTCGCCTGAGTCAGGCCGCGGCTGCCGCCGCGCGCCCCGCGACACGACCGGAGAACAAGCACCCGCCGAGGAAGGTGCCCTCCAGTGCGCGGTATCCGTGGACGCCACCGCCACCGAAGCCTGCCGCTTCGCCCGCGGCATAGAGGCCGGGGACCGGAAGACCCTCGGAGTCCAGGGCGCGGGCCGACAGATCCGTCTCGATGCCGCCCAGGGACTTGCGGGTGATCACGTGGAGCTTGACCGCGATGAGCGGACCGGATGCGGGGTCGAGGATCCGATGCGGTCGGGCAGTGCGAACGAGCCGGTCTCCGCGGTAGGCCCGGGCCGACCGCAGCAGAGCGATCTGGGCGTCCTTCGTGAACGCGTTGCCGACTTCGCGGTCGCGCGCAACGACCTCCTGCCGCACCCGCTCGGCATCGAGGAGCTCCCCACCGGGCACTGCACGCATCCCCTCGATGAGGGCGTCGAGATCGTCTCGCACGACGAAGTCGGCGCCGTGGTCGAGGAAGGCCTGCACGGGGCCGGCAGCGCCCTTGCCGAGACGAGACTTCAGGAGGAGCCGCACGTCCTTGCCGGTCAGATCGGGGTTCTGCTCGCTCCCGGACAGAGTGAACTCCTTCTCGACGATCGCGCGGGACAGCACGAACCAGGAGTGGTCGTGACCCGTCCGCCGGAGGTGCTCGAGCGTTCCGAGCGTGTCGAAGCCGGGGAAGAGCGGCGCTGGCAGCCTCTGTCCGGTCGCGTCGAGCCAGAGCGACGACGGCCCCGGGAGGATGCGGATGCCGTGGTGGGGCCAGATGGAATCCCAGTTCCGGATGCCCTCGACGTAGTGCCACATGCGGTCGCCGTTGATGAGTCGCGCCCCGGTCGCCGCCGTCACCGACTGCATCGAGCCGTCGACATACTGCGGGACTCCGGAGAGCATCTCCCGCGGCGGCGCGCCGAGCCGCGACGGCCACTGGGCCCGCACGAGTTCGTGGTTGGCACCGATGCCTCCGGCTGCGACGACCGTCGCGCTCGCCTCGATCTGGAAGGCGTCGACGACCTCACGAGAGCTCGCCTCACCGCGTGGCGCCCCCGAGGGGGCCAGGATGTCGCCGACGGCGCCGGTGACGACACCGTCGTGCATCGAGAGCGCCGAGACGCGGTGGCGGGGGAGGATCGTGAGGGTCCCCGCGGCTTCTGCACGCGAGACCTCAGCGATGAAGGGCGCGATGACACCCGGACCGGTTCCCCACGTGATGTGGAAACGCGGAACGGAGTTGCCCGGCCCGAGAGCGGTGTAACCTCCGCGTTCGGCCCAGCCGACGACGGGGAAGAACCTCACACCCTTCTCGCGCAGCCACGCACGCTTCTCGTGGTGAGCGAAGTCGAGGTACGCCTCGGCCCACGCCCGCGGCCACCGGTCCTCCTCCCTGTCGAAGCCGGCCGTGGCGAACCAGTCCTGGCGGGCGAGGTCGAGGGAGTCGGATATCCCGAAGCGACGCTGCTCGGGGGAGTCCACCAGGAACAGGCCTCCGAAGGACCAGAACGCCTGACCGCCGAGGTTCGTCCGCGGTTCCTGATCCACGATCACCACGCGCTTGCCGGCCGCCACCGCCTCGCTGGCCGCGACGAGTCCGGCCAGTCCCCAGCCCACGATGAGAACATCGGTGCGATGCGTCGTGCGTGCGTTCATCCGTCGACTCCTTCGTCGCGAGGGGGGACTGTGCTCAGCGGTCGCTGCCGGCGCGCCGCGGGGGATCGGGATGGAGGGGGAGGCCGGGGCGGGACGACGGGCGCTCAGGCGCGATACCGGAGGGCTCGAACGTGTTCACCATCGCGTGCGCGGCCCGCTCCAGATAATCCCACATCGTCGCGTCCTGGAGGGGCGAGAGCTCCGCCTCGTCCAGCGCGACCCGCATCGCCCGTAGCCACCGGTCGCGTGCGTCGGGGTTCACGTGGAACGCCGCGTGCCTCATGCGCAGACGAGGGTGTCCGCGGCGCTCGCTGTACGTCGACGGGCCGCCCCAGTACTGCTCGAGGAACATCCGCAAGCGTTCGTTCGCCGGCCCCAGATCCTCTTCCGGATACATCGGCTTGAGGACCTCATCGGCGGCGACCTCGCGGTAGAACGCATCGACCAGGCGGCGGAAGGCGTCCGGACCGATCTCTTCATAGAAACTGCGCGGCGCGTCGCTCACGACGGCGCTCCGTCTGCCGTGGAGTCGCCCGAACCGCCGCTCCCGGAGCCCGACGAACGAGGCTTGCGCTTGGGTTTCCACACCGGCCGGGCGACCGAATCGTCGGCCGGCGTGACCGGGGTGGGCTTGGTGCGCGGAGGGTTGGCCCCGCGCACACGCTGCGCCCCCTCCAGCCCGCTCAGCATGATCGAGTTCATCTGCGGCAGCGTGATACCCATCTCGTCCATGCGCCGCTTGAGCCGCATCCGGAGTTCACGGGCCACGTCGTCCTTCGCGTTGGCTCGCGTCTTCATGACGAGTCGGATGACGAGCGCGTCGCCCGTGACGGACTCCAGACCCCACACCTCCGGCTGCTCGATGACCCGGGAGCGCCACTTCGGGTCCTTCGCCAGGCTCTTCGCCGTCTCCAGCATCGCGGTCTCGACGTCTTCGATGACGACGTCGACGGGGACGGCGAGATCGATGATCACGCGCGACCATCCTTGTGACATGTTGCCGATGCGGGTGATCTCGCCGTTGCGTACGTACCAGAGCGTTCCGTTGACATCACGGACGTGTGTGATGCGCACGCTCACATACTCGACGATGCCCGTGGCGAGCCCGAGATCGACGACGTCGCCGATGCCGATCTGATCCTCGGCGACGATGAAGATCCCGTTCAGCACGTCCTTCACGATGTTCTGTGCGCCGAACCCGAGGCCGGCGCCGATCGCGGCCGACAGGAGAGCGAACGAGCCGAGCACGTTCTGATCGATCGCGTTCACGATCAGGAGCACCGCGATGATCACGAGCGCGACGTTCACGATGTTCTGGAGGATCGACCCCAGGGTTCGCGTGCGTTGCACGAGGCGGACCGCGGCAAGCGGTGAGCGGTCGAGTGCCTGCGTGTCGGTCACGTTGGCCTTGGACTTCGCTCCCGTCACGATGCGATTGACGACGCGTCTGATGACGACGCGCAAGAGCCACGACACGATCAGCGCCCCGACGACGATGGCGGCGATCACGAGGAGCTTCACGCCGATCTCGCCGAACGTCCGCAGCCACCACGGCCACGACCACTGCGCGGGGTCGACCGCCTGCCCGGGAACCAACATCACCCTTCGATCCTAACGAGCGCGACCTGAACGACGGCGGAGACCGGCCTCAAGGAGAACCCTGTTCGACATGGCCCCAGCGGTGCGCGAGGATCACGGCGTGGATGCGGTCCCGTGCGCCGAGCTTGGCGAGCACCCGCCCCACATGGGTCTTGACGGTGGACTCGCCGAGGAAGAGCTCTGCGGCGATCTCCACGTTGGTCCGCCCACGCGCCATCGCCAGATATACCTCGCGTTCTCGTTCGGTGAGGGAGGCCGACGGATCGGGCCCCGGAGGGGGCGACACGCGGGGCGCCAACTGCTCGATCACGCGCCGCGTCACCCGCGGCGCCAGGACGGCGTCGCCGCGATGGACGGCGCGCACGGCGGCCAGCAGCTCCGCGCGTTGTGCGTCTTTGAGCAGGAACCCACTTGCGCCGGCTTCCAGCGCCCCGAATGCGTACTCGTCCAGGTCGAAGGTCGTGAGCACCAGCACGCGGGTGTCTGGACGGAGATCTCGAAGCCGCGCCGTCGCCTCGATCCCGTCCAGGTGGGGCATCCGCACGTCCATCAGCACGACATCGGGGGCGAGCCGGACGGCTGCCTCGATGCCCTCCCGTCCGTCGCCGGCCTCTCCGACCACCTCGATGTCGGCCTCTGCCTCCAGGACGAGTCGGAACCCGACGCGGATCAACTCCTGATCGTCGACCAACAGGATGCGGATGGGGCTGCTCACGTTCTCTCCTCCGGGGACATCGGGTCGGTGGTCTCGGGGCGCACACGGTCACCCTCAACCGGGAGGCGCGCGCGGATGCGCCAACTCTCGGGGGCCAACGGTCCCACATCGAGTTCACCGCCGACATGGTCGACGCGCTCCCGTAGTCCCCGTAGGCCGAACCCGCCCGTGGAGGGCACGCCCACCACGCCGTCGTTGCGCACTTCCACCACGACGTCCCGCGCACCGATCTGAAGGAGGACGTCGATGCGCCGCGCCGCCGGAGCGTGCCGCATCGCGTTCGTGACCCCCTCCTGGACGATGCGCGCGACAGCGAGCCGCAGCGAACGCGGCAGGTCGGCGATCGTGCCGGCGGTCGACTCCTGCCGGAACACCACGGGGTAGCCCGCCGCGCGCGCTGAGTCGACGACCGTCGAGACCGCGTCCTCGCCCACGGGAGTGAGGGGAGCGGACGCGCTGTCGTCGCGCAGGACGCCGAGCATCGCTCGCATCTCGAGCAGCGCGGCCCGGGCGGTGTCGGCCACTTGGGCGGTCGCCGCCCGCGCCCGGTCTTGGTCTCGCGTCGCCGTCGCGCCCTCCGACAGGGCAACGATGACCGTGAGGGAGTGGGAGACGATGTCGTGCATCTCTCGCGCGATGCGAGAGCGCTCCGCGCTGGCGGCCAACTGTGCCTGCTGATCGCGTTCGACGAGGAGTTGGCGAGAGCGCGCGATGATCGCCTCGACGTAGCGTTTGCGGTTTCCGACGTTGACTCCGATCAGCGTGCCGATCAGGAGCATTGCCCCCGTGCCGATGACCGAGTTCGCTGCGTCTGACGGCGCGATGACACCGGCGAAACCGAGCCAGAACGCGACGACGCCCAGCGCGCCGACCCCGATTCCGAACCCCATCCATGCGGCCCGTGTCGACCGGTACACCGCGAGCGAGTAGCTCGTCACAAGACCGAGCATGGTGCCGGTGCCGGTTCCGGCGAGGAGGAAGGCGACATCCAGGACGATGGCCCCGATGAACACGACTGTCGGCCACTGGCGGCGGCGCAACAGCATCACGCAGGCGCAGACCGTCAGGGGGACGAGCACGAGTGCCGCGGGGGACGGTCCCCTGCCGGCCTCCGTCGGTAGACGGAACGTCGCGGCGGGAACAACATTGAGCGCCAGGCAGATCAGGGCGACGAGGATGTCGGCCAGAAGAGGATGACGGGCCCAGAAGCGACGGATGACGCCGGGAACACGCGGCAGCCGCAGCTCGTCGTCCATGACGGAGGACGAGCTGCGGCTGCGTGGCGACACGGCCCCGACTCTACGCGTCGCGGACGCGGAGGACGGCCCACGCGCCCGCAAGGCACACGGCGACCCATGCGGCGAGCGTGAGGACGGCGGTGCCGGGGTCGTCCGCCCCCGGGACCGACAGTACCTGTGCGGCGCTCATCGGGAGGTGCTTGCCGAGATCGGCGACCCAGGCCCACGCCGGGCCGAAGAGGCGGAACAGGTCGACGACGATCGGAAGGACGAACAAGAGCCCCACGGTCGCAGCGATCGCTCCCGCCCCGCTTCGGAGGATGAAACCGAAGCCCACGCCGATCAGGGCGAACACCGTCATCGACATGACGCTGTAGGCGATCGGCACGATCGACTGCGCGGGCTCGGACCAGTCGATCGGCGAGGCGAGGATCGGAGCCGTGGCGAGCACGGCGGCACCGAAGATGATCGCCGAAGCGATGGCGAGGAAGCCCCCGATCACGACGGCCTTGGCAGCCAAGACCTCACCCCGGCGTGGCACGGCGGTGAGCGTGGAACGGATCATGCCGGTCGAGTACTCACCGGTCACCGAGATCGCGCCAAGGATCCCCGCCAGCAGCATCGTGAACTGCATGGGTGCGGTGATCGCCATCACGGACGGGAACTCCGACGGGAAGTCCCTCGAGGCCGTGGCCATCAGGGTGGAGATCCCGACCGAGAGGACGGCGGTGATCCCGATCGACCACCAGGTGGAACGAAGCGAGACCAGCTTGATGGTCTCCGCGCGCAGGACTTGCGCGAAGGTGAGGTGCGCCGCCGGCGTTGCCGTGCGCGGAGCCGGGGCCGCTGCGGCCTCCAGGACAGGGGCGGTCATGAGATCTCCTTGGAGCGGTACTCAACGGACTCGCCCGTGAGCGCCAGATAGGCGTCTTCCAGCGAGCCCGTCGTCGGGGTGAGTTCGTGAAGGGGGATGCCGGCAGCGGCGGCCGCATCGCCGATCGCGGCGGCCGAGGTGCCTTCGATGTCGAGGACACCGGTCTCCGCGGCCGTGACGCTGACGCCCGTGCCCGCCAGCAGATCGACGAGCTCGCTCGGACGCGGTGTGCGCACCCGCACGGTGGTCGCCGTCCATGCCGAGACCAGCTCGGCCAGCGGCGCGTCGGCGAGCACCCGACCGCGGCCGAGCACGATGACGTGGTCGGCGGTGAGGGACATCTCGCTCATGAGGTGGCTGGACAGAAGTACAGTGCGCCCCTGCGAGGCCTGGTAGCGGACGAACTGGCGTACCCAGCGAACGCCCTCGGGGTCCAGTCCGTTGACCGGCTCATCGAGAATGAGGGTGTGCGGGTCGCCGAGCAGGGCTGCGGCGATCCCCAGGCGCTGCCCCATGCCCAGCGAGAACTTGCCGGCCCGCTTGCGGGACACCGAGCCGATGCCAGCGAGCTCGATCACCTCGTCGACACGTGCTTTGCCGATGCCGTGTGTCGCGGCGATCGCTCGGAGGTGCGCCTGCGCGCTCCGCCCCGTGTGCACCGCCTTGGCGTCCAGCAGCACGCCCACTTCGGTGAGCGGAGCTCGCGAGGAGCGGTAGGGGTGTCCGTTGACGGTCACCTGCCCCGCGGTCGGTCGGTCGAGACCGACGATCATGCGCATAGTGGTCGACTTCCCGGCACCGTTCGGGCCGAGGAAGCCCGTGACTTTCCCCGGCTGGACGGTGAAGGAGACGTCGGACACCGCGTTCTTGTCTCCGAACCTCTTCGTGAGGCCTTCTGCAACGATCATGCTTCGACGCTACTGACCGGGCCTCAGGCGCACATCCGCCCCGAGTACCGAAGGCCGCGGGCCGGCGTCCCCCCGAAGGAGGAGGCCGGCCCGCGGGAGACTCCGCCTACTGGGCGTCGCGCTCCTGCACTGCCAACGCCCGATCCACACCGGCCAGGTTCTCGGCGACCAGGCGTCGGAGTGCGGGAGGTGCGTCGCGGTGGCTGTCGAGCCAGCCGCGCGTCGCGTCCCGGAGCTCGCTGTTGGCGAGCGGCGCCGGGTAAAGCCCCGTGATCAGGTAGTTCGCGATCTGGTACGTACGGGTCGACCAGATCGGGAGCAGCATCTCGAAGTAGTCGTCGATGAACGCGGCGAGTGCGTCGGTTCCCGCGGGGTGCACGAAGCCCAGCGCCGCGGAGCGGACGACGGTGTTCGGGAGGTCGTTCGCGTCGATGAGCGACGCCCACGCGATCCGCTTGGCATCCACGGTCGGGAGGGCAGCATGAGCCTGCGCGGCGAACTCGCCTCCCTTGGCGGTGTTGTCCGCCTCCCGCGCCGCGTCGATCTCTGCGGCGCTCGCAACCCCGCCCGCCGCGAGAGAGACCAGGAGCGCCCACGAGAGATCGTCATCGACGACGAGCCCGTCGAGGGCGAGGTCACCCGAGCGCAGTGCCCGGACACGCTCCCAGTGCTCCGAGGCCGACGCGGCCGAGGCGAACGCGGTGACGAACTGGAGCTGACTGTCGCTGCCCGGGGCCGCAGCCTGCGCGAGCGACCAGAGGCCGTCGGCGACCTTCCGACGCGACTGCGCCCTCACGGCCGGGGCCACGTAGGAGTTCGCCGCGAGCTGGAGCTGAGCCAGCGTCGTGCGGACGGTCGTCGACTCGGTCTCGGCACCGATGTTGCTCAGGACGAGGTCGATGTAGTCGGATGCGGATGCTTCGGCGTCGCGGGTCTGATCCCATGCCGCCCCCCACACCAGCGAGCGGGCGAGCGGGTCGCTGATCTTGCTCAGGTGCTCGATGGCAGTCGCGAGGGAGCGGTCGTCGAGGCGGATCTTCGCGTACGCGAGGTCTTCGTCGTTGAGCAGCACGAGGTCCGGTCGCTCGAGACCCACCAATTCGGACACCTCGGTGAGGTCGCCATCGACGTCGATCTCCACGTGGTGCGTCCGCACGAGCGCGCCGCCGTCGAGGGTGTAGAAACCCACGCCGAGACGGTGCGGCCGGATGGTCGAGTAGTCCGCCGGCGCCGTCTGCACGATCGCGAAGCGCGTGATCACGCCCGCGCCGTCGGTCTTGATCTCGGGCGCGAGGGTGTTCACGCCGGCCGTCTCCAGCCACTTCTTCGACCATGTCGTCAGCTCGCGACCGCTCGTGGCCTCCAGCTCCACGAGCAGGTCGCGCAGCTCGGTGTTTCCCCACGCATGCTTCTGGAAGTAGGCGGACACTCCGCCGAAGAACGCCTCGATGCCGACCCAGGCGGCGAGCTGCTTGAGGACGGATCCGCCCTTCGCGTACGTGATCCCGTCGAAGTTCACCTGCACGTCTTCGAGGTCGTTGATCTCCGCGACGACCGGGTGGGTCGAGGGCAACTGGTCCTGGCGGTACGCCCAGGACTTCTCCATGGCGTTGAAGGTCGTCCACGCCTCGGTCCATTCGGTGGCTTCGGCAGTGGCGATCGTCGACGCCCACTCGGCGAAGGATTCATTGAGCCAGAGGTCGTTCCACCACTTCATCGTCACCAGGTCGCCGAACCACATGTGGGCGAGCTCGTGGAGGATCGTCACGACGCGACGTTCCTTGACCGCGTCGGTGACCTTGCTGCGGAAGACGTAGGTCTCGGTGAAGGTGACCGCTCCTGCGTTCTCCATCGCACCCGCATTGAACTCGGGCACGAAGAGCTGGTCGTACTTCTCGAAGGGATAGGGGACCTGGAACTTCTCCTCGTAGTACGCGAAGCCCTGGCGCGTCTTCTCGAAGATGTAGTCGGCGTCGAGGTGCTGCCAGAGGCTCTTGCGGCCGTACACGCCCAGCGGGATAACCCGCCCCGAGGCGCTGGTCAGCTCGGAGAATGTCGCCTCGTAGGGGCCGGCCACGAGCGCGGTGATGTACGACGAGATGCGGGGAGTGGGCGCGAAGGTCCAGGTGGAGCCGCCGGCGCCTGCGGGCGTCGGTTCCGGTGTCGGAGAGTTCGACACGACCTTCCACGCGCTCGGCGCGGTGACGGTGAACTGGAAAGTGGCCTTCAGGTCGGGCTGCTCGAACACCGCGAAGACTCGGCGCGAGTCGGGCACCTCGAACTGGGAGTACAGGTACACCTCACCGTCCGCGGGGTCGACGAACCGGTGGAGCCCCTCGCCGGTGTTCGTGTAGAGGCAGTCGGCCTCGACCACGAGCTCGTTCTCAGCGGCGAGGCCGTCTAGCGCAATGCGCGAATCGGCGAAGGCGGCAGCGGGGTCGATGGACCGACCGTTGAGCGTGATGTTGTGAACCTCACGGGCGATGAGGTCGATGAAGGTCGACGCCCCCGCGACGGCGCTGAAGCGCACGACAGAGCGCGAGCGGAACACCTCCGGTCCGGTCGTCACGTCGAGTGTGACCTCGTACGAGGACGTGTCGACGATCGAGCGGCGCTCCTGCGCTTCGCTGCGGGTGAGGTTCTCTCCAGGCACGTTGGTGTCTCCCAAGGGTCAGGGTGGATGCCGCGGGCAGGCGCTGCTGGCGTCTGCGACAACCCGACAAGCCTACGCCGACGCCGATTCCCGACGCACATGATCGCGGGCGTGCGCGATCGCGTCGGGAAGGGAGAGGAAGAGGTGCCGGTGATGGCGGAGCGCGTCGAGCACACCGATGCGCCGGAACAGACGGTCATGACGGGGTTGCACGCCCTTGATCAGGACGGTGACACCGCGCCGCTCCAGCGTCTGCACGATCTCCCCGAGAATGCGGGCGCCGGTGGCGTCGACGAGCTCCACCTGGCTCATGCGCAGGATCACGACCGAGACGCCCCGGACCTCGTTGACCTTCTCGAACACGCGGTCCGACGCGGCGAAGAACAGGGGACCGTCGAAACGGATGATCGCGATCCTCTCGTCGCCCTCGACCGGGTCGCCCTGAATGATCTCGCGCTGCACCCCCGCGCGCCGGGCCAGAGTCCGAAGGGCGAACACGCCCGCCACGAGCACTCCGATGGCGACGGCCACGATGAGGTCGAAGCTGACCGTGATGAGCGCGGTCAGGAGGAAGGCTGCGGCGTCGCTCCGGGTCGAACGGAGGATCATCCGGACGGTGGCGACGTGCACCATACGCACCGCCGTGACCATCAGCACGGCCGCCAGGGCCGGGAGGGGGATTCGGCCCACGAGCCCCGCCAGGGCGAACACCACCATGAGGAGCACCGCGGCGTGGGTGAGGGAGGCCAGGCGCGAGCGGCCCCCCGACTTGACGTTCACTGCCGTGCGAGCGATCGCCCCGGTGGCGGGCATCCCGCCGAACAGGCCGGAGCCGATCGAGGCGATACCTTGGCCGACGAGCTCGCGATCGGGGTCGTAGGGGCCCGTGTCCGCCATGGTCGCGGCCACCCGCGCCGACAGGAGGGACTCGATCGCGGCGAGCACGGCGACCGTCGCGGCAGGGCCGAGGAGGAGCGCAATGGTCTCGGGATCGATTGCAGGAAGAGTCGGAAGCGGCAGCGCGGAGGGAAGCGGCCCGATCGTGGCGAGCGGTGTGGGCACGATCGCCACGGCAGCGGTCGTCACGACGATTCCCACGAGCGAGCCCGGGATGGCGCGGTGCACGCGAGGGGCCAGGAGCATGCATCCGGCCACTACCACCACGACACCGGCGGCCCACAAGAGGTAACCGGCGTCGGGGGCCGCCAGCGCCTCTACGGCGGCGACCGCCGCGTTCGTGCTGTGCTGTCCGGCCGTCGCGACATGTGGTGAGAGAAGCATGGGCACCTGTTGCAGGAAGATGATCGCTGCGATCCCGAGGGTGAACCCCTCGATCACGGGCCACGGGATGAACGACACCGCGCGTCCCAACCCCATCAGCCCTCCCGCGACGAGCAGCACTCCGGCGATGAGGGTCACCACCACGACGGCGGGCGCGCCGTGCGCCGCGACGATCGGCAGGAGGACGACGACCATCGCACCGGTCGGACCGGAGACCTGCACATGAGAGCCACCGAAGAAGGCGGCGAGTGCGCCGGCAATCACGGCGGTGACGAGGCCGGCCTCCGCCGTGAGTCCGGAACTGACCCCGAAGCCGAGGGCGAGCGGCAGCGCGACGATTCCCACGGTGACACCGGCGGCGAGGTCCGATCGCCACGAACGGCGGGCGACCGCATAATCGGCGCGCGAAGGGAGGAGAGACCGCAGACGCGCGCGGTGGGAGGAGCCACCGACGGTGGCGACGGGGGTCGAGACCGTCATCGGGCGCTCCCGGGGATCTCGGGGATGCGGGGGAGGGAGCGGGCATCGATCAGGAGCGCTCCGTCGTCGGCCACGACCTCGAGAAGCAGTTCCCGCGCCGTGGCGAGAAGTCGCGCGACGGCGGGATCGGTGAGGCGATAGAACACGTGGCTCGCGCGCCTCTCGCTGACGACCAAACGGTGCCGGCGGAGCACTGAGAGGTGCTGAGACAGGTGAGACGCCTCGAGGCCGGTGGCGGCCTGCAGTGCGGCGACGGAGACTTCCGGCTCGGTGGAGAGCAGCTCGAGGATGCGAATCCGGAAGGGATGCGCGAGGCCTTTGAACAGGTTCGCCTTGACTTCGTAGAGCGGCCGTTGGCGCTGACTTATTGACATGATGAAGTCATCATGTCACGGAGTGGTGCGGTCTGTGGATCCCTAGGATGGAGTCCATGCGCATCCATATCGCGACCGACCACGCGGGGCTGGAGTTCTCCACCCGTCTGCAGCACCACCTCGCGGAACAGGGACACGACATCGTGGACCATGGCCCCATCGAGTACGACCCACTCGATGACTACCCGGCGTTCTGCATCCGCGCGGCACAGGCCGTCGTCGCCGACCAGGCCGAGGGGCGCGAAGCGCTCGGCGTCGTGTTCGGGGGCTCCGGCAACGGCGAGCAGATCGCGGCGAACAAGGTCCGCGGCGCCCGTGCCGCGCTGGCCTGGAATCTCGCGACGGCCGAGCTCGCGCGCGAGCACAACGACGCGAACGTCATCGCGATCGGAGCGCGCCAGCACACGTTCGAAGAGGCCGTGTCGTTCATCGACCGGTTCATCCAGACGCCGTTCTCCGGCGAGGAGCGCCACGCGAGGCGGATCGGTCAGATGGCTGCGTACGAGACCGACGGTACGCTCGCGCCGGACCCCCGCGCTTCCTGATGCCCGAGGGCCACTCCGTCCATCGGATCGCGCGGCAGTTCGATCGCAACTTCGTGGGGCGCCGTGTGCGGGCATCTAGTCCGCAGGGCCGATTCGCCGAGGGGGCGGCGATCCTCGACGGTCGCACGCCGACCGAGGTCCGAGCAGTCGGCAAGCAGATGTTCCTCGAGTTCGACGACGATCTCTGGCTCCGGGTTCACCTGGGCATGTACGGCGCGTGGGACTTCGCCGGGGAGATCCTCATCGACCCCACCATCGCCTCGGCGAACGGCCGGATGGGCCAGACGAACCAGCGGGGCACCGACTCGGAGATCGTCTTCGACGCCGCGGGCGAGAACTCACTGAGCTCGATCGGCGCGCCGCGGCAGGCCCGCGGACGCGTACGGATGAGCGAGCAGACCCGCGGCCTGGACGACGAGGACGGCACCTGGCCGCCTCCGATCGTGGGGCAAGTACGCCTGCGCCTGCTGACCGATGTGACCAGCGCGGACCTTCGCGGTCCGACGGGGTGCGAACTGCAGACTCCCGACGAGATGCTCGCCACCGTCGCCAAGCTCGGACCGGATCCCCTCGTCGGTGACGTCACCGAGGGCGAGGAGCGGTTCACCCGCGTCGTCAGGCGCAAGCCCACGCCGATCGGGCTGCTCCTCATGGATCAGACGGTCGTGAGCGGAATCGGCAACGTGTACCGCGCCGAGATGCTCTTCCGCGCCCGTCTCAACCCCCATACCCCTGGTCGAGACGTTCCCGAGGAGACGGTCCGCGCGCTGTGGCGCGACTGGGTGAGGCTGCTTGCCATCGGAGTCGAGACCGGGCAGATGATGACGATGGACGACCTCGATCCGACGGCATATCGTCGCGCGATGAGCAGTCGGGACGACCGCCACTGGGTCTACCATCGCGCGGGACTCCCGTGCCGGGTCTGCGGAACCGAGATCGTGGTGGAAGAGATGGCGGCCCGAAAGCTCTACTGGTGCCCCTCCTGCCAGCGCTGAGACCGGCAGGCACGAACGACGACGAGAGGGCGCGATGAGACAGAACCCCAGTTTCGCGATGACCGATGTCCAGGAGATCCGCCGGATCATCGACGAGCATCCCTGGGCCACCCTCGTGAGCCACACCGACGAGGGGCTCGTGGCTTCGCACTATGCCGTGCTCCTCGACCAGGATCACGACGATCTCACCGTTGTCGGGCACGTGGGACGGCCGGACGATGCCATCCACGGCTTGGGCGGTCGAGAGGTGCTGCTCGTCTTCCAGGGACCCCACGGCTACATCTCTCCCGGCTGGTACGGCGACGCGCCGTCGGTTCCGACGTGGAACTTCGTGTCGGTCCACCTGAGCGGCACGCCTGAGATCCTCAGCCCCGAAGAAAATCTGCAGGTTCTCGATCGCCTCGTCGACCGGTTCGAATCGCGGATGCCTCAGCCTCGGCGCCTGTGGGAACGCCCGAACGATGAGAAGTTCGTCCGCGGACTGGAGAAGGGCACCGTCGGGTTTCGGCTGACCCCCCACCGTGTCGTCGCCAAGCGCAAGCTCAGTCAGAACAAGCCCGACCACGTGGTGGACACGATCATCCGCGAGCTCGCCTCGGGCAGCGGCCCTTACACCGACCCCCGCCTCCCTGCCGAGATGCAGCGGGCGCACGACCGGCTTCGCGCCGCGCGGGACGAACGATGACCGTGGGGGTGACCATCGGCGACACGGTCGACATCATCGCCGATGCCCGATTGACGGGCAGCGAACGCCTCGACCCGTTCGGTGCGGAGCCGGTGGACGTCCATCTCCACGATGGCGTGATCGTGGACATCGCGCCGGCGCGAGCGCTGCCACGGCGCGGGCGGGTCGTCGACGCGGGCGGAGGATGGGTCACGCGCGGGTTGTGGGATCACCACGTCCACACCGTCCAGTGGGCGCTCGTGGCTCAACGGGTGGCCCTCGGCGCGGCGACCTCTGCCGCCCATGCAGCGGCTTTGATGGCCGACGCGCCCATCCTCGCCGGTGGCCGCCGGGTGGGTACGGGTTTCCGCGATGCCCTGTGGCCCGACGCCATGACCCTCGATCTCCTCGACGCTCACAGCGGAGATGTGCCGACCTACCTCATCAACGCCGACGTGCACAGCGTATGGCTGAACTCGGCGGCACTTCGTCGTGAAGGGCTCCCGCACGACGAGACCGGAGTGCTGCGAGAAGAAGTCGCCTTCGAGGTGTCTCGTCGGCTCAACGCCGCGGATCCGGGTGTCGGAGACCGCTTGGTCGCCCAGGCGCTGGCGGAGGCGGCGCGACGAGGGGTGGTCGGAGTCGTCGACCTCGATATGGCATGGAACGCCGAGGCGTGGGCGCGGCGGCTGGCCGCCGGGTTCGACACGACGCGTGTCTCGTTCGGGGTGTATCCCGCACTCCTTGAACGTGCGATCGCCGAGGGGCTGGCCACCGGTGACAGCCTCGATTCGGCCGGCCTCGTGCGGATGGGACCGCTCAAGGTGATCACCGACGGCTCCCTCGGCACGCGCACGGCCGCCTGCTCCCACGCCTACCCCGGGGATCCCCACAACCACGGGGTCCTCACGGTTCCCCCGGCGCAGCTGCAGGATCTCTTGGTGCGCGCGACCGGGGCCGGCCTCGACGTCGCCGTCCATGCGATCGGCGACCTCGCGAACACCCACGCGCTCGACGCCTTCGCCGCGACCGGCGCGCGGGGCACCATCGAGCACGCGCAACTCGTGGCGCACGCCGACATCGCCCGTTTCGCCCGCCTGGGGGTGGCCGCCAGCGTGCAACCAGAGCATGCGATCGACGACCGCGACATGACGGACTCCATCTGGGGCGGCCAGACCGCTATCGCGTACCCGTTGCGCTCTCTCGCCGATGCGGGGGCGACGCTGCTCTTCGGCTCGGATGCGCCGGTGGCGCCTCTGGACCCGTGGGCGGCGATGGCCGCCGCCGTCTACCGCACCCGCGACGGTCGTCCCGCCTGGCGACCCGAAGAAGGTGTCGATCCCGCGACGGCTCTGGCGGCCTCCAGCGCGGGCGGAACGGCCACGGGGAACGCTCTGGAACCGGGACTTGCCGCCGATCTCATCATCGTCGACACCGACCCCCTGACGGCGGGGGAGCACCAACTGCGCGGCACCGAGGTGGCAGCCACACTTCTGGAAGGGCGCCTCACCCACCTCGACTGAGACGGCGGCGGGCAGCACGAAGGCCCCGGGAAGCGATGCTCCCGGGGCCTTCGTCGTGTCTTACTCCGCGACGTGCGCGAAGAGGAACCAGCGGTCCTTGTCGAGACCGGCCTTGATCGCGATGGCGACGTCCTGGCTCGTGAGATCCGTCTCGTCGAGGCCCTCGATGGCGGCCTGCACGTCTGCGATGACCGCGTCCATGTCGGCGATGACAGCCTTGATCTCGTCCTGCCACTGGGCGAAGCCGGCCGGAACCGCCGTGGCCGTCTTCTCGGCGACAGCCGACACGCGCGCGTCGATCGGAAGCCCGAGCGCGACGATCCGCTCGGCGGCGAGATCCGCGAAGCCCTGGGCGTTGGCGACGAGCGTGTCGAGGAGCTCGTGGATGGCGATGAAGTTCGCGCCACGCACGTTCCAGTGCGCCTGCTTGCCGTTGACGGCGAGGGCCTGGAGCCCCAGCACGACGGGGGTCAACAGCTGAGCGGTGCTCGCGGCGGCCTCCGAGTCGGTGATGGTCGCGGGAATGGTCTGCGTCTTGGTCATCTCTCACCCTCCGTATCGGCAGGGATACGCCCTGCACTAGAGGAAACGCTACTCGGCGCCAGGCATTCCGCAACCAAGAGAAGGCTCGTCTTACCCCGTGTTTCCGCGCCCGTCGTGACGTGGCGGAGTACGCGCTGTGTAGCCTCGGGGCATGACGATCGCCGACGACGCCTCGATCCTCGCCCTTGCCGACAGCGCTCCCGTCCTCCATCCGTCTGCCTTCGTGGCCGCCGGCTCGAGACTGATCGGTGCTGTCACCCTCCACGAGGGCAGCAGCGTCTGGTACAACGCCGTGCTGCGTGGCGACAGCGCATCGATCACGGTGGGCGCGGGCAGCAATCTGCAGGACAACGTCGCGGTGCATGTCGATGCGGGCTCGCCGGTCGTCATCGGCGAGAACGTCTCGGTCGGGCACAACGCCGTCGTGCACGGGTGCTCGATCGGCGACGGCTCGCTCATCGGCATGGGGAGCGTGATCCTCTCGGGCGCCCGCATCGGTCGCGGGTGCCTCGTGGCCGGGGGAGCGGTCGTCCTCGAAGGTTCAGAGATTCCGGACGGCTCACTCGTGGCCGGAGTGCCTGCGAAGGTGCGCCGTTCGTTGACCGATGAGGAGCGCGACGCGCTGCTGCGCAACGCCGACGTCTACCGCGCCCACTCCGCGACGCATGCCGCAGCGCGCCCGGTGTAGCCCCGCGGACGCGCGACCGCGTGCAGAGGGAGAGTGTGTGGAGGGGATGACGGGAATCGAACCCGCACCATCAGTTTGGAAGACTGAGGAATCACCCTGCTTCCGTGGCCCCGACCCGAGCTATTTCATGAATTAGCGGGCGTCTGCCGACTTGACGCCTACCGTTACGTGGCCAATAGAAGGCGCGCTATTGGCCACGAATTGGCCACGGCGGCGTTCAATCCGCCTCAGACGACCTCGACCGGCAGCATCGGGTTGTCGGCGCGCGCTGGATCACGGCCACACTGTCACTGCGCCGACTACGCTGGCCGTCGTGACCCCTGAGACGCTCGCCGCAATCGACCGGGTGGAGGCGTCGGGCGTGATCGCTGAGGCGGTCGCTGCGATTCGTCTCGATCCGACCTACTGTGTCGAGATCGCCGACGATGCGGCCCGATTGAAGCGGCCCACGGTCATGAGTGCCGATGATGTGCAGCGCTTCCACGAGCTACGGAGCGAGGGCATGACGATGCGACGCATCGCCGCAAGGTTCGGCATCGCCGAATCAACGCTGCATGCCCGGCTGCGGGCGCTCGCCGCGAATCAGACGAGCGCCGTCCTAGGAGGCGATGAAATCTCGGCGACACAGTGACTCCATAGGCTGATCGGGTGATCGCATGGATGGAACGTTGGCAGATTCTGCTCTACCTCGGTGCGCTTGCAGTCGGGGCGGCGGTCGGTCTGGCGTTTCCGAGTGCGGCGCACGGATTCGAGCTAGCGATCAATCCCGTCCTCATCGTTCTTCTCTACGCGACGTTCCTCGCGGTGCCGTTCCCGGAGATCGGCAAGGCGCTGAAAGACGCTCGGTTCCTCGGGGCCGTGCTTGTGCTCAACTTCGTTCTCGTGCCCGTGGTCGTGTGGGTACTGAGTCGCTTTGTCGCGGGGGAACAAGCGTTGCTGGTCGGCGTCTTCCTCGTTCTCCTGACGCCATGCATTGACTACGTGATCGTGTTCTCACGGCTCGCTGGCGGCGCGTCGAGTCGCCTCCTCGCCGCGGCCCCGTTGCTCATGCTCCTACAGCTCGCGCTCCTGCCGGTCTACTTGCTCGTGTTCGTCGGTCCCGAGCTGGTCGAGATCATCGACGTTGCCCCATTCATTGACGCATTCCTCGTGCTCATCGTGCTTCCCCTCACGCTCGCGATCCTGACTCAGCTCTTGGCCCGACGGTTTGCACTCGCGCGCGCCGTCGAGCGGGCGATGGAAACGGCCATGGTGCCCGTCATGATGCTGACGCTCGCCGTCGTCGTCGCCTCACAGATCGAGGCCGTGAGGTCAGAGTTCGGCCTCCTCGTGGCCGTGATCCCGCTCTACGTCGCATTCCTCATCGTCATGCCGTTCATCGGCTGGGGCACAGCCCGGCTGTTCCGGCAGGACGTGCCGAGCGCGCGGGCACTCATCTTCTCGGGGGCGACGCGCAACTCGCTTGTCGTGCTCCCACTCGCGCTGGCGCTCCCTGAGAGCCTCGCGCTCGCCGCCGTCGTCGTCGTAACTCAGACGCTGGTCGAGTTGGTGGGAATGGTCGTCTACGTGCGCGCGATCCCGCTCCTTGTGCGCGGACGCGGCGCGACCGTCACGGCGTGATCTCGGAGACGAGCGTCTTACTGGAGGCGCTCAGTCGTCTCCGCGATCCAAGAATGACGGTCTCTGCACGGGCCTGCGAGTGTACTCAAACCTTGACGCCCCAGTCTCAGGGTCGGTGACTACCTGGAGGTCGTCCACCTGGAACGCCTCAATATAGGGGTTCACGCCGCCCATGACTTGCTGTCCCCAGCTGTGTCGCTCAGCCCGACCATAGGCCGTTTCTGGCTTTCGAGGATTCACGGGCGTGAGAAATCGCGTCCGGTCGTCGGCGTCACGCCAGATGAACGCTTGCACGAATGCATCCACGACGGCGAGCACCTTATCCACGGACGTGCGCGGGGGTAGAACGGCCAGAGGTTGTTCTGCATCGACGCCCGCGTAGACATCAGAGTGCGCGAGCGGGTTCGCACTGTCGAGCACGATCACCCACGCCTTACGCTTGCGTCCCCGCTTCGGTGTCATGGCCAGATGATCGCACAACTGCGATGCTCAATGACGTGCACCTACTTGCCGTCGTCACCCAGCCGCCGCCCGCGCCCCTGATCTCCGACACGGTGGGCGTCGCTCTAGTGACCGGTCTCGTCAGCATTCTGACGGCGGTTCTCACGGTCTGGCTGACGAATCGGCACGCTAGGAGAGAGTCCAAGGCCGTTCGCGACAGCAACGCAACGGAGGCTGCGGCGATTCGCGCCCACACCGAGCGGGAGTCAGAGATCGAGCGGCGAGAGCATCGACGGTCTGAGGTCCGGCGACTCGTCGCCGAGTTCGTCAACGCGGCGGACGACTGGACGGGGGCGCACGACACGATGGTGCCGGTCTACTACACGAGCGCCGGGGATCAGAGCTTCTGGCTGGAGTGGCCCGACACCGATTCGGGCAGGAAGATGCGTGAGGACGCCCTGCGGTTCACGCGAGCATCGGGAGAGCTTCGGCTAATCGTTCAGGATCAACCCTTGCGTGACCGACTCAAAGAGGCGCTGGACTCCATCAATGACGGCGGGCCGATGGCGGCATTGTTGAAGGAAGGCAAGGAGACGCGAGGGAAGATCCCCGAACAAAGCGTCATGCGGGATGCGTTCGCTCACTATCGGGACGTGCGAGCGCGTATCCAGGCCGTCGAGGATCGCGGGGCGGAACTCTTGCGGGGCGATCTGTGAGCGCAGTCGAGCACTAAATCAGATGAGCGCTGCGGCCACTGTGTAGGCGCTGCTGCGCTCCAGCCGCCCGCGCGCCCGGTCATAGCGGGCGCGTCGTGCGGGGGTCAGCGTGCCCCATGCTGTCCTGCAAGTCGTGGAGGGTCGCGCCCGCGTCGAGGGCGAGCGTTGCGTGCGTGTGGCGGAGCGAGTGCGGCGACACCCTGCCGTCGATGCCAGCCGCGAGGGCGAGGCGCTGCACGGTTCGGAACGCCTCGGATGCGGCCCAGCGCTTGCCGGTCGCCGTCGTGAACAGGGGCGCGTCAGCGGCGGACGCTCCCGAGATCATGATCTCGGTTCCCTCAGCGGTGGACGTTCCCAGGTAGTCGCCGCGGGCCACGTCGATGATGATCTCGTTGAGCTGCCTGAGTGCAGCCGTCTCGGACATCTTTCCGATCACCTTGGACTTGCGACTGCCGTCCGGCATCTTCCACTTCAACCGCCAGCCGTCCTTGTACGGACTGATGCTGACTGAACCGTTCCCTCGTTGCTTCGCCATGTTGGCCTCCCGATTGTTATACGGGGAGGCGTGGCCTGCGACCAGGGTGACCCTATTGGCCACGGCCGGGTCACGCCTCCTTGGGAGGCAGATGACCGCTGAGCCAAGAGACCAGTCGGGAGTATGGAACTTGGTGTGGAGGGGATGACGGGAATCGAACCCGCACCATCAGTTTGGAAGACTGAGGCTCTACCATTGAGCTACATCCCCGGAGCCGTGCGAACGGCAACTCGAACAGTGTACAGGGCTTCGTCGGCTAGACTCGACACGGCCGTGTGAACGCACGAGATCGTCGGCGCCCCGGGGCGTAGCTCAGCTTGGTAGAGCGCCCGCTTTGGGAGCGGGAGGCCGCAGGTTCAAATCCTGTCGCCCCGACCACGGCCCACAGACCCAGAGACCACCAGCGGCTGCGCCCGTGTGCGCGGCCGGACACGAGGAGAACGAACAGGCATGGTCACCAGCACCGTAGAGAAGCTCAGCCCGACGCGGGTGAAGCTGCACATCACGGTCACCCCCGACGAGCTCAAGCCGAGCATCGCTCACGCCTACGAGCACATTGCTCAGGACGTGCAGATCCCCGGCTTCCGCAAGGGCAAGGTTCCCGCCCCGATCATCGACCAGCGCGTCGGTCGCGGTGCCGTCATCGAGCACGCGGTGAGTGAAGGACTCGACGGCTTCTACCGCGAGGCCGTCAACGCCAACGAGGTGCGCATCGTGGGCCGCCCGTCCGCCGAGATCATCGAGTGGCCGAGCGACAAGGACTTCTCGGGTGACCTCAAGGTCGAGGTCGAGGTGGACGTCCGCCCCGAGTTCGAGCTTCCCTCGTTCGACGACATCACCGTCGAGGTCGACGCCGTCGAGACCGATGACGCCGCCGTCGAAGCCGAGCTCGACCGTCTGCGCGGCCGCTTCGGCACGCTCGTGACGGTGGACCGTCCGGCCTCGAAGGGCGACTTCGTCGAGCTCGACCTCGTTGCCACGATCGACGGCACGGAGATCGACCGCGCTCAGGGTGTGTCCTACGAGGTCGGCTCCGGTGAGCTCCTCGAGGGCATCGACGAGGCCGTCGAGTCGCTCACCGCAGGTGAGGAGACGACGTTCCGCTCCACGCTCGTGGGCGGCGACCACGCCGGCGAAGAGGCCGAGGTGGCCGTGACCGTCACGTCGGTCAAGGAGCGCGAGCTCGCCGACGCCGACGACGACTTCGCTCAGATCGCGAGCGAGTTCGACACGATCGCGGAGCTGCGCGAGAGCATCGCCACGCGCCTTTCCGAGCAGTCGGTGTACGTCCAGGGTGCCGCCGCGCGCGACAAGCTCGTCGACGCTCTCATCGAGAAGGTCGACATCCCGGTTCCGGCTCAGCTCGTCGAGGACGAGGTGCACCAGCACCTCGAGGGCGAGGGTCGCTTGGAAGACGACGAGCACCGTGCCGAGGTCACTGAGGCCAGCCAGAAGCAGTTCCGTACCCAGATGATCCTCGACAAGCTCGCCGAGTCCAGCAACGTTCAGGTGTCGCAGGACGAGCTGACGCAGTACCTCATCCAGTCCGCGGCGCAGTACGGCATGGCTCCCCAGGAGTTCGTCGACGCCTTGCAGCAGAACGGCCAGCTGCCGCTCATGGTCGGCGAGGTCGCCCGCAACAAGGCGCTCGCGATCGCGCTCGGCAAGGTCAAGGTCGTGGACACGAACGGGAAGGCCGTCGACCTCACCGGCTTCATCGCGGTCGAGGACGAGGAGTCGTCCGAGGGCGAGGAGGCTCAGGTCGCCGACGCTGCCGAGGTCGCCGAGGAGAAGCCTGCGAAGAAGCCTGCAGCCAAGAAGGCTCCCGCCAAGAAGGCGCCCGCCAAGTCAGACGACGCCGACGCTGCTCCTGCGAAGAAGGCGCCCGCGAAGAAGTCGGCCGCGAAGAAGGCCGACAGCGAGTAAGTCCGCGTGATCGATCGGTGGGGTCGGGTGCTTCGGCGCCCGACCCCACCGTCATCTCCGGCCGCGGCGCCCACCCGCGCCGCGGAGCCGTCGCGAGGCGGCACTATGCCGACGGCGAACACGGGCGGGTCACCCCGGACGCGCCGATAGATTCGATGACGAACGGACCACCCGGAATCAGGAGCATTCATGGCTGAACCACTTCTCGCGACCAGCGTCTTCGACAGGCTGCTGAAGGATCGCATCATCTGGCTCGGGTCGGAGGTGCGTGACGAGAACGCGAACGAGATCTGCGCCAAGATCCTCCTCCTCGCCGCCGAAGACAGCGAGAAGGACATCTACCTGTACATCAACTCTCCCGGTGGCTCGATCACCGCCGGAATGGCGATCTACGACACGATGCAGTTCGTGCCGAACGACATCGTCACCGTGGGCATCGGTATGGCCGCCTCGATGGGGCAGTTGCTCCTGACGGCGGGCACGAAGGGCAAGCGATACATCACGCCCAACGCGCGCGTGCTGCTGCACCAGCCGCACGGCGGTTTCGGCGGAACCGCGAGCGACATCCAGACGCAGGCCCAGCTCATCCTCGACATGAAGAAGCGTCTCGCAGAGATCACGGCCGCCCAGACGGGCAAGAGCGTCGAGCAGATCAACGCCGACGGCGACCGCGACCGCTGGTTCAGCGCCGAGGAGGCACTGGAATACGGCTTCGTCGACCACATCCGCGAATCGGCGACCGACGTGGTCGGCGGCGGCGGCACCGAGAACTGAGACCGGAGGAACCACAGAATGAACACCCCCACCTTCGGCCTGCCGCAGGGCATGCAGATGCCGTCCAGCCGCTACATCCTTCCTCAGTTCGAGGAGCGCACCGCGTACGGCTACAAGCGTCAGGACCCCTACAACAAGCTGTTCGAGGATCGCGTCATCTTCCTCGGCGTGCAGGTCGATGACGCGTCGGCCGACGACGTCATGGCCCAGCTGCTGGTGCTGGAGTCGCAGGATCCCGACCGCGACATCATCATGTACATCAACTCGCCCGGCGGCTCGTTCACGGCGATGACGGCGATCTACGACACCATGCAGTACGTCTCGCCGGAGATCCAGACCGTCGTGCTCGGCCAGGCGGCCTCCGCCGCGTCGGTTCTGCTGGCCGCCGGCGCTCCCGGCAAGCGCCTCGCGCTTCCCAACGCCCGCATCCTCATGCACCAGCCCGCCGTCGGCGAGGCCGGTCACGGCCAGGCATCGGACATCGAGATCCAGGCGGCTGAGATCCTGCGGATGCGCACGTGGCTCGAGGAGACCATGGCGCGTCACACGAAGAAGACGCAGGCCGAGGTCAACAAGGACATCGACCGCGACAAGATCCTCTCGGCGGCCGAGGCGCTCGAGTACGGCATCGTCGACCAGGTGCTCACCTCTCGCAAGCGCACGCCCGCGGCGATCACGGCGTAACGCGCACAGCGCACGAAGGGCCCCGACACGTCGTTGGGGCCCTTCGTCGTGCCACCGAGCGAGCCCCGGGTGACAGACCCGTCTCAATCCGCCTTCATGTCTCTGCCAGAGGTTAGGCTCGAACAGGTTCTGGGAATTGCCTGGATGATAAGCACCGCGACTCGGGCGGCCGGTCGGGGCACAGGAGGTTGATCATGGCACGAATCGGTGAGAGCGCCGATCTGTTCAAATGCTCCTTCTGCGGCAAGAGTCAGAAGCAGGTCCAGCAGCTCATCGCCGGACCCGGCGTCTACATCTGTGACGAATGCGTCGAGCTGTGCAACGAGATCATCGAAGAGCGCATGGCGGAATCGACCGACGGCGCCGTCGCCGAGTTCGACCTCCCCAAGCCGCGTGAGATCTTCTCGTTCCTGGAGGAGTACGTCGTCGGCCAGGATCCCGCCAAGCGTGCCCTCGCCGTCGCCGTCTACAACCACTACAAGCGCGTGCGCGCCCACGGGACCCTCCAGCCCGCAGAGCAGCGCGCCGACGAGGTCGAGATCGCCAAGAGCAACATCCTGTTGCTCGGTCCCACGGGCTGCGGAAAGACCTACCTTGCACAGACGCTCGCGAAGCGCCTCAATGTGCCGTTCGCCGTCGCCGACGCCACGGCGCTCACCGAAGCCGGGTACGTCGGAGAAGACGTCGAGAACATCCTGCTGAAGCTCCTGCAGGCTGCCGACTTCGATGTGAAGCGCGCGGAGACGGGCATCATCTACATCGACGAGGTCGACAAGATCGCCCGAAAGGCGGAGAACCCCTCGATCACGCGCGACGTCTCCGGCGAAGGTGTCCAGCAAGCGCTCCTGAAGATCCTCGAAGGAACGGTCGCCTCCGTGCCGCCGCAGGGCGGACGCAAGCACCCGCACCAGGAGTTCATCCAGATCGACACGACGAACGTGCTCTTCATCGTCGCCGGCGCCTTCGCCGGGCTGGAGGAGATCATCTCCTCGCGGGTGGGCAAGCACGGGGTGGGGTTCGGAGCCCCACTGCATGAGAAGGACAAGGACCTCGACCTGTTCAGCGAGGTGCAGCCCGAAGACCTCCACAAGTTCGGACTCATCCCCGAGTTCATCGGTCGCCTCCCGGTCGTCACGTCGGTGTCGCCGCTCGATCAGAAGGCACTCATCGAGATCCTCACGGGCCCCAAGAACGCCTTCGTGAAGCAGTATCAGCGCATGTTCGAGCTCGACGGTGTGCAGTTGGAGTTCGAAGACGACGCCCTCCGCGCCATCGCCGATCTTGCCGTGGCTCGAAAGACGGGCGCCCGCGGTCTGCGGGCCATTCTGGAGGACGTCTTGGGGCCGATCATGTTCGAGATCCCGTCCACCGAAGACGTCGACAAGGTCATCGTCACTCGCGCAGCAGTGAACGAGGGCGCTCCGCCGACACTCGTGCTGCGCCAGAAGCGCAAGAGCGCCTGACCCCCGTTTCCTGATTAGAACTCGCCCGTGGAGCGATGTCGGACGTGCTTCCTAGGGTGAGGGGATGGCTCGCGTCCTCTTCGATACCGCTTCGTCGCTCAACGGCTGGATCGCCGACGAGCACAACTCCCTCCAATGGCTCTTCGACGTCGACGGCGGAACGGAGCCGGATGCGTCGCTGCTGCCGCAGAACGCGAGCGTGCTGGTCGAAGGGTCCACGACCTACGAATGGCTCCTCCGGGAGTCCGACCTGTTGACGCACCCCGACCGCTGGCTGGAGTTTCACGGAGAGCGGCCGACGTTCGTCTTCACTCGCCGTTCCCTGCCTGTCCCCGAGGGCGCCGACGTGCGGTTCGTCTCGGGCGATGTCGGGGAGGCCATGCCCGCGATCCGCGACGCGGCGGGAGAGGGCGACATCTGGGTGGTTGGCGGGGGCGACCTGGCGGGTCAGTTTCTCGATGCCGGAGAGCTCGACGAGATCGCCGTGTCGTTCGCGCCCGTGCTGTTGACCGGTGGCGCTCCGCTGCTCCCGCGACGCGTCGAGGCCTCCTCCCTGCGGCTCGTGTCCGCGACCGCAGCGGGCCAGTTCGCGCGCGTGGTGTACCGCGTGGAGAGGTCGGGCTGACGCGCGGTCAGGCGTCGAGCGTTGCGTCCAACCCGCGGCGGGCCAACAGGGGTTCGATGCGCGCGTCACGACCGCGGAAGTCCCGGTAGGCCTCCAGCGGATCTTTGGCGCCGCCGACCCCGAGCAGCCGACGCCGGAACCGTTCCCCGTTCGCGCGGCTGAGACCGCCGTTCTCACGGAACCAGTCGACCGTGTCGGCGTCGAGCACCTCGCTCCAGATGTAGGAGTAGTAGCCCGCGCTGTAGCCACCCGAGAAGACGTGGGCGAAGTAGGTCGACGAGTACCGAGTCGGCACCGCCGGATTGTCGAGGCCGATCTCCGCGAGCGCCCGGGCTTCGAACTCCGCGACGTCGATGCCCTCCGCAGCGGAGGCGACATCGAGCGAGTGCCACGCCTGGTCGATCCACGAGGCCGCGAGGTACTCACTCGTCGCGAATCCCTGATTGAAGCGTTCGGAGGCGTGCAACCCGGCGACCACCTCGTCGCTCAGCGGTTCGCCGGTGTCGACGTGCGTCGCATACGCCGCAAGGATCTCGGGCCACAGGATCCACATCTCGTTCACCTGGCTGGGGAACTCCACGAAGTCACGCCGGACGTTCGTCCCGGCGAAGTGGGGGTAGGTCACCGTAGCGAACAGCCCGTGCAGCGCATGCCCGAACTCGTGGAACAGCGTCGTGACCTCGTCGAGCGTCAAGAGCGTCGGCTCACCCACCGCGGGCTGGGGAACGTTGAGGTTGTTGACGACGATGGGGGAGGTGCCCTCCAACCGTGACTGAGTGACGATGGAGTTCATCCACGCCCCGCCGCGTTTGGTGTCGCGCGTGTAGAGATCCAGGAGGTAGAGGCCGAGCCCCGTGCCGTCCTCCTCGATCACCTCGAACACGCGCACGTCGGGGTGGTATCCCGGGATGTCGGGGCGCTCCGTGAACGTCACGCCGTACAGCGCCGTCGCGGCGCGGAAGACGCCGTCGACGAGCACACGCTCTGCCTCGAACCACGGACGGAGAGCCGTCTGGTCGAGGTCGAATCGAGCGGCGCGAACGCGTTCGGTGTAGAACGCCCAGTCATGGGGCTCCAGCGGGAACGGCGCGTCGCTCGCGTCGATGATCTCCTGCAGCGCACGCTGCTCCTCGCGCGCGTTCGCGGCGGCGGGGAGCGCGAGGCGTCGCAGCATCTCGTGTACGGCGCCGGGAGTGCCCGCCGTCTCATCGCTCGTCACGTACGCGGCGTGGCTGTCGAATCCCAGCAGGGCGGCGCGTTCGGCGCGCAGACGCACGATCTCACGAAGCACGTCGCGGTTGTCGTTGGCATTGCCGCGGGATCCTCGCGATCGAGACGCCGTCATGATGCGCTCGCGGCTCGTCCGCCGGGTGAGGGTGGACAGGTACGGGTGCCCCGTGAAGAGCGTCAGCGTGACCACGTACTTACCCTCGAGTCCTCGCTCCGTCGCGGCACGGGCAGCCGCGGAGAGCTCTCCCGTGGTCAGCCCGTCCAGTTCGCCGGCCTCGTCGAAGACGACCGCGAGCTCGTTGGTGTCGGCCAGCAGGTTCTTCTCGAAAGTCGTGGTCAGCACCGACAGCCGCTGATTGAGCGTGGTGAGGCGGGCCTTCTGCTCCTCGTCCAACCCGGCGCCCGCGTGCGACATCTCCCGGAAGTGGCGTTCCACGAGGTACCGGGACTCGTCGTCGAGCTCCAGGCTCTCGAGCTGGTCATGAAGGGTGCGGATGCGCCAGAAGAGGGAGGGGTCGAGCTGGATGGCGTCGTGGTGCGCCGCCATCAGCGGGGCCAGGGCCTCATCGATGGCCTGGATCTCCGGCGTGGCGTCGGCGGACGACACCGTGTAGAACGTCCGCGCGATGCGGCTGAGCAGTGCACCCGAGCGTTCCAGCGGAACCATCGTGTTCTCGAAAGTAGGCATCGATCGCACCCGCGTGATCGCCTCGATCTCTCGCCGATGTTCGGCGAACGCGTGCTCGAAGGCCGGCAGGAAGTGCTCGGGACGGATGGTGCGGTAGTCCGGCAGGCCGAACGGCAGCGCGGAGGTGAGGGAAAGCAGGGGGTTGGACAAGGAGGCATCCGTCATGTCTCCAGCCTAGGCGGGGCGACTCTGTCGCCGTCGACAAAGATCTCTTTGCAAAATACTACTTGCAAAGGTATCTTTGCATTCATGACGGAACCCGCCGAGATCCCCAGTCCCGAGCGCGTGCTCGACGCCGGCGCCCTGCGGGCGCTCGCACATCCCTTGCGCGTACGGATGTACGACATCCTGTCCCAGTTCGGTCCGCAGACGGCCAGCTCGCTCGCACAGTTGACGGGGGAGTCGTCGGGGGCGACGAGCTACCACCTGCGGGCGCTCGCCAAGCACGACCTCATCCGTGAGGTCACGGGCCGAGGATCCTCGCGCGAGCGGTGGTGGGAGCGGCCGAAGGGCTCGGTCTCCTTCACCAACCCCGCAGTCATGAAGACCCCCTCCGGTCGAGCGGCGACCCAGGTCATCATGAGCGAGTTCCTCAACCGCCGCCATCAGCAGCTCCTGCGGTACGTCGGCGACAGCATCAAGACCCCGGAAGACCTCTACGACGCCGCGGCGGTGATCTCCAGCACGACGATCCGCGTGACCGAAGAGCAGGCGCGCGAACTCGCTGAGACGCTCATGGCGGTGCTCAACGATGCCAGCGACCGCTACCGCGATCAGGAAGGCGAGGGTGTCGTTCCCTTCTCCCTCCGCGTCGACCTCTTTCCCCTCCCTCCCGAGAGCAACTGACATGCGCGATTCATCCACCACCGGCCGCCTGCCCCTGGGCGGCGACTTTCGAAAGCTCTGGACCGCAGCCGCGTTCAGCAACCTCGCCGATGGCCTGGGACGCACCGCCGTTCCCCTGGCCGCCACCACCCTCACTCGGGATCCGCTGCTGATCTCGGTGATCGGCGCTCTGGCGTTCCTTCCGTGGCTCGTCTTCGGACTCCCCGCCGGAATGATCGTCGACCGTTACGACCGGCGCGTCATCATGGCCATCGCCAACGCCCTCCGTGGTGGTGTGGCAGTGTGGCTCGCCGTCCTCGCGGTCACCGGTCAGCTCTCGTTGTGGGCGCTGTTCGTCGCGACCGTCGTCTTCGGACTGGGCGAGACGCTGTTCGACAACGCCACGAACGCAGTGATCCCCGGTGTCGTGCGGCGCGAGCAGCTCGACCGAGCCAACGGCTGGATGCAGGCCGCCCAGGTGACGATCGACAGCTTCATCGCGACACCGATCGCCGGAGTCCTCTTCGCCGCTGCGTTGGCACTACCTCTCTGGGTGGGCGGCGCCGGCTACGTGATCCCGATCGCCCTCGCGCTCTTCCTGCCTCTCTCGGCGGCACGCCCGTTGCGCGATCGACCGGGGCCGGCCGCGCGCGATGATGGGGATCTGGCGGCGGGGGTCGTCGTGGAACCGCTGACGGGTGTGCTCGCCCCCACGCCGATCACGACGCGCGAAGCCTTGCGCTACCTGTGGCGCCACCGGTATCTGCGCGCGATGGTCGTGTTCACGTCCGTGATCGGTTCCTCGCTGGCGTTCGCGCAGGCCGTGCTCATCCTCTTCTTCCTCGACACCCTTGACGTTCCGCTCGTGGCCGTCGGCTTCGTCACGGCGGGCATCGGAGCCGGCGCCCTCGTCGGGTCTCTCGTGGCCGCCCGCCTCGTCAGTCGTTTCGGACGGGGTCCGGTGATGGCGGTCGCCATGATCACGACCGGCGTCACCCTGGTGCTGACCGGTCTCGCCCCGACGGCGTGGATTGCCGTGGCCGTGTTCGCGGTCTCGGCCGCGGCAGTCTCGGTGTGGAATGTGCCGTGGGGGAGCCTTCGGCAGCAGATCGTCCCTCAGGAGATCTTCGGGCGCGTTCTCGGTGTCATCCGAACCGTGACCTGGGGCCTGTTTCCCGTCGCCACGCTCCTCGGAGGCATGGTGGGCCGCGTCGACCTGCGACTTCCCTTCTGGATCGGCGGAGCGGTCGTGGTCGTGGTGTCGCTCCTCGCCCTCCCGCTCGTCGTCGGCGGCACCCGTCGAGCGGGCGCGGAGGCGGACTCGGCCTCCGGCGACGCGTCAGGCGAAGTCGTCGTCGACGTCGTGCCGCACGACGACCTCGCCCGATGAGGTGAGCTCGACGAGCACTCCGGTGTCGAGCTCGGCGACGGGTCGGTTCTCCAAGAAGGTCAGCGTCCAGGACGGCCGCGGCTGACCGAGGAGGTCCCGGGCGATCGCCGTGTCGACCGCCGCGATCTGAGCGCGAAGCTCGCTCGGCACGGCCGCAGGAACCGGATCACCGCTGAGCCAGCGCGTTCCCAGTCGCATGTCAGCCCTCCGCCGGGGCCAGGACGACACCGCTCACGGCGAGCTCCTCGGCGCTCTGATACGAGACCTCGGTGATGCGGCCAACGGCCTTCAGATCGCCTTCGGCGGCCCGCAGAGCGGCGAGCACCTCATCCGGCCCGGCCAGGGTGATCGTGTCGACGGGCGTCTTCTGCGAGGCCTTGGCCTCGGTCTTGGCGCGCCGCACTCCGATGAGCGCTTCCCCGACGATCCGCAGGACCGCAGGGTCCCCCTCGATCTCGAGCGGGACCGGCCACGCGGCGGTGTGGATCGATCCGTCTTCGAACCAGGACCACGCCTCCTCCGCGGCGAAGGACAGGACCGGTGCGAGCAGGCGAAGGAGAGTCGAGAGAGCGAGTCGCAGGGCCAGCGCCGCGGAGGGTTGCCCCGCATCCGTCTGGTCATAGGCGCGCTCCTTGACGAGCTCGAGGTAGTCGTCGCAGAACGTCCAGAAGAAGGCCTCGGTAAGTTCGAGCGCACGCGCGTGGTCGAACTCCTCGTACGCGCGGGTCGCGTCGCGAACGACCCGGTCGAGCGTGGCGAGCATCGATGCATCGAGGTCGTGCGTGATGCGCGCCCCTTCGGGCACGGGGAAGGAGAGGACGAACTTTGCGGCGTTGAGCACCTTGATCGCCAGCCGGCGGCCGATCTTCACCTGAGTGGGGTTCTGCGGATCGAACGCCGCGTCCGCCCCCAGCCTGCTCGACGCCGCCCAGTAGCGCACCGCGTCGGTGCCGTGCGAGGAGAGGATGTCAGCCGGTGTGACGACGTTCCCCTTCGACTTCGACATCTTCTTGCGGTCGGGGTCGACGATGAAACCGGAGATCGCGGCGTCGGACCACGGCGCACGTCCGTCTTCCAGGGCCGAGCGGACCATGGTCGAGAACAGCCAGGTGCGGATGATGTCCTGGCCCTGGGGGCGCACGTCGAACGGCGCCACGAGCGACCAGAGCTCGTCGTCGCGCTGCCAGCCTCCCGCGAGCTGCGGGGTCAGGGACGACGTCGCCCAGGTGTCGAAGATGTCCCTCTCGGCATCGAATCCGCCCGGGACACCGCGCTGCGACTCGTCGTAGCCTGCAGGTGCGTCGATCGTGGGGTCGACAGGCAGCTGGCCGAGATCGGGCGTGATCACCCGTGTGTAGTCGCGCTCCCCGTTCTCGTCCAGGCCGTACCACACGGGGATCGGCACGCCGAAGAACCGCTGCCGTGAGACGAGCCAGTCACCCGTCAGCCCGTTGGTCCAGTTCTCGTAGCGCACGCGCATGAAATCCGGGTGCCAGCCCATTTCACGGCCGAGCTCGATGAGTCGCGCGCGGAAGTCGGCGTCACGGGCGCCGTTGCGCAGATACCACTGCCTCGTCGAGACGATCTCCAGCGGGCGGTCGCCCTTCTCATAGAACTTCACGGGGTGCGCGAACGGCGCCGACACCTGGAGGAGCTCGCCCGATTCCTCGAGCAGTTCGACCATGCGCTTCTTGGCACTGAACACGGTCTTGCCCGCCAGTTCGGCGTAGGCGGCTCTGCCCTTCTCCGAGACGATCACCTCGGGAGCATCGGGGAGCACGCGCCCGTCCTTGCCGAGGATCGTGCGGTTGGGGAGGTCGAGTTCGCGCCACCAGATGATGTCGGTGACATCGCCGAACGTGCAGATCATCGCGATCCCCGATCCCTTGTCCTTCTGCGCCAAGGGATGGGCGAGGACGGGCACCTCGACGTCGAACACGGGCGTGCGCACCGTCGTGCCGAAGACGGGCTGATAGCGTTCGTCGTCGGGGTTGGCGACCAGCGCGACGCACGCGGCGAGCAGCTCGGGTCGCGTGGTCTCGATGTGGATGTGGCCGGAGCCGTCGGTCTTGTGGAAGGCGATGCGGTGATACGCGGCCTGCTGTTCGCGATCTTCGAGCTCCGCCTGAGCGATGGCCGAGCGGAAGTCGATGTCCCACAGGGTGGGTGCGAGCGCCTGATAGGCCTCGCCCCGTTCCAGGTTGCGGAGGAACGCCAGCTGGCTGGTGCGGATCGTGTCGTCGGAGATGGTCCGGTAGGTCTGGGTCCAATCGACCGAGAGACCGAGCTGGCGGAAGAGGTCTTCGAACAGCTTCTCGTCCTGGAGGGTCAGCTCTTCACACAGCTCGATGAAGTTCCGGCGGCTGATCGGCACCTGGTCTGCCGGCTTGAGGCTCTTGGCGTCTCCGGCGAAGGGCGGCGTGAAGTCGGCGTCGTAGGGGAGGGACGGATCGCAGCGGACCCCGTAGTAGTTCTGAACCCGGCGTTCGGTCGGTAGGCCGTTGTCGTCCCACCCCATCGGATAGAAGACCGTCTTGCCGCGCATCCGCTCGAAGCGGACCTTCACGTCGGTGTGGGTGTAACTGAAGACGTGACCGATGTGCAGCGAGCCCGACGCGGTCGGCGGCGGGGTGTCGACCGAGAACACGCCGGAGCGACCCACGGCCTTGGCGGCTTCGCGGTCGAAGAGATAGGTGCCCTGTGTGGACCACTCGGCATCCCACTTCTGCTCGAGGCCTTCCAGCGCGGGCTTGTCGGGAATCTGCGGCATGGGTCTCTCCTCGAACGGTATGTGCGGCACTGTGTCAGCGTGCCTGAATGTGGGTTTCCGATCGATTCTAGCCGCCGTGCCGCGGACGCTGATCGGTGCCTGGCCCGATAGCCTGGCGCGGTGCCCAAGGTCACCGTCGTCGTCCCGACCTACCGTTCCAGCCACCATCTCGACGAGCTCGTCGCGAGTGTGGACCGTCAGACCATGCCGCAGGAGGACATCGAGGTCCTGCTGATCGACGATGGTTCACCCGACGACACCGCGAAGCGGCTCCGGGCTTTCGCGGCGACCCGCCCGAACTATCGGGTGTTCGAGCTGCCCCCGTCTGGATGGCCCTCGCGGCCGCGTAATCACGGCATCGATGAGGCACGCGGCGAGTTCATCGCGTTCATCGATCATGACGACCGCCTCTATCCGGACGCTCTGCGCGCGGCCTACGACTTGGCGACACGCACGGGCGCGGACGTCGTGGACGGCAAGGAGTCCAAGAGCAACACGCCGGGGTGGGCGATGCGCGACGTCGATCACGACGTGGAGAACGCGATCGACTGGACGGATACCCACCCGCTCCTGCCGATGAACCCACATAAGTTCTTCCGCACTCAGTTCTTGCGGGACAAGGACGTGCGTTTCCCGGAGGGTGGTCGCCAGATCTGGGAGGACATCGCTTTCGACATCGCGGCGCACGCCCGAGCGGAGGTCGTCTCCCTGATGGTGGAGACCCCGTACTACCTGTGGAACCGCACACCGACCGCGACGACCAGCGCGTCCTTCCACGACGACCTGGGCGAGTACCTCGACGCTGTATCCCGGGTCTTCACCTGGATCGAAAACGACCTCCGACAGCCGCGCTTCGCCGAGCTGTACCCGCGGTTCCTCGCCTATCAACTCCACATGCGGGTGCTGACGCTCTTCAGCGGCTCGCCGCGGAGCGACGCGGACCAGGAGCGGATCCGCGCGTTCGTGACGGACTTGCTCCCACGGGTCAGCCGCGATGCCGACGTGCATCTCGACCCCTGGCGGCGCATCAAAGTGGCACTTCTGCGTGCCGGCCGCTTCGATCTGGTGCCGATCCACGAGGCGACGATGCCGCGCCTACGGGTGGCGCCGACCGTTCGCGAACCGATCTGGACGCGCGAGGGAATGGACTTCTCCGTCGAGGTCGAGTGGCGGTCGGAGACGCAGACGGGCAGTGCCGTGCGTTATCGCGACGGTCGCGTCGTCCTCGAGCTGGCCCCCGAGATCTCCGACTTCGCGACGGCGGCGGGACTGAGCGACGATGTGACCGATCTCCTCCCGGAGACCGGATGGTCGCTGGAGCGTCGCTCTCGTTCGCAGAAGGTCGATTGGGCGTGGGCGCGAGGCACCGCACCCTCCATCACGGGCGGCATCGATCCGCTGATGACCGACACGATCCGCGTGCAGTGGCGGATGTCCGAGGACGGACGACTGCATGACTCGGTCTGGGATGCGCACCTGCGTTCCACGTTCATGCGCACACGCGTGGTGCGGCCGGTCAAGGCGGCGTTCTCGGATCATCGTTGGGCGGTCGTCGCCGGTCGTCTCGCGGTCGCCTACCGAAGTCAGGCCGGCAACCTCGCCATCGACGTCGGTGAGCAGGTCATGACGGCGGTCGATGAGGCTCCGCAGCCGCCGCGCGCCGTTCCCGGCTCGCATGGCCACGGCTTCGTCCTCGCACTTCCTCACGTGGAGGTGCACGGCGACGTGGACATCGCGGGCCGCCTCGTGACGCGCTCGGGGCGGGTGGTGGGCTCGTGCCGTGCGACGGTCGGCCCCTCGGGGCTGGAGATCCGCGGAGATGCGCCGACGCGAAAGCCGTTCTCCATCCAGCTGGGGGGAGTGCCGTCTCGCACGCTCTACTCGATCGACCGCCGCGGCCGCGTGCGCACCGGAACCGCCGAACCTCCCCGGTGGATCACGCGTGTGCGCACGGCGAGACCGGCGTGGCTGCGTGCCGTCTGGGATCGCCTTCCGTCGCGTGTCCGGCGCGCGATCCTTCGACGTGGGATGTTCGGGATCGGACGCTGACAGCACCCGCGCGGCTCAGTCGAGAACCCGTATGCCGAGCGTGGCCGCGAGGGCGACGGCGTGGGCGCGGGCCTGCTCCACGTCCAGGGCGACACCACGAAGCGCGGCGTAGTCCGTGAACGCCAACGCCTCCAGGCCCCGGAGATCGACGTCGGATGTGCGCATGCCGCGACAGTCGACCTCGTCGGCCACGCAGGCCTCGAAAGCGACACGCTGCAGCTGTGCTTCGGGAAGATCGAGTGTGCCGATCCGGCAGTCGATGAGACGGAGGTCGGTGACCGTGGCCGAGGCCAGCGAGAGGTAGTCGATCCTCAGCCCGCGCAGCACGACGCCGGTCAGTTCCGCGCGCACCAGGTCGAGCGCGCCGAGGCGTCCACCGATCACCTCGACGTCGCGCCACCGGGCCTCACGGGCGACCACCTCGGTGATCCGGGGCTCACGCCACACGACGTCGGTGAGCACGGAACCACGAAGATCGAGGCGAGCGAGCATCGACTCGGCCCATTCGCATTCCACGATCCGCGCGTGCGCGGCGTCGACCTCGCCCGTCAGGCCATTGATCCGGGCCCCCGAGATGTCGGCGTGTCGTCCGATGTCATCCACAGGCTCCAAGACGCTCGGAAGATCGGGAACGACGGTGCGCGGGGGAGCGGGGGCGGAAGAGCGTGCTGCCATCCTGCGACCCTATCCGCCGCGTATGATGGTCGGATCAGCTGTGAACCGGCCATCACCGGGGAGCTCTCGGAAGAACGCCACCCCGGTGGTCACTAGAACCGAGCGGGTCAGGCCCGTGACAGCCGCGGTGAGAGAGGCCCACCGATGTGGGCAACGCGGGGTGGTACCGCGGCCCGTCACACCCACGGGTCGTCCTCGCAGGAAGCGACGCAACCTGCTGGAGTGACATGACCTACCCACGACGTCCGTCGGCCGACACAGCCACGACCGGTGCCGCCTTCGGGCCGGCTGCCGTCGTCCCCACCCCCCGCTTCCCGGACATCGAGGCCGAGATCCTCGATTTCTGGCGCAAAGACGACACGTTCCGCGCCTCGATCGCTCGCCGCGAGGGCGCTCCGGAGTGGGTGTTCTACGACGGGCCACCGTTCGCGAACGGCCTGCCCCACTACGGCCATCTGCTCACCGGCTATGCGAAGGACCTCTTCCCGCGCTTCCAGACGATGCGGGGCAAGAAGGTCGACCGCGTCTTCGGGTGGGACACGCACGGGCTCCCCGCCGAACTCGAGGCGATGAAGCAGCTCGGGATCACCGAGAAGAGTCAGATCGAGGAGATGGGGATCGCGGCATTCAACGCGAAGGCGAAGTCCTCCGTTCTCGAGTACACCCGCGAGTGGGAGGACTACGTCACCCGCCAGGCCCGCTGGGTCGACTTCGAACGGGGATACAAGACCCTCGACACGGGCTACATGGAGTCGGTGCTGTGGGCCTTTGCGCAGCTGTGGGACAAGGGGATGGCCTACGAGGGCCACCGCGTCTTGCCGTACTGCTGGCGCGACGAGACTCCGCTGTCCAATCACGAACTGCGCATGGACGACGACGTCTACAAGATGCGTCAGGATCCCTCCGTCACCGTGACCTTCCCTCTCGTCGGCGCGAAGGCGGAGAGCCTCGGTCTCACGGGCGTCCGTGCCCTGGCGTGGACGACCACCCCGTGGACGCTGCCGACGAACTTCGCCGTTGCGGTCGGCCCGGACATCGCCTACGTGGTCGTACCCGGCGGGCCGGCCGGCGCCGCCGACGTGCACGAGGACCGCGCCGAGGGCGCCTCCCATCGCTACCTGCTGGCGGAAGAGCTGCTCGGCGGCTATGCGAAGGACCTCGGTTACGGGTCGGCGGAGGAGGCTCACGCCGCCGTCGAGCGGACACTCCGCGGGGAAGAGCTCGCCGACGTCCAGTACGACAGGCTCTTCGACTATTACGCCGACACCGAGACGTGGGGCACGCAGAACGCGTGGCGAGTGCTCGTGGACGACTACGTCACCACGAGCGACGGCACCGGCATCGTGCATCAGGCCCCCGCGTACGGCGAGGATGACCAGCGCGTCACCGAGGCCGCGGGCATCCCGCTCATCATGAGCCTCGACGACGGGGGGCGTTTCCTTCCGCAGGTCACCGACGTTGCCGGACAGCTCTGGATGGAGGCCAACCGTCCGCTCATCCGGCTGTTGCGCGCGGAAGGGCGCCTCCTCCGCGAGGCGAGCTACGAGCACTCGTACCCGCACTGCTGGCGCTGCCGCAACCCTCTCATCTACAAGGCGGTGTCGAGCTGGTTCGTGCGGGTGACCGCGATCAAGGACCGCCTCGTCGAGCTCAACGAGCAGATCACCTGGGCGCCCGAGAACGTCAAGCACGGACAGTTCGGGAAGTGGCTCGAGGGAGCGCGCGACTGGTCGATCAGCCGCAACCGGTATTGGGGATCGCCCATCCCGGTGTGGAAGAGCGACGACCCGGCCTACCCCCGGGTGGATGTGTACGGCTCTCTTGCCGACCTCGAGCGGGACTTCGGACGACTGCCGACCAACGAGGCGGGCGAGGTCGACCTCCACCGTCCCTACATCGACGGTCTGACCCGCCCGAACCCGGACGACCCGACGGGGCGGAGCACCATGCGCCGGATCGAGGACGTCTTCGACGTGTGGTTCGACTCGGGCTCCATGCCCTACGCGCAGGTCCACTATCCGTTCGAGAACCGCGAGTGGTTCGACTCGCACGCTCCCGCGGATTTCATCGTCGAGTACATCGGCCAGACCCGCGGCTGGTTCTACGTCATGCACGTCCTGTCGGGTGCGCTGTTCGACCGACCCGCCTTCGCGGGTGTGGCCTGTCACGGCATCGTTCTCGGCAGCGATGGCCAGAAGATGTCGAAGTCCCTGCGCAACTATCCGGACGTCAGCGAGGTGTTCGACCGCGACGGATCCGACGCGATGCGGTGGTTCTTGATGAGCTCCTCCGTGCTGAGGGGCGGAAACCTCGTGGTCACCGAGGAGGGGATCCGCGCGGGCGTCCGAGAGTTCCTGTTGCCGTTGTGGAACGCGTGGTACTTCTTCGCCACCTACGCGAACGCGGCCGGCGGCCCCGAGGGAGACGGCTACACGGCCCGATGGCGCACCGACTCGACCCATGTGCTCGACCGGTACATCCTCGCGCTCACGGGCGATCTCGTGCGGGACGTCGCGGGACACCTCGAGGCGCTCGACTCGACGATGGCGGCCGCCACGCTGAGGGAGTTCGGCGAAGCCCTCACCAACTGGTTCATCCGGCGTTCGCGAGACCGCTTCTGGGTGGGGGTCGACGATTCCGACGCGGCCTCGACAGAGGCGTTCGACACGCTGTACACGGTCCTCGAGACCGTGACGCGCGTCGCTGCGCCTCTCATCCCGCTGGTGGCGGAGAAGGTCTGGCAGGGCCTCACCGGAGAACGCAGTGTGCACCTGGCCGATTGGCCGGATCCCGACGCCTTCCCTGCGGCGGAGGACATCCGCACCGCGATGGACGCCGTCCGCGAGGTCTCCTCGGTCGCCAACGGGCTCCGCAAGAAGGAAGGCAAGCGCGTGCGTCTGCCGCTGTCCTCGCTGACGGTCGCGGTGCGCAGCGCCGACGCGCTGGCGCAGTTCGAGGACATCCTCCGAGACGAGCTCAACGTCAAGGAGGTGAGGCTGGTCGAGCTGGTGGACGGCCTCGGCGAGAGCTACGGCATCAGCCAGCGCCTCGCCGTGAACGCGCGCGCCGCCGGGCCCCGTCTGGGCAAGCAGGTCCAGCACGTGATCGCCGGGGCACGCGCCGGAATCTGGACGGTCGAGGACGGCACGGTCGTCGTCGACGGCGTTGCTCTGGAAGAGGGCGAGTACGAGCTGACCCTCGAGGCGGGCGGCGTCCAGGAGGGTACGGCGATCGCGCTCCTGGAAGGAAGCGCCGAGCGCCCGGGCGGTTTCGTGCTGCTCGACACCGTCACGACGCCGGAACTGGAAGCGGAAGGGCTCGCCCGCGATGTGATCCGTGGCGTGCAGGACTCGCGCAAGGCGGCCGGCTTCGATGTGAGCGACCGCATCCGACTGCAGCTGCTGTTCACTGACCAGACGGACGCCCGGGCCGTCGCCGATGCGTTCGAGGCCGCGCAGGTCGCTGCCGAGACCCTCGCGATCGACTATGCCGTCGTCGGTCCCGACGGTGACGTGCTGATCGGCGACGGCTCCGTGCTGGCCTCGGGAATGACCGTGGATGCCGACCACGTCGTGACGGTCGCCGCGGGCGACTTCGCGAACGCCGGGGAGTTCACCATCGCCGTGACGAAGATCGGAGGGCCGGCATGAACGACAAGGATCGTGCCGATGCGGTCTACACCGCATTGCTCACGCGCCAGGGGGAGCGCTGGGTGCAGCCTCGGGTCGATCGCACGCGCCGCGTGCTCGAGCTGCTCGACGATCCGCAGCGGACGTATCGGGTCGTCCATGTGACGGGCACCAACGGGAAGACCTCGACGAGCCGGATCATCGAGAGCATCGTGCGGGCCCACGGCCTGCGTACCGGCCTGTTCACGAGTCCGCATCTCGAACGGTTCACCGAACGCATCATGGTCGACGGCGAGCCTGCCGACGACGCGGCGGTCGCGGACGCCTGGGAGGAGATCGGGCCGTTCGTCGACCTCGTGGATGCAGAGCTCGCCGCTGCCGGTGATGCACCGCTCACCTACTTCGAGCTGCTCACGGTGCTCGCATTCGTCGTCTTCGCCGACGCTCCCGTCGACGTCGCCGTGATCGAGGTGGGCATGGGCGGCGCATGGGACTCGACGAACACGGCCGACGGAGACGTAGCCGTCATCGCCCCCATCGACATCGACCACGCGGACCGTCTGGGAGAGACCGTTCGGGAGATCGCGACCGTGAAGGCGGGAATCATCAAGCCCGGGGCCGCCGTCGTCTCCGCCGTCCAGCAGCCCGACGCGCGCTCGGTCATCGACGAGGCAAGTCGCGCGGCCGGGGGGACACTCGCGGTGGAAGGCGAGGCCTTCGGCCTGGAGGCGCAGCACCTCGCCGTCGGCGGGCAGCAGCTGTCCGTGCGCGGGCGCGCGGCGGTGTATGACGAGCTCTATCTCCCTCTCTACGGCGCGCATCAGGGGCGCAACGCCGCCCTCGCCATCGCCGCCGTGGAGTCGTTGATCGGTGACGGCACGCAGCCCATCGCGTCCGAGGTCCTCACCGAGGGTCTCGCCCAGGTGACCTCGCCCGGACGGCTCCAGCTTCTGGGGGTGGCTCCGACCGTCCTCGTCGACGCCGCGCACAACCCGCACGGGGCCCGGTCGCTCGTGGCCGCCCTCAGCGAGTCGTTCGACTTCGACGAGTGGGGCGTCGTGCTGGGGATCCTCGGGGACAAGGACGCGGCCGGGATCGTGACGACGCTGGCCCCTGCCGCGGCGCGGGTCTTCGCGACCGCTCCCGACTCGGACCGCGCCGCCGATCCCGACGCCCTTGCGGACATCGTCGAGGCCACGGGGGTTCCCGTCACCGTGCATCCCGCGCTGGCGGATGCGGCCGACGCGGCCCGGGAGTGGGCCGCGGCGTCAGACCGACGCGCCGTCGTCATCGCCGGAAGCGTCGTGCTGGCCGGCGAGGCCCTCCAGCTCGCCGCCGACGAGGACTGGAAGGACGGGTGGCGCGGATGACGACCGCCGAATCACCTCGTCCGCGGCGCCCGCGCGGGGCTCGCGAGTCACTGGCCTCCGTGGTCCTCGGCTTCGAATCGGTGATCGTTTTCCTCGGAGGGCTCGTCGTGTTCGGCCTGGGCGTCCTCCCCGCGGGGATCCCTGACTGGTGGGGGATCGTGGCCGGCTCGGTGCTCGCCGTCGTGATGATCCTCGCCGGCCGCTGGGTGCGCCACTCCTGGGGGATCGTGGTCGGCTGGGGATTGCAGCTCATCGTCGCGCTCGGGGCGATCCTGGTGCCGGCCCTCGGGATCGTCGCGCTGGTTTTCGGTGGCCTGTACGCGTATGCGACGATCAAGGGCGGCGAACTCGATCGCCGCAATGCGCGACGCGCCGCAGACGTGACGAACGGAGACTGACATGCCCACCGAAGAGACCCTCGTCCTCATCAAGCCCGACGGCGTCGCACGGGGACTCACGGGCGCGATCCTCGCCCGTATCGAGGCGAAGGGCTACGCCCTGGTCGACATCAAGCTCGTCGAACCCGACCGCGACACCCTCGAGAAGCACTACGCCGAGCACGCCGGCAAGCCGTTCTACGAGCCCCTTCTCGAGTTCATGCTCTCTGGCCCCTCGGTCGCGATCCGTCTGGCCGGCAACCGCGTGATCGAAGGGTTCCGGTCACTGGCCGGCACCACCGACCCGACGACCGCGGCTCCCGGAACGATCCGTGGCGACTTCGGGCGAGACTGGGGCGCGAAGGTTCAGCAGAACCTCGTCCACGGCAGCGACAGCGTGGAGTCCGCGTCCCGAGAGCTCGCGATCTGGTTCTGAGGAGCCGATTCCGCAGCCGCGTCTACAGGCCGAAGAGCTTGGAGACCTCGGCGATCCAATTGAGACGCGCCTGGGCGATGGCCGCGACCACGATGTAGCTCAGGATCGCCAACAGGGGCGTCCATCCCATCAGGGTGGACGCTCCTGCGCGTGCGCGCGCACCGATCGGAACCACGCCGGAACGGACCAGGTGAATCGTCACGGCGTAGAACGTCGGAATCGTGACGATCCAGGTGACCATGCACCACGGGCAGAGCGTCCCCAGCACGAAAACGCTCTGACTGATCAGCCAGAGGACGAATCCGAAGGCGAACGCCATGCCCGCCCAGAACGCGAGCCAGAACCAGCGGGCGAATCGGGCGCCCGCGAGGATCGCCGCCCCCACGACGATCGGCGCGATCCACCCCGCCAGACCGAGCAGCGGGTTGGGGAACCCGAAGACCGCGCCTTGCGACGAGGTGAGGTTCGCTCCGCACTGCACGAGCAGGCTGAAGTCGCACGATGCTGAGGAGCCCGGATTCTCCAGCAGATGGAACTTCTCGAGGGTGAGGGCGAAGGCAGCGATCCAGCCGATCGCGCCCGCGATGATCAGCCAAACGGCGAGTCCGCGAGGGTGGCGGTGGGAGGGGGCCGTGGTCATCCGCTCAGTATTCCACCCGGTGTCGATGACCCCGCTGTGACGCCCGCGGGTGGCGCGCCGCACATCGCTCGATCGCGGATTCGGTTCGGATGGTGCGATAATGGCTGTCGACGCTCGTGCGGCCGCGCCGACACCCGCGTCATACAGAGACTTCGGGCGATGAACGCCCTTCGCAGCCAGAGCCTCGCGCCTGCTGCAGACCGAGAGAGTTCGCGGCTCGTCCCTACGGAGCGGCGCCGCCAGATTTACGCCAGACGGCGCGCGGAGCCGTCGGCTAGGAGTAAGCCAGTGATGGCCGATGAACACGACGACCACAACCCCCTCGAGCCGGCGGAGTCCGAGACTCCGCTGACCCCGACCGGCACCGACACTCCGAGCGCGGACGCGCCGGTGGAGGCTGCCCCGGCAGCCCCTGACGGCGCACCGGAGGCCGAAGAGCTCGCCGCGGCTCCTGCCGCGAACGACGCGGAGACCGCGGCGCCCGCTGCCGCCGAGGTGTCGGCCGAACCGGCGGGAGCCGACGAGGATGCCGACGCCGAGGAGACGACTGCTGAGAGTACCGGCGGCTCCGGCGATTCCGCAGGCACGGAGGCCACGAGTGCGGAGGTCGAGCAGGCCCCGGCCGAAGAGCCGCCGACGCAGGAGCCGGTCACGGCCGTGTCGCTCGGTCTCCTCCCGGCGGAGTTCGTCTCGACCGTGTCGACCACGCTTCACTTCTACGCTCCCGAGATCGTGCCGTTGCCGGCGCGCCCCGGAGCAGACCGCGATGACGACGCCGGCGACGACGCTTCGTCCAGCGCCCGACGGCGCAACCGGCGCCGAGGTGGCGGTTCCGGCGGCAACGGTGACGCAGAGCCGAGCGGCAGTGCGCCGCGTCGGCGCGCGGTCGAGCTCATCACGGAGCCGCAGCGCATCAAGGGGTCCACGCGCCTGGAGGCCAAGAAGCAGCGCCGACGTGATGGCCGTGAGGCCGGACGCCGGCGCGCGGTGGTGACCGAGGCGGAGTTCCTCGCCCGTCGCGAAGCCGTGGATCGCGTGATGATCGTCCGCTCCAAGAACGGTCGTGTTCAGATCGCGGTCCTGGAGGACAACGTCCTGGTCGAGCACTACGTTGCGCGCAACCAGGACGCATCTCTCATCGGGAACGTGTATCTGGGACGCGTCCAGAACGTGCTCCCGAGCATGGAAGCGGCCTTCGTCGACATCGGACGCGGGCGCAACGCCGTGCTCTACTCCGGCGAGGTGGACTGGGATGCCGTGGAGACCGGCAACCAGCCCCGCCGCATCGAGCTCGCCCTCAAGTCGGGCGATCGCGTTCTGGTCCAGGTCACCAAGGATCCGGTCGGGCACAAGGGAGCCCGTCTCACGAGCCAGATCTCGCTCCC
The DNA here is from genome assembly GCF_047607225.1 of Microbacterium sp. Lineage (GTDB taxonomy): Bacteria > Actinomycetota > Actinomycetes > Actinomycetales > Microbacteriaceae > Microbacterium. The sequence goes on along the minus strand of NZ_JASGDO010000044.1, from coordinate 89,557 downwards.
CGGTCGATACCTCGTGTATGTCCCCGGTGGCGCGATGAACGGGATCTCGCGGAAGCTCCCCGACACGGAGCGATCGCGCCTGAAGAAGATCCTCAAAGAGGTGCTGCCGGAGTCCAGCGGCGTGATCGTGCGCACGGCCGCCGAAGGGGCGACCGAGGACCAGCTCACGCGCGACGTGCAGCGGCTCACCTCTCAGTGGGAGCACATCAGCTCTCAGGCCGAGTCGGGCCAAGCGCCCTCTCTGCTGCATTCCGAGCCCGACCTCTTGGTCAAGATCGTCCGCGACGTGTTCAACGAGGACTTCTCCAAGATGCTCATCCAGGGCGAGGAGGCGCACCAGACGATCACGGCGTACCTCACCGGCGTCGCGCCCGACCTGCTCGAGCGGGTCGAGAAGTACGAAGGCGACCACGATCCGTTCGACGAGTTCCGCGTCACCGAGCAGATCGAGAAGGCCCTGGACCGCAAGGTGTGGCTGCCCTCCGGCGGCTCCCTCGTCATCGACCGCACCGAGGCGATGACCGTCGTCGATGTCAACACGGGCAAGTTCGTCGGATCCGGCGGCAACCTCGAAGAGACGGTCACCAAGAACAACCTGGAGGCCGCGGAGGAGATCGTCCGTCAGCTGCGCCTGCGGGACATCGGCGGCATCATCGTCGTCGACTTCATCGACATGGTGCTCGAATCCAACCGTGACCTCGTGCTGCGGCGCCTGGTGGAGTGCTTGAGTCGTGACCGCACGAAGCACCAGGTGGCAGAGGTCACCTCACTCGGGCTCGTGCAGATGACACGCAAGAAGCTGGGTCTCGGTCTGCTCGAGACCTTCAGCGAAGCGTGCGAGGTGTGCGCGGGACGCGGCGTCATCGTTCACCACGACCCGGTGGTCAAACACCGGTCCGCGTCGCAGAACGGCTCGGGACGACGCTCGCGCGGGGGAGCGCCGGGCGGCGCGCAGGGGCAGAACGGCGGCACTCACGTGATCACCGAGGGGGCCAAGTCGGCCCTCGCGCAGATCGCGGCCTCGACCATCCACCCCTCGGCGAACGAGCCGGCGGCCTCGGCGTCGAGCCCCAGCATCGAGCTGCCGATCGAGCTGCCGGAGAGCGAGGCACCCGAGCGCGCGAAGAAGCCGCGGAAGAAGCGCCCCGAGAAGCCGCGCACCGAGAAGGACCTGCTCCTGGACTCCGTCCTCAATGCGCTCCCCGAGCCGAAGGCTCCCGGGCAGGGGCGTTCGCGCCGACGCGTCACGACGGCGGCGCTCAGCGGAACTCCCGTCTCCGCCGTGACGGACGAGGCCCGCGTCGACGAGGGCTGAGTCAGTGACCGCGCCGTTCGCGCGCGGTCACCCGGAGGCCGGAGGCGATCAGGCGCCGTACGAGTTCATGGCCGCTGACATGCTCGGCCCCGCCGGAGACGAGCCGTTCGACGGACTCCTCGGGTACGTCGTAGTGGTCGCGGTCGAACGCGCGAGGCGGGATCTGGTGCGCGCGAGCGAAGCGGTGCAGCTCGTCGAGGTTGTCGTCGCTGACGAGGTGCGCCCAGAGCCTGCCGTGCGCCGGCCAGCGCGCGTCGTCGATCAGAATGGCCATCGATGAGATCCTACGGCGACACGCGGTCCGCGGGCTTTTGCCCATACCCCCGGCATCCGGTAAAGTAGAACCTCGGTGCGTCCGCGTCGCCTTCCGTGGCGATGCATCCAGCTTCTCGAGAGTGCTCTGTCGAGACCCGCACCGCAGACTTCCCAGTCTCATACAGACAATCGGAGCCGTGCGCTCCACAGAAGAAACAGGTGTGAAGTGGTTTACGCAGTTGTGCGCGCCGGCGGCCGTCAGGAAAAGGTCGAGGTCGGCACGATCGTCGTGCTCGACCGTCAGCAGGCGAAGGTGGGCGACACGCTCTCCCTCCCCGCGGTGCTGCTCGTCGACGGTGACGCCGTCACGACCGACGCCGACAAGCTCGCGAAGGTGACCGTCACCGCCGAGGTGCTCGGCGAGGAGCGCGGCCCGAAGATCGTGATCCAGAAGTTCAAGAACAAGACCGGCTACAAGAAGCGCCAGGGGCACCGTCAGGACCTCACGCGCGTCAAGATCACCGGCATCAAGTAAGCCAGGGAGACACTTCAGATGGCACACAAAAAGGGCGCAAGCTCCACCCGCAACGGTCGTGACTCCAACGCTCAGCGACTGGGCGTGAAGCGCTTCGGCGGCCAGACCGTCAACGCCGGCGAGATCCTCGTCCGCCAGCGCGGCACGCACTTCCACCCCGGCGCGCTCGTGGGGCGCGGCGGTGACGACACGCTGTTCGCTCTCGCTGCAGGCGCGGTGGAGTTCGGCACCAAGGGCGGCCGCAAGGTCGTCAACATCGTTCCGGCCGCGGAGTAACCGCGCCAGACACCGGCTACGTCAGCACACTGTGCTGCACACCCAACGCGAGGGGCGGGCTTCGGCTCGTCCCTCGCGTCTTTTTCTGAGGAGACCGACATGGTGACGTTCGTCGACCGGGTCACGCTGCATCTGCGTGCCGGCAAAGGCGGGAACGGCTGCGTGTCGGTCCGCCGCGAGAAGTTCAAGCCCCTCGCCGGGCCCGACGGCGGAAACGGGGGCAACGGGGGTGATGTCGTACTCGTCGCCGATCCTCAGGTGACCACGCTGCTGTCCTACCATCACTCGCCGCACCGCTCGGCGGGCAACGGCGGCTTCGGCATGGGCGACAACCGCTCCGGTGCTGCCGGGGAGGACGTCGAGCTCCCGGTGCCGGTCGGCACGGTCGTGAAGGACGCCGACGGTGAGGTGCTCGCCGACCTCGTGGTTCCGGGGACGCGGTTCGTCGTCGCCCCCGGCGGTCAGGGGGGCCTCGGCAACGCGGCTCTCGCTTCGCCGAAGCGCAAGGCTCCGGGCTTCGCTCTGCTCGGAACGCCCGGGTGGGAAGGCGACGTCCTTCTGGAGCTCAAGACGGTCGCCGATGTGGCACTCGTGGGGTTCCCCTCGGCGGGCAAGTCGAGCCTCATCGCCGCGATCTCGGCGGCGCGCCCCAAGATCGCGGACTACCCGTTCACGACGCTGCACCCGAACCTCGGCGTCGTACAGGCCGGCGACACGCGTTTCACCGTCGCCGATGTGCCGGGCCTCATCGAAGGGGCGAGCGAGGGCAAGGGCCTGGGGCTCGAGTTCCTGCGTCACGTGGAGCGATGCACCGCGCTCGTTCACGTGCTCGACTGCGCGACCCTCGACCCGGGGCGTGACCCGCTGAGCGACCTCGAGGTCATCCTGGAGGAACTGCGCAACTACCCGGTGCCAGAGGGGCAGGTTCCGCTGCTGGAGCGTCCCCAGCTGGTGGCACTCAACAAGGTCGACGTGCCAGAGGCCCGGGACCTTGCCGAGCTGGTGCGCCCCGATCTCGAAGCCCGCGGGTATCGCGTGTTCGAGATCTCGACGGTGAGCCACGACGGGCTGCGTCCGCTCACCTTCGCACTGGGGGACATCGTTGCTCAGCATCGCACCGAGCAGGCGGCAGCGGTGGAGCCCGAGCGCATCGTCATCCGACCGCGCGGCGCGGACCGCGACTTCACCGTGCGCGTGGAAGGCGGCACCTACGGCAACGTCTACCGCATCCTCGGCGCGAAGCCGGTGCGCTGGGTACAGCAGACAGACTTCCAGAACGAGGAAGCGGTGGGGTTCCTCGCCGACCGGCTCGAGAAGCTGGGCGTCGAAGACGAGCTCTACCGCGCGGGCGCTGTGGCCGGCTCCACCGTCGTGATCGGCGAAGGCGATGGCATCGTGTTCGACTGGCACCCGACGTTGTCGTCGGCGGCTGAGTTGATGACGGCGCCGCGCGGCACCGATCCTCGACTGGACCTCAACCCCCGGCGGACCACGTCGCAGCGGCGCGAGCGCTATCACGAGCGCATGGACGCCAAGGCGGAGGCGCGCGCCGAGCTGGAAGCGGAGCGCCTCGCCGGCGGGCGCGACGGCGAGGAGGACGCGGAGTGAGCGTTCGGGAGCGCGCAGGCCTGCTCGGAGCGCGACGGGTCGTGGTGAAGGTGGGGTCCTCGTCGATCAGCGGGGAGAATGCCCACAAGATCGCGCCGATCGTCGAAGCCCTCGCGCAAGCGCACGCTCGGGGCACCGAGGTGGTCCTCGTCTCGTCCGGCGCGATCGCGACCGGTATGCCCTTTCTCGATCTGGACGAACGCCCGAGCGATCTCGCCACCCAGCAGGCGGCTGCTGCCGTGGGCCAGAACATCCTGATCTATCGCTATCAAGAGGCGCTTCGGCCGTTCGCGATCGTCGCGGGCCAGGTGCTGCTGACGGCCGGCGACCTGGAGAACCCGACGCATCGCTCCAACGCACGCCGCGCGATGGAGCGACTGCTGGGGCTGCGCATCCTGCCGATCGTGAACGAGAACGACACCGTCGCGACGCACGAGATCCGCTTCGGTGACAACGACCGGCTCGCCGCCCTCGTCGCCGACCTCGTGGGTGCGGACGCTCTGGTGCTGTTGAGTGACATCGCGCACCTCTACACCCGGCCGCCGAGCGAGCCCGGGGCAGAGCCGATCGACCGCGTCGCCCCCGACGACGACCTCTCCGCCTACGAGTTCGGTTCGGTCGTCGTCAACTCCGTCGGAACCGGCGGCGCGGCGACCAAGGCGTCGGCGGCCAAGCTGGCTTCGGCAGCCGGTATCGGGGTCCTCGTGACCAGCGCCGATCTCGTCGCGGAGGCGCTGACCGGCGCGGCAGTGGGTACGTGGTTCGCCCCCGACCCGGCAGCCGTCCGGCCGACGGGAACAGCCCCCATCCGCACGTCCTGACCCCCGCCGGCACGGCCTCGACCGCGCCGAGGCTGCCCCTGCCGCTGGATAGACTGACGCGATGACCTCCCCTCGCGACACCGCTCAGGAACGTATGGCGCGCGCGAAGGAGGCGTCGCGACAGGTCGGACTGATGACCGACGCGGAGAAGGCGAACCTGCTGCACCGGATCGCCGACGGCATCGAAGCTCGGATGGACGACATCGTCGCCGCGAACTCCGTGGATCTGCAGCGCGGCGAGACCGACGGGATCGGAGCGGGCCTGCTCGACCGTCTCCGCCTCGACGAGGCCCGGGTTCGGGCTCTCGCCGCCGCCGTGCGCGAGGTGGCCGCCCTGCCGGATCCCGTGGGAAGGGTGCTGGAGGAGCGGACCCTCGCCAACGGACTCTCTCTTCACAAGGTGTCGGTGCCGTTCGGCGTCGTCGGCTCTATCTACGAGGCGCGCCCGAACGTCACGGTCGACATCACCGCCCTCGCACTGCGCAGCGGCAACGCCGTCGTCTTGCGAGGAGGCAGCGCCGCGCAGTCGACGAACGCCGCTCTCATCACCGTCATGCGCGAGGCGCTCACGGAAGAGGGCATCGATGCGGAGGCGCTGCAGACGGTCGACGATTTCGGGAGGGACGGAGCGCGAGCGCTCATGCGCGCCCGCGGGCTCGTCGACGTGCTCATTCCACGCGGAAGTGCGCAGCTCATCGAGACGGTCGTCACCGAGTCCCTCGTCCCGGTGATCGAGACGGGAGCGGGTGTCGTCCACATCGTGCTCGACGCGTCAGCTCCCCTCGAGTGGGCGCGCGACATCGTGGTGAACGCAAAGGTCCAGCGTCCGAGCGTGTGCAACGCCGTGGAGACCCTCCTCGTCGTCCGCGACGGGGCCGCGCGGCTCTTGCCGGAGGTGGGCCGCGCACTCCTGGAGAGCGGCGTGACGATCCATGGCGACGAGGACACGCGCGCGCTGGTGCCGGAAGCCGTGCCGGTGCAGGACGCCGACTGGGCGACCGAGCACATGAGCCTCGACATCTCGGTGCGCGTCGTCGACGACCTCGACGAGGCTCTGTCGCATGTTCGCACCTACTCCACCCAGCACACGGAGTCCATCGTCACCGCCGACACCGCGCATGCGGAGCGCTTCCTCGCAGAGGTGGATGCCGCCGTGGTGATGACCAACGCCTCCACGCGGTTCACCGACGGCGGGGAGTTCGGATTCGGCGCGGAAGTCGGGATCTCCACGCAGAAGCTGCACGCGCGAGGCCCCATGGGACTGCCCGAGTTGACGAGCACGAAGTGGCTCGCCCGCGGTGCCGGGCAAATCCGCGACTGACGGCCTAAACTGGAACCTGCGCACCCGAACCGAACGGAGCCCGAATGACCCTCGCCACGATCGTCGCCCTTGCTGCAGGGGAGGCGGAGCACCACGGAAACGTCCAGGCAGAGACGTTCATCTTCGGCGTGATCGCGTTCGTCGTCTTCCTGCTGCTCGGGCTGGTCACGCTGTCCTACCGGAATGTCGCGAACCGGCACTCGCACAAGGCCGACGCCTACGCGAAGTCGCACGCCGCCGAACTCTCGCAGGCGGGACACGGCCACCACTAGGCCGCCGTGATGGCATCGGCGCGCGCCCCGCGGATCGGGGTGATGGGAGGGACCTTCGACCCGATCCATCATGGACACCTCGTGGCCGCCAGTGAAGTCGCGCAGTCGTTCGATCTCGACGAGGTGCTCTTCGTCCCCACGGGCCAGCCGTGGCAGAAGGAAGACGTCACCGAGAGCGAACATCGCTACCTCATGACGGTCGTGGCCACCGCGTCCAACCCGCGATTCAGCGTGAGTCGCGTCGATATCGATCGATCCGGACCGACCTACACGATCGACACCCTGCGCGATCTGAAGAAGCAACGGCCAGACGCCGACCTCTTCTTCATCACGGGGGCCGATGCGATCGCACAGATCCTCGGTTGGCGCGATCACGGGGAGCTGTGGGACCTCGCTCATTTCGTGGCTGTCTCCCGGCCCGGGCACGAACTCAGCACCGACGGACTGCCCAGCGACGATGTGAGCCAACTGCAGATCCCCGCCCTGGCCATCTCCTCGACGGACTGTCGCGAACGCGTCCGTCGCGGAGAGCCGGTCTGGTACCTCGTTCCCGACGGGGTCGTCCAATACATCGCGAAGCACCACCTCTACCGGAGCAAGCCATGAGCACACCCGAAGAGCCGCCGCAGCTGACCCGGCGACAGCTGCGCGAGCTGCGTAACACCGCGGCGAACCAGATCATCACCGAGAACCCCGCCGCGCCGGCCGATTCAGAGCCGACAGCGCCGTTGCCACGCGCCGCGGAGCCGGTCTCGTTGCCGGCGCCGACTGAGGCTCCTCCCGCAGGACACACGGGGGAGCGGCAGCTCACGCGACGCGAAGTGCGTCAGCGCGAGCGCCTCCGGACGGCTTCGGTACCCGTCATCACCTCCGACATCATCGCGGCAGCCCAGCGCGACGCAGCCGAGCGCGATGGGGCCGAAGCGGCGGGGGAGGCGGAGGTCGCCGAGCGGATCAGCGAACCGGCCCCCACCACGGCTACGGACGAGTCTGCCGACGCCGATTGGACCCCTCCCGCGGCGTGGGCACCGGCCACGTCGCCGGACCAGCACCCCGGCGAGCCCGTGGTCGCCGAGACGGGCGCGCCGTCGGACGAGGATGCTGCCGTACGCCGTGAGGAAGCACCGTCGGTCGGGGGAGCCGGCGAGACCGCCGCCACCGTCGAGCCCGATGCCGACGAAGTTCCCGACGATGACAGCGCAGCAGTCGCCGTCGGCGCGGGAGCCGGCGAGACCGCCGCAGAAGGAACCGATTCTGAGACCGAGGCGGGAGAGGAGCGGCGCACGGTCGCCCCGGACCTCGGGGCAGACCTGCTCGCGGGTGAGGGCGCCGACATCGAGGTACCGGCGTCCTTCGATCAGCTCCTCACGCGCGGAAGCGCCGCGACGGGCGCGCTGTCGATGCCGAATGCGCTCATCCTGTCGCAGACCCCTGAGTCGGGGCCGTCTCTCGTGTCACCGATCACGGCAACCGGCGAGGTTCTCATCACCGGCACTTTCGCGCTTCCGGACACCTACGGGTCGACGGGAACCGTTCCCGGACGCTCGGAGGGCTCCGACGTCGATGCCGTCCTGGTCGACGGCGAACTGCCGGCCGCGTCTTCACCCACCCCCATCGCGGCAAGTGCCGCCATCAGCACGATCAAGTCCGCCGAGGAGATCATCAAGCCGCCTGCTCCCGAGAAGGGGAGCCGCTTGATGGTCGTTCTCGCGATCACCGCAGGTGTGCTCGCGGTGGCCCTGGCCGGCGTACTCATCGTTGCCATCACGACAGGAGTCTTCCGATGACCGTTGCCGACTCGACCGTCGAGCTCGTCCAGGTGGCCGCCGCTGCTGCGGCCGCGAAGGGCGGAGAGGAGTTCGTCTCGTTCGACGTGTCCGAACCGCTCCCGCTGGTGGATGCCTTCCTGCTCGTCACCGGAACGAGCGAGCGGAACGTGGCCGCGATCGCGGACTCGGTCGAGGAAGCGATGCTCGAGGCCGGAGTGAAGCGGCTGCGTCGTGAGGGACGGAACGAGGCGCGCTGGATCCTGCTGGACTTCGGTGACCTGGTCGTCCACGTCTTCCACGAGGAGGAGCGCGCCTTCTACGGGCTCGAGCGCCTGTGGAAGGACTGCCCGATCATCCCGGTGAGCGTGCCGAGCGCCGTCGCCTCGGAGTGAGTGGTTCGTCGCCCGCTTTCACATGTAGTAAGCTGGTGGAGTTGCCGCGAGCGGCGACCATGGGCCTGTGGCGCAGCTGGTAGCGCACCTGCATGGCATGCAGGGGGTCAGGGGTTCGAGTCCCCTCAGGTCCACAAAAACCCCGGTTCGTCCGGGGTTTTTGTCATTCCCGGCGACGTGCGCGCGCCTCGGGTGCGAGTGCGCCCGGCCGCAGAGACCACGAGGTAGGCGGCCTCGTGAGACCTGCGCCGAAGCCCCGCCGACCGGTGGTGCGTGAACCAGCCCGGGGAGTACGTTCGTGGCACACGTGACGATGCAGTCGCGTGGCCTTCACGGATGGAGTGTCACGGATGAAGTTCTTTCAACGTCTCGGTCGATCGATCATGCTCCCGGTCGCCGTGCTTCCTGTCGCAGCGATCCTCTCAGGCGTCTCCTACTGGATCGCCTCTGTGACCGGGGGCAACGTCGTCTCGACATTCCTCGGCGCAGCCGGTGGTGCCCTCCTCGACAATCTGCCGCTCTTGTTCGCGGTGGGCATCTCGATCGGCATGGCCAACAAGACCGACGGGACGTCCGCTCTCGCCGGATTGGTGTCGTGGCTGACGATCGTGACGCTCCTCAGTCCGGCGAACGTCGCCGGGTTGCTCAACATCGCTGACCCCGAGACCGTCGATCCCGCTTTCGGCCGTGTCCAGAACGTCTTCGTCGGCATCATCGCGGGTCTCATCGGCGCCTGGTGCTACAACCGCTTCAAGGACACGAAGCTCCCCGACGCGCTGTCGTTCTTCTCGGGCCGCCGATCTGTCGCCATCGTCACGGCAGGCGTCTCGCTGATCGTGGCCGTGGCCCTGCTGTTCGTCTGGCCGGTCGTGTACGGCGGGCTGGTGGCTTTCGGAGAGTGGATCGCGACGCTCGGGCCCTTCGGCGCGGGCATCTATGGGTTCATGAATCGCCTCTTGATCCCGACGGGACTCCACCACGCACTGAACTCGGTGTTCTGGTTCGATGTGGCGGGAATCAACGACCTGTCGAACTTCCTCAACAACACCGGCGAGTACGGCGTCACGGGGCAGTACATGGCGGGCTTCTTCCCGATCATGATGTTCGGGCTTCCGGGTGCCGCCTTGGCGATGTATCTCACGGCGCAGACCAAACGCCGCAAGGTCACCTACGGCATCATGCTCTCGGCGGCGTTCGCATCGTTCTTCGTGGGTGTCACGGAGCCGCTCGAGTTCGCCTTCATGTTCGTCGCCCCATGGCTCTACCTCATCCACGCGGTGTTCACGGGCATTTCCGTGGGGCTGGCGGCTCTGCTGCCCACCCGCCTCGGGTTCGGCTTCTCCGGCGGCTTCATCGACATGGTGCTCCAGTGGGCCAACCCACTCGCTCAGAACCCCTGGATCCTGCTGCTGATGGGCGTGGGCTGGTTCTTCATCTACTTCTTCACGTTCTACTTCTTCATCAAGCGCTTCCGGCTGAAGACTCCCGGGCGCGAGGACGACGTCGACACACAGGATGCCGACAACATCGGCACCTCGCTCTCCGGCTACCACGGCACCGCCGAGAAGTTCATCGCGGGATTGGGCGGCAAGGACAACATCGTCGAGCTCGACAACTGCGCGACCCGGCTCCGCATGGAGATCGCCGACGTGTCGAAGGTCGACGAGCATGCGCTCAAACGCGCGGGCGCCGCAGGAACGATGAAGGCGGGTGGGCACTCCGTGCAGGTGGTCTACGGCCTCAACGTCCAGTTCGTCAAGGACGCGATGGAAGACATCATCAACGACCGCACCGAACGGATCGAAGCGTTCCGTGGGGCGGATGCCGGGCAGACGGGTGCGGTGGCGGGCCTCGCCACCGCCGTGGGCCTTCCCAACGTCGCGGCGGCCGCCGTCGCTGCCGGAGCCGCCGCAGAGCAGCGTCTGCGCTCGCGCGGGAAGCTCGTCCGGCTCCGGCAACCGCTGGCGGGGCGCGTCCTGCCGCTCTCGGAGGTTCCCGACCCGATGTTCGCTCAGGGGACGATGGGGCCGGGCGTGGCCATCGATCCCACCGGCGACACCCTCGTGGCACCCGCCGATGCCACGGTCGCCTCCGTCTTCCCGACCGGCCACGCGATCGGCCTCGTGCTGGCGGACGGGGTCGAACTCCTGCTCCATGTCGGAGTGGACACCGTCGTCCTCAACGGCGATGGCTTCCAGGCCCTCGTGGCACCAGGCGAAGACGTGGCGGAGGGCACACCGCTCCTGCGCTTCGACGCCGACAAGATCCGTGCGGCCGGCTTGTCGCCGATCACTCCGATCGTCGTCGTCAACGACGAGACGGCGCGCGTCGAGTTCGCGTGATCGACGATCCCTCGCTCACGCCACCGGGGCGATGAGCGAGGGATCGTTGTTGCGGACGTTGCCCACGGCGGAGCCGACCGGGTGAAGGGTCATGGAATCGGCGAGAAGTGGGGCGGCATCGATGGCCGCGTCCAGCACGTCGCCGACGTTGTCCGTCGTCGGGTCGAGCCACGCGTCGGCGTGATCGGCGTCGAGGAAGAGCGGCATGCGGTCGTGGATCGAGCCGAGCTCGCCCACGGAGGCGCGCGTCATGATGGTGAAGCTCAGGAGCCAGCGCGCCGGATCGTCGTCTGCTTTCGCGGGATCCTTCCACCACTCGTACAGACCCGCGAAGAAGAGCGGGGCACCGTCGGCGGGGGAGATGAAGTACGGCGTCTTCACGCCCGCCTCGGTGTGCCACTCGTAGTAGCCCGTCGCGGGCACGATCGCACGGCGCTTGATGAGCGCCTGGCGGAACATCGGCTTGTCCTCCACCTCTTCCGAACGCGCGTTGAAGGCGCGAACGCCGAGGGACGGATCCTTCGCCCACGAGGGCACCAGGCCCCACCGAGCGGCCTCGAGCCGGCGCGTCGGAGGCTCCGTCTTGGCCGAGTCGAGCACGATCGCCACGCGATCCGTCGGCGCGATGTTGTAGGAGGGCGCCGGGAGGTCTTCCGCCACCACGTCCACGCGCAAGACGCCGACGAGCTCAGAACCGTCTTGGGCAACCACGAACCGACCACACATGAGCCAAGCCTAGACAGGGCGGCCGACACCCGGCAGCGGGTCAGGGCGTCACGTCGACGACGCCCACGTCAGCGAGCCGCTCCAGGAGCTCTGCGCCGTCGGGCCCGGTGACCCATGGCACTCGCGCGGCGGAGTGATCGTTCACCGCCGTGCGGCCTCCCGCGAGCACTGCCTCGGCGGCCGACAACTGGCGGATGGCGACTGCCGTGACGTGGTCGGGGAAGTCGCTCGTGAACGCGGTGTACAGGTCGTCGTCGTGCTGCCCGTCGTCGCCGATCAGCATCCACTTCACGTGGGGGAACTCGCGCGCCAAGCGGCGGAGGTTCTCGCTCTTGTGCGCCCTTCCGCTCCGGAACCAGCGATCGTGAGTGGGACCCCAGTCGGTCAAGAGCAATGCGCCGGGGGGGAAGAGATGCCGGCGGAGAAAGCGGACGAGCGTGGGGGCGACGTTCCAGGCGCCGGTGGACAGGTAGACCACAGGGGAACCGGGATGATCGCGCACGAGCCGTTCCAGCAGCACAGCCATGCCGGGGACGGGCTGACGGGCGTGCTCGTCGAGCACGAAGGAGTTCCAGGCCGCCACGAGGGGCCGCGGCAGGGCGGTGACCATCACCGTGTCGTCCACATCGCAGACGATCCCGAAGGAAGTGTCCTTGCCCACCACGAATGCGCGGGTCTCGACCGGGTCGCTGCCCTCGACCGACATCGTGAGCGGTTGCCACCCGGGCGCTTGCCTCGCCGGGAGCACGGTGTCGATCACGCCACCGCGATCGGCCACCACCTCGTGAGAAACGCCGTCGATCGTGACGGTCACCTGTGCGAAGCCGACGGGAACCGACGCGAAGCTGCGCCATCCGCGGACGCCCGCGAACTCGCCACCACGGCGGGAGCGCAACGGCGGAACGATCAGTACACGACCAAGGACGCGAACCCAGTCCTCACCGCCGTAACCGGGAAAGGCCGCAACGGTCGGCTTCTGTCCACGGGCGCGGGCGCGCCGTTCTCGCCACGCATGGAAGCGGTACTCCCACCGGGCGAGCCACAGCACCTTCGGGCCGGAGGGGGGAGCGCCAGACATCACCTCAGTCTTTCATGCCCGCTCGTCCGCGTCGTGGTTCTCCTCGTCGTCCAGGCGCAGATGACGCGACTCCCGGGCCACGATCACCCGCTTGGCCGCGTACACCAGGATGAGAAACAGTGCGATGACGGCGACGAAGATGTAGCCCGCGAAGTGGATCCGGTCGGCCAGCTCGCGATAGGTGCCGGCGGCCGCCGCGGCCACCGAGACGTACAGGATCGACCACAGGGTGCAGGCGGGCGCGGTCCACGCGAGGAACCGGCGGTACGAGAAGCCGCTCATGCCCACAGTGAGGGGGACGAGCGAGTGCAGCACGGGGAGGAACCGCGACAGGAAGATGGCTGGCCCACCCCGCCTCCGGAGATACAGCTCCGCACGGGTCCAGTTGTCCTCGCCCACCTTGGCGCCCAGGCGGGAGAAGCGAATGCGGGGTCCCAGCCAGCGACCGAGCCAGAAGCCGATGCTCTCGCCGGCCAGAGCGCCCACGATGACGATGAGGATGAGGGCCCCGGCCTCCCACGGTGAGGCCACTGCGGTCCCTGCCACGATGACGACCGTGTCGCCGGGAACGATCAGACCGACGAGGACGCTGGTCTCGAGCATGATGGCGACCCCGGCCAGCAAGGTCCTCACCACGGGATCGACACTCTGCACGGCATCGAGCAGCCAGGTAAGGAACTCGTTCACCGCTACAGCCTACGACCCGGGTCGGGCCGCGACTGAGCGTTCGCCGGAGGGCTCGACGATCTAGCCTGGTACGGTGCCGTCACCTCTCGTCACCCGCGAGCTCGAGGAGTGGGTCGACCCCGTCGAGCTCTACCTCAGCGGCCCGGCCCGGAGCGATCTGGGCTTCTGGTTGGATGCGGGACCGAGCGCAGGCACGGGCTGGAGTTATCTCGGCATCGGCGACGCCGCCGCCCGGGCGCCGCGGGATCTCGTCGTCGGCGGCCGAACGGCCGATACCGGGGCACTGCCGTTCCGAGGCGGCTGGGTCGGTTGGCTCGACTACGACGATGCCGCAGAGCGCGCGGGGGCGCCGTCCCGCCACGATGCGGGGTCTCCCGGCGGCGCGGGCATGCACGTGCGGCGGTTCGTCGCCGCCGACCACGCCGCACGCCGGCTCTGGCTCTGCGCCCCGCCCGACGACATCGATGCGTTCGCGCAGATCGTCCGGTCGTGGCGACGCGAAATGCCCGCACTCGGCACCCCGGATCAGGTCCAGGCGACGGCTCGGCACACCGCGACCGCGTACGCGCGACTGATCGCCCGCTGCCGGGAAGCGATCCGGCAGGGCGATGCCTACCAGCTCTGTCTCACGACTCGATTCACCGTCGATGCAGCGGCAGACCCCGTCACCGCGTACCTCCGACTCCGCGCCGCGACCCCCTCTCACCACGGCGGCATCATCCGGGTGGGCGCCACCACGCTCGTGAGCGCGAGCCCCGAGCGCTTTCTCGAGATCTCGTCGGGAACCGTCCGCACGCATCCGATCAAGGGCACCCGACCGCGAGGCGCGACGGCGGAGGAGGATCAGCGGCTGGTCGATGAGCTGCGCGACAGCGCTAAGGAACGTGCCGAGAACGTGATGATCGTCGACCTGATGCGCAACGACCTGCAGCGTGTCTGCGTTCCCGGTTCCGTCGTCGTCGATCGGCTCCTCGACGTGGAGTCCTACGCCGCCGTGCACCAGCTGGTGAGCGCGATCTCGGGGACGCTCGACGCCGACGCCCGGATCGGTGACGTCCTGGACGCGACGTTTCCCGCCGGCAGCATGACCGGGGCTCCGAAGCTCTCCGCGATGTCGATCCTGCACGCGCTGGAAGGGGAGTCTCGGGGCGTCTTCGCGGGGTGCTTCGGATGGATCGGACAGGACGGCGCAGCTGACCTCGCGATGGTCATCCGCTCCATCGTCTTCCAGCCGGGCGGCGCCTACGTGGGAGCCGGCGGTGGGATCACCTGGCACTCCGACGCGAGCGCCGAGGTGCGGGAGGTCGGTGTGAAGGCGCGGGGTCCGCTGGCGGCCCTCGGCGCAACGCTCCCACTCGGCTGGGACTGAGCCGGGTCCGCTAATCTGGAAGGACGCCTTTGCGCGTTCCCGAACTCCCACGATTGGTGCTCTGTGTCTTCGACGTCCCCCTCGGCCCCTTCATCTGCTCCTGCCTCCGGGACGGCATCCGGTCCTGCCGTCGGCGCGGGCGAGGGCGGAGGCTTTGATCCGGCGGGAATCCAGGAGAAGTGGCAGCAGCGGTGGCGCGACGCTGACCCGTTCCGCGCCGGAGGCGAGGACGACACGCGTCCCCGCAAGTATGTGCTGGGCATGTTCCCGTATCCGTCGGGCGACATGCACATGGGTCACGCGGAGAACTACGCATACGTGGACTCCGTGGCGCGGTTCTGGCGCCACCGCGGGTACAACGTTCTGAACCCGATCGGCTGGGACTCGTTCGGTCTGCCCGCCGAGAACGCCGCCATCCAGCGCGGCGCGGATCCCCGCGAGTGGACCTATGCGAACATCGCGCAGCAGAAGGCGAGCCTGCAGCACTTCGGCACGTCGTACGACTGGAGCCGTGTTCTGCACACGAGCGACGCCGACTACTACCGCTGGAACCAGTGGCTGTTCCAGAAGCTGTATGAGCGGGGACTGGCGTACCGCAAGGAGAGCCCCGTCAACTGGTGCCCTCACGACCAGACGGTGCTCGCCAACGAGCAGGTCGTCGACGGCCGGTGCGAGCGCTGCGGCCACGAGGTGGTCAAGAAGAAGCTGACCCAGTGGTACTTCAAGATCACGGAGTACGCCGATCGCCTCCTCGACGACCTGAACCAGTTGGAGGGGTTCTGGCCCTCCAAGGTGATCCGGATGCAGCGCAACTGGATCGGCCGCTCGGTGGGAGCCGACATCGACTTCGAGATCGAGGGTCATCCCGAGAAGGTGACCGTCTTCTCGACACGACCCGACACGCTGCACGGAGCGACGTTCTTCGTCGTCGCTCCCGACAGCGACCTCGCGGCGGAGCTCGCCGCAGGTTCGAGCGCGGAGGTGCGGATGCGCTTACAGGACTATCTCGATCAGGTGGGCAAGGCGAGCGAGATCGAGCGCCAGGCGACCGATCGCCCCAAGACCGGAGTGTTCCTGGATCGCTACGCGATCAACCCCATCAACGGCGAGAGGCTGCCGATCTGGGCGGCCGATTACGTGCTCGCCGACTACGGCCACGGCGCGGTGATGGCGGTGCCCGCCCACGATCAGCGCGACCTCGACTTCGCGCGCGCCTTCGGGCTGCCGGTGAAGGTCGTCGTCGACACGACCGCGCCCGTCACCGGGGCGATCACGGTGATCGACCTCGACGAAGACGGCAACCCCATCGACCCGGGAAGCGACCTGTCCGAGATCGACCCCGCCGTCACCGGCACAGCGCTCACGGGCGAGGGGCGGATGATCAACTCCGGGCCGCTGAACGGCTTGAGCAAGCGCCACGCGATCACGCGCGCGATCGACGAGTTGGAGCGCCTCGGCGCCGGACGCGCCGCCAAGTCGTACCGGCTGCGCGACTGGCTCATCTCGCGACAGCGCTTCTGGGGCACCCCGATCCCGATGATCCACACGTCCGACGGGCGCATCGTCCCGGTTCCGGAAGACCAGCTTCCGCTGACGCTTCCCGACGCGCACGGCCTCGACCTGGCACCCAAGGGCACCTCGCCGCTCGGTGGCGCGTCCGAGTGGATGCAGACGACCGACCCGGCGACGGGCGGGCCCGCACTCCGAGACCCGGACACGATGGACACCTTCGTCGACAGCTCGTGGTACTTCTTGCGGTTCCTGTCACCCGGTGACCCACGAGAGGCGTTCTCCGTCAAGGAGGCCGCCCGCTGGGCGCCCGTCGACTCCTACATCGGCGGAGTCGAGCATGCCATCCTGCACCTGCTCTACGCGCGGTTCATCACCAAGGTGCTCTTCGACATGGGGCTCATCGACTTCACGGAGCCGTTCAGCTCGCTCATCAACCAGGGCATGGTCTTGCTCGACGGCTCCAAGATGTCCAAGAGCAAGGGCAACCTGGTGGAGTTCGCGGCGAGCATGGTCGACCCGGGAGCCGACGCGGTGCGCGTCGCCATCGCCTTCGCCGGGCCCGTGGAGGACGACATCAACTGGGAGGACGTCTCGACCACAGGTGCCCAGAAGTTCCTCGCTCGTGCATGGCGCGTCGCGAAGGATGTCAGCAGCGCGCCGGATGTCGTATGGGCCGAGGGCGATGTGACGTTGCGCCGCGTCACGCACCGGCTCCTCGCCGATGCCCCGGGCCTGGTCGAGCAGACCAAGTTCAACGTCGTGGTCGCCCGCCTGATGGAGCTCGTCAACGCCACGCGCAAGACGATCGACACCGGGGCCGGGCCAGCCGACCCGGCAGTCCGGGAGGCCGCCGAGGCCACGGCGATGATCCTCGACCTCTTCGCCCCGCACACGGCGGAGGAGATGTGGGAGATCCTCGGTTACGAGCCATTCGTGGGACTCGTGCCGTGGCGCGCGGCCGATCCCACACTTCTCGTGGAGGAATCGGTCACCGCCGTGGTGCAGATCGACGGCAAGGTCCGCGGCACCCTGACGGTCCCCGCGCGCATCTCGGCCGATGAGCTCGAGGCCCTCGCGCGCGCCGATGAGAAGGTGCAGCGCTCGCTCGCCGGCCGCGAGATCGTCCGTGCGGTGGTCCGCGCTCCGAAGGTCGTCAGCTTCACCACCGGTTGAGGCCTCCGTCGGCGATCATCTCGACGACGGCGAGCATCGACGACTCCCCAAGAGGCCGCGCCGCCGGGAATCTCCCCGCGGAGCGATGAGGCCACGCGGGTCCCGTTGCGCCCTGACAGCCTCTGGGGATGCACGGGGGGATGGACGGGAGGAAGGCCGGGGCAGGGCGCCGGCTGGGCGTTGGTGCGGCGATCGTTCTCGTCGTGGTCGCCCTTGCGGTCACCGTCGTCCTCGGTATGGTGCGGACCGCCGGTTCCCCGGTCGAGGACCTGTCGTCCCTCGTGCCCACGCCGGGAGCGACGCTGCCTCGTGGTACGCCCTTGTACGTCCAGGTCGACGGCGCCGTGGCGGAACCCGGGTTGTACCGGCTGGACCCCGGGTCCCGCGTGGTCGACGCGGTCGGCGCGGCGGGCGGCTTCACACATGACGCCGATCGGCAGGGCGTCAACCTCGCTCGGGAACTGACCGACGGCGAGCAGCTGCTCGTCCCGCGCCAGGGCGAGAGTCCGCCGCCCCCGACTTCCGTCGGTCCCGCCCTCGTGAACCTCAACACGGCGGACGCGACCGCCTTGGAGGCCCTGCCTCGGATCGGGCCGGCCCTCGCCGCACGGATCATCGCCTGGCGGGAGGAAAACGGGCGCTTCAGCAGCGTCGACGACCTCTTGGCCGTCCCCGGAATCGGTGACCGTCTCCTGGAGGGTCTTCGCGATCTGGTGACGGTGTGAGCGACCGGCTCGCGGCGCGAGACCTTCGGTTGCTGCCGATCGCGGCGGCCGTATGGGCAACGGCGGGTGCCGCAGTGGCTGCGCCACACGCGTCGCCCGTGCTCGCTGCCGGGTCCGTGGGGCTCGCCCTCGTCGCCCTGGCCGTCGCCGTCCTCCGCACGGGAGCCTCGCGGTCGGGGCTCGCTGCCCTGTGTGCGGTCGCGTTCGCGGCTATGACCGCCGCCGCCGGTCAGGTAGCGATGGCTGCACCGGAGCGGGCCGCCGCCGCGGGGCTTCCCGTCGACGGCGGCAGGACGGTCACCGTCGAGGCGACCGTGGTCGGCAAGATCGAGCCGCGAGGGCGAGGCTGGGCGTTCGACGCCGTCACCGACTCCGTCCGCATCGGCGGCAGCGGACGCACCCTCACGGTGCCCATCGTCGTGCGCCTTTCCGGTCACCCCGACGATGTGCAGATCGGCGCCACCATCGTTCTCGCGGGCACCGCGGAACGCGCCGAGCCGGCTCGGCGGGAAGTCCTCGTCGTCACGGCACACGACGACGTGCAGGTCTCCCAGCCCGCCGTCGGGGTCTTCGATGTCGCCGCCTCGCTGCGAAGTCTCCTGCTGCACGTCGTCGACGGGCTGCCAGACCCGGGCGCACAGCTCATTCCTGGTCTCGCCGTCGGAGACACCTCTCTGGTCACCGCGCAGCTCGACGAAGCGATGAAGACGTCCTCGCTGTCCCACCTCACCGCGGTCTCCGGGGCCAACTGCGCGCTCGTGGCGGCCGCCGCATTCGGTGCGGGGGCGCTGATCAGGCTCCCGCGTGCGGGCCGGATCGCACTCTCGGCGGTCGCCCTCGGCGGGTTCGTCCTGCTGGTGACGCCCGAGCCCAGCGTCGTCCGGGCCGCCGCCATGTCGGGGATCGCGATGATCGCGGTTCTCATCGGGCGGCGGGCCGTGGGTGTGTCCGTTCTGGGGACCGCGATCATCGTGTGTCTGATCGCCGACCCCTGGTTGTCGGTCTCGCTCGGGTTCGCACTGTCGGCCGCGGCGACCGCGGCGCTTCTTCTCCTCGCACCCCTGCTCGCGCACGGCCTCACCCGCTGGATGCCCGAGCCGATAGCCCTCGCCCTCGCGGTACCGGCCGCCGCACAGTTGGCCTGCGGGCCGCTCCTCATCCTCGTCGCCCCCGCCGTCCCCGCATACGGAATCGTCGCGAACCTGCTGGCAGGTCCCGCGGCGCCGGCAGCGACGGTGCTCGGCCTCCTCGCCTGCCTCTGCGCCGGAGTACCCGTGATGGCGCACGGTCTTGCGGCTCTGGCATGGGTACCCGCCGCATGGATCGCCGCGACGGCATCGACGATCGCCGACCTTCCCCACGCGACCGTGCCGTGGTGGGAAGGGCTTCCAGGGGTTGCGGCTCTCACCGTCTGCAGCGGCGCCATCGTCGTCGCGGTGACGCTCCGCCGCGGCCCCCTGCGCGCCACCGCCGTGCTCCTCCTCGCCGCGGTCGCCGGGGTCATCCTCGCGGTGGGCCCGATCCTGACCGGCCTGGAGCGGTGGCGAACGCCGGGATCCTGGTCGATCGTCGCCTGCGACGTCGGACAGGGCGACGCGATCCTGCTGCGAGACGCGGGGCACATCGCTCTGATCGACACCGGTCCCGACCCCGAACGCCTCACGCGGTGCCTCGATCGCTTCGGCGTCGACCGGGTGGACGTCCTGATCCTGACCCACTTCGACGCGGATCACCGCGGGGGACTGACCGCGGTACGGGGCCGCGTCGGCCTCCTGCTCCACGGCCCGGTTCCCGATGCGGACGCAGCAGGTGCGCTGGCAGCGGCCGCGCGCGACGGGGCGTTGCTGAAGGAGGCGGCCGCGGGGGACTCCGGGCCCCTGGGCGATGCCGTCTGGGAGGTGCTGTGGCCGCGCGCCGACGCCGCAGGCTTCGAAGGGAACGACGCGAGCATCGTGATCGACATCCGAGGCGGGCGGATTCCCACCACCATCCTGCTCGGAGACCTCTCCGCCACGCCGCAGCTCGTCTTGTCGCCCCGCGTCCGGCCGCCATATGAGGTCGTCAAGGTCGCCCACCACGGCAGCGCCGACCAGGCGCCTGCGCTGTACGCGCGGATCCGGGCGCCGCTCGCGCTCTTCACCGTCGGCGAGAACACGTACGGCCACCCGCGACAGGAGACGCTGGACCTGCTCACGGGCCTTGGTGCACGCGTGCTGCGCACAGACCGTTCGGGGGCGCTCGCGGTGTGGCGCGACGGAGACGCAATGCAGCTCTGGCGCGAACGGGGTGTCGATGGCGCTCGGTAGGCTGAAGGAATGGCGACCTCCTCCCGCAAGCCCGCCGGGCGCGCCGCCACGAACATCCCGCAGATCTCGTGGCGCGCACCGCAACCGGCGCCGATCGTCCTCGTCTCCGGCCCCGAGGAGGTCTGCGCCGAGCGCGCGATCGCGGGAGTCCGCGACTTCCTGCGGGCGGAGGACGACAGTCTCGAGGTGTCGGATGTCCGCGCCGACGACTACACCGCGGGAACTCTGCTCACCACGACTTCACCGTCGCTGTTCGGCGAGCCTCGGCTCGTGCGCGTCGCGGGTGTCGAGAAGTGTTCGGATGCCTTTCTCACCGAGGCGCTGGCTTACCTCGACTCACCGCAGGACGGAGCCACTGTCGTGCTGCGCCATACCGGCGCATCGGTGCGCGGCAAAAAGCTCCTCGACGCCATCCGCGCCGGTCGGGGCGGGGGAGTGGAGATCGCGTGCCCCGCGGTCAAGCGTGATTCCGACCGCTTCGACTTCGCCGCCGGGGAGTTCCAGACGGCACGCAAGCGCATCGCTCCCGCCGCGCTCCGCGCCCTCGTCAGCGCGTTCACCGACGACCTCACCGAGCTCGCCGCCGCATGTCAGCAACTCATTGCCGACGTGCCGGGCGACATCTCCGTCGAGACTGTCGAGCGCTATTACGGAGGCCGCGTGGAGACCACGGCGTTCACCGTGGCCGACACCGCGATCGCCGGACGATACGGCGACGCGCTCATCGCCCTCCGCCACGCACTCGCGAGCGGTGCCGACCCGGTGCCCCTCGTCGCGGCGATTGCATCGAAGCTCCGCACGATGGCGCGCGTGGCGGGCTCCCGGGAGCCTGCCGGAGCATTGGCGTCGCGTCTCGGGATGAAGGACTGGCAAGTCGACCGCGCGCGACGCGATCTGTCCGGCTGGAACGAGACCTCTCTCGGAATGGCGATTCAGGCAGCTGCGCGAGCCGATGCCGAGGTGAAAGGCGCCTCCCGGGATCCGGTGTTCGCGGTCGAACGACTCGTCACCGTGATCGCCACGAGGGCTCCGTTCGGCGACTGACCGCGCGCACGTCGCAGCAACGGCGCCGGGGTACGCAAAAGGCCCGCCACTCGTGGGAGGGCGGGCCTTTACGGAAGACGGCTCAGAGAGCGGCGACCTGCTTGGCGATGGCCGACTTGCGGTTGGCCGCCTGGTTCTCGTGGATGACGCCCTTGCTCACGGCCTTGTCGAGCTTCTTGGACGCCTTGGCGAGAGCCTTCTCGGCAGCAGCCTTGTCGCCGGCCGCCACGGCCTCGCGGGTGCGACGCACCTCGGTGCGGAGCTCACTCTTGACGGCCTTGTTGCGCTCGCGCGCCTTCTCGTTGGTCTTGTTGCGCTTGATCTGCGACTTGATGTTCGCCACGTTCGACGGTTCTTTCGTTCGGAGTTTTTCGATGGATGTGTCACGCGACAGAAGAGGGTTGTCTCGCGACGGTCGTGTGAGGGAGAAGCCCACACGCAAGCCAAAAGCCGAGTCTACCAGGTTTCACTGCCGCGCCCGAGACGGCCGGCATCGTCCGCGGCAGGTGCGAGATCCCCCTCGCAACCGGCATGATCATGACATCCGGCGCGTGCGCGCCGCTCCAACGAAGGAGAAGCCGTGACAGATGATCCGTCCCGTTCGCGTCATGCCCGCGATCTGGCCCCGTTGCGTTGGTCGGTCGCGACCGCTGCCTTTCAGATCGAGGGTGCGCGACATGCGGATGGTCGCGGCCGCAGCATCTGGGATGACTTCGTCGAGAGCCCCGGCGCCGTCCTCGACGGCGCGACGGCCGAACCCGGGCCGGATAGCTGGCACCGCTGGCGCGAGGACATCGCGTTGGCCGCCGCGCTCGGTGTCGACCGCTACCGCTTTTCGCTCTCGTGGGTACGTGTCCAGCCGGAACACGGCCGTCCTGCGAACAGGCTGGCCATCGACCGCTACTCCCGCATGGTCGACGTGCTTCTGGAAGCGGGGGTGACGCCGTTCGTGACGCTCTATCACTGGGATCTTCCCTCCGCGCTGGAAGAGCGGGGAGGCTGGCTCGATCGAGCAACGTCCTTCGCCTTCGCCGATTACGTCGAGGTGGTCGTCGGTGCGCTCGGGGACCGCGTGTCCGACTGGTACACGATCAACGAACCGGTCTCGACGACCCTGCAGGGATACGCGATCGGAGAACTGGCGCCCGCCCGGACGCTTCTGTTCGACGCCCTGCCCACCGTCCACCACCAGCTGCTGGCCCATGGACTCGCGCAACAGATCATCCGCTCCGCCGGCGCCGGGCGGGTCGGGATCGTCAACAATCACACCGCCGTGCGATCCGCGTCGGAAGGCGATGACGACGTCGCGGCCGCAGGCGTCTACGACCTCCTTCACAACCGGCTGTTCGCTGATCCGGTGCTGCGGGGGGAGTATCCGGACGTCTCGATGCTGGGGGTTCCCGACCTGCCGGTCGCGGACGGGGATCTCGCCCTGATCTCGCACCCATCCGACTTCTACGGGGTCAACTACTACAACCCCACCCGCGTGGGTGCTGCGGCGCCCGACAGCCCCATCCCCTTCGAGCTCCTTCCGATCGAGGGCGTGCCGACGACCGGTTTCGGCTGGCCGATCGACCCGCAGGGGCTCCGCGTCGTGCTCGACCAGCTCGCCGCCCGCTACGGCGACGCACTGCCACCGATCGTGATCGGGGAGAACGGAGCGTCGTTCCCCGAGCCCGACCAGACATCGCACGCGATCGACGACGCCGCGCGCATCGACTACCTCGCGCGACACCTCGACGCCGTCGATCGGGCCAGAGCGGACGGGCTCGATGTCGCCGAGTTCACGGTCTGGTCACTCCTGGACAACTTCGAGTGGGCAGACGGCTTCACCCAGCGATTCGGTCTTGTCCACGTCGATCACCGCACCTCCGTCCGGACGCCGAAGGCGTCCTACTCCTGGCTCCGAGACCGCATCGCCGCCGTCCGCGGGCGGCGCGAGGCGGGGGTGGGCGCGTGAATGTCCGTCGGGTGGGCACCGCCTGGTTCGTGCTCTTCACGGCGGCGTGGCTGGCTCTGTGGACCGTGCAGCTCACGCCCCTACAACTGCTGATCCCGCTGCAACTGGACACCCCCGACGACGCTGGCGGGTGGATCTCCGGCGTCGTCTCCTCGGGGATGGTCCTCGCCATCGGGGGATTGGCCGGCGTGATCGCGGGGCCCGTCGCCGGCGGCCTCTCCGACCGGACGCGGGGCCGGCGCGGGCGACGACGCCCCTGGGCCGTGGCAGGGAGCGTCGTCGCCTCGGCGTCCCTCGTCGCGCTCGCCTCCGCCGAGGATGCCTGGAGTGTGGGGGCGGCATGGGTCGGCGTCTCGGTCGGTGTCGCCGTCGCCTCCGCAGCCTTCACGGCGCTCATCGCCGATCAGCTCGACACCCAGCGAGGGGCAGCCTCCGCCGCCGTGTCGTCGGCGCAAGCCCTCGGGATCGTGGTCGGAGTGGGCGTCATCGTCATCGGCGGCCTCAGCGTCTGGAGCGGCTACCTCGTCCTCGCGGTCACGCTGCTCGTGGTCGGCACCGGCGCCGCGCTTCTCCTTCCCGATCCGCCCTCGCGGGAGGCGACGCGCGCGGCCCGCGGGGTCCGCTCGCTCCGGGACCGGACCGCAGCCCTCCGCGACCGCGATTTCGCCTGGGTCCTCGGCGGCCGCTTGGTCGTCAACATCGGCAACGCGCTCGGGACGGGGCTGCTGCTGTTCTTCCTCCTTTACGGACTCGACCGGGGGCCTGCTCGTGCGGAGGACGATCTCCTCCTGCTGATCGTCATCTACACGGTCTTCGTCGTCGTCGCGTCGGTCGTGAGCGGCCGCCTCTCGGATCGCTCCGGACGTCGCGTCGGGATCACCGTCGCCGCAGCGCTGGTCCAGGCGGCCGCCTCTCTCCTGCTCGCGGTGGTCCCCGCGTTCGAGACGGCGCTGGTGGCGGCAGCCCTCCTCGGCGTCGGGTACGGCGCGTACATGTCGGTCGGGCTCGCCCTCGCCACCGAGGTCCTGCCGTTCCCGGACGACCACGCGCGCGACCTCGGCTTCGTCAACGTCGCCGCAAGCCTGGGACAGCTCGTCGGACCCCTCGTGGGCGCCGGTCTCGTGGCGGCGGTGGGAGGGTTCTGGCTCCTCTTCCTCGTGGGCGGAGGCCTATCGGTTCTCGGCGGCCTGATGACCCTTCGCGTGCGACACCGAGCCGTTCGCCGAGTCTGAGCGTGCCGCGGTCGCGGTCGCGACATCGAGGAGGGCGTTGAAGACGCGGGGGCGCATCGCCGTGACGAGGTGACTCGTGCGGGGGACGACGATCAGCTCGGCACCGGGCACGAGAGAGACGAACAGGCGTTCGCTCACGCGCAACTGGTCGTACTGTCCGTTGATGAACCAGGTCGGCGCGTGGATGCGACGCAGGGCTGCGAGCAGATCGAGCACCGAGAGGCTCTTCAGCGCGACATCCTGAGCGTCGTAGGCATATCCGCCCGCACCGAAGTCGGGTCGCGTGTCCTCCGGAAGCGTCCGGTCGAGTACCCAGTCCGCGATGCGCTGGCCACGTCCGGGAAGCCGGTCGAATCCGCGTGCGAGTGCGCGGTAGGTCGCGAGCCCCACACCCCGCGGGATCGCGGTGCACGAGGCGGCGATGAACGCGGAGACCGGAGGCGCCGGCTCGCTCCCCATGTACGCGATGCAGAGGAGCCCTCCCATCGAATGACCGACGAGGAGGACGGGCCCGCGGTCCGCGGCATCGGTGACCGCGTCGCCGATCGTCTGCATCGCACCCTCGAGGGTGAACCGCTCGCTCATGCGTGAGCCGTGTCCGGGAAGGTCGACGGCGACCGCGGGGACCGCGCGGTCCCGCAGGTGCGCGAGCTGGGCACGCCACATCGTCGCCGACGTCCGGATGCCGTGGACGAAGACGACCTGCACCGGCCGCTCGGCGGCACGCGGGCGATCAGCCGGGGATGATGCAGCAGCCAAAGGGGCCATGCGCTCAGCCTAGATCGCACCGACGACGATGGGCGGAGCGCCGGCCGTGCCCGCGCTCCGCCCATTCGCCGGCGGGCGTCAGAAGAGGACCACGACCTTCCCGGTGTTGCTGGTCGAACCGGCCGAGACCCTCGGGTCCTTGGGCACGAACACCGCGGTGAAGGTGTGCGCTCCGCGAGTGAGCTTGCCGAGAGTGAAGGTGGCCACTCCCCGACGGACGGTCGCGGTGCCGACGACGGTCGCCCCTTCTCGGAACTCGACGATCCCCTCTGGCGTCCCCTCCGCCTGGTCGACCAGGGCGATCAGCGTCGTCGGCAGGAAGCGGTTGATGTGGAGGGGGAGGACGGGGACGAGGGTCGTCGAGGTCTCCTGCGCCACCTCTCCGGCCTCGATCGTGAGGGGCACGCGCACGACGGTGCCGGATGGCGAGGCCGTCATGGTGAGCACTACGGACCCCGCAGCCTGGCCGGCCGGCACGGTGACCGACACGGTCGCCCTGCCCCCGGTCACAGCACTCTCCCCGAGCGGCGCATCGCCGAGGGCCACCTCGAGCGAGGTGTTTTCCGGAGCACCACGGCTGGTCATGTTGAGTCCGCTGACCTCGAAGGAGAGCGTCTCGCCCGCCGTCACCGTCTCGGGGACCCCGGTCACCTCGACCGCGTGCTTGGCGTAGTCCGGTGCGAGCGGCGAGTTGTCCGCGATGTAGTCCATCCAGGCCTCGTAGTCGAGGAGCCCGGTGTCGACGTAGTTCGTCCCCTCCGTGAAGACGCGGAAGTTGTCCCCGCCGGTCGCCAGGAAGGAGAACGTGCCGATGCGGTACTCGGCCTGCGGGTCGAGCGGCTCACCGTCGATCGTGACGGACGTGATGCGGTCACCCTCCGGGCGGTCCGCGTCGTACGTGTAGGCGACGTTGTCGGAAAGACCCAGCTGGAGGTAGGGACGCTGGGGCACCGAACCGTCGGCGGCCCGCTGCCACTGCTGCTCCAGCAGCGTCGTGAACTGCTCTCCCGTGAGACTGACGAGCGCCAACGTGTTGTTGAACGGCAGCACGGCGTTCGCCTGGGAGAAGGAGACGGTGCCGTCCGCCATCCCCGGAATCGCTGTCGCCCCGAACTCCGCCTGCGTGTCCCACAGGTCTGCGCGCAGGCCGCCGGGATTCGTGACGCCGATCTGCGCTCCCTGCGGAAGCGTCGAGAGGGAGTCGCGGAGCATGTTGGCGACCGTGTTGCCGAGCGCGGA
Organism: Microbacterium sp.; assembly: GCF_047607225.1. GTDB lineage: Bacteria > Actinomycetota > Actinomycetes > Actinomycetales > Microbacteriaceae > Microbacterium. The sequence goes on along the minus strand of NZ_JASGDO010000044.1, from coordinate 62,832 downwards.
CTCCGACGCACGATCGTCGCGCGCACCCCCGGTCCATACGCCGTCGACGAACGATCCGCCCGCGAACGCCGTGGTGATGTCCCCGGACACCTCGCCGACGGCCGTGTTCCCGATCTCCGCGGCCGCGGCAAGGGCGTCCTTCACGATCGCGTCGACCTCCGCGACACGCGGGTAGGCGGCGATGAGGTCCGCCGCTGCCGTGGTGGTGCGCTTCACGAGCTGTTCAGTGTGCGCAGAGACGGCGCCGCTCTCCCCATCCACGGTCAGCACGATCTGACCGATGTTGGTCCCGTACGACCCGGTCTGGACGACGGGGCGCGTGCGATCGCTCCCGGGGATCGGAGCCGACCACGCGTACTCCTTGTGCGTGTGGCCCGTGAAGATGGCGTCGACCTCGGGGGAGGTGTCCGTGACGAGAGCGCCGAACGGCCCTCCCGCCGCGAGCTCCTCTTCGAGGGTGGCCCCGTCGGGAGTGCCCGCCCCCGCGCCTTCGTGATAGAGCGCGACGATCACATCGGCCTCACCGTTGGCGGTGTCGCCGTCGGAGAGCTGAGCAGCGACACGGTTGACCGCTTCGATGGGGTCACCGAATTCGAGCGCCTCGATCCCGGCGGGGGAGACGAGAGTGGGGGTCTCCTCCGTGACGGCACCGATCACCCCGACGGTGAGGCCCCCGGCATCGAGCAGGGCGTACTCCGGAAGCGCCGGCGTGTCCGTGCCGGCCAGGTAGACGTTGGCTCCCAACTGCGGATAGTCGGAGGCGTCCGTCACGCGTCCCGCGAGGTCATCCCAGCCACGGTCGAACTCGTGGTTCCCCACCGCGGACGCCTGCAGGCCGAGCGCGTTGAGCACGTCGATGGTGGGCCGGTCCTGAGCCACCGAGGAGGCGAAGAGCGAGGCCCCGATGTTGTCACCGGCAGAGAGGAACAGCGTGGGGCCGTCGGCCTGAGCCCGCAGTTCCTCCACCGTTCCGGCGAAGGCGACCGTGTTGTTGTCGATGCGACCGTGGAAGTCGTTGATCCCGAGAAGGGTCAGCTCCGTGTCCGGCTGGTCGGCGGACAGGCCCACGATCACCGGGTCGTGATCGCTGGAGCGGTAGACGTCGGCCGCATAGAACTCCGTCCCGTGGCTGCGGAAACGGCTGTACTCCAGCGCAACCGACTCTCCCGAGTTGATGTTCCACACGTCGGCGCCCGTCGCGCGGCCCAGCGCCGCCTCGTTGAGGAGCACGTGATCCAGTGACCCCGACAGTCCGGAGAACACATAAGAAGAGGAGTCCACGTCGAAATGGCCGGCGGCGTCGGCGTAGCCGGCGTCGTACAGCACCTGCAGCGGGTCCTCCTTGCCGTAGGAGTTGAAGTCGCCCACCAGGGCGACGGCAGCGACGTCCCCCTGGATCTCGGCGACCCAGTCACGGAGGGCAGTGGCCTGGCGCACCCGGGACTCGTTCGACTCGCCCTGACCGTCGCCGGCATCGACATCGCCCGGCCAGGGTCCGACGGAGCTCTTGGACTTGAAGTGGTTCACGACGAACAGCACCGGCGCACCACCGTCGACCGGCTCGAACACCTGCCCGATCGGCTCACGGGCGTTGACGAAGGCCTGGCCCTGACCGCTCTGATCCCCGAGGGCACGAGAGTCACCCACCGGCGACACCACGGCACGCTGGTAGATGATCGCGTTGGTGATCACGTCCTGCTCGCCGGCCGGCGGAAGCTCGTCCGAGGACGGGACGAACGCCCAGCGTTCCTCGCCCGCGGCAGAGTTGAGCGCGGCGACGAGCGTCGCGGTGGCCTCGTCGGTCTCTTCGCCCAGGGCCGCGGAGTTCTCGATCTCCATGAGACCGACCACGTCGGCGTCGAGCGCATTGATCGCCGTGACGATCTTGTCCTGCTGGCGCTGCAGATCCGCGGCGTCCCAGGCCCCGCGCTGGGCACAACCTTCGCGCACGGTGACGCCGTCGCCGAAGCGGTCTCGGTACGGCACGCACGCCGGGTTCTCGGTGCCCAACGTCGTGAAGTAGTTGAGGACGTTGAACGATGCGACCGTCACGTCGCCGCCCACCGCGGCGGGGGCCGACGTGCGCGGATCCTCGAACACGACACCGTCGGTGCCCGAGCCGTCACCGGCCAGAGGCTCGGTGGGATTGAGCTTCCAGGTGTTGTTGCGGTAGTCGACGATCACCGGCTCCGTGAAGGTCACCGATGCCCCGACGACGATCGGTTCGGCGAGGGAGACGTAGGCCGGGGTCAGTGAGGAGTTCGCGGAGGAGAGGTAGTTGATGCTCGTGCCGTCGTCGAGGATCACACCGCGCGCGGCGTTGTCCTCGGCGACCGCCGCAGCCTCGTCGCTCCCGGGGCGCGCGACGTCGGTGGGCTGACGCAGGGGGGTGGTCCCGGAGGCGAGGCCCACCTCGCCGTACTGGTTGGTCGCGTACGTGTTGCTGACGGTGAAGTCGCCGGTCGGTGCGAGCAGCATGGACTCGAGAGACTCGCGCTGCGCCGCGCTCGCGGGCCAGGTGACCGACGCGGGGACGGGCGCTTCGGCGTCGGCGACCACGCGCGCGTCGCCGGGGGCGACCGTGATCTCCGTCAGGCCGTTCCACTCGGACACGACGCCGGTGATCTCCACCGTGTCGCCGAGTGCCACCTCACCCGTGGCGCCGGGGGCGTAGACGAAGACCGCGTCGGACGCGGTGTGTGACGCGAGGTCGAGCTCACCACCGGTTCCCGGCGTCTGCACGACGTAGCCGTCGTAGCCCCCGGTCGGATAATGCGCCGTCACGACACCCGTCGTCGTCACGGTGGCACCGGCGACGGGGGAGGCGTCGCCCTCGCCCTGGATCTCGGCGATGGTCAACGTGGGCACCGGCTCCGGCTCGCCGGGGGTCGCGGTGGGGGTCGGAGACGGGCTCGGCGACGGCGAGGGGCCGTCGGGCTCGAGCCCCTCCGGCGTCGGAGCACCGGCGCGGAAGTCGGCCGCGTTGTCGGCGGTGTTGGTGGCACCGTCGGTCCGCGCGATGCTCGTCGCGTTGGTCGTCGCAGGTGCCGGCGCCGATCCTGCGAAGTGGGTCGCACCGCCCCAGCCGACGAGGTCGATCACATCGTCGCGCGAGGCGATACCGGTCGCACCGGAGAGCGCGGTGATGGAGGAGACCAAGGCGACCTTGCCCTGGCTGCCGCTCATCGGGATGGAGCCCTCGACGTCGGCGTCGAACGACGGCAGCGACCGGTTCTCGCCGTACGCCTGGCCGACGAGCAGGCTCTGCCCCGCCGGCACGCTCACGCCTGTCAGGGGAGTCACCTGCCACGAGGTCCCGGTGGCGGAGGCGTACTGAATGCTCCACCCGTCGAGGTCGATCGCGTCCGCCGACGTGTTGACCAGTTCGACGAAGTCTCGGTTGAACACGGCTCCGTTGTTTCCGCCACCCCCGTAGACCTCCGAGATCACCACGGGGGCATCGGGGCCGACGGCTGCCTGCACAGCTGTCGGGGCGAGGGCCAGCCCGGCCAGCGACAGGGCGGCCGCCGTCAGGACGGCAACCCCTCTGCGGGCGGGACGATGGGCGTGCGGGCTCAGTGCTGCGTGCGTCACGACGTCTCCTGGAGGCGGTCCGCGCGCGGGAGGAGGATCGCGCAGCCATCGGCCGCCGATTTGAGCATTGTTGGGGTTCGAGGCCCGCGACAAGTGTCAAATCGGTTAACTCTTTCTCATGTGCCCGTTCGCTGGCGTGTCCCTCTCGCGCTCGGGTAAGGTCCGGCGAACCCCGCCCAACGCCGCGGTCGGCGGTCCGGTTCGCCGGTAGACTGCTCGGGACATGTCACCGCGCGCCCTGAAGCCTCTCGAGCCGTCTGCGACCCCTCCAGAGCTGATCCGCAACTTCTGCATCATCGCCCACATCGATCACGGGAAGTCGACCCTTGCCGACCGCATGCTGCAGATCACTGGCGTGGTCTCCGACCGCGACATGCGCGCGCAGTACCTCGACCGGATGGACATCGAGCGCGAGCGCGGAATCACCATCAAGTCCCAGGCCGTCCGGATGCCGTGGGCGTCGGGCGATGCCACCTTCGCCTTGAACATGATCGACACGCCCGGCCACGTCGACTTCACCTACGAGGTCTCGCGCAGTCTCGCCGCCTGCGAAGGAGCGATCCTGCTCGTCGACGCAGCGCAGGGCATCGAGGCTCAGACCCTCGCCAACCTCTACCTGGCGCTGGAGAACGACCTCCACATCATCCCGGTGCTCAACAAGATCGACCTTCCCGCCGCCGATCCCGAGAAGTTCGCGGCAGAGCTCGCTGGCCTCATCGGCGGCGATCCCGACGACGTGCTCCGTGTGAGCGGCAAGACGGGACAGGGCGTCGAGGAGCTCCTCGACCGGATCGTCGAGCGTATTCCGGCTCCGACGGGCGATCCTGCCGCTCCTGCGCGAGCGATGATCTTCGACTCCGTCTACGACTCCTACCGCGGCGTCGTGACCTACGTCCGGATGGTCGACGGAAAGCTCGAGCCTCGCGAACGCATCCAGATGATGTCGAGCAAGGCCACCCACGAGCTGCTCGAGATCGGCGTCTCGAGCCCCGAGCCCGTACCGACCAAGGGGCTGGGGATCGGAGAGGTCGGCTACCTCATCACGGGTGTGAAGGATGTCCGCCAGTCGAAGGTCGGCGACACCGTCACCAACCATCGCAAGCCCGCGACGGTGCCCCTGTCGGGCTACACCGATCCGAAGCCCATGGTCTTCTCGGGCATCTATCCGATCGACGGCAGCGACTACGCAGATCTTCGCGAGGCCCTCGACAAACTGAAGCTCTCGGATGCGTCGCTGCAGTATGAGCCGGAGACCTCGGTGGCGCTCGGGTTCGGATTCCGTTGCGGCTTCCTGGGGCTCCTGCACCTCGAGATCATCACCGAGCGGCTGTCGCGGGAGTTCGGCCTCGACCTCATCACGACGGCTCCGTCGGTGACGTACGAAGTGGCCACCGACACGGGCGAGACGGTGACGGTGACCAACCCCAGCGAGTATCCCGACGGGCGAGTGGCCTCTGTCTCCGAGCCGGTCGTGAAGGTCGGCATCCTCCTTCCGAAGGACTACGTCGGCACCGTGATGGAGCTCTGCCAGTCGCGACGTGGCACCCTCCTGGGCATGGACTACCTCAGCGAAGACCGCGTCGAACTCCGCTACAACATGCCGCTCGGCGAGATCGTCTTCGACTTCTTCGATCAACTCAAGTCGCGGACGCAGGGGTACGCGAGCCTGGACTACGAACCGGCAGGCTCGCAGACGGCCGACCTCGTGAAGGTCGACATCCTGTTGCAGGGCGAGAAGGTCGATGCCTTCAGCTCGATCGTCCACCGGGAGAAGGCGTACTCCTACGGCACGATGATGACCGAACGGTTGCGAAAGCTGATTCCGCGGCAGCAGTTCGAGGTGCCCATCCAAGCGGCGATCGGCGCACGGATCATTGCCCGAGAGAACATCCGCGCGATCCGCAAGGACGTACTGGCCAAGTGCTACGGCGGTGACATCACCCGCAAGCGCAAGCTCCTCGAGAAGCAGAAGGAGGGCAAGAAGCGCATGAAGATGGTCGGCCGTGTCGAGGTCCCGCAGGAGGCCTTCATCGCCGCACTGTCCGGCGACGTCGAGGGCAAGGACAAGAAGTAGGCGATACGCAGCGGGGATAGGGTGGTCGAATGCGTCGCGGGAGCTTCCAGGAAGGCACGGTGGACTACGCCGCTGTCGGGGCCACCCAGGCCGCCGACCTGATGGGCTATCCGCCCGAGAAGAGCATCCCCGCCGAAGCGAGTTGGCGCATCGGCAGCGGCGAGGCGCGGTTCACGTCGTCGGCGGACACTCTGCTGTCGTGGGCGCCGTTGCGCGGAGCGGGCCTGCGGGTCAGCGATGTCCGCCCGGCGTCGGGACCCATGTACTCGGGCGTCAGTTTCGACGCCGAGGGGTCCCCCGTCGCCCCGAGCCGGCTGGAGGCGGACCAGCGCTTCGACGCGGACGGCACGCCATACGTCGGAGCCGGCACGACCATCCGCGTCCACGGCCGGGTCAAGGGCCTCCGGGCCGACGCGCAACTACGGGTGATCTCGGTCACCGAGGAACCGCGACGCGTCGGATATGCCCTCGGAACGGTCGATGGGTCCGTCGTCAGCGGCGAGGAGTCCTTCGCGGTGGACTGGCGGGACAACGACGAGGTGTGGTTCACGGTGCGCGCCTTCGACCGCCCCGTCGCGGCGGTCTATCGGATCCTGCCCCCTCTCGTACGGCGCCGTCGGCGCGAGCTGTTCCAGGGCTACCTCCGCGCAGTCTCGCCGCTGTTCGCCTCACCGAGCTAATGGGATCGGCACTCCCGCTCGGCGATCCCGCTCCCTCCGACGGCGCACTGCCTGACGATCTGGTGGTCGAGCCCGGCGCACCTTTCAGCGTCTACCTGCACGTTCCGTTCTGCCGCGTCCGTTGCGGCTACTGCGACTTCAACACCTACACGGCCACCGAACTCCGCGGCGCACGCCAGGACACCTACGCCGAGGAGGTCGGACGCGAGATCGATCTGTCCGTCGGCGTGCTGTCCGCGCGTGGCGCACTCCGCCCCGCCTCGACGGTCTTTTTCGGCGGCGGCACCCCCACCCTCCTTCCCCCCGGCGACCTCGCGCGGATGCTGGACGGCGTCCGATCCTCCTTCGGGCTCACCCCACAGGCCGAGATCACGGTCGAAGCCAACCCCGACACCCTCGATCAGTCGGTGGCCGACCGGCTCGCCGACGCGGGCGTCACGCGGGTCTCGATCGGCATGCAGTCCGCCGTTGCGCACGTCCTCGCCGCGCTGGATCGCACGCACGACCCCGCCAACGTCGCCACCGCCGTCAGCGCCGCGCGCGCGGCGGGCATCGCCGTGAGTCTGGATCTCATCTACGGAGCCCCGGGGGAGACCGAGGCCGATTGGCAACGATCGTTGGACACCGCGATCGCGTTGGCCCCCGATCACATCTCCGCCTACGCGCTCATCATCGAAGAGGGGACGAAGCTCGCGCGGCAGATCCGTCGCGGTGAGGTCGCCGAACCCGATGACGATCTGCAGGCGGCGATGTACGAGGCCGCCGACGCCGCCCTGGCCGAGGCGGGATACGCCTGGTACGAGGTGTCGAACTGGGCACGTCGACCGGAGGACCGTTCGCGGCACAATCTCGCGTACTGGCGAGGCGACGACTGGTGGGGCTATGGCCCCGGTGCGCACAGCCACATCGCCGGGCTCCGGTGGTGGAACGTCAAGCATCCCGCCGCGTACGCGCAGCGCCTCGCCGCGGGAGAGTCACCGGCCGCAGGGCGAGAGCGCCCCGACGAGGCATCTCGGGAGCTGGAGAGCGTGCTCCTGCGCACCCGCATCGCCGAGGGTTTCCCGATCGACGAGCTCGCAGCGCGGTCGCGCCCGGCCGTCGCGGGGCTCATCGCCGACGGCCTGGTCGAGGGGCCGGCGGCCGTGCGGGGGCGCATCGTGCTGACCCTGCGCGGTCGTCTGCTGGCCGACGCCGTCGTCCGGGCTCTCACGTCGTAAGCCTGGCGACCGACGATCGGGGCTGCGCGCGCTAGAATTGGCACTCACGCATCGGGAGTGCCAGCGAGGAGGGGTCATGGTTTCGGAACGCGGTCTCCAGGTCCTCCGGGCCATCGTCCAGGACTACGTCGACACCCACGAACCGGTGGGCAGCAAGTCGATCGTCGATCGCCACCAGTTCGGTGTCTCGGCCGCGACGATCCGCAACGACATGGCGCTGCTGGAGGACGAGGAGCTCATCGTGGCTCCCCACACCTCCTCCGGTCGGGTTCCCACAGACAAGGGCTACCGCGTCTTCGTCGACCACCTCGCCGAGCTCCGTCCGCTCACGCCCGCCCAGCGCGCCGCCATCTCGTCGTTCCTCGACGGCACCGTGGACCTCGACGACCTCCTCGTCCGCACGGTCCGATCGCTGACGCAGCTGACCGGGCAGGTGGCGATCGTCCAGTATCCGTCGTTCGCCCGCGCCAATGTCTCCCACGTCGAGTTCGTCCACTTGGGAGCGACGCGGATCGTCGTCATCGTCGTGACCGACACCGGCCGCGTGTCGCAGCGCCTCGCCTTCCTCGCCGAAGAGCTCGACGAGGCGGAGGTCGCCCGCGTCAAGGTCGCCATCGCCGACCTCGTCACCGGACGCAGCGTCCGCGACGGCACCCAAATGCTCGGCGAGTTCCTCTCGCAACCGGCCGGCGCCACTCGCATCGATCGCGCGGTACGCACCGTCGCCGGGATCGTGGCAGAGGAGCTCGACGAGTTCCGTCAGGACCGGCTGGTCATGGCCGGGAGTGCAACGCTCGCGCGACGGGAATCGGATTTCCGCGGCAGTATCTACCCGCTCCTGGAGGCGATCGAGGAACAGGTGACTCTCCTGCGGCTCATGGGCGAGATGGTCGCCGACGAGCAGGGCCTCGCGGCGAGCATCGGGCGGGAGAACGAGCCCTTCGGACTTCCGGAAGCCTCCGTCATCGCGGGCGACTACGACGCGACCGGAACCCGCGCGCGGGTGGGCCTTCTCGGGCCCACGCGCATGGACTACCCCACCAACCTCGCGGCGGTCCGTGCCGTCGCGCACTATCTGAGCCGGCTGTTGGACGAGGACGAGAAGTCCCGGTGACGCCGTCGACGGCAGACCGCGCCCTGAGCGGCGGGAAAGGCGATTGTGGCTGACCACTACGAGGTGCTCGGAGTGTCGCGCGAGGCGACGCCCGACGAGATCAAGAAGGCGTACCGCCGACTGGCGCGCGAACTCCACCCCGACGTCAACCCGGGCGAAGATGCGGCGGAGAAGTTCAAGCTCGTCACGCACGCGTACGACGTGCTGAGTGATCCCGAGCAGCGTCAGCGCTATGACCTCGGCGGAGACAACAACCCGTTCGGCGGTGGCGCCGGCGGATTCGGCGGGTTCGGCGACGTGTTCGAGGCGTTCTTCGGCGGCGGGGGAGCCCGGGCCGGGCGCCCACGGTCACGCCGGGAGCGCGGTCAGGATGCGCTGGTGCGCGTGACCCTCGACCTCGGCGACGTCGTCTTCGGCGCCCATCGCGACGTGGAGGTCGACACCGCCGTGCTGTGCGAGACCTGTCAAGGGTCGTGCTGCCAGCCGGGCACCCAGCCGGTCACGTGCGACATCTGCCATGGATCCGGCCAGGTCCAGCGGACGGTGCGGAGCCTCCTCGGCAACGTCGTCACCTCTCAGCCCTGCACGACCTGCCAGGGCTACGGCACGACGATTCCCTACCCGTGCGGAACGTGCGCCGGACAGGGGCGCGTGCGTGCGCGCCGCACCGTGTCGGTCGACATCCCCGCGGGCGTCGAGACCGGCCTCCGTCTGCAGTTGCCGGGATCCGGCGAAGTGGGCCCTGCGGGAGGACCCAACGGCGACCTCTACCTGGAGGTCACCGTCACGCCCCACGAAGTGTTCAGCCGCGAGGGCGACGACCTGCTGGCAACGCTCGAAGTGTCCATGCCCGACGCCATCCTGGGCACCACGACGACGATCGAGTCGCTGGATGGCCCCGTGGAGCTGGAGATCAAGCCGGGCTCTCAGTCCGGCGAGGTCCTGACGACCCGGGGACGCGGCATCACCCCGTTGCGCGGCGGCCAGCGCGGCGACCTCCGCGTCGGCATCCACGTCGTGACACCGACACGTCTGGACGCGCGGGAGCGTGCCCTCATCGAGGAGTTCGCCAAGAAGACCAAGGCACCCGGGCCGCGGCTGGCGGAGTTCCACCAGGGGCTCTTCTCGAAGTTGCGCGACCGCTTCCGCAACGGCTGATTCGTGGCTCTCCATTTCCTCCTCGACGACCGCGACCTCTCGTCGGTCGGGACGGGCGACGTGGTGACGTTCGGGGGAGCCGAGGCACACCACGCCGCGACCGTGCGACGCGTTCGCACGGGCGAAGAGGTCACCCTCGGCGAGGGTGCGGGCTCATGGGTCGAGGCAGTCGTCGAGTCGGCGGCCCCGCGTGAGGTCTCGGTGCGTGTCCGCTCGGTCCGCCACGAGCCACGCCCGTCTCCGCGGGTGACCTTGGTTCAGGCGCTCGCCAAGGGCGACCGCGACGAGCTCGCCGTCCAGGCGGCGACGGAGCTCGGCGTCGACCGGATCATCCCGTGGCAGGCGGCCCGAAGCGTGTCGCGCTGGGATGCCGCCAAGCGCGATCGCGGCGTCGCACGGTGGCAATCCATCGTCCGAGAAGCGGCCAAGCAGGCACACCGCGCGTGGGTGCCTCGCGTGGAGGCGCCCGTCTCGACGGTCGAGCTCCTGCCGCTCGCTGCCGCTTCACTGGTCCTCGAACCGACCGCACAGACGCCGCTCAGCGCCTTCGAGCCCGCCGACGTGGACGACATCGTGCTGCTCGTGGGGCCCGAGGGCGGGATCGCGCCCGACGAGCTGGAGCGACTGGACGACGCCGGTGCCGCGCTCGTACGGCTCGGACCGACCGTCTTGCGCACATCGACGGCAGGCCCCGCGGCCCTCGCCCTGCTGAACGGACGGCTCGGCCGCTGGTGAGCGTCCCCCTCGGGCCACGCCACCGCGGATAGACTCGTGAGCATGAGTGAGCCGTCGATCTTCACGCGCATCCTCGAGGGGGAGATCCCGTCGGAGATCATCGCCGAGACCGAGAACGCGTTCGCCATCCGTGACATCGCCCCCCAGGCACCCGTTCATCTCCTGGTGATCCCGAAGTCGGCGGAGTATCGCAACGTGGTGGAACTCGCGGCGGGCGATCCGGCGCTCCTCGCGGAGATCATCGGATTGGCGAACTCTCTCGCGAGCGAACATGCCGGCGGCGACTTCCGTCTCGTCTTCAACACGGGGCCGGCCGCGGGGCAGACCGTCTTCCACGTGCACGCGCACGTGTTGGCCGGCGACCTCGACGAAGGGAGCCTCGGTGGCTGACGCCCCCGAACCGACCGTCGCGCAGCTCCACGCCGACGGCGTCGCCATGGTGCAGCTGCTCGGCCCGCAGGACCGACTCCTGCGCGTGGTCGAGCGTGAACACCCCGACGTGCTCGTCCACGTGCGCGGGAACGAGATCACTCTCTCCGGTGCCGCCGGTGACGTGGCGGCCGCCCGCGCGCTGGTCGAAGAGCTCATCGCGATGGCGCGCGCAGGGCAAGGGCTCGACCCCGCCGACGTCAGTGCCTCCAGCCGCATGATGCGAGCCGACACGGGGACGCGTCCGTCCGAGGTGTTCGGCGAGCCGATCCTCAGCTCGCGAGGTCGTGTCATCCGGCCGAAGACGCTCGGGCAGAAGGCCTACGTCGACGCGATCGAGGAGAACACGATCGTCTTCGGCATCGGCCCGGCCGGTACCGGCAAGACCTACCTCGCCATGGCCAAGGCCGTGCAGGCCCTACAGCGCAAAGAGGTCAGCCGGATCATCTTGAGCCGACCGGCGATCGAAGCGGGGGAGCGGCTCGGTTTCCTCCCCGGCAGCCTCACCGACAAGATCGATCCGTACCTGCGCCCGCTCTACGACGCGCTCAACGAGATGCTCGACCCCGAACTGGTCCCCAAGCTCATGGCGTCGGGCACCATCGAGGTCGCGCCTCTCGCCTACATGCGCGGACGCACGCTCAACGATTCGTTCGTCGTGCTGGACGAGGCCCAGAACACGACGCCCGAGCAGATGAAGATGTTCCTGACCCGCCTCGGTTTCGGAACACGCATGGTCGTCACCGGTGACATCACCCAGATCGACCTTCCGCAGGGCGCATCGGGGCTCCGTCTGGTCACCCGCGTCCTGAAGGACATCGACGACATTCACTTCAGCTACCTCACGAGCGACGACGTGGTCCGCCATACGCTGGTGGGCCGGATCGTCGATGCGTACACCGAATACGACGAGCAGCGCTTGGCCTCACGCCGCGAACGCGAGGAGGCGGCAGAGTTCGCCAACCGGGCCGAGCGCCGCAAGGCCCAGGACCCCCGTGACCCGCGCCGCGCAAAGGGACCGCGCGACCATTTCCCCCCGCGAGGACGCTCATGACGATCGAGATCACCAACGAGTCCGGCGCCGCCGTCGACGAGACCGTCCTTCTCCGGCTGATGGAGAACAACCTCGCCGAGCTCCACGTCAGCCCCGACGCCGACGTCGCCATCCTCCTGGTCGACGAGGGGGCGATGGAGGCCCTCCACGTGCAGTGGATGGACGAGCCCGGGCCGACGGATGTCCTGAGCTTCCCCATGGACGAGCTGCGCCCGGGCACGGAAGAGCAGCCGACGCCCGCGGGCCTCTTGGGAGACATCGTCCTCTGCCCGCAGGTCGCGGAGACGCAGGCCGAGGCGGCGGGGCACACGACGCTCGACGAGCTGATCCTGTTGACCACCCACGGTCTCCTCCATCTGCTGGGCTTCGACCATGCAGAGCCGGAGGAGGAACGTGAGATGTTCGGACTCCAACGCGAACTGATCGCGGCGTTCCACGCTTCCGAGCGTCGACGACGCGCATGACCGAGGCCCTGCTTCTCGTCGCCGCCGTCCTGCTGGTCGGCCTCGGCGGGCTCATGGCGGCACTCGACGCCGCCCTCGGCGTCACCTCGCGGCTCGATCTCGCCGAGCTCTCCCTGACCGGTCGCAACGGTCCGGTGCTCCAGCGCATCGCGGCCGACCCCGAAGCACACGGCAATGCCGTGGTCTTCATCCGAATCCTGGCCGAGACCACCGCGGCCGTGCTCGTGACGGCGGCTTTCACCCTCCTGTTCGACAACATCTGGTGGGCGATGCTGGCCGCGGCGATCCTGATGAGCGCGGTGTCGTTCGTGCTCGTCGGGGCGAGCCCTCGAAGCTTCGGGCGCCAGCACGCCAAGGGCATGCTGCGGGGCTTCGCTCCGATCGTCCGCGCCGCACGCATCGTCCTCGGGCCGCTCGCCCACCTCCTGGTCATCGTCGGCAACCGCGTCACACCCGGTGTGGCGCGCGGCACGTCGTTCGCTTCGGAGGAGCAGTTGCTGAGCATGGTCGACGAGGCCGCCTCGCAAGACCTGATCGAGGAGGATGACCGCGACCTCATCCACTCGGTGTTCGAGTTCACCGACACGTTCGTGCGCGCCGTGATGGTGCCGCGTACCGACATGGTGACGATGGACGCCGCTGCGACCACGCAGGAGGCGATGCAGCTCTTTCTCGACAAGGGCGTCTCCCGCATTCCCGTCGCCGACGACGACGCGGACGACATCGTCGGCGTGGTGTATCTGAAGGATCTCGTTCATTTCGCCTATCGCGACGAGACCGCCTGGCGGGAGGCTCCCGTGAGCCGTATCGCCCGTCCGGCCGTCTTCGTCCCGGAGTCGATGAAGGCGGAGACCCTCCTCCAGCAGATGAAGCGTGACGCCGTGCACGTGTGCCTCGTCGTGGACGAGTACGGGGGAGTCTCCGGGCTCGTGACGCTCGAGGACCTCATCGAAGAGCTCGTCGGCGAGATCGCCGACGAGTACGATCCGCGCTCGTCCGAAGTGGTCGATCTCGGCGACGGGCGCTATCGCGTCAGCACGCGCCTCGGGCTCGACGAGGTCGGCGAGCTGTTCGGCATCGACCTGGAAGACGAGGATGTCGACTCCATCGGCGGGCTGCTCGGCAAGCTGCTGGGGCGGGTGCCGCTGCCCGGATCGACCGCAGAGCACGACGGTCTCCTCATCACCGGCGGCACCTCCCTCGGGCGAGGCCGGGGACTGGCCACCGTCTTCGTCGAGCGCAGCCCCGCCCTCGAGGCGCTTCAGAACGCCTCCGCGGCGCGCGAGGCCGGAGACCCCGAACCCGCTCAGGAGGACTCGTGAGCACGCCACCCGCCCCGCCGTTCCGTTCGGGCTTCGTCACCTTCGTCGGGCGTCCGAACGTCGGCAAGTCGACGCTGACGAACGCCCTCGTGGGCGAGAAGGTGGCCATCACCTCGGACAAGCCGCAGACGACGCGTCGGGCGATCCGGGGCATCCTCACGCGCCCGGCCGGGCAGATCGTCATCGTCGACACCCCCGGCATCCACAAACCCCGCACTCTCCTCGGGCAGCGGCTCAACGACCTCGTCGAGCAGGTCCTCGGAGACGTCGACGTGATCGGCTTCCTGGTGCCCGCCACCGAGAAAGTGGGTCCGGGCGATCGCCGCATTGCCGCCTCCCTCGACGGTTATCCGCGGGCTGCAAAGGTCGCGATCGTCACGAAGGTCGATGCGGCGGGCCGCGACGACGTGACCGAGCGTCTTATGGAGGTGGACAGCCTGCGCGAGGACTGGGCAGCCGTCATCCCCCTCTCCGCCGTCACCGACGTCCAGTTGGATGTCCTCGCCGACGAGATCCTGCGCCTCTTGCCGGAGGGACCCGCCCTCTACCCGGACGACGTCGTGACCGACGAGTCGCTCGAGGACCGCATCGCCGAGATCATCCGCGAGGCGGCGCTGGAGGGCGTGCGCGACGAGTTGCCCCACTCGATCGCGGTCACCATCGAGGAGATCTCTCGGCGTGAGGAGGGGAACCTCACCGACGTGTTCGCCAACGTCGTCGTCGAGCGCGACAGCCAGAAAGCCATCATCATCGGTCACCGAGGGTCGCGACTCCGTGACGTGGGGGCCCGCGCGCGAGCGCAGATCGAGCCCCTCGTCGGAACCAGAGTCTTCCTGAAACTCCACGTGCGGGTGGCCAAGGAGTGGCAGCGCGACCCGAAGCACCTGGGCCGGCTGGGCTTCTGACATGGCCCGCCAATGGATCGCCCATCGGCCGGGAGGCCCTGAGACGTGGGCCTTCGACACGGTGGATACGGCTCCGCCCGCCACCGGTGAGGTGACGATCCGCGTGCGCGCGGCCGGCGTCAATCCGGCCGACGTCAAGCACGTCCAGCACCCGCGTCCCGGGCTGAGCTTCCCCGTGCCGATCGGGTACGAGGTCTCCGGGGAGCTCGTCGCTGTCGGAGACGGCGCCGTCCTCGCTTCGGGGGAGCGCGCCACGGTGGGCGACGAGGTCCTCGCCTTCCGCGTGCAGGGCGGCTACGCCACGGAGATCACGGTGCCGTCGCAGAAGGTGCTGCGAAAGCCCGGGAACCTCTCGCACGCCGAGGCCGCCAATCTCCTCCTCGCCGGCACGACCGCCGCGGAGATGCTCGCCGTCGTCGAGGCGTCCCAGGGCGACACGATCCTCCTGCATGGGGCATCCGGGGCGGTGGGAGTCGCCGCCATCCAGCTGGCGCGGCAGCAGGGGCTCCGGGTCGTCGGCACGGCCTCCCCAGCCTCCTTCGACCGGGTGACACGCTTCGGCGCAGAGGCGGTGGCGTACGGGGACGGTCTCCTGCAGCGCCTCCATGAGCTCGTCGGAGAGACGCGGTTTGCCGCCGCTCTGGACGCCGTGGGCACCGACGAGGCCCTCGATGTCTCCGAGGCCCTCGTCCACGACCGTCGACGCATCGTCACCATCGCGGCACCCGACCGGGCGCGCGCCGACGGATTGCGATGGATCGCCGGTGCCCTGCCGGACAGCGCACGGTTCCGTGACGCCGAGCGCGGCCGGCTCGTCGAGCTCGCCGCCGCCGGTGAGCTCGTCGTCCCCGTCGCGCGGACCTACCCGCTCGCCGCGGCGCCCGATGCCCTCCGCGAGGTCACCGCCGGCCACCCCGGTGGCAAGATCGCGGTCCTGGCCTGAGGGTCACGCAGATCCCTGCGGGGCGTGCTCGCCCTCGTCGGAGATCCCGGCTCCTCACGGGGCGGTGAGCTCCTGGAGCGCCGAGCGGACGATGACCTTCCTCGGACCGAACTCGCCGTCAGCCGCGTCCTGCCACGTGCCGTCGTCCCAGACGACGTCGAGCCAGACCCACCCGTCCCGCTCCTCTGCGGCGAGGAACGACTCTTTCACGCGGCCGCTCACCTCGCGGGAAATCGTCTCCGCCTCGGCGGCCGTCGCCTCGCCGCGCGCGCCTCCGGTGGGGTCGACCGGAGGGAGGGGGTCGTACAACGCGAGCATCATCGGAGGCTGGGTGACGGTCAGACCGACGCCGTCATACGTGCCCTGCACCGCGTAGGCGCCCCACGTGGTGCCCGCGGTCGTCGTGCTTCCGTCGACGCCGTCCCACGTCCAGCCCGTCAGCGGGATCCCCTCGCACTGCGGGGGAGCGGACTCCCGAACCGCACCGAGGCACAACGAGACCGTCGATCCGTCGTCGAGGACCGTCCCTTGCGCACGCACCTCGTTCTGCGGGAGCCCGGGCTGCACGTCGGTCCACCCGACGTCAGGCTCCGATGCGGCCGGCGAGGCGGGGGCCGCACACGCCGCGAGCGGCAGGACGACCAGGGCGAGAGTGGCGACGACGACGGCTCCGCGACGATTCATACTCCCGAAGTGTCGCCGTCGCGCGGATCGTCTCACACGGTCGTCTCCGGCAGACCTCGCTGCGGGTGGGCCAGGCGGCGCGGAGCGATCGGGTGTAGGGTGACTCTCATGCGCGCGAGCGTTCTCCTTCTTCTTAGCCGCCGCGACGAGACCTCGTAACAGGGCCCTCCTCGTCGCGGAGATCGTCGTCGGCCCGTTTCCTCCGCGAAGAGAAGAAGCGACACCATCATGCAGAACAATCAGCAACCGTCGACCATGCCGATCTCGAAGTATCGGCCGTTCCACGAGCAGATCCGCGTAGACCTGCCTGATCGCACGTGGCCCGACAAGCGCATCGAGAAGGCCCCGCGCTGGTGCGCGGTCGACCTGCGCGACGGCAACCAAGCGTTGATCGACCCGATGAGTCCCGAGCGCAAGCGGATCATGTTCGAGCTGCTGGTGCAGATGGGATACAAGGAGATCGAAGTCGGCTTCCCGAGTGCGAGCCAGACCGACTTCGACTTCGTCCGTCAGCTGATCGAGGAAGACCTCATCCCCGCCGACGTGACCATTCAGGTGCTCACCCAGGCGCGCGAGCACCTGATCGAGCGCACGTACGAAGCGATCGCGGGAGCGCGGCAGGCGATCGTGCACCTCTACAACTCCACGAGCGTGCTGCAGCGCGAAGTGGTCTTCCGCACCGATCGTCAGGGCATCATCGACATCGCGCTGGAGGGCGCCCGCCTCTGCCGGAAGTTCGAGACCCGCATCCCCGAGACGAAGGTCTATTACGAGTACTCGCCGGAGTCCTACACCGGTACCGAGCTCGAGTTCGCGGTCGACGTGTGCAACCAGGTGCTCGAGGTCTTCGAGCCGACGCCGGATCGGAAGGTCATCATCAACCTTCCGGCCACGGTCGAGATGGCCACTCCCAATGTCTACGCCGATTCCATCGAGTGGATGAGCCGGCACCTCCATCACCGCGAGAACATCATCCTCTCCCTGCACCCGCACAACGACCGCGGGACGGCCATCGCGGCGGCAGAGCTCGGGTACCTCGCAGGTGCCGACCGGATCGAAGGATGCCTCTTCGGCAACGGGGAGCGCACCGGAAACGTCGACCTGGTGGCGCTCGGCATCAACATGTTCACGCAGGGGGTCGATCCGCAGATCGACTTCAGGGACATCGACCACGTGAAGCGGACGGCCGAGTACTGCAACCAGCTTCCCGTCCATGAGCGCAGCCCTTGGGCCGGCGACCTCGTCTTCACCGCGTTCAGCGGCTCGCACCAGGACGCGATCAAGAAGGGTTTCGAGGCGATGGCGGCGCGCGCGGCAGAGACCGGTGTCTCCGTCGACGACATCGAGTGGGCCGTTCCGTACCTGCCCGTCGATCCCAAGGACCTCGGTCGCTCGTATGAAGCGGTGATCCGGGTGAACTCGCAATCGGGCAAGGGCGGCGTCGCCTATCTGCTCAAGAGCGACCACTCACTCGACCTGCCGCGAAAGCTGCAGATCGAGTTCTCGGGCGTGGTGCAGGCCAAGACCGACGCCGAAGGCGGTGAGGTCTCCAGCCGCCAGATCTGGGACATCTTCACCGACGAATATCTCCCCGCCTCCGACGACGACGCGAAGTGGGGGCGGTTCGAGCTGCTGTCCACCCGGACCGAGAGCGACATGTCCGGCGAGGTCACGCTGGAGGTCACCCTCCGCGACGGCGATGAGGAGATCGCCACTTCGGGAGTGGGCAACGGCCCGGTCTCGGCCTTCCTCGAGGTCGTCCGCGCGCAGGGCTTCGACATCACGCTGTACGACTATGTCGAGCACACCTTGAGCGCCGGCGGCGACGCACAGGCTGCCGCGTACGTCGAGCTACAGGTCGATGGCGAGCGTCTGTGGGGCGTGGGGATCGACGGCGACATCTCGACGGCGTCGTTGAAGGCGATCGTGTCGGCGGTCAACCGC
This sequence comes from Microbacterium sp., assembly GCF_047607225.1. Lineage (GTDB taxonomy): Bacteria > Actinomycetota > Actinomycetes > Actinomycetales > Microbacteriaceae > Microbacterium. The sequence goes on along the minus strand of NZ_JASGDO010000044.1, from coordinate 44,515 downwards.
GCGATCCGCACGCGCACGCAGTCCAGCCTCCTCACCGCTGTCTGAGACCCCGTCGACGGCTGCAGGGCACGCCTGCAGCCGATCACGACCTGATGATCGGGATCGCCGAGGTCTCCAGGGCCACCTTGCGGCGGTGGAGCGCCCGCTGCTCGGGCAGTGAGATATCGAAGAGCACCGCCAAGAGGCGGATCACCGTGGTCACCGCCACGCACGTGACCGCCGCCGCCACGAGCGGCGCGCCCAGCGCGTGAGTGGCCGCCAGGACGGCACAACCGACACCGGCGGCCACCGCGTACAGCGATCCCACGTGCATGATCGCGACGGGAAGCCCCATGAACACGTCGCGGAGGATTCCGCCGCCGACGGCCGCGCACACCCCGACGAAGACCGCGGGAACCGCCGGAAGGCCGATCGCGAGCGCCTTGGCCGTGCCGAAGGCGCCGAACAGCCCGATCACGAGCGCGTCGAGCGCGACGATCACGGCGTTCAGGCGCTGGAAGACGTTGGCCAGCAGCATCCCGATCAACGACGCGGCACCGGCGGTGATGAGATACCAGTTGCTCTGCATCGTCGCCAGTTCGACATTCAGCAGCAGGTCTCGGATGAGGCCACCACCCATCCCCATGACGATGCCGATGATCGTCACCCCCAACAGGTCGAGGCGGCGCTGACCCACGAACCCGGAGGCGAAAAGGGCCCCCTGCACACCGCCGAGACCCACGGCGAGGAGGTCAGCCCACAGGGGGATCACGAAGAGCGGCTCTGTCACGCCTCTATTGTCCCCGGTCGCCCGCATAATCGTGGGGTGCGAGAGAATCGATAGATGCCGACATACCGCGACGAGGTCGTGGTCCTGCGCACCCACAAACTCGGTGAGGCGGACCGGATCCTCACCCTTCTGAGTCGCCGACACGGCAAGGTCCGCGCCGTGGCCAAGGGCGTTCGGCGCACGTCCTCGCGCTTCGGCGCCCGGCTGGAGCCGTTCATGGTCGCCGATGTACAGCTGTACCGGGGCCGCAACCTCGACGTCGTGCAACAGGCCTCGTCGATCGGCGCGTACGGCGCCGAGATCGCGGCGCATTACGACCGCTACACGGCCGCCCACGCGATGGTAGAGGCCGCGGACCGGCTCAACGAGGCCGAGGCCACGGCGCAACAGTATCTGCTTCTCGTCGGAGGCCTTCGTGCCCTGGCCCGCGGCGAGCATGCGTCCCGATCGGTGCTGGACTCATACCTTCTTCGCGTCATGGCTCTCTCCGGATGGGCACCGGCGCTCGGCGAGTGCGCCCGATGCTCCGCCGCAGGGCCGCAGGAGTGGTTCGTCGCGCAGCTGGGGGGCACCGTCTGCGGCTCGTGCGCACCGACGGGCGCCGCACGGCTCCACCCCGAGACGAGCTCCCTCCTGCGCGCGCTGATGGCAGGGGAGTGGGACCTCGTCGACGCAGCGACCGATGGTGCCACCGCCGCCGCTTCCGGCCTCATCGCCGCCTACGCGCAGTGGCACCTCGAGCGGGGGATCCGCTCCCTCTCCCATATGGAACAGCACCGATGACGCCCAAGCCCTACACCCACCGCGATGCCGTCCCGTATCGACCGCTCGACTGGACCGGCCAGTACCCGCCCGACTTCCGCGCGGGGAGCGTTCCCGGTCACGTCGCGATCGTCATGGACGGCAACGGCAGATGGGCCAATCGCCGCGGCCTCACGCGGATCGAGGGACATCGCGCGGGCGAAGAGGTGCTTCTCGACGTCGTCGCCGGTGCGGTTCAGGCGGGGGTCCGCCACTTGAGCGTCTATGCCTTCTCGACCGAGAACTGGAACCGCTCACCGGACGAGGTGCGGTTCCTCATGGGCTACAACCGCGACGTGCTCCATCGCCGCCGCGATCAGCTCAACGAATGGGGAGTGCGCGTGCGATGGGCGGGGCGCAAGCCGCGGTTGTGGGGATCGGTCATCAAGGAGCTGCAGTTCGCCGAGCAGCTGACGGCGGACAACGACGTCTTGACCCTCACGATGTGCGTCAACTACGGCGGTCGCGTCGAGATCGTCGACGCGATGCGGGCCATCGCCGCAGAAGTCGCCGCCGGGCGCCTGGCACCGCGTGCCATCACCGAGAAGTCCATCCGCCGGCACCTGTACGTCCCCGACATGCCCGATGTCGACCTGTTCATCCGGTCGTCGGGGGAGCAGCGGACGTCGAACTTCCTGCTCTGGGAGTCCGCCTACGCGGAGATGGTCTTCCTCGACCGGTTGTGGCCGGACTTCTCCCGCACCGACCTGTGGGATGCGATCGCGACCTACGCGCATCGCGACCGACGCTTCGGCGGGGCCGTCGACCGACCGACCACGGCGAACGACGCCGGAGCCTGACTTCCGCGGGTCGGGAATAGTCCGCCATCGTGGAACGGTTGTCTCCAGCGTGACGGATGCCATCAAGATCGACGTGTGGAGCGACATCGCCTGCCCCTGGTGCTACATCGGCAAGCGCAACCTCGAGAAGGGGATCGCCGCGACAGCGGGTGACCAGGACGCCCCCCGTGTCGAGGTCACCTTCCATTCCTACGAGCTCTCTCCCGACACCCCCGTCGACTTCGAGGGCGATGAGATCGACTTCCTCGCAGGCCACAAGGGCATGCCGCGCGAGCAGGTCGTCCAGATGCTCGATCGCGTCACCGGCGTCGCGGCCGACGCCGGCCTGGAGTACCGGTTCGATCTGCTGCAGCACACGAACACGGTGAAAGCCCACGAACTGCTCCACTACGCCAAGGAACAGGGCCGACAGCACGAGGTCGCCGAGCGGCTGATGTCCGCCTACTTCACCGAGGGGCGCCACGTGGGCCGGGTCGACGACCTGGTCGACCTCGCGGCCGAGGTCGGGTTGGACCGCAACGACGTGCGTGCCGCTCTGGAGTCCGGTCGGTACCTCGATGCCGTCCGTGCCGACCAGGCCCAGGCCCAGGCCTACGGCATCCAGGGCGTGCCGTTCTTCGTCATCGACGGACGATACGGCGTCAGCGGCGCCCAGCCCGCCGAGGCCTTCGCACAGATCGCGCGCCAGGTCTGGGACGAGCGGAAGGCCTCGCCGACCACCGCCGCCTGATCAGGCCGACAGGCTCGCCTCGATCGCGGCGACGACCTCTGGGGCATCGGGCTTGGTCTGCGGACGGAACCGGTGCACGTCGCCCGACGGCGTCAGCAGGAACTTCTCGAAGTTCCACATCACGGGTCCTTTTGCGCCCTCGTGGTTGCGGGCCTTCTTGAGCGCCTTGTACAGAGGCGCGGCATGCGAGCCGTTGACCCGGATCTTGTCCATGATCGGGAAGCTCACGCCCCACGTCACGGCACAGTAGTCGAGGATCTCCTCCATCGAGCCGGGCTCTTGACCCATGAACTGGTTGCAGGGGAAGCCGATCACCCGGAGTCCGCGATCGCCGTACTCACGCTGGAGCTGTTCCAGTTGTTCGTACTGGGGAGTCAGCCCGCATTTCGAGGCGACGTTGACGATGAGAACCGGACCATCGCCGAAGTCGGCGAGCGTCTTCTCGGCCCCCTCCGCGTCGTGGAACGGAATCGAACGGATCTCCACAGGTGAACTATCGGCCATATCGACCACGATATGCCCGCCGAGCTGCCGGGGGAGCCCCGCTGTCTGGGAGAATGTCAAGGATGTCCACCACTGTCACTTCGCCCGCCCCGCTGCGCATCGGGCCCATCGCCCTCGACGCGCCGGTGGTGCTGGCACCGATGGCGGGAATCACCAACACCGCGTTCCGCCGACTGTGCCGCGAGTACGGGGCCGGCCTCTACGTCAGCGAGATGATCACGACCCGCGCCTTGGTCGAGCGCAACGCCACCACGATGCGACTCATTCGGCATCACGAGTCCGAGACGCCGCGATCGATCCAGCTCTACGGCGTCGATCCGGCCACCGTGGAGGCGGCCGTCCGCATCATCGTCGACGAGGGCCACGCCGATCACATCGACCTGAACTTCGGCTGCCCGGTGCCCAAGGTCACCCGCAAGGGAGGCGGGGCGGCGCTGCCCTGGAAGCTCGGCCTCTTCCGCGACATCGTCACGCGAGCCGCACGCGCGGCAGGGGACATCCCCCTGACGGTGAAGATGCGCAAGGGCATCGACAGCGATCACCTCACCTACCTCGATGCCGGCCGGATCGCCGAAGACGCTGGGGTCGCGGCCGTCGCCCTCCACGCGCGCACCGCCGCGGAGTTCTACTCGGGCCACGCCGACTGGGACGCTATCGCGCAGCTGAAGCAGGTGGTCAGGAGCGTGCCGGTACTCGGTAACGGCGACATCTGGTCCGCCGACGATGCCGCCCGCATGATGGCCGAGACCGGATGCGACGGCGTGGTCGTGGGTCGCGGCTGCCTCGGCCGGCCCTGGTTGTTCGGCGATCTCGCTCGTGCGCTCGGCGGTCCGCACGCGGCGGCGGGAGAGCCCGTCGATGCGACGTTGGGTTTCGTGTGCCGGGCCTTCCGCCGGCACGCAGAGTTGCTCGTGGAGTTCTTCGAGAGCGAAGACCGCGGCTGTCGTGACATCCGCAAGCACGTTGCGTGGTACTTCAAGGGCTATCCGGTCGGGGGAGACATCCGCGCGCGTCTGGCGACTGTCTCGTCCCTGGCAGAGATCGACGAGATCCTCGCCGAGCTCGACGGCGACGCACCGTATCCGGGCGCGGCAGCCGAGGGGCAGCGCGGCCGGGCGGGCACGCCCAAGCGCCCGGCACTGCCCGACCGCTGGTTGGAGTCGCGAGCCCTCGACGCGGACGAGTCCAGCGCGATCGCCGACGCCGAGCTGGAGCACAGCGGTGGCTGAGGCGGTGGTGCACGCCGGCACCGGCGGGAGCGTGGGCGTCTCCTCCGGCCGCCCTGCCGGATACGACGATCACGACGCAGAGCGCTTCCACCCCGAGACCCACCGATCACAGCGGGACAGCTTCGCCCGCGACCGGGCGCGCGTGCTGCATTCGGCCGCGTTGCGTCGCCTCGCGTCGAAGACACAGGTCCTGAGCCCCGCGAGCCCCGCCGACTTCGCGCGCAATCGACTCACTCACTCCCTCGAGGTGGCCCAGGTCGGGCGCGAGCTCGCGGTCGCCCTGGAACTGTCGCCCGATGTCGTGGACACCGCCTGCCTCAGCCACGACATCGGTCACCCGCCGTTCGGGCACAATGGCGAACGAGCGCTCAACGAATGGGCACACGACATCGGCGGCTTCGAGGGGAACGCCCAGACCCTGCGCATCCTCAGCAGACTGGAGCCGAAGGTCTTGGGCGCAGACGGCGAGAGCTATGGGCTGAACCTCACCCGCGCGAGCCTCGACGCCTCCTGCAAGTACCCGTGGACGGCCGCGCACGCGGTGCCCGATCCCGGGGGACGGCAGAAGTTCGGCGTCTATCCCGAAGACGAGGGTGTCTTCCACTGGATGCGGGCCCATGCTCCGGGGCGCGTGCGCTGCATCGAAGCGGAGGTCATGGACCTCTCCGACGACATCGCGTACTCGGTGCACGATCTCGAGGACGCCATCCTCAACGGATACCTCGACCCGCGTCGACTCGCCGATCCGCGAGAGCGAGAGGCTCTCCTGACCGCCATCCAGTCCTGGGTGGGATACGGCTACACCCGCGACGAACTGGCCGACGCCCTCTACCGCCTCACCCGGCTCCCCGAGTGGCTGAGCGAGTTTGACGGCTCCCGCGGTGCCGTCGCCCGGCTGAAGAACCTCACCTCAGACCTGATCGGCCGCTTCGCCCGCGCTGCGACGGCAGCCACACGTGAGCACTTCGAGTCTCCCGTGCTCACTCGCTATCGAGGAAGAGTCGTCGTCCCTCGCGTGATCGAGGTCGAGATGGCGGTGCTCAAGGGAGTCCTCGGGGCGTTCGTCGTGTCGATCGACGGGCGAAAGGGGCTCTACAAGGAGCAGCGGCGTGTGCTCAAGCGCCTCGCGACGGCGCTCTGGGAGCACCCCGACCAACTCGACACCATCCACGCGGGTGAGTTCGCGCAGGCCGACGACGATGCGGCCAAGCGGCGAGTGGTCGTCGACCAGGTCGCCACGCTCACCGACCGCTTCGCCATCGAGTGGCACTCGCGTCTGATCGGCCCCGTCGATCTGCGGGAGCTCGGCCTCGTCTCGGGCGACGGACGCGCCACGATCTCGCACGCGTTCGCCCTTCCCGAGCCCCTCGAAGGGCTCTGATCGTGGCACGCATCCGGCAGGCCGACGTCGACGAGGTGAAAGCGCGTACCAACATCGCCGACATCATCGGTGAGCGGGTAGCCCTGAAATCGGCCGGCGTGGGCTCGCTCAAGGGTCTGTGTCCCTTTCACGACGAGAAGAGCCCGAGCTTCAATGTCCGCCCACAAGTGGGGTACTACCACTGCTTCGGTTGCGGCGAGTCCGGCGACGTCTACTCCTTCCTGCGCGCGATCGATCATCTGAGCTTCTCCGAGGCCGTCGAGAAGCTCGCCGCCCGCTTGGGGTTCACGCTCCATTACGAAGACGGCGGCCCTGCCCCCGAGACCAGCGGACGCACGCGGCTGTACGCCGTCAACACCGCTGCCGCCGAGTGGTTCCGGGCGCAGCTGGCCACGCCCGAGGCAGAGACCGCGCGGCGGTTCCTGGGGGAGCGGGGCTTCGACGCGGGCGCCGCCGCGCACTTCGGGATCGGGTACGCACCCCGGGGGTGGGACGGAGCACGGGGCGCCCTCCGCTCGCAGGGCTTCACCGACGAAGAGCTGTCCGCGGCGGGAGTCGTCTCACAGGGTCAGCGCGGCGTCTACGACCGGTTCCGGGGCCGGCTCATCTGGCCCATCCGCGACATCACGGGTCAGACCATCGGCTTCGGCGCGCGACGCTTGTACGACGACGATCAGGGGCCCAAGTACCTGAACACCCCCGAGACCTTGATCTACAAGAAGGCTCAGGTCCTCTATGGCCTCGACATCGCGAAAAAGGCGATCAGCCGGGATCACCGCGTCGTGGTCGTGGAGGGCTACACCGACGTCATGGCGTGCCACCTCGCCGGTGTGACGACGGCGATCGCGACGTGCGGCACGGCCTTCGGGTCCGACCACATGAGCGTGGTGGGCAGGGTCGTGGGAGGCGATGCGTCGGGGGAGATCATCTTCACATTCGATCCCGATGCCGCCGGCCAGAAGGCCGCCGTGCGGGCGTTCGCCGAGGCACGTGGATCGTCACTGCGCAGCTATGTGGCTGTCGGCCCCGAGGGCCTCGACCCGTGCGACCTGCGTCTGGAACGCGGCGATGCCGCGGTCCGCTCGATGGTCGACCTCAAGTCGCCGCTCTTCGAGTTCGTGATCGACCGGCGCATCGGTGAGCACGATCTCGAGTCCGTCGAGGGGCGTCTGGCGGCGCTGCGGGCCACCGCGCCGATCGTGGCCGAGATCCGGGACGGCGGCGTGCGCAGCCGATACGAACACCTCCTCTCCAAGCGGTTGGGCGAGGAACTCGCCGAAGTGCATCGTGCCGTGCTGCGGGCCGCTCAGCGCGGGGGCGAGGGCAAGCCCGGCCCCGAGGCCGGGACGGGTTCGCGCAGCCCGGCCCCGAACTCGGCTACGGGGGCGGGGCCGATGGAGGGTGCGGTAGACCCGGCAGCATCGGCCACGCGGGTGACGCTCGCGTCCTTGCCGCGGACAGCCGATGTCGCCCTGGAACGAGACGCGCTGATGGGCGTCCTCCAGTACGGGCACGCGATCGATGCCGCCGAAGTCGACGCCGCACTGAGCCTTCCCCTCCAGCATCCGGCGCTCGATGCGGTGCGTCAGGCCATCGTCACCCGGCTCGCCCAAGACGATCGCACGCGTGCGGGATGGGCCTCGGACGCCGTCGAGTCCGTGCGTGAGCCCTACCGTTCGCTCGCCGTGGAACTGCTCACCGCCGCGTTCCCCGCACTCACCGAGACCGAGGCGGCCGCCTCCGCTCTGGCCATGTGTCGACGACTGCGCATCCGCGCGATCGATGCCCGCAAGCGCGCGCTGTTGTCGGCGATCCAGCGCGTTGCTCCCGACTCCGAAGAGGGGCGCACGGTGCGCATGACCCTCCGGGAGCTCGACGGGCAGCGACGGGCCCTCGCGGAGCTCCAGTAGCCCCATCCGCCCAGACGAGGCAGGATGGGTCGCATGCCACGCAGACCCGACGACGGTGCCGCCGTCCGCGCGAGTGACCTGTCCATCGGGCGGGGAAGTGGCGAGCGCGTCGTCGATGGCGTGACCTTCACTCTCTCGGCAGGGGGCGCTCTGGCCATCATGGGGCCTACGGGCTCCGGCAAATCGACCCTCGCGGCCCTGCTCGCCGGAGCCGACGACGAGCTTCGAGTCCTCGGAGGCGACGCGTCCGTCGCGGGCCTCTCGGTGCGCAAGGCCGGCCGCACGCGCCGGATGCGGACGTACCTGACCGGATACATGGCACAGGCCGCGGGAGCAACGCTCCCTCCCCGCCTGACGGTGTCGGAGGTGATCGCCGCGCCGATCACGTCTCGCGATCGGCGCGTGAACTCCCGCGCCCTGGCGGTCCGCGTCGCGTCGCTGCTCGACGAGTTGGAGCTCCCTCTCGGAGCAGCGGGGAAGTACCCCTATGAGCTCAGCGCCGGTATGCGACAGCGCGTCGCGCTCGCTCGAGCGCTCGTCCTCGATCCTCGCGTCTTCGTCGGCGATGAGCCCTTCGGCAACCTGGACGTCGAGGTACGTGTCGCCGCGCGTGACGCCCTCCTTCGTCGACGGGCGGACTACGGGATGTCCTCGATCGTGGTGATGAACGACACCGAGTCGATCTCCGAGCTCGGCGCCGACGTGCTCGTCCTGAAGGCGGGTCACGTCGTCGGCTACGGCCCGGGCGTGGACGGCCTGCTCTGGACTCCAGACGGGACCACACCGCTCGCCTCATGACGACGCGCCTGTGCCGCACGGTGTCATCGAGAGCCCGCGAGCTTTGCTACGATAGTCGGGTTGCCCACCGCGAGGCGGGCTGATCCTCGGTAGCTCAATTGGCAGAGCAATCGGCTGTTAACCGATAGGTTCTTGGTTCGAGTCCAAGCCGGGGAGCGACGAGCGGAGCGCCATCACAACGCGCTGCTCAGCATCCGAGAGAACGAGACCTCCGCCACCCTGGCGGGGGTCTTCGTCGTTTCCGGGGAACAACACGCGCGGGTTGATGCCGAGCACCGCGGCCACGTCGTCCAGGTCCTGCACGTCGAACGGGACCTCGCCGGTCAGTCGACGAGACATCCACGGCTGGCTACGGCCCATGCGCGCTGCGAGCTGGCGTCCACTGAGGCCGACTCGGGCAGCGTGAGCGCGGATCTCGCCGGCCACGTATCCGACGGTGGTCTCGCGGTTCGGGAGTTTCGCGATGTTGGTCATGGCCTGAGCGTATTACTTATTCGCATTGCAGCGCAACTTTCCGCGTAAAACCGCACAACGACGTTTGATGTGACACGCCGAGCGGATCAGTGATGCTTGACATGGTTCGCTCAGCGGTTCAGTCTGTTGCCCATGACTCGCCCAACGAATAACCCCGACCCGAGGGTGGCTGGATCTGTCCGCGCTGAGATGGCCCGAGCGGGCAAGAACCAGCAGGCGCTGGCCGCCCACCTGCACCTCTCTCAGCCCGCGGTATCCCGGCGCCTGTCCGGCTCGGTGTCGTGGTCGATCGACGAGCTCGTGAGCACCGCCGAGTTCCTCGGCGTCGATGTGACGGTGTTCGTTCCGCAGGGCGTCGTCGAGGCGGTGGCGTGATGGTCGGTGAGGTGATGGTCGCGGCCGGCTTGTTCCTCGCGGCGTTGGATCTCGGTGACGAGCGGCTGGACTGGTGGTGGCTGTCGCTGCTGCTGGTCGTGGTGGGTCTCGTGATCTGGTGGCTGGGGCCGTGGGTGGCTTCGCCGGAGCAGGGTGCTCGGTTCTCCGCGGTCGATCAGGACATCGACGCGGGCAAGGTTCCCGGCGGGGGCGCTGTGGCATCGGGGGATGCCAAGTCGTCTGGGGGCGTTCTCGCCCCCGTCGGGCCGCTCCTGCAGGTCGAGGTCTACAACCACGGCGACCACTGGTCGTGCACGGAACGGCACCTGTGCGAGACGACGGGTTTCTGCGACCGGCTCATCTCGGCCGACGAGGTGCGGGCCTGGGGTAACGCCGAACGACTGCGCCGCTTCCGTGGGGAGGACGGGCGATGACCGTCACGCTGGATGCTGCGCGCGCCGTGCTCGCGTTCGAGGGCGACCACAACTACGGGACCGATGCCGGTCACTTCGCGAACTGCCTGATCCGTGCGATCAAGGCGGCGGACCCGGTGAACCGGGACAAGCTTCGGGCTGAGTTCCCCGAGCTCGTCGCCGCGGTCGAGGAGTTCCGTCGTGGTGGCGTGGAGTCGCTGCGTGGACTGGTGAAGTCGCAGCTGGATCGGTCTGCCGCCGGCCTCGACTTCGGCCGGTTCGCCGGGGTGTCGTCGTGAGGGCGCCGAAGGTCCGGGCCCCGCACCTGGGGGAGCCGCGGCCTGTGCGTGCTCGTCGCGTGGTGGTGGGTGCTGTGCGTCTCGTGTTCGTGCGGGATGAGGCGGAGCATGCCGCGTTCATCGCGGCGACGGTGACCGGGCTGATCGCTGTGGCAGCGCTCGTCGTGGGGCTGGTGGTGTCATGACCCGGTTCATCGGCATCGACTTCTCGACGGTCTCGACGGGCGTCGCGATCCATGACGCGAACGGGTGGACCACCGTGACCGTGAAGTCGAAGGCGCCGCGCGCGGAGACCGATGCGGCGTTCTACGAGCGGATGGTCGCGTTCACCGCCGAGGTGCTCGCGGTGATCGCCCCGCGCGTGGAGGACGTGATCGCGATGGAGTCCACGTTCCGAGGCTCGGGGCGCGCGGAGGCGCGCCTGCACTACGCGTGGCATCGGCTCCGGGAGACCCTGGCGCGCCGGTGGGGCTGCGTCGTCGCGGTCGAGCTCTCGCCGTCGACGGTGAAGAAGCTCGCGACGGGTAACGGAGGCCGCGCGTCGGGGAAGCCGGAGGTGTTGGCGGCAACGCGCGCCCTGCTCGGCCTTGACCTGGGCAAACGCGACGACGAAGCCGACGCGGTGTGGCTCGCGGTCGGCGCGTCCATCCGCCACGGCGAGCCCGTGATCGATCTTCCGGCGGGGCACTTCTCGCCGGGCTGGAAGTCCGCCGCGTAGAGGGCGCGGCGGGGAACAGGGAAGAGGAACCCAATGGCTGACATCAACCCGACGTCGTTCAAGAACGGCGTCCCGAAGGGTGAGCGCAACGCGTTCTTCGGGATCGAGGAGCAGATCATGGCCGCGCCCGGCGACACGATCGTCGCGGTCGTGACGTACGAGGTCGCGAAGATCGTGCACGAGGAGATCGAGGACGTGAAGTACCCGGTCGTCGAGATCAAGCACATCGAGATCCTCGGCGACGAGAAGGCGAAGGCGGCCGCGGTGAAGCTGCGGGACGCGGCGTACAAGGCGCGCACGGGTCAGAACGCGCTGGACCTCGGGGGTGACTTCTGATGCCCACCGGGTACACGGCCCCGCTGTACGAGGGCAAGGACATCACGTTCGAGCAGTTCGCGTTGCGTTGTTCGCGGGCGATGGGCGCCGCGATCATGCAGCGCGACGAGGACCCCGACGTCGAGATCCGGTTGCGGGAGGTCAGCGACCACGAGCAGCGGCGTGTGGATGAGGCGCGCGCGGCTCTGGATGACGCGCAGTCCCGCACCGATGAGGAGTGGGCGGCGCAACAGGCGGCGCGGATCGAGGAGGCGACGAAAGTCGACGACGAGTGGATCGAGCGGACCGACGGCATCCACGAGCGCTACCAGGCGATGCGGCGGAAGGTCGTCGCGTGGGTGCCGCCGACCGAGGAGCACGAAGGCCTGAAGAAGTTCATGCTCGATCAGCTCGACGAGTCGGAGAAGTTCGACGTCGGATCCCCGTTGGAGCGCCGGCGGATGCCGGTGCCGGAGGAGTTGCCGGTTGACGTCTACAAGGCGAACGAGCTGAGTCGCCTCGCGGACCAGTTCGCGCGCGCTGCCCGTGACCTCGCTGAGGAGCACGAGCGGGTGCGTTCGCAGAACGCGTGGGTCACTGCCCTGCGTGACTCGCTGCGCGAACACGCTGAGCGGGAATCCCTCGCGGAACAGATGGGCGTGGACAAGGCGGTCAAGGCGATGGCCGCGTTCGCCCGCGTCATGAGCGGGGAGGTGGCGGACTGATGCGCGCGCGTCACTATGCCGCGCCGCGGCCGACCGTGGTGGAGCGGGAGCGGATCGAGCGCAAGCTGCGCCCGTCGGCTCGGGACCTGTTCCCGGTGCTGCGGACTCGCCTGCTCGAGTCCCGCCCGATCATCGGTGACCAGAAGCCGCGGCGTGGTGCTGACGGCATCCGGACGACGCTGCTTCCGGTGTACGGGAAGCCGACGTTCCGGAACGTGGTCGACGAGAACGGGCGGCTGGTCTGATGTCCGGGGTGACGCTCCCGCTGCCGGAGGTGGTGTCGGGTCGGTTCGTGCAGGGCATGGACGAGGAGGAGTACCACGCGCATCCGGCGCTGTCGCAGACGGGCATGAAGGCGCTGCTGCGGTCCCCGCGGTACTTCCGGGCTCAGCGGTCGATGAACAAGGCGAAGGCGGAGTTCGACGTGGGGCACGCGGCGCATGCGCTGGTGCTGGGTGTGGGGGCTCCGATCGTGGAGATCCCGGACCGGCTGCTGTCGGGGGAGTACCGGTCGATCCAGTCGGCTGCCGCGAAGCAGTTCAAGGCGGATGCGGAGGCTGAGGGGCAGACGGTCCTGAAGCCGCTGGTGTACGCCGAGGTGCGTCGCATGGCTGACGCGGTGCTGATGAACGCGAAGGCTCGGCGTCTGCTCGAGCTGCCCGGGTTCACGGAGTGCTCGCTGTTCGCTGACGACCCGGTCACGGGTGTGCATCTGCGGGGGCGGTTGGACCGGCTCGCGTGGGACGACGAGCTCGGGTGGCTGCCGCTGGATGCGAAGACGACGACGGATGTGCAGCGGCGGAAGCTGACGACGTCGATCGTCGACTTCGGCTACGACATCCAGTTCGTCGTCTACGACATGCTGCTGCGCCTGATCTTCGGGGTTGAGCCTCAGCCGATGCATTTCATCTTCGTGGAGAAGGCGTTCCCCCACGAGGTCCGCGTGGTCCGCATGGGCGATCCCGCGTGGCGTGCGGGCGGGGAGGAGAAGATGCGCGCCGCGCTCGACCTGTTCGCGTGGTGCACCGAGCGCGGTGAGTGGCCCGGTGACGACGAGGACGGCGGCGACGTGCAGGACCTGGAAGCTCCCGGATGGTATCGGGCGCAGACGAACCTCGGGGAGGTGTTCTCATGAGCGGGGCGCTGGCAACACTGCCTACATCGACGGACCGGGCGGACTGGACGGATGAGGAGGCCGCGGTCGTCGAAGCTGCGGGCCTCGTCTTCACCCACACGTACGGAGCGCTGGCCGGGCAGAAGGTCCTGGCGCCGCGCGCGGTGATCGCGAAGTTCCGTCACACCGTGGAGCGCACCGGGCTCGACCCGCTCGTGAAGCAGATCTACTGCATCGGCCGCGCCTCGCGCGACGGTGTCGAGTGGGCGATCCAGACCGCGATCGACGGGTTCCGGCTGATCGCTGAACGGTCACGTCAGTACGCGGGCCAGGAGCCGGCGCAGTGGCTCACGCCGAAGGGTGAGTGGGTCGACGCGTTCGTGAAGGAGCTGCATGGCGATCATCCCCTCGCAGCACGTGTGACCGTCCACCGGCACGACTGGGACATCCCGTTGACTGCTGTCGCGACGTGGGACGAGTACGCCCAGACGAAGCACGACGGCAAGCTGACGTCGATGTGGGCGCAGCGCGGCCCGGGGCAGCTCGCGAAGTGTGCGGAGGCGCTCGCTCTCCGGAAGGCGTTCCCGCAAGACCTGTCGGGCCTGTACACGGACGACGAGATGGGCAACGCGACCGCGATCGAACGCGACGACGCACCATCCGGCACTCGCCGGCCAGCCCGCGGGATCTCGACTGTCGCGTCCCGTGCGCGCGCGGCAGCAGCCGAGGCTACCGAGCCTCAGGAGGCGACGGTTGACGCGTCCACGGACCCGGTGGGGTCTGACGTGGATGTGTCTGAGCTGCGGGAGTGCGAGCGGTGCCACCAGCTGGTGGAGCACATCTCGGACGGCTTGTGCGACGAGTGCATCGAGGAAGTCAAGGCGGACGAGGAGGAGCAGGCGTGAACGAGTTCAAGGCATCGAACGGGCTCCACGTGACGCCGACGGAGGATGGGCGGCTCATCATCGCGAGCGTTGAGGGGACCTATCCCTACACGATCGCGGACGGAGAAGAAGTCGAGGCACTGAGTGAGTTCTTCCGTGCTGACAACGACATCCGGCACGGTCGGTGGCGGTGGCCCGAGAACCCGGACTACGTCGTGTACCCACGGCATCGGGAAGGCGGTGGTCGCCCCGATTCCTTCCGCGTCTTCCAGGAGAGCACGGGGAACACGTGGAGCTACGACCTGAAGAACCTCGGAAACACCAGAGGCGAGCCGTGGGACGCCGCCCGCGCCTACTTCGATGCTCACCCGGAGCCGAAGCCCTGGCATGACCCGAAGCCCGGGGAAGTGTGGCTCCTCACGATCGATGGTGAGTCGATTCCTGCCCTTGTCTTGGCTGACCGCGCGGGGACGTTCGGCGGGAACGCGAAGTTCGAGACGGCGCACCGTGGAGCCTTCGGGCCGGCGGCCTCCGCTATCAGCGACGGCCGCCGGATCGAGATCGGGGCGGCAACGTGAGCGGGGAGCCGCTGGTCCGGAACCGGTACGGCGCGATCCTCGGGGTCGACTACCGCCGCACCGAGCTCGCCCCGATCGGGGTGCAGGTCCCGGGACGTATCCCGGCGCGTGCGGTGATGCCGGGCGACACGATCGAGGTCGACGGTGCCCGGTACGTGGTGCAGGCGACCCGTGACGACAACGGGGGCCGCCGGCTGATCACGGAGTCGGAGGCGGGCGCGCCGGTCGTGTTCGAGCGTCGTGGTGAGGACGTCGTGCACGTCGTCGAGGTGGGGGCGTTCGACCGATGATCGGGTCACGAATCGACGCACGGATCCTGTTCGAGATCGCGTCAGAGCGGGTCGCGCAGGACGACAAGTGGGGAGCACCGAAGGACGTCCCGAACGGAACCGGCCCGGACGTGCGCGCGCGCTTCCTCTCCCCGCTCAGCTACGCGCTCTTGCGCGACCGGGCGCAGGAGACGACCGACGGTGCTGCGGTGGACGGTGAGTCGCTCATGTCCTACGTCCTCCTCGAAGAGGTCTTTGAAGCCCTCGCCGAGGACGATGACACGAAGCTTCGGGTCGAGCTGATTCAGGTCGCCGCGGTGGCAGCGAAGTGGGTCCGCATCATCGACCAGCGCACGAAGACATCGGCGGTGACGGCATGACCGATCTCGATGTCGTGACGTGGCCGAACGGCGTGGTGGTGGATGCCGCCACCGTCCTGCGGGAGGTCGACGCGGTCCGGGCTGTCTGCGCGATCGCGTGGATCGACGACTCCACGATCCTCACCCCAGACCAGGTCGCCGCTGAGCTCGTGCAAGCGTCACAGGCCGCCGCTCGGCACCTGGTCGTCACGACCGTCGCAGCACGGTTGAAGCGTGCGACGTCGCGAGCACTGCAGGACAAACGCGACGACCTGACCGCGCGCGGGGTGAGCCCGCTCGAGGTCCGTCGTCAGACCCGCGACGAGAAGCGCGCGTACGACGAAGCCGCTGAGGCGGCGGAGGCCGCGCGCCGTGCGGGGAACCTGCTCAGCGACCACACGTCCCGGCTGCAGTCGATCGGGAACCGGGTCGACGTGACGTACCGGGTCGGGGGCGCCTGATGGATGTCATCGCATGCGACGCGCTGGTCGCTGTCGGCGGCGGCTGGGTGCCGTGCGAAGAGCAGACCACGCCAGACCGCACGGCGGGGTGGACGTTCACTCGCGAGGGGGACTTCTGCCCGCGTCACACGTCCATGGTCGCGACGTCGTCGGGGAGGGCCGCGTGATGGGTGAGACGGCGAAGTTCACCGACCGGCAGGTGCGGCACATGTTCTTCGAGCGGGAGCAGTCGCGGTGCTTCTACTGCCGCCGGCCCCTCGCGTGGACGCTCCGCGGCGCGATGCTCGACGGCGGCTGGTCCGCGCACCACCGCATCGACCGGGGCATGGGCGGCCGCGGGAAGAAGGTCCGCGTGTCGTGCGCGGACGGGCTGATCCTGTGCGGCACCGGCACGACCGGGTGCCACGGGTTCTTCACCGAGCGGAAGCGTCTCGCGATCGAGCTCGGCATCAGCATCCCCCGGAACGCGACGGGGCCAGACTTCGCGCCCACTTCGGTGCGCGCACGAGACAAGGCGGGCCGCTGGTTCCTCCTCACGGAGAACGGGCGCCTGCACGAGGTAGACGAAGGGAACGCACGATGAGCAGACAGCTCAACGAGATGAAGGTCGCGGCGCAGCTGCTGCAGGGCGAGGTGTATCGCCATCGGACCGATTCGGTCGGCGAGTCCACGGAGGTCGTGGCGCTGCTGGAGGACATGGCCCTCATCGCCGGGCGGCTCGCGGACGCTCCGTATCTGTTCCGCGATGAGCCCGTGCGGCAGATCGCGCAGATCGTCATCGCGGCGGCCGGCATGACCGACATGTACGGGGATGACGAGGACGAAGTCCACATCGTCGGACCCCGACCCACGAAGTGGACGGTCGCCAAAGCCGGCGAGGTGTGGGAGCTCACGTTCGACAACGGCGCGTCGCGCGCCTACATCTTCGACGGCGCTGCCTTCGTTGGCGAGGTGCACCCGGGCGGCGGGAAGAGCATCCGCCCTGACTCACCCGGGATCGTGGCGGGACGTCGTGTCTGGATGCCGAAATGACCGGCGGCGGGGTCCCCTTCTCTGAGGCGACCGCGAAGGACTTCATGCAGGTCCGTGCGGCGCTGGTCAAGCGCCTCGGTGGAGCGAACGAAGCTCTCGTCTGGACTCGCATTGATTGGCGAGCGGACTCAGCTCGGGTGGCGCACCAGACCGAGGACGGAACGCACTGGTGGGCGGCGAGCTACCCGCAGATCGCGGAGGAGACCGGGCTCACAGTCGACCAAGCTCGTCGAGCCGTCGAGAACCTGATCGCGGGTGGGTATCTCCGGGCCGAGCAGCAGCACGGCTTCTCGCGCAAGCGGTCGTACGCTCCGATCTACTCCCATCTGGCAGATTCGCCAGATGGCGAGAATGCCGGATCCATCGGGCGAGATTCCCAGATGGATCTGGCAGATATGCCAGATGGCTCCTCTTCTATAGAGAGACAGACAGAAGTACAAGAGACGTCGGACGTTGCAAGCAACGCCCTCCCGCCTCGGTACTCCTCAGATGTTCTTCGGCTCTCCGATCTGCTCGCGGAGATGGTGCGACAGAACGGCCACAAGGTCGGTGTCGTCGGGGAGAAGTGGTGGTCGGCGTGCGACCGACTGATGCGCCTCGACGGTTACACGGCTGAGCAGGTCGAGTGGATGATCCGGTGGGCGACGTCGGACGAGTTCTGGTCGGCGAACATCCGGTCGATGCCGACGCTGCGGGAGAAGTTCTCGACTCTCGTGGCGCAGGCGAAGCGGCAGGCGAAGCGTGCGGCGGGTCCGGCTGAGCGTGCGCACGGGGTGGTCGACCTCGGCCGGCGCATGCAGCAGCAGAGCGCAGGCAACCGTCCGGAGTTGGCGTCATGAACTTCGTGCAGACGGCGGAGCTGCTCGCCCGGATTCAGCTCGTCGACAACCGTCGCGTCGATGAGGAGGTGATCCGGGAGTGGCAGATGTACCTCGCGGACGTCGACGACTTCGAGGCGGCGATGGAGGCGGTCACCCTGCACCGCATGTCGTCTCGGCAGTGGCTGATGCCTGTCGACGTGGTCGAGGGCATCGCGCGGATCCGTAACGCGGACCCGGCTCCCGTCGACGAGTTCGACAATCCGGTCCCGCGCGACGAGCTCGCTCTCGCCGCCCGCGAACGTCTCGGCAGGGGCCGGGAGGTGACCTCGTGACGATCGAGGGGTTGTCGTCGACGGCGGCCGCTGAGCGGTACGTGGTCGGCGCGTTGATGAAGGACGCGGGGTGTCTGCGGGAGGTGCAGGCGCGGGTCACTCCGAGCGACTTCGAGGATCTGCGGCTCGCGTCGATCTACCGCGGGATTCTGCAGATGGCTGTCGAGCGGATCCCGATCGACTACATCGCGGTCGCGGACCGTCTCGCGGAGTGGGATGTGCGGGGGTGGGGGATCGGTGAGCTCGCGGAGTGGGAGGCGATGGTCACCACCACGTCGAACGTCGGGTTCTACGCCGCGAAGGTGCGGGAAGCGGCGATCGGTCGCGCGGTGCGTGGTGTCGCTGAGGAGCTGCTCCACGGTGGCGAGGTGGGGCCGGCGATGCAGAAGGCGATCACCGATCTGATCGAGATCCGTGATCGGGACGCGGCGGAGAACGCGTCGCCGGTGCGGTGGCTGCGGGACATCCTGTCGGTGCCGGAGGAGGACGACGTCTACGACTGGGTGATCCCCGACGTCGTGGAGCGTCGGGACCGGCTGATGCTGACGGCGGGTGAGGGCGTCGGGAAGTCGATGCTGCTGCGGCAGCTCGCGCTGATGCCGGCCGCGGGCCTGCACCCGTTCACGTTCTCCCGGATCGAACCGATCACCGCGCTCGTCGTCGACGTGGAGAACAGTGAGCGGCAGTGGCGGCGCGCGATCCGTCGCCTCGCGGACAACGCCGCGCAGCAGGGCGTCCGGAACCCGGAGGACCACTGCGCGGTCGAGATCCTCGGGAAGTCGGACATCACCCAGCCGCAGGTCCTCGGTGACATTCACCGGAAGATCGACGCGGTCCGCCCCGACCTGGTGGTGATCGGCCCGCTGTATCGGCTGGCGCCCGCGATCAACAAGGAGGAGGACGCGGCCGCGGTCCTGACCGCGCTCGACAGCATCCGGGAACGTGACGTCGCGATGCTCATCGAAGCGCACGCGGGTCACGAGACGAGCCGGCAGGGCGTCCGGAACCTCCGCCCCCGCGGGTCGTCGGCGCTGCTGGGGTGGCCGGAGTTCGGTCTCGGGCTCGCGCGCGACAAGAACGAAGACGTCGTCGGGGGTCGCGCGACGTACAGCCTGCTGCGGTGGCGGGGTGACCGTGATCATCGCGCGTTCCCCCCGAAGCTGCGGCGGGGTCAGGTGTGGCCGTGGGAACCCACGGTGTGGTGAGGGAAGGGAACAGGGATATGGCTGCTGGGAAGCCGAGGAGGCTCGTGGACGCGTTGGACGCGGTCGCGCGAGAGATGCGGACGGCGAACATGATCGAGACGCTCAGGGCGGGGACGTCGCTCCTCGACCACAACGACCTGTCGAAAGCGAAGACACCGGAGACGCGGGCGCGGCAGGAGCGGTTGAACGTGCTCCGCGCCGCGATCCGCCGTGACCTCGGGTTGGAGGTGGGCGGCGATGAGTGAACGCATCGACCACGCGGCCGAGGCGCGGCGACTCGCTTCGATGATCGTCGAAGGCGACGACCCGACGATCGTCACGATGCAGGCGATGGTGAACACCGTGGGCGCTCAGGTGCACGCGACGCTCGCGCTCCTCGAGCAGCAGCGGATCGCGAACCTCATCTCGCTGATGCAGATGCAGACGGAGTGTGACGAGAACACGGAAATGCTCGCGGCCGAGGCGATGCACGGACTCATCGAGTACGTGCGGACGCCGGCGACGCCGCTCGCCGACCCGGACGAAGTCGCGAAGCTCCGTCCCGACATCCGAGAGGGGCTGGGGCTGTGAGCATCACGCAGCAGCACGCGGTGGAGGTCCTGGCCGTCGAGGTGCAGGACGACTACACGATCAGCGTCACCGCGCGGGACATCTTCACCGGCGCTGAGGTGGTCGTGACCCTGTCGCATGGGGATGCGATCGCCCACGCTGATGAGGTCCTGGGGAAGGTGCGGGAAGCGAAGGACGCGATCCACGCCGACCGGCGCATGATCGCGGAAGCGGGGGTCGACAAGATGTCCGCCGCGCTGGCCGCGGTCGGCAGCTTCATGTCGGGGGAGGTCGACGACTTCGCACGGTCCGCGGAGAGCACGGTGCAGTCGACGGCGCTCGGCGGCGCGAACATCCTCTCCACGACCTGCGGACCGTGCAGGGAGGAGCGCCACGACGACTGCCTCGCAGGCGTCCATGAGGAAGGCGTCTACGCGTTCCTGTGCCAGTGCACCGCTGACGGGCATCGGGGGCGGTCATGAGCGACTGGCCCGACAACCTGACGGTTGCGCCGATCCGAGAATGGCCCGGCGAGTTCACGCGCACCCGCACGCGGTCCCTGTTCAAGGCCGGATTGTCGGACACGCTGCAGCTGCTCGATCGTGAGCTCTGGCACCTCACCGAGACACGCGCGCAGCGGGACTCGCTCGAGATGCTGATCGCGATCCCCGCCGGCGCCGACGCGTGGCGCCTCGACGGTCGCCCTCGCGCGTCCGCGGTGCCCGAGCACCCCGGGGTGATCGTCTCGCTTGACTCGAAGTTCGGTCACCTGTCGTACCCGTGCGACACGTTCACCACCTGGCAGGACAACCTTCGGGCCGTGGCGCTCGCCCTCGAAGCCCTCCGCAAGGTCGACCGGTACGGGGTGACGAAGCGCGGCGAGCAGTACCGCGGGTTCCTCGCCCTCGAGGCGACCGCGGCTCCGGCAGGGTTCCCGACAGCGGACGATGCACTCGACTTCCTCTGGCAGGTCGTGGCTCCTGGGGCATTCGTGGACCGTGACGCTCTGCAGCCGAAGACACTTCTGCGCCGCGCACAACAGTCAGCGCACCCCGACCGCGGCGGCAGCGCGTCGGTCTTCCAGCGGGTATCGCTTGCTGAGGCGAAGCTCCGTCAGGAGGGCCTGCTGTGAATGCCGTGATCGTCTGGACGAAACCGTCCTGCCAGCAGTGCCGCATGGTGAAGTTCCGCCTCGAAGCCGCCGGCGTCCCGTTCGAGGAGCGCGACCTCACCGACCCCCGCAACGAGAGGGACCTCGCGCACTTCGTGGGTATCGGGTACCGGTCGGCGCCGATCACCGAGTTCGGTGACCTCGCGGTGCCGGGGTTCGTGCCGTCGGAGATTGACCAGGTCATCGAGGCGTGGCGGGCGGCTCAGGTGCGGGCGGAGGCGGGACGGTGACCGCCGTGTTGTCTCCTGCTGAGCAGGGGGAGGTGACCCGGTTCGGTGTCCACGACGAGGACGTGATCGCGGGCATGGAGGCACGGTTCGACGACGAGCTCACGTGCATCGACTGTGACTCGGCCGCAGATTGGCGCAGGTCGATCCGATGCTGCGGCGACACCGCCTACGCCTGCGCCCGCCACGAGTTCCAGTGGAAGCTCGACCTGACCATTGCCCTGAGGCTGAACGTGGAGCCGATCTGCGCCCACTGCGGCCACCACTTCCCGCGTGGCGTGAAGGTCGTCGACATCGTCCGTGAGGTGCGGCTGTGAACGCGCTTCCTCCGCTGCCGAAGCGCATGTACTGGGACGTCTCCGGCGATGGTGTCCGACTCATGGTGACGTACGAGAGCAGGTGGGACGAATGGCCAGGTTCCACGCCGCCACCGCCCCCGTGCGAGTTCCGTGAGGTCCCGGCGACCCGAACGGTCCACACATGGTGGGGGGGTAGGCGCACGGAGAAGTCGACCCGCATCGAGTTCCGATACGCGCAGTCTGTCGAGGTCGGGTTCGAGCCGGCCGACTCGCTGACGCCGGCACTCATCTCCGAGCTCGCCTATCGGATCTTCGCGAAGTGGGAGGAACGGCAGGAGCAGCAGAAATTGTGGGGCCAGTACCCGCCGAGAGTCCTGGAGGTGCCGGAATGAGCGCGTCGGAGCGGATCTGCTTCCTGAAGGATCAGCGCGCGTACTGCGGCCGGCGGGGGAAGGGCGCGACCCCGTTCCGGGCTCGGGTCACGTGCGAGGACTGCAAGGCCGCGCTCCGAGCAGACGAGGCGGACGAGTCATGAAGCCCCCGATCCAGTACTTCGGCGCGAAGGGCGCGATCGCGGACCGCATCGTCGCTCTCATGCCCGACCACGCCGGCTACATCGAGCCGTTCGCGGGCTCGCTCGCCGTGCTCCTCGCGAAAGCGCCGGCACCGACCGAGATCGTCAACGACTTGGACCACCGCCTAGTGACGTTCTGGCGCGTCCTCCGCGACAGACCAGAAGAACTGATCAGAGCGGCCGCGCTGACCCCACACTCACGTGTCGAGCTCGCACAGGCTCAATCGCTCGACGCGAGCGACGAGCTCGAGCTCGCTCGTCAGGTGTGGGTGCTGTTGACGCAGGGCCGTTCACGGACGCTGCAGCGGACCGGGTGGAGGTTCTTCGCGAAGCCGGATCGTGGCGGCTCCTCGTTCGGCCGGTACATGGCCGCCTACCGCGACCGTCTGCCGGCGGCGGCATCTCGCATCGCTGAGGTGTCTCTCGAATGTCGGCCGGCGCTCGAAGTCATCGCGCAATACGGACAGCACAGCGGAAACCTGCTCTACGTCGACCCGCCCTACATCACCGAAACGCGGTCCGGTGGCCGGTACTCGGTGGAGATGAGCAGGCAGGACCACATCGACCTCGCTCACGAACTGAGGAAGTGCAGCGCCGTGGTGATGCTCTCCGGATATCCGTCAGCCACCTATCAGGAGCTCTACGGCGAATGGCACCAGGTCTTGATCCCGACGACGTCAGCCAACTCGACGCGGCCCGATCGAGTCGAAGTCATCTGGTCGAACCGTCCGCTGGAGTCCACCCTCTTCGAGGTGACGGCGTGAGCGGCGCGGACCGGCTCGAGGACGGCTACCCGCACGGGACCGTCGAGGGGTTCGACCGGGGATGCCGGAGCGGGTACTGCCCGGCCGGCAACGAGCACGGCCTGTCCTGCAGGCGCGCGAAGCGGCTCGCTGCGGGGGACTACCGGTACTCGCGCCTGGTGAAGCGGGGCATGACGCCGGGGGAGATCGCGGACGAGCTGGGGCTCGTCCCGGAGACGCACGAAGCGCCGAAGCAGAAGGTGAGTCTCCCCGCGGGCGGGGAGGACGACGTCGTTGAGGGCGACGAGAACGGGGAGAGCGACGTGAGTACCAGCAAGGGGTTCGAAGTCTTCGAGCCGATATCGACCAGCCGGTGGACTGAGGGACTGTCGCAGGCGGCCGCACGTGACCGTCTGCGTGGCATTCGTGAGTGGTGCCGGGTGAATGGGTTCCCGGGGCTCTCTTCGAAAGCACGCATCCCGCAGGCGGCTCTCCGCGCCTACGCGGAAGCACACCCCGACGGTCAGCCCGAGACATACCCGGGCAACGACGGCACCCGCGTCGAGTACGACCCGACGCACGGCCGCATCGACAAGGACATTCAGGAGCGCGTCGACGAGATGAAGCCGACGAGCCTCGGCCAGCGAGTCGCGATGGAAGCCACGCTGCAGGAGCGGCGCGACCGGGAAGTCGCCTCACCCGAAGTGGCAGTTCTTTCACCGGCCGAGAAGGAAGCGGTCCTCACAGCGATCGTGCACGCCCCGGTCGTCCCCGACATGGAGACCCGCGCCGAACTGTTCAACGAGGGCTTCGACGAAGCCGCCGCTCAGTATGGCCCCGTGATCGACGACCTCGCCCGCACGGAGGGAGCGCTCGAACTCGTGCTCACGAAGTGGAACGCAGAGCGTCAACGGCGCCTCGACGCGGAGAGGCTCGTGTTCGCACTCTCCGCCGAGGTGCGGTCGCTGACCGAGCAGCTCCGTCGCGATCCCGCCTCGTTCGAG
The DNA here is from genome assembly GCF_047607225.1 of Microbacterium sp. GTDB lineage: Bacteria > Actinomycetota > Actinomycetes > Actinomycetales > Microbacteriaceae > Microbacterium. The sequence goes on along the minus strand of NZ_JASGDO010000044.1, from coordinate 20,652 downwards.
ACCGTGGCCGCCGTCCTGTGGAAGAAGCCCGAGCCCGATGAGCGCGGCGGGGGCGACGTCATCAGCACCGGCACCGCGTATCGCATCGAGGCGCGTGTCACGCCGGCGCTGCGTGGAGCACACGCGGCTGCCCGCAAGCCCTGGTGGAAGCGGTGGGTGTCATGACGCTACGGGTGCTCTTCTTCGACCAGCACTTGCAGGTCGCCGGGCTGACTCGGGATCTCGTGAACCCCCAGGGCGTCCATCAGCTTGCCGAGACGCAACTCCAGCATCGCGATGGAGACCAGGGCCCCCTGAGTAACTGCGGCCAAGACCTCTTCGAACGAACTGTCGCCGACTTCGCGGTTCACGGTGTCGATGAAGCTCTGGGCGATCGGGAGAGGGCGGTCCTGCGGGATGGATCTCAGGATGTCGGGGTTGATGTAGTCAGCCATGCCCGCACTGTATCGGCGGTGACGTCATGACGCCACGGATCGGGACGAGCGACGTCACGATGTTCGACGGCTACTGCGGCGCCGGCGGCTCGTCGACGGGAGCTGTCGCCGTCGGCGTGCGGGTGACGATGGCCGTGAACCACTGGGATCTCGCGATCGCGACCCACAACACGAACCACCCCGACACGGACCACGACAAGGCCGACATCAACAAGGCCGACCCGCACCGCTACCCGCGGACCACGATCGGCTGGTTCTCCCCGGAGTGCACCTACTGGTCGCAAGCGCGGGGCGAGAAACTGCCCGACGGTCAGCAAGCATGGGACTTCTTCGGCGACAGCGTCCCGAACGAAGCCGCCGACCGGTCCCGGATGGGCATGTGGGACGTGCCCCGGTTCGCGGAGCTCCACGTCTACGACATCGTGATCGTCGAGAACGTGCCCCGCGTGGTCAAGGGCATCTACTGGACCCGCTGGCTGACGTCGATGCACAACCTCGGCTACCGGCACGAAGTGGTGTGGCTGAACAGCATGCACGCGCAGGGCCTCGGCGCCGGCGCACCACAGTCCCGCGACCGCGTGTACATCGTGTTCTGGCGTGCCGGTAACCCCCGCCCCGACTTCGAGAAGTGGCTCCGGCCCGAGGCGATCTGCCCCGAGCATGGCCTGATCCAGTCGGCGCAGGTGTTCAAGCCGAAGGGTTCGCCGATGAAGACGTACGGCGCGCAGTACACGCTCCGCTGCCCTCACGTCGAGTGCAACACCGAAGTGTTCCCCGCCGTCGCCGGCGCCGACACGATCATCGACTGGTCGCACCGGGGGATCCGCATCGGGGACCGGAAGGCGCTCGGGATGCGGGAGCTGGAGGAGAAGACCCTGCTCCGCACGTTCCATGGGGTGCGGCGTCACTGGGCGCCGATGGTGATCGAAGCGGCCGGGAACACGTACGACGCGACGTCGCCGCGTCACCCTCAGCACGGTGACCCCGACGCCTACTACCGGGTGTGGCCCACGGAAGAGCCACTGCGGACCCTGCACACGTCCGCGTCGAAGGGCCTCATCGTCCGGGGTGAGGGGAACACGGTCCCCGCGAAGCCGGTCGAGGCGCCGATCGGGTCGATCACGGCCGCCGGGTCGCAGTTCCTCGCGACACCGCCGCTGATCGTGAACAACGTCTCAGGGGCGGACGAGTCCCGCACTCGGCGCGCGTCGGATCCGCTGCCCGCGCTCGTCGCAGGCGGGAACCACGCCGCGCTGCTGGTGCCGGTGGAGGGCCGCGACGGGAAGACCGCGCGCCGGGCGGCTGACCCGCTGCGGACGCAGTCGACGCGGAACGAGACGGGCCTGCTGGTGCCGTACTACTCGAAGGGCGCCGCCCGTCCGACGGACCGGCCGATGGGAACCGTCACGACGGTCGACAGTGCGGCTCTCGTGGTGCCGCTCCGCAACCACGGCACTGCGAAGCCCACGGCCGAACCGATCGACACGGTCGCCGCGTCCGGCAATCACCACGCGCTCGTGATGCGGAACAACGGCGGCCCCGACGAGTCCGGATGGCAGACCACGCCGGCGGAGCTCCCGCTGCGGACGCTCACGACCGGGGGGCACCAGTCGCTCATCGACACTGACGCGCTGCCCGACCTGGCGCCGACGCTGACCGATGACGAGATCTGGCAGATGGTCTACGACGCGGAGTTCCGGATGCTCGAGCCCGACGAGATCAAGCGGGGCATGTCGTTCCCCGACGAGTACGTGCTCCTCGGGAACAAGCGGGAGCAGGTGCGGATGGCGGGGAACGCGGTCACCCCGAACGCTGCGCGCGACATCATCGCGGCGTGCGTTGAGTCCCTCGGCTACAACGTGCGGGAGATGGCGGCATGAACGGATCAGATGATCAGGTACTCGTCACCCGCCCGGTCGACATGGAAGGTGGCGAGCTTCTTCGGACGGAGGTCACCGCGCGCCCAGTCGAGTACTCTCGCCGCGGCGTATTCCGCGATGGCGACGCGAGGACCATGTGCCGTGTACTTGGCGATCTCTCCGATGGAGAACTCGACGAAGCGATCGACTTGCCCGGAGCCGCGGGGAAGGTGTCTTGCGAGCGCGAATCGGCTGGCCACAGCGTCCTGGTGGCTTGCGCGGACCAAGTAGCCCTCGTAGCGATCTGGGTTGATGTTCGCAAAGTTGATCATCTGAATGCCGAGCTCCGCTGCGGCGCTCAGGCGGTCGGACTTCGCGTCTGCACGGGAAGTCAGGATGTCGCGCAGAGCGTTCGCGACGGGGGAGATCGCGGCGCCGAGAACGGTGCCCACCACCGCCAGGAGCGCGAGCCAAGCAGTCTCAGACATGCCCGCACTCTACCGATGGGAGTGGCGGCGTGACGATTCCTCTGGATGCGATTGATCCGGCGGCGGCGTCGGATCGTTGGGCGCGGTCGTTCGCGTATCACCTGGATCTGGTGCCGCCGATCATGGACGCGATCGTGACGTCGACGATCCCGCACGTCCCCGCGTCACAGTTGCGGGAGAAGCTGACCGGTGGGGGACAGGTCGACAACATGAGCCTGTTCCTCCGCGGTGTCGACGTCGCGGTGGATGGTCCCGCCCGGCTGGTGGATGCGGGCGCGGCGGCGGACGCGCAGGGCCTGTGGTGGTGGGTGGTCCGGTTCGTGCGGGCTGTGGAAGCGAACATCACCCCCACCCGCCCCGTCGGTGCCCTGACGGAGAAGCCGGACGCGGATCCGCTGGCGGCGCGGTCGACGGCGCTGCTGACGGTGGGGTGGCTGATCGACCACGCCCCCCAGATCGAACACCTGTCCGTGTATGAGCAGGACATCGACGAGATGTTCGGGCTGATCCGGCATCTGCGGGGGAAGTACGGGGTGCACCCGAATCCCCGCCGGGCACGGTCCCGCTGCTCGGTGTGCGGGATGGTCGCGGTGGTCGTGCAGTGGGTGGACGCGCCGAACGGTTCCCCGAAGCCCCTCCGCGCAGGGAAATGCCGCTCCTGCGGCCAGGTCTATGCCGAGCCGGTCACGCCTGTCAGCGAGCCCGACAGGACCGGGCGTGAGGTGTTGTCGCTGGAGTGCGCGGACCTGATCCACGAAGCGTGCCGGTCTGTTCATTGTGAGTGCCCGTGTGGGCACGGGATGAGAGGAGAAACAGCATGACCGAGTACATCTACCAGTTGAAGTCGAACGTGCCGCTGATGGCGGTGAACGGGATCGGCAACCAGCCGATCGTGTGCGCCGGCCAGTACGGGCAGGGTCTGGTTCGCCGGGATGTGGAGCAGATCGCGGTATCTAACGGTGCCGCCTCCGCAGACGGCCACCGTCTCGTGCTTGAGCTTCTCGAGCGACGAGAGGGGGTGTCGTCGTGACTGATCGTGAACAAGAAGCCGCTTCGCTGACGAAGATGCTCGATGGGCTGGATGCTCGTTCCGTCGTCATGGATGGCACGGGGGAGGTGTGGCGGAAGGCATCCACGGGCCGCTGGGATTGCCTCGACGCGAACGGCGATCAGCCCACCGAGGACGCCTCGACGGTGGTGTGGCAGTCCTTACCGCCTCGCGTGACCGTCCTCTGGACGCCTGCTCACCGTTCTCCCGCACCGGCTCTCCCGCCGATGTCTCCCGTGTTCGAGGACAAGCTGACCGATGAGGAGTGGGTGGATCGCCGGCTCGCTCAGACCCCCGCAGACGAGCGAGGCGAAGCGAGCGATCGTGAAGTGTTGCGCCGCATCTTGTCCCGGTTCGATCCGAGTGACGTTGAGCGCACGATCACTGCGATCCGCGGGAACGGGTTTGCCCGCCCGGATCATGATGCCGAACCAGACGAAGACACCTGGGAGTACGGGCTGACGTGGGAACCGTCCGTGACGGGGAGCGACGAGCCCCAGAGCTACGCAGGGTGTGAGACCGAGGAGAGCGCATGGGAGGCCGGGCGGCGTCTCGCGGGCGGTCAGACGCCTCGCGTGTGGAAACGGCCTATGCGGCCCGCAGTGCAAGCCGTTCCTGCTGGCCCGTGGGAGCCCGTCACCCCGAGAGGAGAGGAACAGTGAGCGAGACGAAGCCCGCGAGGGTGATGCTGTACGCCGTGGTCACGGCCGCGTGGGGCAGCGGTGATGTGGCCGGGACGCTCTACGACCACGAGGGTGAGCCGATCCACGGTCACATGTCATCCAACGAGTGGTTCCTGTGGCGGGATCTCACGACGAACTTCCCCGACCGTGCCCGACTGCTCGATGAGCGTTACCCGGACGGCTATGACGTGACGTGCATCGGGAAGAACGCGGGCGAGGAAGAGTTCGCGGCCCTGCACGCACTATGGGACGCCCATCATCCCGGCTGGCGCGACGCCCCGAGGGAGGGATCATGACCACCAACGAGAGCCGGCGCAACGTTGAGCGCAGTCGCACGGATCAGCGGTACGTCGCCGAGGCCGTCACTGAGACGGGCGTGACTCTGCGCGGCGAGAGCAAGTGGGAGCCGTCCCATTGGGACCGTGATCCGCTGCGTCGGGAAGCGGTCGGCGACTGTCGCCGCAAGTTCAAGCAGGCCGACCTGCTGAAGGTGAAGGTCGGGCCGATCCGGGTTCATCGTGAGACGCGGTGGTCCGAGACGGTGACCACCACGTATGTCGAGACGAAGTTCGATTCGGAGTTGCGATCATGACCACCAACGAAGACATGGAGTTCGTCCGCGAGTTGCGCGTTGAGGCTGAACGCCTGATGGGCGAGCCCGCGGCGTATCGCCTGATGCGTGACGCGGCGGACTGGATCGAGGCCGCTCTCGCCGCCGCCCCTGACCACCAGGCGGAAGCCGAGACTCACGGAATGCTACCGGGGTCGCACGAGCGCGGAGGTGGCGCGGAATGCCGATGCGGGATGCCGTGGGACTACTGGAACTCGCGGTGCCTGTCGTTCCCCGCCGGCATCCAGGCGGAAGCCGCATGCCCGCATGAGGAAATGTGAGGTTCGGATCATGCCGATTGATCGTGCGATGACAGACGAGCTCGTAGCCGACTGGTTCCCACCATTCCTCGCCGCCGCGAACATGCGCCCCTCCCACCCGCTCAGGGACGTGCTGTACGCCGAGGCCGAGCGGGACGTGCGCGAGTCCTACCGAGAGACTGCCGAAGCGACCGCTGAGAGTGGGTCGTTGAATGAGGCGTATGACGACATCGCGGACGACGTGATAGAGATTCTGCGTGGTGTTGCGTGGTGGGTTACTGACCACTTCCAGGAATCGGGCGGTATGGGGTCAGCCTCGCTTGCGGCGAGCCGTGACGTACGTGAATGCGCCGAAGCCGAGCACGAGGATGAGCGCCCACCACACGAGATCCATGCGGCGAGCCTATCGGCTGTACAGGACCAGACCAACGAACAGGAGCAGAGCGATGGCTAAGCGCGAGCGCATCTACACCGTGGGCCCGCGGGCCACTACGGCTTATCAGCGAGGCGTGGGAGCCCTCCGCACCGTGTGCTCTTCCTTCCAGACGGAGTGCGCTTTGAGCGCGCTGAGAACAGCCACTCGGATGACGACTCCGAGGGCGACGAGCACGAGCCCGATCATGAACGCCCAGAGGACCAAGGACAGGAAGTTCGACATGGAGGGAGCCTATCCGTACAGCCACCGCCCGGTCAGGCTATCGTGCTCGCCCGGCCTCGGCGCTACTTTGACAGTGACTAACCCGCCCTCGAGCGCAGTTGCAGGTCAGTCGAACCAACCCTTCCGACCCCAGCTCAGGTCGTGGATGGCGATGACGATCCCATGCCCAAGCAGTGCTGGCACGAACGCGGCGATCGCGGTGCCTACCATCGTCCCCACGAAGCCTGCCGCCGCGGGGAACCCGATGGGCACAGCGACGAGCACAGAGGCGATAGCAGCGCAGATGAGGACGAGTACCGCGATGACGTACAGCCAGGCAATCGGCTGGGGGAGTGGGGGCCGGCTGCGTCGTGCGGGCGTGGTCATGAATCTCACCATAGCGAGACACATCTGACGATGAGCATGCTCACCTATCGGGAAGCCGCGCGCCGCGTCGGCCGGAAGCCTCGCGCTATCCGGTACTGGCGGGCGCGCGGCATGCCGATGCAGTGGGAGGTCCGTGAGGGGCAGAAGGTCCGCGTCGTCGAGGAGGACGTGCTCCTCGCCTGGTGGCGCGAACGCCTGAAGAACGACCCCGCGCACCAGTACCGCCTCCGCGCCATCCGACGCGCGGAGGAAGCCGCACAGGACGCGACACGCCGTACCTGAACCCAATACTTGCAACCGAGTGGTTGCATACCCCAGAGTCATGGTTGTACCGGTGTCGGCAGGGACGACAGGCCCAGCCCCGACACCACCCCCACTAGGCCGGTCGGCCAGTCACCACCCTCTTCCCGGTGACAGTCGCAGACCGGCCTTTGTTGTTCCCGGCCGGGAGCGTGTGGCCCGTCATGCACGGCGCTCAATTCGGGTAGGCGCGTGCTGGCCCGCTCCTGGTCGGGAACCCCCTCCGAACGGATAGGGGACACGATGACCGCACCAGTCGACGTCGTCGACCGTCACCGCCCCACCGTCATCGAGGTCTCCGGCGACACGTGCGACCGGTGCGGCCCCGCCGTTGCCGCGTTCGTGTACGTCGTGACCCGCACGGGCCCGCTCTCGTACTGCGGTCACTGCGGCACCCGGTTCTGGGTCGCGCTCAACGAGCAGGCGGTGGCCGTCATCGACTGCCGCCACCTGATCACCGCATGAGGACCACGGTCGCCGTGCTCGTCGGCGTCACCGCGGGCGTCGCGGGCACGGTCTTCACCCGCCGCTACGCCGGCGCTTTCCTGCAGTGGCTGTTCAGTCGAGGGGACACACCATGAGCACCAGGGCACGCAAGGCACGCAAGCGCGCCGGCATCAAGCACACGAAGCCCGCGAAGACCCCCACCTACACCAGGTGGGACACCACCGAACGCCGCGGACTCGGCCTCACCACCGGGGCGGAGATCATCGCGAGCATCGTGACCCGCGGCATCGGCCTTCCCCGATGAAGGTGTGCGCCGAACCCGGATGCCCGACCCTGACCCGCGGTTCCCGCTGCACCACCCACACGCGCGAGAAGGACCGCGCCCGAGGCACACGCCAGCAGCGCGGCTACGACGCTGAGCACGACAGGCTCCGTGCCGAGTGGGAACCGATCGTCGTCACCGGCACCGTCCACTGCGCGAACCCCACGTGCGGGCGCCTGATCCGCCCCGGCCAGGCATGGGATCTGGGTCATACGGAGGACCGCACCGCGTACCGCGGCCCCGAACACGCCAGGTGCAACCGCTCCGAAGGTGGACGCTTCGCCCACCACTGACCCAATCCGATAGCCCGAGAGGTGAGACTCATGGCCCGCATTCAGATCGTCCCGCTCCCGCCCGTCACGGTCGGCGAGTACACGCACACCCCGTTCATCATCGTGCTCGACCAGCTCGACCTCGACACCGAACACTGGCACGACGCCACGCTCGAGCACCTCAAGGAAGCCACAGGCGCCGCCCTCGTCCTCGCCCACGAAGCCACCCTCGACGCGCCCGGTGGCCTCACACTCACCGACGAGCAGCGCACCGAGCTCCTGGACCGCCTCACCCTCACCCTGGACGGTGCAGCATGACCCCCCTCGAAGCCCTCGCCGTCATCCTCACCGCCCAGGCCGCAGGAGCCATTAGCCTCACCCTCGGGTACGCCGTAGGCACATGGTGGACCAACCGAGCCCCACAAGCCCCACAAGACCTCCTGCCACCGGTCCACATCACCCTCCACGCCGACGTCCGCCAATACGCCGACGCCATGACCCACGCAGCCCGCACCATCACCCCCTGAGGGGTGGGGGGACACCCCCAGAGCAACAACCGCACCGGACCGCCGGGGAGGTGGCTGCCGAGCTTTCCGAAACCAAAGAGTTTTTTGAGGGGGTGGCAGGCATGGCTCGAGGAGGTGCTCGTGCGGGCTCTGGCCGGACGCCGGACACGTCTTCGTTGGCTGAGGCGGTTCGGATTGAGTCGGGCGCGATCAGGACTCTCCCGAAAGAACGCGTCGGCGATCTTCCCCCTTGGCCGCTTTCGGAGGCGTCGGAGCGTGAGCTCGTGGTGTGGGCTGAGATGTGGCGGTTGCCTCAGGCGGTGATCTGGGAGGAGCAGTCTTCGTTCCGTCAGGTCGCGATGCACGTGCGCACATCGGTCGATGCCGAGACTCCCGGCGCGAAGTCGGCGATTCGTGGGCTGTTGCTGCGCCAGGAGAACGAGCTTCTGCTGAACCATCGTGTGCTGTTGAGTGCGGGGTTCCGGATCTCGACGAATCAGGCGCAGGCGCCGACGGTCGCCTCGAAGAAGCCGGCCGCGGCGAAGCGGAGTGTGCCGTCGGCGCGGGGAAGGCTGAGGGCTGTGGAGAATGTCGGACCCGACTCCTGACTTCGTCGTCGACTTCCCGACGCTCGGCTACCTGCAGGCCGACTGGATGGCGTGGCATCTGCCGATCCCGGACGGGTTCAAGAAGGGGCAGCCGTTCGTGCTGTCGGACTGGCAGCTCTGGTGCACCGCGAACCACGGCCGGGTGCGTCCGGAGACGCCGTGGCGGCCGGATGACCCGATCAAGAATCAGGCGTTCACGTACCGGCGTTCGCTGGTCGTGGGGCCGCAGAAGTACGGGAAGTCGCCGTGGGCTGCGGGCATGACGACGCTCATGGCGCTCGGGCCGGACCTGTTCGCGGGGTGGGCTGAGGCGGGCGAGACGTACGACTGCGCCGAGTGGGGCTGCATGTGCGGGTTCGTGTACGAGTACGAGCCGGGCGAGCCGAAGGGCATGCCGTGGCCGACGCCGCTGATCCAGCTCATGGCGACGTCGGAAGATCAGGTGAACAACACGTGGCGTCCGCTGCAGGCGATGATCCTCCGTGGCCCGCTGTCGGAGCGTGTCCGCGTCGGCGAGAAGTTCATGCGGATCGGTGACGACGGTGTGATCGAGAAGGTGACGTCGGCGGAGTCGTCTCGTCTCGGTAACCCGACGACGGGGTTCGTGCAGGACGAGACAGGCATCTATACGAAGACGAACGGGCTCATCCCGACCGCGCAGACGATGCGTCGTGGCACGTCGGGCATGGGTGGTCGGGGCATCGAGCTCACGAACGCGTGGGATCCGGCGGAGGAGTCCACGGCGCGTGCGACGTTCGAGTCGCGTGCGAAGGACATCTTCCGGTTCTACCGGCAGCCGCCGGCGAACCTCTCCTACAAGAACAAGCGTGATCGTCGGAAGATCCACGCGTTCGTGTACGCCGGCGCGAGCCACGTCGACCTCGACGGGATCGAGGCGGAGGCGTTCGAGCTGCTCGAGCAGGACCCGGCGCAGGCGGAGCGGTTCTACGGCAACAAGCTGGTGCGCGGTATGGGCTCGTGGCTGCCGGATGGGCTGTGGGAGGGCGCATATGCACGACCGAAAGCCCTGGTTGCCTAACCCTCCAGCGGGGACCCCGATCGGGCTCGCGTTCGACGGCAGCGTGAACAACGACTGGACCGTGATCAGCGCGCAGACGATGGACGGCTTCTCGTTCACGCCCCGATGGGGGCCGACGCCGGACACGCCGACGATCTGGAACCCGCGTGAGCACGGCGACCGCATCCCGCACAGCGAGGTCGATACCGCGCTGGACGAGATCTTCGACCGGTTCATCGTCGCCCGGTTCTACTTCGACCCGGAGGACTGGACGACCGACGGTGAGCGGTGGGCGGAGAAGCACGGTGAGGAGCGGGTCATCGAGTGGCCCACGAATCAGGTCTCCCGCATGTACCCGGAGATCCGCCGGTTCGAGGCCGACCTCCGCGAGGGCCTGATTACGCAGGACGGGTGCCCGTACACGGCGGCGCACATGGCGAACGCGAAGAAGGTCGCGAAACCCGGCCAGAAGTACATCCTCGGGAAGCCGAACGAGACGCAGAAGATCGACCTCGCGATGACCCGGATCCTCGCGAACGCCGCGGTTCGCGACTCGCTCGCCGCCGGCTGGTCGCCCCCGAAACCACGAGCGAAGGTGCGCGTCTGGCGCAGCAGTTAGGAGGCGGGCGTGACCGAGCTCGACGAGGCGATGCGGCTGTCCCGACTCCTGGCGAAGGAGAAGAAGCCGCTCGAGAAGAACGACGCCTACTTCGAGGGTGAGCAGCCGCTCCGGTTCATCGCCCCGATCCTGGAACGTGAGCTCGGGTATCGCCTGTCGCCGATCGTGCTGAACCTCGCGTTGTTCGCCGTCGACGTCTACGACAACCGTCTCGACATCGAGGGGTTCCGGATCGGCAGCAACCGGAGCAACCGTGAGGCGGACAACGACGTCGAGGACGTCTGGCAGGAGAACCTCGGCCCGTTCATCCACCAGCAGGCGCACCGTGAAGGGCTCGCCCTGTCCCGGGCGTACGCGATGGTGGGGCCGGCGGAGAACGAGGACGACGCGCCGGTGATCACGGTCGAGTCGCCGTTCGACGCGATCCACGAGGACGACCCCCGTACGAAGCGGGTGAAGCACGGCGTGAAGCGGTGGACGGACCTCGACAAGGTCCAGTGGATGACGTACCTCCACGAGAACGGGTCACGGACGTGGCGGAGGAAGGGCCGCGACTGGGTCGAGGACGAGTACGACACGCACGACTTCGGCGTGTGCTCGCTGGTGCCGCTCATCAACGACGCTCGGGTCCTCGGCCGTTCCCGGCCCGGGAAGTTCGATCAGCGTCTCGGGCGGAGCGTGTTCCACCCGATCATCAGCCCGCTGGACGCGCTCAACAAGATCGCCAGCGACATGATGGTGTCCGCCGAGTTCCACGCGCTCCCGCGCCGCTGGGGGACCGGGCTCACCGAGACGGACTTCGTCGACGAGAAGACCGGCGAAGCCCTCAACACGTACTCGATGATCGCCGGCCGCATGTGGGGCTCGTCGAGCGAGAAAGCGAAGTTCGGGCAGTTCCCCGAGGCGGCGCTGACGAACTTCCACGACACGATCAAGCTGCTGATGCAGATCATCGCGATGCAGCTCGGTCTCCCGTCGCATTACCTCCTGTTCCAGGGCGACAACCCGCCGTCGGCTGACGCGATCCGCTCGTCGGAGGCGCAGCTGGTGAAGCGGGCCGAGCGGAAGCAGCGTGCCCTGTCGGCCGGGTGGGAGACGGTGCAGCGGCTCGTGCTCCTCGAGCTCGGCCGCGACCAGGAGGCGAAGCCGAGCATGATCGAGACGCTGTGGCGCGACCCGTCGACCCCGACGATCTCGCAGAAGGCCGACGCGATCGTGAAGCTCGTGCAGGTGAAGGACAACACGGGCCGTTCGATCCTCCCGATCGAGCAGGCGCGCGAGGACCTCGGCTACACGGAGCAGCAGCAGGGCCGCATGGCGGACTGGGATGAGGAAGCCCAGCGGAGCCCGCAGGTCACCGACGCGATGAGGACGCTGCAGCGTGCTTCGGGCGGTCAGTAGTCAGTACGAGCAGCAGCAGGCGATCGCCGCGACGACGGGGGCCGCGGTGAATCTCGCGTGGTCGCGGATGGGTGACGACTTCGACGCGTCGTGGCGGCGCGTCGGCCCGGACGTCCTCGGCCTCGTCGACGCGGGCCGGGGCGCGGCTGTGCGTGAAGCGTTCGGCTACACGGCGGCGGTCCTCGAGGAGACGAACCAGACGGCGCCGCCGGTCGGTGACCTGTCGCCGAACGCGTTCCTGTCGTCGACGCCGGACGGGCGGTCGGTCGCTGGACTGTACGAGCAGGCCGTGATCGGTGCGAAGGAGTCGATCGCTGACGGGGCGTCCGTCGACGACGCGCTCGCACAGTCGGGCCGCTGGATGCAGATGGCGACGCTCACGCTCCTCGCCGACACGCGCCGGATGGTCTACGAAGCCGACATCGCGTCCCGGCCGGCGCTCACCGGGTACGTGCGGATGCTGAACATGCCGTCGTGCGGACGGTGCATCCCCTTGGCGGGGAAGTGGTACCGGTGGAACGACGGCTTCAAGCGGCACGAGCGGTGCGACTGCACCCACATTCCCGCGTCGGAGAACATCGCCGGCAGCCTCGTCACGGATCCGTACGCCGCGTTCGACTCGATGACGGAGGCGGAGCAGGATCGCGCTTTCGGACGGTCGGAGGCTCGCGCGCTGCGTGAGGGCGCCGACATGTACGCGGTGATGAACCAGAAGATCCGGAAGCTGTCGACCGCGCGGAGCCAGATCGACACGATCTACCGCACGGCCGGGACACGGACGAACGCGGTGCGGATGCTCCGCGAGCGGGGGTTCATCAAGGACCGTGGCCGTGTCGTCGTTCCCCGGTCACCTGGGGTCCGTACGGACGCTCAGATCCTCGCGGCGGGTCGCGGCAAGGGAACGGTGCGGATCGGCGGTCAGACGGTCACCACGGCTCGCGCGTCACGGTACGACGCGGTCGCGTCGGGGCGGCGTGATCCGCTGAACCGGTCGACGATGACGGCGGGGGAGCGGCGCCTGTACGACGCGCACTATCGCCTCGCTTACGCGCAGCGGAACGGGCGGGTGCCGCGGTCGATCGGGCCGAGCTCGGCGGACGTGTACGCGAACGCGATCGAGGCGACGCCGGCGAAGCTCGCGGAGTTGCGGCGGGCGTACGAGGCGCAGCTCGCCGCGATGAAGGATGGCGCGGCCGATGGTGTGCGTCGGGTCGCTGACGCGCTCGGGATCAAGGTCACGGCCGCGGGCGTGCGGTCTCCGCTCACGGGCGGGGCGGGTGCGGGCGGTATCGAGCCTCCGCGTCGGGGTGGGCCGCCGTTGCCGCCCCCGGATCCGTCGGATCGGGACGCGTGGCGGAGGTACTGGCAGAACCGGCAGGACGCGCTCGCGCTAGACACCGGCGGCGACCGGCTAGAGCCGCAAGAGATCCAGTTCCTCGAACGGTTCCTCGTCTCGAATCAGGTGCGGTGGATCCCGCGTGACCCGAACCTTCGGCCGACGAACGACTTCGTCTGGATCAACGAGGGCGACCTCACGATGGAGCTGAAGTCGACGGGCGCGAAGTACCAGTCGATCCGGAACCACATTCACACGGCTGTGGCGAAGGCGACTCGGGGGGGCGTCGTCAAGGAGAACTTCATCGTCGACCTCGGCGACGGCGTGCTGACCGACAAACTCCGCCGACAGCTCGCGGAGTTCAATCAGCGCACGAGCACTACGCCGATACGGCGGCTGTTTGTGATGAGCCGTGACGGGCTCGAAGAGATCCGCCTCCTGTGAGGCAAAGAGGTAGGGCACCCAGCGCCCGCGTGTTCTGACGGTCCGTTATTTCAGGACTGACGCAGGAAGGTGCCCTACCTCGCCGAGAGTACCACCGGCCGCGCGCCGGCGGGAGCTCTCCCATCGACTTCCCACCGATTCGGGTGGAGGCGCTACGCGAGCGTGTCGCGGTGGCCGACGGGCCCTAAACGGTGATGGCCGACGGGCCTAAAGCGGAAGGAACACGACCCCATGAAGCGCAACGCATTCGGACAGCTCATCTCCACGAACCCGTACGTGCGGTTCTTCGCCCCCAAGGAGGGCGAAGGCGGCGGTGGTGGAGGCGGCGAGTTCAAGGCTCCTGCCTCGCAGGAGGAGCTCGATCGCATCGTCACCGATCGTGTCAGCCGCGCTGAGCGGAAGGCGCGGGAGGACGAGCGGGCGAAGCTCGCCGACTACGACGACCTGAAGAAGGACGCGGAGGCTTTCCGTGCCGCCAAGGCCGCCGAGGATGCGAAGAACAAGCCGAAGGACGGCGACAAGCCCGCGGGCGTGACCGAGACCGACGTCGACAAGCGCATCAACGACGCGCTCGCGGCGGAGCGTCTTGAGCTCGCGAAGGAACGCGCTGGCGATGCTCTCGACAAGGCGCTCGAGGGCCGCTCGTTCACGGCGTCCAAGGTGCTCAACCTCGATCTGACGCAGTTTGTCGCGGAAGACGGGAAGTCCGTCGACAAGGCGAAGCTCGACGCCTGGGTGAAGGAGAACACGGCTGAGGCCTTGGTCACCGAGACGAAGCGTCGGCGTCTGCCCGGTCAGGGTGAGCGCGATGGGAACGCCAAGGGCGGCAGCGTCTCGGCGGGTCGTGACCTCTACGACGAAAACCACCCCAAGAAGTCGTCTGGAAAGGACTGACACCATGCCCAAGCTCCAGCAGGAGACCTTCGGTTCCGGTGACATGTCGTGGCTCGGGTCGACGCACGGGATCCGCAACGCGCGGACCGGCGTCATCGACGTCTCGGCGTTCACCGCAGGAACGCACTACCCGGATGGGTACATCCCGTCCGGCACCCCGGTCGCGCTCGTGGGGGGCCTGTACGTGCCCTACGACAAGACCGAGGGCACCACCACGGGTGCCGGCATCCTCGCCGGGTTCATCCTCACCGACCAGAAGGTCGTCGGAACCGCGGACTTCGCGGCCCCGATCCTCGACCACGGTCGCATCAACGTCGCGAAGGTGCCCTACTCGGGTGGTTTCGCGGCGCCCGCCGCCGCAGCGAAGCGCGCTGCCACGACCTTCGTCTTCGTCTGAGCGAGAGAGGAGAGCTGACAAATGGCACTCTGGACTGACGTCATCGACCCGGCAACACTGACCGGGTACGCCCGCCGCTCCCTCGAGGAGTACGAGCAGGCGAAGGGCACTCTGGCCCGCTTCCTGCCGAACCGTGAGGTCGCCGACATCGTCGTGCGCTTCGTGTCCGGTCAGGCGGGTCTCGTGGAGGAGGCGCGCTACCGCGCGTACGACGCCGAGATCGAGATCGCGAAGGGTCAGCCGAAGAAGCGGACCGTTCTCGAGCTCCCCTCGGTCGGCCAGGAGATCCCGCTCAGCGAGTACGAGCAGCTGCGCAACCGGAACGCGCCGGACGAGGCGGTCGAGAAGTCGATCCTCGCCACGACGCGGATCGTGGTGCGGGCTGTCGCGGATCGTGTCGAGAAGCTGCGCGGCATCGTGCTCGGCACGGGCGTCGCGACCATCCCGGAGATCGGTGCTGCCGACTCGTTCGGGCGCTCCTCGGCGCACGACGTCACGGCGGGCACGCTGTGGACGGCGTCGAACGTCGACCGTCTCGCGTACCTCGAGACGCTGCGGCAGCAGTACATCACCACGAACGGCGATGAGCCGGGCTGCATGGTGATGTCGTCGCGCGTGTTCACCGCGCTCGCGGCCGGCGACCAGTTCCGCACCCAGCTCGTGAACGGGGGCTCGCGGCCCGCGAGCGAGGCTGACGTGCGGGGAGTGGTCACCGGCGCCGGCCTGCCGCAGATCATCAAGTACGACCGGCGCACGAAGTCGGGCAAGGTGCTCGACGACTCGAAGCTGTTCCTGCTGCCCGCCCCCGTCGACACCAACGATTGGGAGGGCACGGACCTCGGCGCGACGTTCTGGGGTCAGACCCTCACGTCCACCGACGAGCGCTACGGCATCGAGGACTCCGAGATGCCGGGCATCGTCGCGGGCGCGTACCGCGGTGAGAAGCCCCCGCTCATCGCGGAGATCATCGCCGACGCGATCGCCATGCCGGTGCTCGCGAACGCTGACCTGAGCCTCGCGGCGAAGGTCCTGTCCTGATCCAGCGCGTGGCGGCCTGCGCATTCGTGCCGGGCCGCCACGCCTGACAGAAAGGAATGACGTCATGGCGAAGATCCGTGATGACCTGGTCGGCTCCGTGCTGATCGACAACCCCGAGGGCGGCGACCCGATCGTCCTCCTCGCCGGCGACAAGGTGCCCGAGGGCGTCGAGCTCGGCGACCATGTCCTCGCTCCGAAGGGCGGCGGGAACGGCTCGAAGGGCAAGAGCAAGGGCAAGGACACCGGCGCGGCCGGAAAGTCCGCCAGCGAGCCCGGTGCGGCCTCCGGCGATGCTCTGACGGTTCCCCCGATGGTGGGGAAGGGCTCGTCGGCGGCTGACTGGCGCGTGTACGCGCTCGCGGCGGCTGAGAAGGCCGGTCTCAGCATCGAGATCCCCGAGGACGCGAAGCGGGCCGACATCATCAGCGCGCTCGAGGGCGCCGAGATCCCGGTGAAGTGACGATGTCGTGGCCGGGGGTGGATGTCGACGACGTCGTGGAGCAGTGGCGGGCGTTGTCGGCTGAGGAGACCACCGTCGCCACGAAGCGTCTGCCGTCTGCGGAGGCGGTGCTGCGTATGCGGCTCCGTCTCCGTGGGGTCGAGGGGACTCCGTCGTTCGCTGACGCGGAGAACCCGCAGGAGCTCGTCAACGAGTGGTCGACGCTGTACGTGACGACGGTTGTGGATGTGCTCCGCGGCTACCTCGTGAACACCGAGGGGTGGCTGGAGGAGACGGAGCGGATCGACGACTACTCCACGACGAAGCGTCGTGACGCGGCGATGTCGTCGGGGCGGATGGACGTCACCGACGCGCAGGTCGACGCGCTGATCCCGTTCCGTCGTCGCCGGCGGGGCGCGTTCACGATCGCTCTGGGGCAGTCATGAGCGTCGAGTCGATCCTGGCGCAGGCTCGTGCTCGCACGGAGGAGACGCGGTTCACGGAGACGGTGCAGATCGGGACGTTCGCGGACGGGATGGACGACGAGACGGGCGACGCGACGCGTGTGCTCGTGTCGGGGTCGTACTCCGGGCCGGCGCAGATCAAGTACCCGACGCTGGCGGTTTCGGACACGAACGGGAAGACGATCCCGCTCGCGGAGCAGTCGCCGCTCGTGAAGCTGCCGTCGGGGACGGTGGTGCACGTCAACGACGAGGTGAAGGTGACGGCGTCGACGGTGGATCCGTCGCTCGTCGGCCGGATGTACCGCGTCGAGGGACGGTCGCAGGCGGGGCAGACTAGCGCCGCCCGCTACCCGCTCGAAGAGCAGTCGTAAGGGGGTGGGGTATGGCTGACGATCTGTTCAGTCTGGA
This sequence comes from Microbacterium sp., assembly GCF_047607225.1. Taxonomy (GTDB): domain Bacteria; phylum Actinomycetota; class Actinomycetes; order Actinomycetales; family Microbacteriaceae; genus Microbacterium. The sequence continues at coordinate 3,333 of NZ_JASGDO010000044.1, read as the reverse complement.
ACGGGACCTGCGGGAGGTCGGCGCGGAAGCGAACAAGCGGATCGCGCAGGCCACGGAGGTCACCGCCCGGAACATCAAGGACGACTGGCGGCAGGGCGCCGAGCACACCGGCCTCGAGGGGTACGCGGCGAGCATCGACTACGAGATGGACTACAGCGGCGACTCGATCGGCGCGAAGATCGGACCGACGGTCGGCGGCCAGGGCTCGCTCGGCATCGTCGAGGACGCGCCCGGTGACGTGCGCAGCGCGCCGCAGCACGCTGGTCGTGACGCGGCGCGCGCGAACGAGGACGACTACGTGCGTGGCATCGAGATCGCGGTGACCGGTGCTGTCGAGGACAAGATCGGCCGCTGACGATGCGCGCGGAGTATCAGGCGTTCAAGGAGCGTCTGCAGGCGCATCCGCGCCTGTCGAACAAGGTGTACGACGTGGTCCGCACGATCGAGGCGACGGGGGCGCTGGTGCGGGAGAACTACGTGATCGCGTTCCCGTCGCTCCCCACCGACCTGAACGACCACCGGTACCGCAGCGCGCAGCGGGTGTCGTCGCGTCGGGTGCTGTCGTTCGACGTGCGGGTGGTCGCGACGACCGCTGACGCGTTCCTCCGCCTCGCTGAGGACGTGATGGGGCAACTCATCGACCATGTGCTCGACGTCGAGGGACGCGAGTGCGACCGAATCACGATGGCGACCGACCACGTCGAGGAGGGCACAGGTCAGTACGACCGCACGTCGCGCCTGTTCTTCGTCGACATGACGTTCGAGTTCGTCTCCCGACCCAAGGAGTAGTCATGGCATTCATCCGAGTCCAGCACGCCGACGCCGGCGGGCTCCGGCACGAGTTCGACATCTCGACCGTGATGTTTGAGCGGCACCCCGACCGGTACGTCGTCGTCGACGACAAGCCGGTGCCGCACGCGCGGCCCGCGACGTATCCCGAGCCGGGGGATCCTTCGCCGGTCGGTGGTGGCGACGAGCCGCCGAAGAAGGCCGTCAAGCGGTCGAAGTAGCGTCCGCATTCCAGTTCTCAGGGTCGTCCACGTGGGCGGCCCTTTTGCATGCCCGCCGGCAACCGTCGACGGGCTCAACCGCCCCTGCATGGGGCATATCTCCTAGGAGGAACACATGCCCATCGAAGAAGTGCAGAAGGGCTTCGGTTACGACGGTAAGGGCACCGTCCTGTGGGTCCCGGCGATCGCGGACACGCAGAACCCCAAGAAGACGGAGCTCGAGGCATCGGGCGTCGTCGCACTCACGTACGGCCTGTACGGGCCGAACGGGTACGCGCTCGAGACGACCATCAATGAGCGCGTGTCGACGCGGTACACGCTCGAGCAGGAGCTCACCGCCGAGGGAACGAAGCGCTACAAGCTGACGCTGCTCTACGTCTACAACCGCGAGAACCCGACCGACGCGGAGACGGTGCTCGGCGTGAAGGGAACCGAGGGCTTCATCGTCCACATCCTCGGCTACGACAACGGAACCCCGATCGCCGTCGGCACGAAGATCAACGACATCGTCCCGGTCCGGACCGCCACGTCGGTCGACGTGCCCGCGACGGCGAACACCGACGCGCACAAGCAGACCGTCCCCGAGATCATCGGCAAGGTCGTGCAGGAAGTCACGGTCGTCGCCTGATCCAACTCCCCGGGGTGGGGACCGCTCACCGCCCCACCCCGGGCCTCTCTGGTGAGCACTGGTGAGAGGACAAGACCATGAATCTGGACGAGCGCATCGCGAAGGCCGAGCAGGACTACGACGCGACCGAGCCGACGCCGCTGAACGTGGAGGTCGGCGGCGAGCTGACCGAGCTCACGTTCCTCCCCTTGTGGGGTGAGGACTGGGAGGACATCGTCGCGACGAACCCGCCCCGCCCCGGCGCCGAGACCGACGGGCTCGTCGGATACAACACGGACGCCGTCGCGAAGGACTACCCGACGTCGAAGGTCACCGTCGACGGCGAGCACGTCGATGAGGAGCAGTGGCGGCGGCTGATGAGCGTGCTCACGGCCCCAAACCGGAAGAACATCGCGTCCGTGCTGTACGGACTGAACGTGCTGCAGCCCTCGCAGAAGCTCAAGGAAGCGGCGGGAAAAGCCGTCAAGGGCTGACGGGCGAGATCGTCCGGGCAGCCCGGGAGATGGGTGTCTCCCCGCGTCGTCTGCGCGGGTGGGAGCCCCGCACCACTCAGATCATTCACCGCGACCGGTGGGGGCGTGTCGAACGGATCGTGACGGTCCGTGAGCCGGAGTACTCCGAGAACGACATGCTCCTCATCCTCGCGAGCCGTCGGGAGGACCAGCGGCCCATGAGCCGCACCGGCCTCCCGCTCGACGTCGCCACCGATCCCCGAAACGACGGGCAGTTCGAGCACATCCCGACGACCGACCTCGCGCTGAAGGACTCGAACAAGGTCCAGAAGGACTTCCGCGACCGGTACGGCGACGTGGTCGACGTTGACGCGTTGATCTGGGAGACCCGTCTGCGCGACGACGCTCCACCGGCCACGTAGTTCCCGCCCCGTCTCTCCGGGGCACCTCCGAAGGGTGGTGATCCGGATGGGCGAACGCGTCATCGCGGTGTCGCTCCGCGCTCAGGTGGCGGAGTTCGAGCGGAACATGCTGCGGGCGGCCGACTCGGTCCGGAAGGTCGGGTCGGAGACGGAGAAGCTGCAGCAGCAGCGTCAGGCGTTCGAGCAGCTCGGCCGCGCGACCCTCACCGCCGGCGGGATCATGGCGGCCGGTATCGGCATGGCCGTGAAGAAGTTCGCCGACTTCGACCAGGCAATGTCGAACGTCGCCGCGACCGGCCAGGACGCCCGCGACAACATGCAGGCGCTCACGGCCGCCGCGATCGAGGCCGGCGCGAAGACCGTGTTCTCCGCGACGGAGTCCGCGAACGCGATCGAGGAAATGGCGAAGGCCGGTGTCGACGCGGTCGACGTCCTCGGTGGCGGACTGGCCGGCGCGCTCGACCTCGCCGCGGCCGGCGGGCTGGGCGTCGCGGACGCCGCGGGTATCGCCGCGGTCGCGCTGAAGACGTTCAAGCTCGAAGGCTCCGACATGGCGCACGTCGCCGACCTGCTCGCGGCCGGTGCGGGCAAGGCGATGGGTGACGTGTCGGACCTGTCGCAGGCGCTCGCGCAGGGCGGGCAGGCCGCGTCGCTGACGGGCCTGTCGATCGAGGAGACCACGGCCGCTCTGTCGGCGTTCGCGTCGCAGGGTCTCCTCGGGTCGGACGCTGGCACGTCGCTGAAGACGATGCTGCTGAACCTGAACCCGACGACGAAGAAGGCCGCGGATCTCGTCGAGCAGTACAACCTGCAGGCGTTCG